>NZ_JOGB01000037.1 GCF_000719335.1 Streptomyces sp. NRRL S-87
ACCCCCACCCCCGCCCCAACTCCCGCCCCCGCCGTACGGGGACAGGAAGCCCCCCACGTCCTGCTCGGCCAGCTGCTGCGCCTCACGGGCCAGCGCGTCCGCCCGCTGCGCCTCCGCCAGCGCGCCCGACGCGTCCGGGCCGGCCAGCTCCCGGGCCCGTTCCAGGTGCCGCTGCGCCTCCGCCAGCCGGGTGCGGGCCCGGCTGCCGACCGCCCCCCGGGAGGTCGTGACGTAGTCCGCGGCCGCTCCGATCGTGCTGCGCGCGGTCAGCAGGGTCTGCTCCAGCAGGGCCCGGGCCCGCTGGTTGGAGGTCTCCCGCTCCCGCGCACCGGCCAGCGCCTCGTCCAGCACGGCGTCCGCCTCCTCGGTCCGGCGCAGCGCGTCGAGCGGGTCGTACCGGCCGGCGGCCCGCTCCTGCCGTACGTCGGCCAGCACCGACTCCGCCCGGGCGATGCGGCCGCGCAGGTCGGCGGTGGACACCCCGTCGGTGGTGCCCGTGAGGAGTCCGCGCGCGTCGGCGAGGTCGGTCTCGGTCTCGGTGAGCGCGCCGTCGAGCCGGCCGGCCGCCTCGGCGAGGTCCTGGGCCCGCCGCTCCACGGCGTCCACGAGGGTGGCGGCCTGGTCGACCGCGCCCTCCGCGGCCCGGACGTGGACGGCGGCGACGGCGTTGTCCGCGGCGTCGAGGGCGGTGCGGGCCTCGCCCAGGCTGGTGGTGGCGAACAGCAGCCGGTCCTCGGCCTGTTCGACGCTGCCGGCGACCGGGGCGGAGGCGGAGTCGGCGTACCGGGTGCGCAGTGCGGTCAGGGTGGCCCGGGCGATGGTGGTCCGGCCGGTCAGCTCGCGGAAGCGGGCCTCGACGGCCGCCAGCGCCTGCGGGGCGTTCTTCTGCAGGTCGCGCAGCCGGTCGAAGGCCTCCGTCTCGGCGTCGAGGCCGGCGTTGGCCTCGGTGCAGCGGGCGATGATCTCGTCGAGCATGCGGCGCCGGGTGGGGTCGTCCTCGGGGTAGGCGTCGTCGAGTTGCTGGCGCAGCCGGAAGGCGGCGGTCAGCTCGTCCTCGGCGCGGGCCAGGGCCTCGGTGAACGGCCGGGCCGCCGCGTCGCCGAACTGGGCGGTGGCGAAGCCGAGTTCCTCGGTGCTGGTGCGGACCGCGTCGTCGGTCTCGACCAGCAGGGCCTTCGCGTGGGCGTCGAGCTCGGGCAGGGGGACCTGGCCGGGCGGGGCGGCGGGGGTGCCCCAGCCGGGCGGCGCGGGCGTGGTCGTGCCGGCCTTCGCGCCCTTGCGGCGGCGGCTGCGGCGGTAGGCGAGCGCGCCCAGGGCACCGGCGGCGCCGACCGCGACGACGGGCAGCACGTAGTCCCCGGCGCTGGTCCCGTCGTCCTCGGCCGCCGTGCGGCTGCCGCCGCCCGGGTCGGGGTCCCCGGGGGTGATCGCGGGGGTCGGTACGGGCCGGCCGCCGAGCACCGCGTCGTAGCCGTTCGCCGCGCCGATGGCCGCGCCGGCCCAGTCGTTCTGCCGCAGGGCGGGCTCGACGGCCGTCCGGGCCACGTCGTCCAGCTGCTGCTGGGTGAGGCCGGAGTCGGCGGCGGCGGAGTACGCGTACTGGCGGTCGCCGGTGGCGATCGCGAGGAGGACGTCGTCCCTGCCGAGGCCGTTGCGCTCGGCGGTGGCGTCGGCCCAGCTCTGGGGCGAGCGTCCGGAGAAGCCGTCCACGTACGCGACGAACAGCTGCACGCGGCGGCTGTCGTACAGCCGGTCCAGGGCCCGTGCGACCTCCGCCCGCCGGCCCGCGACGGCTCCGACCCGGTCGGTGACCTGGCCCTGTCGGTCCAGCGCGATGGGGTCGTCGGCGGGGGCGCGGGCCGGCCCCGCCGGCTGCGCGTGCGGTACGGCCGCCACGGCGCGCGGTACGGCCGCCACGGCCGTGCCCGGCGCGGTCCGGCGGGCCGGGTCGGTGCCCAGGCCGTCGAGGTGCCCGGTGGCCGCGCGGGCGGCGTGCTCCGGGGGGCGGACGGTGTGCGGGGCGGGACGGTCCGCCCGTTCGGGCGGGGCCGCCACGGCGGCGCCGGGGCCCTGTGACACGGACTCCGTCAGGGCGAAGGCCGTGAGGCCGAGCGCGGCGAGCGCGAGGGCTGCGCGGGCGGCCGCGCCGGCGCGGCTGCGTCTCCTCCTCGGCGGCGTCACATCTGGGAGCGTATGGGGGGTTCGTCCCCCTCGCGACCGGAGCCGCGGGCGGTGTCGTCGGCGAGGCCGCGCGTCCCGGCCGCGGGACGGTGCGGACCCTGCGGAATGCCCCCCCCGGCCGATTGCCCTGGTGCTTCGCGCCGTGCCCTCCATGACGGGGCCGGCAGTGGCCAGAGCCCTTGGTTGCTGGAACCGCCGGTGCCGGGCGCGGCGGGGCCGCTCGGTTCAGCGCGGAATGCGTAAAGGGGATTCGTGCATTCCGTTCCCCCCCTTTTTAGCGGGTATTGAGACACCGGTCGGTCATATCTAGCCGAGCTTGATTGTGGGTGGGGTGTACTTGCTCAGAGCTTCCTCAATTCTGTTGTCGATGTTCACTCAATCGTGATCCCTTGGTCCTGCCCGGCCGCTGACCCGCGACCGGAGCCCCAGGTTGGGCACGGATTATTCGGATCGGAGAACCTGTGAACAAGCAGTTGAAGGCCGTCGCATTCACGACCGCTGCGGCCGGTGCTGCGGTGATGATGGCCGTCACGCCGGCCTCGGCCGCCGTGACGCCCGGAGCCTCGACCATTGTGGCGAAGAGCAGTACCCCGAACACCGCGACCAGTTCCCTTGCGGGCTGGGATGCTCGGCGCGCTCGGGGCTGCACGAGTGGCGCCTACCTCCTGGGCCGCGTCACCTACCACCTCGGCCGGGTAACGGCGACCAGCGTTGAGCTGAAGAGCTTCGACCTTGAACTCACCGGCGGCAAGGTCACCCAGGTCGGCGGCATCCGCATCGCCCGTGGCACCGACGGCAAGCAGGTTTGGGGCAACCCGTGGAGCATCCCCCCTTACACGCCGAGCCGCACCCAGAAGAAGAACTACCCGGTGAACAAGGTAATTCCGGCGGGTGAGGCGAGGGCCAAGGCTATTCAGCTCACCGTCTACTGGAACGTCTCGCAGGCGCGGGGCGGCGAGCCGGCGGACTGCTGGGGCCAGGGTGATTTCATCTTCAAGGTTCGCCCGGGCAGGTTTACCTACAACGAGCCCGCCTGATGCAGCCTGAGGCGGCCCCGCCGAAATAGGCGAGAGGTGCTGCTGTGAGGGAATGGGGTCGCCCGACGGCGACCCCATTCCCTCATTCGCCGCGCTACCGGCGGCGGATGCGGTTGCCGAGCCAGACCAGGGGGTCGTACTTGCGGTCGACGGCGCGTTCCTTCAGGGGGATCAGGGCGTTGTCCGTGATGCGGATGCCCTCGGGGCAGACCTCCGTGCAGCACTTGGTGATGTTGCAGTAGCCCAGGCCGTGGTCCTCCTGGGCGGTCCGCTTGCGGTCGAGGCCCTGGGACTCGGCCGCGTCCAGCGGGTGCATGTCCAGCTCCGCGACCCGCATCAGGAAGCGCGGCCCGGCGAAGGCGGCCTTGTTCTCCTCGTGGTCGCGCACCACGTGGCACGTGTCCTGGCACAGGAAGCACTCGATGCACTTGCGGAACTCCTGCGAGCGGTCCACGTCCACCTGCTGCATCCGGTACTCGCCCGCGGCCACCCCCGGCGGCGGCACGAAGGCCGGGACCTCGCGCGCCTTCGCGTAGTTGAAGCCCACGTCCGTGACGAGGTCGCGGATGACGGGGAAGGCCCGCAGCGGGGTGACCGTGACGGTCTCGGAGCGGTCGAAGACCGACATGCGCGTCATGCACATCAGCCGCGGCCGCCCGTTGATCTCCGCGCTGCACGAACCGCACTTGCCCGCCTTGCAGTTCCACCGCACCGCCAGGTCCGAGGCCTGCGTGGCCTGCAGCCGGTGGATGATGTCCAGCACCACCTCCCCGTCGTTGACCTCGACGGTGAAGTCGGCCAGGTCCCCGCCCTCCGCGTCGCCCCGCCAGACCCGGAAGCGTGCGTCGTAGGTCGTCACTCGTAGAGCTCCTCTTCGGCGAGGTACTTGACCAGCTCTTCCTTCTCGAAGAGCGCGAGCAGGTCCGGACGGATGGGTTCGGTGCGGGTGCGGACCAGCTCGATGCGGTCGGCGGCCGGGTCCGCGGGGGCCGGGTCGACGGGGCGGCACAGCAGGTTCACCGGCCGCCAGGTCCGCTCCATCGCGGGGCGGTCCTCCCGGGTGTGCCCGCCGCGGCTCTCGGTGCGCTCCAGGGCCGCCTTCGCCACGCACTCGCTGACCAGCAGCATGTTCCGCAGGTCCAGCGCCAGGTGCCAGCCGGGGTTGAACTGCCGGTGGCCCTCGACCCCGGCCCGGGCCGCCCGCGCGCGCAGGGCGGAGAGCCGTTCCAGGGCCTCGCGCATCTCGCCCTCCCGGCGGATGATGCCCACCAGGTCGTTCATGGTGTGCTGGAGCTCCTGGTGGAGCGTGTACGGGTTCTCGGCGCCCTCGGCGGCGTGGAACGGCGCCAGCGCCTCCGCCGCCGCCTCGTCGATCCGGGCCTGCGCCACCGTCGGCCGCGTGCCGGTCCCGATCCGCCCGGCCGCGTACTCGGCGGCGTGCAGCCCGGCCCGGCGGCCGAAGACCAGCAGGTCGGACAGCGAGTTGCCGCCCAGCCGGTTCGAGCCGTGCATGCCGCCGGCCACCTCACCGGCCGCGTACAGGCCGGGGACGCCCACGGTCGCGGCGGTCTCGGAGTCGACGGCGATCCCGCCCATCACGTAGTGGCAGGTCGGGCCGACCTCCATGGGCTCGGCGGTGATGTCGACGTCGGCCAGTTCCTTGAACTGGTGGTACATGGAGGGCAGCCGCCGCCTGATCCGCTCCGCCGGCATGCGGGTGGACACGTCCAGGAAGACCCCGCCGTGCGGGGAGCCGCGCCCGGCCTTGACCTCGGAGTTGATGGCCCGGGCGACCTCGTCGCGGGGCAGCAGCTCGGGCGGGCGCCGGTTGTGGTCCGGGTCCTCGTACCAGCGGTCGCCCTCCTCCTCCGTCTCGGCGTACTTCTCCTTGAAGACGTCCGGGACGTAGTCGAACATGAAGCGCCTGCCCTCGGAGTTGCGCAGTACCCCGCCGTCGCCGCGCACCGACTCGGTGACGAGGATGCCCTTCACCGACGGCGGCCAGACCATGCCGGTGGGGTGGAACTGGACGAACTCCATGTTCAGCAGCGGCGCCCCGGCCAGCAGTGCCAGCGCGTGCCCGTCGCCGGTGTACTCCCACGAGTTGGACGTCGTCTTGAAGGACTTGCCGATGCCGCCCGTGGCCAGCACGACCGCCGGGGCCTCCAGGACGAAGAAGCGGCCGGACTCCCGCTCGTAGCAGAAGACGCCGGCGACCGCGCCGCCGGCGTCCTTCACGACGCGGGTGACGGTGCACTCCTGGAAGATCCTGATGCCGGACTCGTAGTCGCCGGTCTCGGCGTGGTCCTTCTGCTGCAGCTGGACGATCTTCTGCTGGAGCGTGCGGATCAGTTCGAGGCCGGTGCGGTCCCCGACGTGCGCCAGCCGCGGGTACTCGTGGCCGCCGAAGTTGCGCTGCGAGATCCGCCCGTCCGGGGTGCGGTCGAAGAGGGCGCCCCAGGTCTCCAGCTCCCAGACCCGGTCGGGGGCCTCCTTGGCGTGCAGCTCGGCCATCCGCCACTGGTTGAGGAACTTCCCGCCGCGCATGGTGTCGCGGAAGTGCACCTGCCAGTTGTCGTGCTCGTTCACGTTGCCCATGGAGGCGGCGATGCCGCCCTCGGCCATCACCGTGTGGGCCTTGCCGAAGAGGGACTTGCAGATCACCGCGGTACGGGCGCCCCGCTCGCGGGCCTCGATCGCGGCCCGCAGCCCGGCGCCCCCGGCGCCGACCACGACCACGTCCCACTCCTGCCGGTCGACTTGAGCCATCTCGTGCAGCACCTTTCCGTGGGGAGCTAGAAGAAGCGCGGATCCTCGAAGGCGCCGGTGGCCAGCAGGTACACGTACAGGTCGCACACCGCGACGCTGACCAGCGAGGACCAGGCCAGCAGCATGTGGCGGGCGTTGAGCCTCCCCACCCAGCCCCACATCCGGTAGCGCACCGGGTGCTTGGAGAAGTGCTTCAGGCGGCCGCCGATGATGTGCCGGCAGGAATGGCAGGACAGCGTGTACGCCCAGATCAGCACGATGTTCGCGAGGAAGACCAGGCTGCCCAGGCCCATGTGGCCCCAGGCGTAGTGCTCGTCGCGGAAGGTCAGCACGGTGTCGTACGTGAGGATGCCGGCGACCGGCAGCGCCGCGTAGAAGAAGTACCGGTGCAGGTTCTGCAGGATCAGCGGGAAGCGGGTCTCCCCGGTGTACGCCGTGTGGGGCTCGGCCACCGCGCAGGCGGGAGGCGAGGCCCAGAAGCCGCGGTAGTAGGCCTTGCGGTAGTAGTAGCAGGTCAGCCGGAAGCCGAGCGGGAAGACCAGGATCAGCAGGGCGGGGGACAGGCCCCACCAGCTGCCGAACAGGGCCCAGTTGGGGCCGCCGTGCATGGGCGCGCAGTTCTCCGCCAGGCAGGGCGAGTAGAAGGGCGAGACGTAGGGCGCCGCGTAGTAGTGGGCGTTCGCGAAGGCCCGCCAGGTCGAGTACGCGATGAAGGCGAGCAGGCCGGCCGCGGTGGCGGCGGGGGCCAGCCACCAGCGGTCGGTGCGCAGGTGCCGGGCCCGGATCGCGGCCCGGGAGGGGTCGTGGACGCCGGTCAGCCGGTGGGGCGGTGGTTGGGTGCCTGTGGCCAAGAGGGACTCCGGGTGGAGTGGGCGAGGGGTGTGCGGCCGCGCCGCCGGGGTGCGGACCGGCGCGGCCGTGGGGGCGGGAACGCGACGGCGCCGCACCGGGCCGCCGCGGGAACGCGGTGGCCCGGACGGCGCCGGAGCGCGCGCCGGTGGCCCGTGCCCGGTGGGGGCCCGGGGCCTGGGGGAGCCGGGGGAGCCGGGGGAGCTACGGGGCCCGGCGGTCGCGGGCGCCGAGGCCCTCGTCGTCCGAGTCGGACCACAGGGCGGAGTCGTACGGCGTGTCGGGGATGCTGACCATGCCCGACCGGCCCGGCGGGGTGTCCCGGCCGGCGGCGGGCGGCTGCCCGGCGGCCTTCCGCTCCAGTTGCTCGACCTTTCGGGTGAGCTCGTCCAGGTTGCGGCGTACGGCGTTCAAATCGTCCTGCAGGGACATGACTTGCCCTCACTTCCGCAGGTTGCGGTGGCAACGCTCATGTGCGCCTGCGAGTGTCGCGCCTCCCGTCCCCGCTTGTGAAGGGACGTGCGGCGATTGCGGGCGCGCAGGCGCGATCTGTGCGCCCCCTCCTGTGTCCATTCTCGTCCCTCCGGGGAGGGAAGGCGCTGCCGACCCGCAACTCGCGTTGGTCCGAGCGGGTGGGGTTCGCGGCGTGGCGGGGCCCGGCTGAGGGGGCTGCGGCGGGCGGTCGATTTCAGTGGGTTCCGACACCGGTGTGATCAGCTCCATATACCGCCGAAAGTGATCGTTCACGGCCGTCCCCGCCCGTTCCGTCCCGTTCCGGAGGTACCCCCATGTCCCAGCGAAGGCGCGGCTCCTTGGCGTTCCTGACCTCGGGCGTCCTCGCTCTGCCCCTCCTGGCAGGCTGCAGCGCCTCCGACGGCGGCGGCCCGGCCGCGTCCCCGCCGGACATCCAGGCCACCGTCCGGGACCTGGTCGCGGACGGTGGGGTGATGCGGTGGGCGGTGGACTCCCTGCCGGACACCCTCAACGCCTACCAGGCCGACGCGGACGCCACGACCGGCCGGATCGCGGGCGCGGTGCTGCCCGCCCTCTTCACCCTCGACGACCGCGGCCGGCCCGTGGCCAATCCGGACTACCTGGAGAAGGCCGAGGTCACGGGGCGCGAGCCCAAGCAGGTCGTGGTCTACAAGCTGAACCAGCAGGCCGTGTGGAGCGACGGGCGGGAGATCGGCGCGGCCGACTTCGTGTCCCAGTGGCGGGCCCTGAGCGGCCGCGACTCCGCCTTCTGGACCGCCCGCAACGCCGGCTACGACCGCATCGAGAAGATCGAGCGCGGGGCGAACGACCTGGAGGTCAAGGTCACCTTCGCCAAGCCGTACGCGGACTGGCGGTCGCTGTTCTCCCCGCTCTACCCCAAGCAGGTCACCGGCACGCCGGACGCCTTCAACGAGGGCGCCCGCGGCGCGCTCAAGGTCACCGCGGGCCCCTTCACCCTCGGCGCGGTCGACAAGGGCGCCCGTACGGTCACGCTGTCCCGCAACCCGCGCTGGTGGGGCAAGCCGGCCAAGCTCGACACCCTCGTGCTCACCGCCGTGCCGCGGGCGGAGCGGGCGGCCGCGCTGGCCGCCGGGAAGCTGGACATCGCCGAGATCGACCGGGCCACGGCCGAGCGGATCACGCTCGCCGTCGGGGACGCCCCCGGCGGGGCGGCCGGCACGCCCGCGCACGGGTCCGGCGCCCGGACCACGACCGGGCAGGCCGCCCGCCCGTACGACGCCCAGCGGCGGGCGCTGGCCGGGTACCGGGTCCGGCGCTCCCTGGAGCCGGTCTGGACCCAGCTCGCCCTGAACGGCTCCACCGGCCCGCTCGCCGACGAGCGGGTGCGCCGGGCGGTGGCCCGCGCCCTGGACCGGCAGGACCTGGCCGACCTGGTGCTGCGGCCCCTCGGGCTGCCGGCGAAGCCGGTCGGCAGCCACCTGGCGCTGGCCGGGCAGCGTGCGTACGCCGACAACAGCGACGCGCTGGGCGGCCAGGACCCGAAGGCGGCCCAGGCGCTGCTGGCCGACGCGGGCTGGCGGCGCGGGGCCCCGCTGAGCGACCGGACGGACGGGGCCCGGGCCGGCAGTCAGGCCACGGGGGAGGAGCGCGACAAGAAGGACGACGGGAAGACCGCGCGCGGCGACGGCACCGGCAACGACGGGCTGTACATCGTCGGCGACGACAAGAACCCCGACGGCAAGAACCCCCAGGGCAAGAACCCCGGGGGCGGGGCCGCCGACGCGAAGCACCCGGCCCGCGCCGCCACCCAGTACCGCGTCTTCGGCGCCCCCGCCCTCGCCCACGGGGCCGGCCACGGCAGCGCGGCCGATCCGGGGCGCGCGGCCGTCCCGGAGGGCGGCTACCGGAGCCGGCCGGACGGCGAGGCCGTCGGCGCGGACACCGCCGGCGAGCTGCGGGGCGGCCCCGCCCTGATCGCCCCGGCCCCGCTGGCGGCCCTGCAGGGCGCCTCGCTCGTCGCCCAGGCCGAGGCGGCGGCCCAGGCGGACGCGGCCGGCGCCCGCGACGACGGCAAGAAGCGGGCCGAGGAGGAGCCGGCCGCCCCCGCGGACGGCAAGGACCCGGCGGCCGGGGCCCGCGCGGTGGGCGAGCCGCAGGCCGGCGCCTACGCCCCGCAGGGCACTCCGGCCCCGGCCCCCGCCAAGCAGGTCCGCACCTCGGGGAACCTGCTCGCCAAGGACGGCCGGACCCTCTCGCTGCGGTTCGTCCTGCCCTCGGGCCCGGGCTCGGAGCAGCTGCGGGCGGTGGGCGACCGGATCTCGCAGATGCTGCTGAAGATCGGCATCAGCACCGAGGTGACCAAGGTGGCGGACGACAGCTTCTTCAAGGACCACATCGCCTCCGGCCAGTACGACCTGGCCCTGTACTCGTGGCCCGCGACCGCCTTCCCCGCCACCGACGCCCGGCCGATCTTCGCCAAGCCGGAGCCGGCCGCGGACGGCTCGCTGCTGATCGAACAGAACTACACCCGGGTCGGCACCGACCACATCGACCAGCTGTTCGACCAGGCCCTGGGCGAGCTGGACGAGGACGAGGCCCGGGAGCTGATGAAGAAGGCGGACGCCCGGATCTGGGCGGCCGCCGGTTCGATCCCGCTCTTCCAGCGGCCGGAGCTGGTCGCGGTCAAGGCGGGCGTGGTCAACGCCGGCGCCTTCGGCCTCGGCGCCCCGCACTACCAGGACATCGGCTGGAAGAAGGCCGGCGCGGCCGGCGCCCCGAAGAACAAGGGGTAGCGGCTCCGGGAACACCGGCCGCCCCGCCGGCGAAACCTGCGGGGCGGGCACCGGGAGATCCTGTGGAGACCGGGGTCCGCAACCTCAGAAGTGCCTCAATTTCCTTGCCCGCCGGCGCGCCCGGCGGGCAAGGTCGTACGCACCCGTTGACCCGGCCCCGCACCGTTCCACCCGGCCCTTGACCCGGCCCCGTGCCCCATCGCCCCGGCTCCGCCGGCCGCGTCCGGTCCCCACGACCGTACGGACTCGGCCACCCCCGAAAGCTCCTCCCTCCGGGCTCTTGACATACCCCCGGCATGCGCCCCGCGCTGCGCGAAGTACCATGGGGTAAGGCCGTGGCAGGTTTTCCGCCCGGCGGGCTCGCGTGCCGGACCGTACGCGACGCCAATCCACGATCCGGGAGAAGCGCCGAAGTATGCCCACGCGCCACGATATTCGTAACGTCGCCATCGTCGCCCACGTCGACCACGGCAAGACGACCATCGTCGACGCCATGCTCAAGCAGGCCGGCGCCTTCGCGGCCCACCAGCAGCTCGACGACCGCATGATGGACTCGAACGACCTGGAGCGTGAGAAGGGCATCACGATCCTCGCCAAGAACACGGCGGTGAAGTACCACCCCAAGGACGGCGGGGCCCCGATCACGATCAACATCATCGACACCCCCGGCCACGCCGACTTCGGTGGCGAGGTCGAGCGCGGTCTGTCGATGGTCGACGCCGTCGTCCTCCTGGTGGACGCCTCCGAGGGTCCGCTGCCGCAGACCCGCTTCGTGCTCCGCAAGGCGCTCCAGGCCCGGATGCCCGTCATCCTCTGCATCAACAAGACGGACCGCCCGGACTCCCGGATCGACGAGGTCGTCAACGAGACGTACGACCTCTTCCTGGACCTGGACGCCGACGAGGACCAGATCGAGTTCCCGATCGTCTACGCCTGCGGCCGCGACGGCATCGCCTCGCTGACCAAGCCGGAGGACGGCACCGTCCCGGCGGACTCCACCAACCTGGAGCCGTTCTTCTCCACGATCCTGGAGCACGTCCCGGCCCCGACGTACGAGGAGGACGCGCCGCTCCAGGCCCACGTCACCAACCTCGACGCCGACAACTTCCTCGGCCGCATCGCGCTGCTCCGCGTCGAGCAGGGCGAGCTGCGCAAGGGCCAGACGGTCGCGTGGATCAAGCGCGACGGCACGATCTCGAACGTCCGCATCACCGAGCTGATGATGACCGAGGCGCTCACCCGCAAGCCCGCCGAGGTCGCCGGCCCCGGTGACATCTGCGCCGTCGCCGGTATCCCCGACATCATGATCGGCGAGACGCTGGCCGACCCGGAGAACCCGATCGCGCTGCCGCTGATCACGGTGGACGAGCCGGCCATCTCCATGGTCATCGGCACCAACACCTCCCCGCTGGTCGGCCGCGGCGGCAGCGGCAAGGGCGCGGACGCCAAGTCCGCCGTCAAGGACCGCAAGGTCACCGCCCGCCAGGTCAAGGACCGCCTGGACCGCGAGCTGATCGGTAACGTCTCCCTGCGCGTCCTGGACACCGAGCGCCCGGACGCCTGGGAGGTGCAGGGCCGCGGTGAGCTGGCGCTGGCCATCCTGGTCGAGCAGATGCGCCGCGAGGGCTTCGAGCTGACCATCGGCAAGCCCCAGGTCGTCACCAAGGAGGTCGACGGCAAGACCCACGAGCCCGTCGAGCGCATGACGATCGACGTGCCCGAGGAGCACATGGGTGCCGTCACCCAGCTCATGGGCGTCCGCAAGGGCCGCATGGACAACATGTCGAACCACGGCTCCGGCTGGGTCCGCATGGAGTTCGTCGTCCCGTCCCGCGGCCTGATCGGCTTCCGTACGGAGTTCCTGACGCAGACCCGCGGCACCGGCATCGCGCACTCGATCCACGAGGGCCACGAGCCGTGGTTCGGCCCGCTGCAGACCCGCAACAACGGCTCCCTGGTCGCCGACCGCGCCGGTGCGGTCACCGCGTTCGCGATGACCAACCTGCAGGAGCGCGGCGTGCTGTTCACCGACCCCGGCACCGAGGTGTACGAGGGCATGATCGTCGGCGAGAACTCCCGCTCCGACGACATGGACGTGAACATCACCAAGGAGAAGAAGCTCACCAACATGCGCTCCGCCTCCGCCGACTCCTTCGAGGCGATCGTCCCGCCGCGCAAGCTCTCCCTGGAGCAGTCCCTGGAGTTCTGCCGCGACGACGAGTGCGTCGAGGTGACCCCGGAGGCCGTGCGCATCCGCAAGGTCGTCCTGGACCAGAAGGAGCGCTCGCGCACCGCGTCGCGCGCCAAGGCCGCCAAGTAGGGCGTACGGCCGCCGAGTAGTAAGCAGAGTCACAAGGCCTGGTAAAAGAGGCCGCACCGCACTGGCCGCCGGAGTGTGCCGTGGCGCACACTGCGGCAGGCGCGACGGATGACAACAGCCCGGCCCCCACGGACTCGTGGGGGCCGGGCTGTGTGCGTTGTCCGACGGTTTGTCAACCGGATTGTTGCACTCCGGTGTCCGGATTCCGACCGTCACACTCCGGAACGTGCGCTAACAGTCCGTTTCGCACGTGTCTGTCTGTGCTCCCTTTGTCCGTATTTCGGGTTTTGAGAGCTGTTGATGTTGTGAAAACGAGACCCTTTAAGTGTGGTTAACGGACAGTGCTGTCCTTGAGGATGTCTGCATTGAGCTCGGGTCAATGGGTCACGCGCTGTGGGGAGCGCCGACTCACGAGCACACTCGGGGCACTGTCTCGCAGCCGTCAGGGGTGTCGGCTGCTTACTTGTGTCCCTCATGTTGATCAGTGGACTCATGAGGAGGAATCCCATGCGCGGTGCCAAGAGCGCCAAGCTGGTAACGGGCGCGATCGTCGTCGCCCTGGCGGCCACGGCCTGTGGTGGCAACGACGGCAAGACCGGCTCGGCCAAGGGTGCCGTTGACCCGAAGGGTGTCTGGAGCTACCAGAGCTCCGAGCCGCAGAACCCGCTGCAGCCCGCCAACGCCATGGAGGTCGGTGGCGGCCGCATCATCAAGAACCTGTTCCGCGGTCTCCTGGACTACGACCCGGCCACGGGCAAGCTGCGCAACCAGATGGCCGAGAAGATCGAGACCACTGACGCCCAGCACTACAAGGTCACCCTGAAGTCGGGCTGGACCTTCCACGACGGCACCCCGGTCACCGCCGCGTCCTTCGTGGACAGCTGGAACTGGTCCGCCGCGACCAAGAACAACCAGATCAACTCGAACTGGTTCGCCGACATCGCCGGTTACACCGACGTGCACCCGGAGAAGGGCGCCGCGAAGACCGACAAGATGTCCGGTCTGAAGGTCGTCTCGGACACCGAGTTCACCATCGACCTGGTCCAGCCGGTCTCCTACTTCCAGTACAAGCTCGGCTACACGGCCTTCTCGCCGCTGCCGAAGGCGTTCTTCGGTGACCCGAAGAAGTACGGCCAGGCCCCCATCGGCAACGGCCCGTACAAGTTCGTCAGCTGGGAGCACAACAAGGCCGTCACGCTGGCCGCGTACGACGGTTACAAGGGCGACGACAAGCCGAAGAACGGCGGCATCGTCTTCAAGAACTACACCCAGGCCGAGGCCGCCTACAAGGAGGCCGTGTCCGACACCCTGGACGTCCTGGACCAGGTCAGCCCGACCAACCTGCTCAAGTACAAGTCGGACCTCGGTGACCGCGCCGTGGACCAGGCCATGGGTGGCATCACCTCCATCGCCTTCGCCATGTACAACAAGGACTGGCAGGGCGTGAACAAGGCCCAGGTCCGCAAGGGTCTGTCGATGGCGATCGACCGCGACACGATCACCAAGACCGTGCTGCAGGGCTCCCGTCAGCCCGCCGACTCCTGGGTCGCCCCGGGTGTCGCCGGCTACAAGTCCGGCGCCTGCGGCGAGGCCTGCAAGTTCGACGCGGCCAAGGCCAAGGAGCTGATCAAGGCCGGCGGCGGCGTCCCCGGCAACAAGATCACCATCCTGTACAACGCCGACGGTGGTCACAAGGAGTGGGTGGACGCGGTCTGCAACTCCATCCGTCAGTCCACGGGCGTCGAGTGCGTCGGTGACCCGAAGGCCGACTTCAAGACGGCCCGCGACATCATCGACGGCCACAAGGTCAAGAGCATCATGCGCTCGGCCTGGCAGCAGGACTACCCGCTGAACGCCAACTTCCTCCGTGACATCTACGGCACCGGCGCTTCCGCGAACGACTCGCTGTACTCCTCCCCCGAGTTCGACAAGCTCACCAAGGAGGCCGACAAGGCCACCTCGGTCGACAAGACCACCGAGCTGTACCAGCAGGCCGAGGCCGTCCTCGCGAAGGACATGCCCTCCATCCCGCTCTGGTACTACAAGACGAACGCGGGCTGGTCGAACAACGTCCAGAACGTGACGTACGACTCCTTCGGCGACCCGGTGTTCACCCAGGTCGAGGTCAAGAAGAAGTAACTGGTCGGCAACCGGCCCACCCCTCACGCTCCGCGAACCGCGGAGCAGGCAGTTTGACGACACGGCCGGACGCTCCCCCCGACTCTGGGGGAGCGGTCCGGCCGCTGTCGCGCCGACCACCAATGGAGGCACCATGGGGCGCTATGTCGCGAGGCGACTGCTCCAGATGATCCCGGTATTCCTCGGGACCACTTTGCTCATCTTCCTGATGGTGTACGCCCTCCCGGGCGACCCCGTCCGAGCCATGTGGGGCGACAAGGCGGCAGACCCCGCCCAGCTCGCGTCCATCAAGCACGAACTGGGCCTGGACCAGCCGCTGTGGAAGCAGTACCTGGACTACATCACCAACCTCGTCCAGTTCGATTTCGGCAAGACGATGTCCGGCCGCCAGGTCACGGACGTGATGGGTGAGGCCCTCCCCGTCACCGTCCGCCTCGCCCTGCTGGCCTTCAGCATCGAGCTCGTCCTGGGCATCCTGCTCGGCGTTCTCGCTGGTCTGCGCCGCAACAAGATCATGGACAAGCTCGTCCTGGTCGTCACCCTGCTGGTGATCTCCATGCCGATCTTCGTTCTCGCGTACATCCTCCAGGCGGTCTTCTCCGACACCCTGGGCTGGGTCACCCCGACCGTCCAGGACTCGATGGACCTGCAGCAGCTGATGCTGCCGGCCATCGTGCTGGGCTCGCTGTCCCTGGCGTACGTCGCCCGTCTGACGCGGACGTCGATCGTCGAGAACATGCGCTCGGACTACATCCGCACCGCGGTGGCCAAGGGCCTGCCCCGCCGCCGGATCATCGGCCGCCACCTGCTGCGCAACTCGATGATCCCCGTGGTCACCTTCCTCGGTACCGACCTGGGCGCCCTCATGGGCGGCGCCATCGTCACCGAGGGCATCTTCAACGTGCAGGGCGTGGGCAACGCGCTCTACCGCGCGATCAACGGCAAGGAGGGTGCGACGGTGGTCGGTTTCGTGACCGTGCTCGTCGTCGTCTACCTGCTCTCCAGCCTGATCGTCGACCTGCTCTACGCCGTCCTGGACCCGAGGATCCGGTATGCCTGACACCATCCAGACGGCCGAGGCCGTGACCGAGCAGACCGCTGCCGCCGCCGCGGCGCCGGCCAAGAAGGACGACAAGGCCCGCAGCCTCTGGTCGGACGCGTGGGGCGACCTGCGCCGCCGCCCGGTCTTCGTCCTCTCGCTCGCGCTGATCGTCCTGCTCATCGCCATCGCCATCGCGCCCGGCCTGTTCACCTCGGTGGACCCGCGCGCCGGCGACCTGCGCAACCACTACCTGTCGACCCCGAACTGGGGCCACCTGTTCCAGCCCGACTGGTTCGGTTACGACGGCCAGGGCCGCTCGATCTACGCCCGTATGCTCTACGGCGCCCGCGCCTCGATCACCGTCGGCATCACCGTCACCGGCGCGGTCACGATCATCGGTGGCATCACCGGTCTGATCGCCGGCTACTTCGGCGGCTGGGTCGACACCGTCGTCTCCCGCATCACCGACATCTTCTTCGGCATCCCGCTGCTGCTGGGCTCGCTGATCGTTCTGAACGCCTTCGCGGAGCGCACCATCTGGACCGTGGTCTTCGCGATGACGTTCCTCGGCTGGACCCAGATGACCCGCGTCATGCGCGGTGCGGTGATCATCGCCAAGGAGGCGGACTACGTCACCGCCGCCCGGGCGCTGGGCGCCGGCACCTGGCGGATCATGCTCCGCCACATCGTGCCGAACGCCATCGCGCCCGTGATCGTCGTCGCGACCATCGCGCTCGGCGGCTACATCGGCGCCGAGGCGACCCTGAGCTACCTGGGCATCGGCCTGCAGGACCCGACCATCAGCTGGGGCATCGACATCTCGTCGGCCCAGCAGGTGATCCGCACGGCCCCGCACGTGCTGTTCTTCCCCGCAGGCATGCTGAGCCTCACCGTGCTGGCGTTCATCATGCTCGGCGACGCGGTGCGCGACGCCCTCGACCCCAAGCTGCGCTGAGGAGGGCGTACGTGACCACCACCGACAAGACCGCGACGGTCCCGGCCCCGCGCAACGGGGAGAAGGACTACCAGGGCTCGCTGCTCGAAGTCCGAGACCTGCACGTCGAGTTCCACACCCGTGAGGGTGTCGCCAAGGCCGTCAACGGCGTCAACTACTCCGTCGACGCCGGCGAGACGCTGGCCGTGCTGGGCGAGTCCGGCTCCGGCAAGTCCGTCACCGCGCAGGCGATCATGGGCATCCTCGACATGCCCCCCGGCCGCATCCCGAAGGGCGAGATCGTCTTCCGCGGCCAGGACATGCTCAAGATGAGCAACGAGGAGCGCCGGAAGATCCGCGGCCGGAAGATCGCCATGATCTTCCAGGACGCGCTGTCCTCCCTGAACCCCGTGCTCAACGTGGGTTACCAGCTGGGCGAGATGTTCCGCGTCCACGAGGGCATGTCCGCCAAGGACGCCAAGGCCAAGGCCGTCGAGCTGATGGACCGGGTGAAGATCCCCGCCGCCAAGGCCCGGGTCAACGACTACCCGCACCAGTTCTCCGGCGGTATGCGCCAGCGCATCATGATCGCCATGGCCCTGGCCCTCGAGCCGGACCTGATCATCGCCGACGAGCCCACCACCGCCCTGGACGTGACCGTCCAGGCGCAGGTCATGGACCTGCTGGCGGAGCTCCAGCGCGAGATGAACATGGGTCTGATCCTGATCACCCACGACCTCGGCGTCGTCGCCGACGTCGCGGACAAGATCGCGGTCATGTACGCCGGCCGGATCGTCGAGACCGCCCCGGTCCACGAGATCTACAAGCGCCCGGCGCACCCGTACACCAAGGGCCTGCTGGACTCGATCCCGCGGCTCGACCAGAAGGGCTCGGAGCTCTTCGCGATCAAGGGCCTGCCGCCCAACCTGCTCAACCTCCCGAGCGGTTGCTCGTTCAACCCGCGCTGCACCGCGGTCCAGGACGTGTGCCGGACCGAGGTCCCGGCGCTGCAGCTGGTGACCGAGCAGGACGGCAGCGAGCTGCCGGGCCGCAAGAGCGCCTGCCACTTCTGGAAGGAGACGATCCATGGCTGAGCTCAGCAAGAACGACGGGGCTGCCGAGGAAGCCGTCTCCGCCGAGGCCGTCGAGGCCGCGATCAGCGCGCCCGTCGCCAAGGGTGAGCCGATCCTGCAGGTGCGCAACCTGGTCAAGCACTTCCCGCTGACCCAGGGCGTCCTGTTCAAGAAGCAGGTCGGCGCCGTCAAGGCCGTCGACGGCGTCTCGTTCGACCTGTACCAGGGCGAGACCCTGGGCATCGTGGGCGAGTCCGGCTGTGGCAAGTCCACGGTCGCCAAGCTGCTGATGAACCTGGAGCGCGCCACCGCGGGCGAGGTCTTCTACAAGGGCCAGGACATCACCAAGCTGTCGGGCCGCGCCCTCAAGGCCGTCCGCCGCAACATCCAGATGGTGTTCCAGGACCCGTACACCTCGCTCAACCCCCGTATGACGGTGGGCGACATCATCGGCGAGACCTTCGAGATCCACCCCGAGGTGGCCCCGAAGGGCGACCGGCGCCGCAAGGTGCAGGAGCTCCTCGACGTCGTCGGCCTGAACCCGGAGTACATCAACCGCTACCCGCACCAGTTCTCGGGCGGTCAGCGCCAGCGCATCGGCATCGCCCGCGGCCTCGCGCTCAACCCCGAGATCATCATCTGCGACGAGCCGTGCAGATCTACGACCACCCGACGCACCCCTACACCCAGGCGCTGCTCTCCGCCGTCCCGGTCCCGGACCCGGACGCGCGCGAGCACCGCGAGCGGATCATCCTCACCGGTGACGTCCCCTCGCCGGCCAACCCGCCGTCGGGCTGCCGCTTCCGCACCCGCTGCTGGAAGGCCCAGGACAAGTGCGCCGAGGAGGTGCCCGTGCTGGCGATCCCCGAGCGCTTCAAGGGCTCGGACTCCCCGGCCGCGCACGAGTCGGCCTGCCACTTCGCGGAGGACAAGGACGTCCTCGGCGTCGTCTGATCCTCCCGGTACGTCCTCAGGGCGCCCGAGCCGCTTCCGAGCGGCCCGGGCGCCCTGCGGCGTTTCCGGGGCGACGGCCCGCCGGATCCGCTCAGCCCGTGGTACTCAACGGTCGCAGTGCGGGCGGTCGGCCCGGGGTCAGGCGTGCGCCACGATCTGGGTCACGACCCAGATCGCCCAGGCCAGGGGGACGAGCGCCACGTAGGCCGGGGGTCGCTTCAGGACCGGCGGACCGGGGTCCAGCTGGGTGCGGCCGGGGGCGGGGGCGGACGGCGGGAGCTTGCGGTACGTGAGGTGGGCGCGCAGGTTCCACAGCAGCGTGAACGGGTTGAAGATCACCAGGGAGAGCGGCCCCCACCAGCCCAGCATCAGCGCCCGGGTCGTCATCTGGCGGACGACGGACAGGCCGCAGGCCCGGCAGAACGGTCCGTCCAGGTGCTCGAACCGCATGACGACGAGGAAGCCCACGTGGGCCCGGACCTTGGTGTGGGCGACGGCCTGGCCGCCGCACGCGCGGCACGTGGTGGGCGGCACGAAGTAGACCGGGCCGGTGCCGGCCTGCGCGGCAGCCGGCCCGGGTGCGGCGTGGCCGCCGGGGGCCGGGGCGGCGTAACCGACGGGGGCGGCGGCTGCGTGGCCCCCCGGGGCCGCGGGGACCGGGCCGCCGGGCGCCGGGGTGTGTCCGGCGGGCGTGGTGTAGGGGTTGCCCGGTGCGGGGGCCGGGCCGGTCGGGTGGTGCGGTGTAGCCATGATCGAGGGGTTCTCCGGTTCTTGGGGACGTGACCCGAGACGGGTCGACCGGAGTGTTCGGTTCCATGATCGGGTGGCGGGATCAACGGGCTTGACCTCAAGAGAACTTGAGGTTCTAGGGTCGGTGGCGACGTTGTCTGTTCCCACGGAAGGAGAAGGGCATGAGGACACTGGTGCTGGGGCGGACGCCCTCCAGGCTGGCCGCGGTGCTGGAGACGCTGCACGCGGACGGCTTCGACGCGCAGGGGGTGAGCACCGACGAGGAGGCCCTGGCGCTGCTGGCGACCGGCACGTTCGGGGTGCTCATCATCGGCGGGGGCGTCGGACCGGAATCCCGCGCGCACATGAAGGAGTTCGCCGCCGGGCACGGGGTGCGGCGCGTCGTCGACGGCGCGCTGGCCGCGCCGTTCGACGTCTACACGCGACGCGAGTTCGAGCCGGTGATCAGGGAAGTCGCCGCCACCGCCTAGGAGTCCGGGCCTGTTCCCGTCGGCGGGGGCGGCGGCGGGGGCGGGGGGAGGTGGCCCTCGGGCGGGACCACCGTCTTCTCGGCGGCGAAGTGGCAGGCGGAGGGGTGGGCCGCCGGGCCCCCGGCGGCCCGGAACGCCTCCGGCACGGCCAGCAGCGGGACTTCGACGACGCACCGCTCCTGCGCCTTCCAGCAGCGGGTGCGGAAACGGCAGCCGGAGGGCACGTTCGCCGGGGAGGGCACGTCGCCGGTGAGGATGATCCGCTCGCGGTGCTCGCGCGCCGCGGGGTCCGGCACCGGCACCGCCGAGAGCAGCGCCTGGGTGTACGGGTGGGTGGGGTGGTCGTAGATCTGCGCGTCGGTGCCGGTCTCGACGATGCGGCCCAGGTACATGACCCCGACCCGGTCGGAGATGTGCCGGACGATCGACAGGTCGTGGGCGATGAAGACGTACGAGAGCCTGAACTCGTCCTGCAGCCGCTCCAGCAGGTTGACCACCTGGGCCTGCACCGAGACGTCGAGGGCGGAGACCGGCTCGTCGCAGATGATGATCTCGGGGTTGAGCGCGAGGCCGCGGGCGATGCCGATGCGCTGGCGCTGACCGCCCGAGAACTGGTGCGGGTCCTGGAACACCATCTGGATGTTGCGGCGGACCGCCTTCAGCGCCCGGCCGGACAGCTTGGTGATGTCCTCGCCCTTGTACGAGATCGAGCCGGCCGTCGGCCGTTCCAGGTTGACCAGCATCTTCGCGACGGTGGACTTGCCGCAGCCGGACTCGCCCACGATGCCGAGGGTTTCCCCCTCGCTCAGGTCGAAGGAGACGCCGTCGACCGCCTTGACCGCGCCGATCTGCTTCTTGAAGAGGATGCCCTGGGTCAGCGGGAAGTGCTTGACCAGGTCGCGGACCTCCAGGATGGCTCCGGTCCCCCTGGCCGTCGCCGCCGTCGCGGTCGTCGCCTCAGGCATGGAGGCACTCCTTCCAGAAGTGGCAGGCGCTCGCGCGGGGTACGGGCGACTCGGTGACGGGGTACAGCGGGGGCACGTCGGTCCGGCACACCGGCTGGGCCATCGGGCAGCGCGGGTGGAAGGCGCAGCCGGACGGGATGGCCAGCAGGTTCGGCGGCAGGCCCTTGATGGCGTACAGCTCCTGGCCCTTCTGGTCCAGCCGCGGGATCGAGTCCAGCAGGCCCCGGGTGTACGGGTGGGCCGGCGCCTTGTAGATCTCGTGGACCGGCGCCTGCTCCACGATCCGGCCGGCGTACATGACCGCGATCTTGTCGGCGACGTCGGCGACGACGCCGAGGTCGTGGGTGATCAGGATCAGGCCCATGTTGAGCTCCCGCTGGAGCTCCGCGAGCAGGTCCATCACCTGCGCCTGGACGGTCACGTCGAGGGCGGTGGTCGGCTCGTCGGCGATGATCAGCGAGGGCTCCAGGGCCAGTGCCATGGCGATCATGATGCGCTGGCGCATGCCGCCGGAGAACTGGTGCGGGTAGTCCGTCACCCGCTGCGCGGCGGCCGGGATCTTCACCCGGTCCATCAGTTCCACGGCCCTGGCCTTGGCGTCCTTGCGGGACATCCCGCGGTGCACCTGGAACATCTCGCCGAGCTGGGCGCCCACGGTCAGCACGGGGTTGAGGGAGGACAGCGCGTCCTGGAAGATCATCGCCATCCCGGCGCCCCGGACCTTGCGCCGCTGGTCCTCCTTCATCTTCAGGAGGTCCTCGCCCTTGAAGAGGATCTCGCCGCCGGCGATCCGGCCGGGGGGCACGTCGAGGATGCCCATGACGGCCTGCGCGGTGACGGACTTGCCGGAGCCGGACTCGCCGAGCACGGCCAGGGTCTCGCCCTCCTCGACCGAGTAGTCGACCCCGTTGACGGCCTTGGCGACCCCGTCCCTGGTCTTGAACTCCACGTGCAGATCGCGGACTTCGAGCAGCATCTTCCGACTCTCCTCGGATCTCCTTGGAAGGGGGCGCGCCTCAGCGCAGCTTGGGGTCGAGGGCGTCGCGCACCGCGTCGCCGAGCATGATGAACGCCAGCACCGTGATACTCAGCGCGCCCGCGGGCCACAGCAGCATGTGCGGGGCGTTGCGGATCTGCGGGGCGGCGTTGGAGATGTCGATGCCCCACGAGACGGTGGGCGGGCGCAGCCCGACGCCGAGGAAGGACAGGGTGGCCTCCAGGGCGATGTACGTGCCCAGGGCGATGGTCGCGACCACGATGACCGGGGCCACGGCGTTGGGGGCGACGTGCCGCAGCAGCATGCGCCCGTTGCCGGCGCCGAGGGCGCGGGCGGCCTGCACGTAGTCGTTCTGCTTCGCGGTGATGACGGAGCCGCGGCCGATGCGGGCGATCTGCGGCCAGCCGAGCAGCACGATGAAGCCGACCACCGGCCACACGGTGGTGCTGGTGACCACGGAGAGGAACACCAGGCCGCCGAGGACGACGGGGATGCCGAAGAAGATGTCGGCGACCCGCGAGAGCACGGAGTCGTACCAACCGCCGAAGAACCCGGCCAGCCCGCCGAGGAACGAGCCGAGCAGGGCCGCGCCGACGGTCGCGCAGATGCCGACCGTGATGGAGGCCCGTGCGCCGTAGACCGTCCGGGTGTACACGTCGCAGCCCTGGGTGTCGTACCCGAACGGGTGGCCGGGCTCGGAGCCCTGCTGGGACTTGGACAGGTCGCACTGGAGGGGGTCGCCGGAGGCGATGAGCTGGGGCCAGACGGCGATGACGACCAGGAACAGGATCAGCAGCGAGGAGATGATGAAGACCGGGTTGCGGCGCAGCTGGTGCCAGGCGTCCGACCACAGGCTGCGGGGCTTCTGCGCCGGCCCGGAGCCGCCCTCGTTGTCGAGGGACTTCTCCAGGCTCTCGGCCTCGTCGAGTGCGAGGTCCATGGGTCCGCCCTGTCCGGTGGGGGCGATCGCTTCCCGGCGTCCGGGTCGCAGGGGGTCGTAGTGCCCGGGGACGCCGGGCTGCTCGGTGCGTTCGGGGACGTCCGGCTCGGTCGGGGGGCGCTCGGGGTCGGGCTCAGGCATAACGGATCCTCGGGTCCAGGACCGCGTAGAGCAGGTCGACGAGCAGGTTCGCGAGCAGGAAGACGATGACGAGGATGGTCACGAAGCCCACGACGGTGGGGGAGTTGTTGCGCAGGATGCCCTGGTAGAGCTGGTAGCCGACGCCGTGGATGTTGAAGATCCGCTCGGTGACGATGGCGCCGCCCATCAGGGCGCCGATGTCGGTGCCGATGAAGGTGACCACCGGGATCAGGGAGTTGCGCAGCAGGTGCCGGGTGATGACCCGGTGGCGGGGCAGGCCCTTGGCTGTGGCGGTGCGGACGTAGTCGGCCTTGGTGTTCTCGGCGATGGAGGTGCGGGTCAGCCGGGTGACGTACGCGAGGGAGACCAGGGCCAGCACGATGCCGGGGAGGATCAGCTCGTTGAACGGCGCGTCCGAGGAGACGGTGGGCGACACCCACCCCCATTTCACGCCGAGGACGTACTGGAGGAGGTAGCCGGTCACGAAGGTGGGGACGGAGATCACGACGAGGGTGAGGACCAGCAGCGTCGTGTCGACGGCCCGCCCCCGGCGCAGTCCGCTGATCACGCCGAAGGTGATGCCGACGATGATCTCGATGAGGATCGCGATGATCGTCAGGCGCAGGGTGACGGGGAAGGCCGAGGCCATCAGCTCGGTGACGGGCTGGCCGTTGAAGGCGGTGCCGAAGTCGCCCTGGAAGATCTGGCCCATGTAGTGCAGGTACTGCTTCCACAGGGGCTGGTCGAGGTAGAGGTCCTTGCGGATGCGGGCGGCGGTGGCGGGGTCGGGGGCCTTGTCGCCGAAGAGGGCCGCGACCGGGTCGCCCAGTGCGTACACCATGACGAAGATCAGGAAGGTGCTGCCGATGAAGACCGGGATCATCTGCAGCAGCCGCCGGATGACGTAGCGTCCCATGGACGGCTCCAGGGTCCGGGTGGGTGCGCCGGCGGCGGCGCGGGGCGCGAGGGCGTACGCGCCGCCGCCGGGGTGCCCAGGGCTGGGTCGGGTGGGTCAGCTGACCTTGATCTGGTCGTAGACCGGGACGCTGAACTGGTTGAGCGAGACGTTCGACAGCCGCTCCGAGTAGCCCGCGCTGCCGTTCTGGTACCAGAGCGGGATCGACGGCATCTGCGCCGCCAGGATCTTCTCGGCGTCCTGGAACTTCGCGATCGCCGCGGCGGTGTCGCTCTCCTGGTTGGCCTCGTCGACGAGCTTGTCGAAGTCGGGGTTGCTGAACTTCCCGTAGTTGGAGGAGGCGCCGGTGTAGTACAGCGGCTGCAGGAAGTTCTGGATCAGCGGGTAGTCGCCCTGCCAGCCGGACCGGAAGGGGCCGGTGAGCTTGAAGGAGCTCTGCTGGTTGCGGAAGTCCGCGAAGGTGCCGACCGGGTTGACGGTGCAGACCGCGCCCTGGCCGAGGACGTTGTTGATGCTGTTGCAGACGGCGTCCATCCAGACGCGGTGCGAGCCGGTGTCGACGTTCGAGGTGATCGTCATCTTGCCGCCGGGCAGGCCGCCGCCCTCCTGGATGAGCTGCTTGGCCGCCGCCGGGTCGTACGTGCAGAGGTCGCCGCAGACGTCCTTGAAGCCGCCCTTCTCGCCGAGGGCCGAGGAGGTCCAGTCCTGGGCGGGGCTGCGGGTGTTCTGGAAGATCTGCTTGGTGATCTCGGGGCGGTTGATGGCGCGGGAGATGCCCTGGCGGACCTTCTCCATGCCCGGCTTGCCCCACTGGGGGTCGTACAGCGGGAAGGTGAGGGTCTGGATGATGAGCGCCGGCTGGTTGATGTAGCGGTCGCCGAGGTCGTTCTTGACGTTCTTGAGCTGCTGCGCGGGCACGTCGTCGACGAGGTCGAGGTTGCCGGCCAGCAGGTCGGTGTAGGCGGTGTTGTTGTCGGTGTAGACCCGGAGGTCCACGCCGCCGTTCTGCGCCTTGTCGGGGCCCGTGTAGCCGTCCCACGCGCGCAGGTTCATGCCGGTGCCCTTGGTGTACGAGTCCACGGTGTACGGGCCGTTGCCGACGGGCTTGTTCAGCCAGCCGGCGTGGTCGGTGAAGAAGGACTTCGGGAGCGGGGAGAAGGCCTGGTAGCCGAGGGTGTCGGGCCAGGTGGAGAACTTGTCCTTCAGGGCGACGGTGAAGGTCGTGTCGTTCTTCACGACCAGGCCGCTCATGGTCTTGGCCTTGGGCTCGCCGCTCTCCGGGTGGAGGTCGTCGTAGCCGACGATGTTGGAGAAGAAGGGCGAGTTGTTCTGCTTGTTGCGCACGTCGGCGGCGTAGTTCCAGGCGTCGACGAAGGAGCTCGCGGTGACCGACTCGCCGTTGCTGAACTTCCAGCCGGGCTTGAGCGTGACCGTGAAGTTCTGCTGGTCGGTGGTGTCGATCGACTGGGCGACCATGTTGTCGGCCGCGCCGGTCTTGGGGTCGTACCGCTTCAGGCCCCGGAAGATCATGTCGAGGACCTTGCCGCCCTGGACCTCGTTCGTGTTCGCCGGCTCCAACGGGTTCTGGGGGTCGCCCCAGGAGGAACTGACGATGCCGTCGCCCCCGCCGCCGCTGTCGCTTCCACCGCCGCATGCCGTCGCCGCGAGGGCTACGGCCACCGCACATGCGGCCCACTTGGCGTGGGTGGCTCCGCGCATGGAGTGCCTCCTATTGGCTCCCAGGACTCACTTAGGCGCCAATATCACCCCAAACAGGTGGGTCACGCACATTATGCGCGCCCGTCCGCGGCCGGGCGTCACCCGCCGTTCAGCCGACCGGCCGTCACCCGGACGGGGGCCGGTCGGCGGGCGCCGCTCCCGCGGCGGTCAGGACAGGGTGACCTCCCACGTGTCGACCGAGTACCGGGCGCTCATCCCGTGCGCCTCGTACAGCGCCAGGGCCCCGCTCGCGTTCTGCGTGTCCACGCCCAGGCCCAGGGTGTCCCGGCCCCGGGCGGCGTACACGGCGAAGGCGTGCCGGAGCAGGTGGCCGCCGATGCCCCGGCCGCGTACGTCCTTGCGCACGCCGAGGCTGCGCACCCAGCCCATGGCGGCCCGGTTGTCGCGGCTGATGCACACCGCGACGTCGCCGCGGTCCGCGAGCCGCGCGATCCACACCAGGGACCAGTCGACCTCGCCGCGCACCGCCCCTATGTCGGCGAGCCACTGCTCGTACGTCCGCGGCTGGTGGTCGAAGTGGTCCGCGAAACTCTCCATCAGGAGGGCGTGCGCCACCCGCCGGTCCGCCTCGTCCGTGCAGTCGCGCAGCGCGAGCCCCTCGGGCGGGGCGGGCGGCAGGTCGGCCGTACGGGACACCGCGCGCGTCATCACGTAATAGCGGCGGACCGTGCGCCAGCCGCGGCCGGCCAGGACGGCGGTGTCGGTGGTCGGCGCCGAGTTCAGCTGCAGATGCACCACGGCCCGCCCGGCGCCGCCCTCCCGGGCCCGCTCCAGCGCCCGCGCCTCCAGCAGTGCGAGCAGCCGCTCGCCGGCCGCCTGGTGGTCCGGCAGCACGTAGTGGTCGGAGTCGATCCGCTCGGGGTCGCCGTCGCACCACAGGCAGGCGTACGCGACCACCTTGCCGTCCTCGAGGGCCAGCCACGAGTCGCGGGCCAGGTCCATCTCGGGGTGCAGCAGGTCGGACTCCACCTCGCCCAGGTCGGTCTCGGGGTGGCCGAGCTCGATGACGTCGATGGCGTTCATCAGGCCGCAGATGTCGGCGGCGTCACTGGGCCCCGCGGGCCGTACGGTCAGCATCGCCCCACTCTCGACCGCCCGCCCGCCCCCGGCAAACCCTTTTGCGGGCAGCGGTGCCCGGACACCCCCTACGGCTCGAGGTGCTCCAGGGTGAACGCCGGGAGGGCGAACCGACCGCCCTGGGGCGCGGCGGGGTCGGGCGGGAGGTCCGCTCGCGTCCTCGTCCCGCGCCACCCGTCCCGGCAGACCCCGCGGACTCCTGACGGTCCGTCGGTCGTGGGCTCGTATGAACGTTCACCCCTGCGTGGGATCCGCGGGGCCGCCGGTGGACGGGGGCGGGGGGCGCGGGCCTTGGGGCGCACGGGGTGCGGGGGCGCATATACCAGGCGCGAGTGCGGCGCGTGGGGATTTTGCCAAGATCCACGGAGCGTGCTGGATTGATCACCGAAAGTGCCGCCTGCGCCGAGGGGATCACATGCGCACCGTTCGCGAAGCCGTGCTCGACGTTCTGCGGACCCGGGGGATGACCACGGTCTTCGGCAACCCCGGCTCCACCGAGCTGCCGATGCTCAAGGACTTCCCCGACGACTTCCGTTACGTGCTCGGCCTCCAGGAGGCCGTGGTCGCCGGCATGGCCGACGGCTTCGCGATGGCCACCGGCACCACCGCCCTGGTCAACCTGCACACCGCCCCCGGCACCGGCAACGCCATGGGGGCGATCCTCAACGCCCGCGCCAACCGCACCCCCATGGTGGTCACCGCCGGCCAGCAGGTGCGCCCCATGCTCACCATGGAGGCCCTGCTCACCAACCCGCAGCCCACACTGCTGCCGCAGCCCGCCGTGAAGTGGGCGTACGAGCCGCCCCGCCCCGCGGACGCGGCCACCGCCCTCGCCCGGGCCGTGCAGATCGCCGAGACCCCGCCGCAGGGGCCGGTGTTCCTCTCCCTCCCCATGGACGACCTCGACGCGCCCCTCGACGAGGACGAGGACCGGGCCGCGCGCACCACCGCCGCCCGCCGGGTCCACCACGCGACCCGCCCCGCCCCGGACGCCGTACGCGACCTGGCCGACCGGATCGCCCGCGCCGCCGACCCCGTCCTCGTCGTCGGCAACGACGTGGACGCCGCGCCCGGCGCCTGGGACGCCGTCGTCGCGCTCGCCGAACGCGCCGCCCTGCCCGTCTGGTCCGCGCCCACCGAAGGCCGCGTCTCCTTCCCCAAGACCCACCCCCGCTACCGCGGCACCCTGCCCCCGGCCATCGCCCCGCTCGCCCGCTGCCTGGCCGGGCACGACCTCGTCCTCGTCGTCGGCGCACCGGTCTTCTGCTACTACCCCTACCTGCCCGGCGACTACCTGCCCGAGGGCGCCGCGCTGGTCCTGCTCACCCGCGACGCCGACGAGGCGGCCCGGGCCCCCGTCGGCGACGCGCTCGTGGCCGACCTCGCGCCGACGGTGCGCGAGCTGGTCCGGGAGCTGGGGGAGCGGGGACGGGCGTCGGGCGACCGGGCGGCGAAGGCGGGCGACGGCGCGGCGGAAGCGGGCGCGGCGGGGGCGGGCGCCGCAGCAGCGGGCGCGGCGGGGGCGGGCGCGGCGGAAGCGGGGAACGCCGGCACCGCGGCCACCGAGTCGGGGCAGACCGACGACGGTGCGCTCACCCCGCTCGCCGCCCTCACCGCCGTCGCCCAGGGCGCCCCCGCCGACACGCTCTGGGTCAACGAGTCCCCGTCGAACCTCCCGCAGTTCCACGAGGCCACCCGCATCAGCCGCCCGCACTCGTTCTTCTTCACCGCCGGCGGCGGGCTCGGCTACGGCGCGGCCGCCGCCGTCGGCGCCCAGCTCGGCCGCCCCGACCGGCCCGTGGTCGCCGTCATCGGCGACGGCTCGATGCACTACGCCGTCCAGGCCCTGTGGACCGCCGCCGCCTACAAGATCCCCGTCACGTACGTCGTGCTCAGCAACCAGCGGTACGCCATCCTCCACTGGTTCGCCCAGGTCGAGCGGGCCGCCGGCGCGCCCGGTCTCGACATCCCCGGCCTGGACATCGCCTCCGTCGCCACCGGCTACGGCGTCCGCGCCCACCGCGCCACCGGCGCCGGCGAACTCGCCAAGCTCGTCCGGGAGTCCGCCGCCCAGCAGGACGGCCCCGTGCTCATCGACGTACCGGTCACGACGGAACTCCCCTCTCTCTGAAGGCCGTGGGCGGGAGTCCCCCTGTGCCCCCGCCCCACGCAGCGCGCCCCTCCCCTGTCCCGCGTACCGTCCGGAAGGCACCGGCATGCCCCACCCCGAGCTCGTCGACCAGCTCCTCGCCCACCTCCCCGCCGACGCCCTGATCACCGACCCGGTCCAGCTCGCCGCCCACGCCCGCGACTCGGCCCCCTTCTCCGACTGCGGCACCCCCGCCGCCCTGGCCCTGCCCAGCACCCCCGAGCAGGTCCAGCACATCCTCGCCACCACGTACGGACTCGGCGTCCCCGTCGTCCCCCAGGGCGCCCGCACCGGCCTGGCCGGTGCCGCCAACGCCGTCGACGGCTGCGTGCTGCTGTCCACCGCGCGCATGGACCGCATCCTCGCCGTCGACCCCGCCAACCGCCTCGTCCGCTGCGAGCCCGGGGTCGTCACCAAGCACCTCAACGAGGCCGTCGCCTCGCACGGCCTGACCTACCCGCCCGACCCCGCCTCCTGGGAGCGCTGCACCATCGGCGGCAACATCGCCACGGGCGCCGGCGGCATCTGCTGCGTCAAGTACGGCGTCACCGCCGACTACGTCCTCGGCCTCGACCTCGTCCTGCCCGACGGACGGCGGATGCGCACGGGCCGGGACACCGCCAAGGGCGTGGCCGGTTACGACCTCACCCGCCTCGTCGTCGGCTCCGAGGGCACCCTCGCCGTGGTCGTCGGCGCCACCCTGGCACTGCGCCCGCTGCGCCCGCCGGCCCTCTCGCTGCTCGCCCAGTTCCCGACCCTGACCGCGGCCGGGGACGCGGTGGCCGCCGTCATCGCCGCCGGCCACACCCCCTCCGCCCTCGAACTCCTCGACCGGGCCACCACGCGGGCCGTCGCCGACCACGGCCACCCGCTGCTGCGGGCCGACAGCGCGGCCACGCTCATCGTGGAGAGCGACAGCCCCCGGCCCGCCGCCGACCTGGAGGCGATGGCCCTGCTCTGCAAGGAGGCCGGAGCCGACCACGTGGTCAGCGCCACCAGCCCCGAGGAGTCGCGGCGCGTCATCGAGGCCCGCCGGCTGGTCAGCCCGGCGCTCGCCCGGTGCGCGGCGGAACTGCCCGGCTCGCCGACCGCGTTCATCGAGGACGTGGCCGTACCCCGCTCCGAACTGGCCAAGTTCATCGGCACCATCGAGGAGATCGCCCGTCGCCACCGGCTGCGGATCTTCACCCTCGGCCACGCCGGGGACGGCAACCTCCACCCCACCGTCGTCTTCGACGAGTCCGACCCCGCGGAGACGCAGCGGGCCAGGACGGCGTACGACGAGATCATGGCGGCGGGCCTGGCGCTGGGCGGCACCACCACCGGCGAGCACGGCATCGGCACCCTCAAGCGCGACTGGCTCACCCGCGAACTCGACCCCGCGTCGCTGGAGCTCCAGCGCGGCCTCAAGCGGCTCTTCGACCCGAAGAACCTGCTGAACCCGGGCAAGGTGGTGTTCGCGTGACCGCCTCCACGGACCCCGCCGCCACCGACCCGGCACCCGCGGCCCCCACCCCCGCCGGCACCCCTGCGGGCTGCCCGGTCACCCAATCCGGCCCCGACACGGGTGGGGCGACCGCCCCCGGGGCCCGCCTGCCCGTCCCGCGGACCGCCCGGGCCTCCCGCGCCGAGACCCTGCGCTTCGTCGCCACCCACACCCTGCCCGCCTTCGTCCGCGGCGTCGTGGTCCCGCGCGGCCCGGTCCTGACCGCGTACGCCGCCCTCGACCAGGCGGCCTGGTCCGCCGCCACCCTGCGTGCCCTGCGCGACCGGCACGGCGGGGCGCCCGTACGGGTGCGGGGCCTGTCGGGCGAAGTGCTGGTCCTCCTCGACCCCGCCGACGTCCGGCGGTTCTTCGCCCTGCCGGTGCCCGTCCTGGCGATGGACGCCGCCGACAAGAACCGGGCGTTCTCGGCCTTCGAACCCGACGGGGTCCTGTGCACCCACGGCGAACTGCGCGAGCGGCTGCGCCGGGTCAACGACGAGGTGCTCGGCTGGGACCAGCCGGTGCACCCGTCCTGCGCGGAGTACCTCGCGGTGGTCGAGGAGGAGTGCGCCTCCCTCACCCACGGCGGGACCCTGCCGTACGGGCGGATCCAGCGCGTCCTGACCCGGATCTCCCGCCGGATCGTGCTCGGCGACCGGGCCGCCGGCGACGAGGAGTTCGGCGGCTGGCTCCACGCGCTGCGGGCCGAGGCCAACTGGATGGGGTTGCGGAAGGGCCGCCGGGCCGCGACCCGTGCGCTGTACGAGCGGGCGTCCGCCCGGATCGCCGAGTACGCCGCGGACGCCCCGGCCCACACCCTGGCCGCCCGGGCGCTCCGGGCCGACAGTCCCCCGGGCACGGACCCGCTGGCCCAGACCCACCACTGGCTGGCCGCCCTCGACGCCTGCGCCCCGGTCACCGCCCGCACGCTGATGCTGCTGGCCGCCCACCCGGCCGAGCAGGAGTGCGCCGCCCTGGTCCCGGCGGAGGCCGAGCCGCAGGACATGGACCGGCTGCGGGCCTGCGTCCAGGAGTCCCTGCGCCTCTACCCGCTCGTCCCGGACCTGCTCCGGGTCACCCGCGCCGAGACCGAGTGGCGCGGGGTGCACCATCCGGCCGGCACCACCGTCCTGGTGCCCATCGGGTTCCACCAGCGCGACCCCGCACACGTCCCGGGCGCCGACCTGTTCGTACCCGGACGGTGGCTGCGCCCCGGCGCCGACCGGGACACGGCGACGGCCCCGTTCAGCCACGGCGGCGGCCGCTGCCCGGGCGACCAGCTCGGCCTGCTGCTCACGGCCGCGGTCTGCGCGCGGGTGCTGCGCGGCCACCGTGTCACCGGCGCCCGGCCGCACCTCGACCCGGTCGGGCCGCTGCCGGGGGCGGTGGACACCCCGGCGATCCGGCTGACGCTCCGCCCGCGCTGAGCGTCCCGGCCCGCCCCGCTGCCGGCCCCGCCCCGGCGGCCGTTCCGCTCCGGTCGGGCGGGCCGTCCCCGCCCCGGCCCACCCGACCGGTCCCGTACCCGAAGCCGTCCCCGAAGCCGTCCCCGAAGCCGTCCCCGAAGCCGGACCCCACCAGGAGACCCGCCCCCTCATGTCCGAAGCCGTGACCTCCGACGCCACCGCCGCGGCCGCCCGCGAGCCGGACGTGGCCTCCCTGCACCACCTCTGCCGGGTCCTGGCCGAGGCCGCCGAGGCCGTCGGGGAGGCCGCGGCGCACGCTTCCGAGCTCGCGCTCGGCGGCCCGGCGGGCGGGGGCGCGCGACTGCCCGCCCCCGCCCGCCGGGCCCTGCTGCGCGCCCTCACCCACGCCGGGGGCCTCGGCTGGGCCTGGCGCGGCCGCGGACTCCTGGCCCGGGCCGGCTGGCTGGTCGGGGTGTTCACCAGCCGCGAGTCGCTGGCCGTCTCGCTCGCCGTCACCGGCCTCAAGGCCCGCATCCGAGCCGCGGCCGTCTCGCACCCCGAACTCCTCGACCACGGCGCCGCCGCCAAGGTGCTGCGCGCCATCGAGGCCGACCGGCAGACCGAGGCCGCCGGCCACTTCCGCCGGCTGATGACCGAGCGCGGGGCGGAGTACGCCCTCGCGGTCCTCGCGCCGTCGTTCACCGACCTGCTCGCCTGGAACGCGCTCACCGACGAGAACCCCTTCAACGACCGGGCCGGCTGGCAGATCGCCACCGGCCGCCCGCTCACCTCCGAGCCCCTGCTCGGCGTGGCCGCCCCCGTCTGGTCCCGCCTGGACCGCGGTCCCGGCCGCGCCGAACCGCACCGCCCCGACGCCGCCCTGCGCGAGCGGGTCGACACCTCCGGCACCATCACCGGCTACGTCCGCAACATCGGCCTCATCGGCACCGGCGGACTGCTCCTGGTCCAGCCCGTCACCGGCCCCGACGGGGTGCGCCGGTACGTCGTCCAACTCGCCGGCATGGCCCCCGGCAAGCCCAACCACGACAGCCCCCAGGACCTCATCGGGGCCATCGACGCCGTCGGCGCCGCCGAGACCCCCTACACCCGGGCCGTCACCAAGGCCCTGCGCCAGACCGTCCCCTCCGGCGCCGAACTCGCCCTCGTCGGCCACAGCCAGGGCGGCATCACCGCCATGAACCTCGCCGGCAGCCGGGACTTCACGGCCGTCTACACCGTCACGCACGTGGTCGCGATCGGCTCGCCCATCGACCACAAGCGCCCGGCCGACCCCGCGACCCGGGTGTTCTCCCTGGTCAACGAGCACGACATCGTGCCCAGCCTGGAGGGTCGGTCGGCCGTCTCGCCGTACGGACTGCCGGCCGGCTTCACCGAGTTCACCTGGACCGACGACACCCACGCCTTCCCGCTGTGCCACGCGGCCGAGCGGTACGCGCACAACCTCCGCCACGACGTCCCCGACGTGGCCGCCCGCGTCGACAAGGAGCTGGCCGCCTACCGCGGTCGCCCGGCCGCAGCCCGCTTCTTCACCCTGCACGACCGCTGAGCCCGCGGGCCTCCCCCGACCGCCCCTCCGTTCGCTCCCACCCCCGACCGCCCCTCCGTTCGCTCCCACCCCCGTCCCACCCGACCGCCCCGCCGCCGCCCCCGACCCGCTGAGGATGACACCGCCCATGACCGCCACCCCCGACGCAGCAGCCGCGGACGAAGCCGCGGACCGGTCCGCCGACGCCCGCTCCGCCGTCCCCGGCCCGCGCACCCCCGCCTCCGGCGCCCCCACGCCGCCCCCCTACCCCCCGCCCGGCCCGCTGGAGCGGTTCGGCTCCGCCGCCTTCGCCCGCGTCAACCGGACCCGCGAGTGGTGGGAGCTGCCCGGCCCGCTCGCCCTGTTGAACCTCCGCGTGCTCCGCGACGACCTGCGCCGCGAGAACCTGTACGACACCTACGGCGCCGGCGGCGAACGCCCCCGCCGCGCCCCCCGGCGCCTCGCCCCGTACCGCTCGTACGACGGATCGGGCTACGACCCGCACGACGAGGACATGGGCCGGGCCGGCACCCGGCTGGACCGCAACGCCCCCCTCGCCCTGTCCCATCCGGACGACGACGGCGACCTGATGGACCCGAGCCCGCGCGAGATCAGCCGGCAGCTGCTCGCCCGCCGCTCCTTCACCCCGGCGCCCACCCTGAACCTGCTGGCCGCCGCCTGGATCCAGTTCCAGAACCACGGCTGGGCCAACCACGGCGACAACGAGGAGGCCGAGCCCTTCACCGTCCCGCTCGCCGCGGACGACGACTGGGCGGGGGAGTGCCCGATGCGGATCCGCCGCACCCGCCCCGACCCCGTCGCCCACACCACGCCCGACGCCCCGCCGACGTACGAGAACACCGTCACGCACTGGTGGGACGGCTCCCAGATCTACGGCAGCGACGAGGCGCGCTGCCGTTCCCTGCGCACCGGCGAACGCGGCAAGCTGATCCTGGTCGACGGCCGGCTGCCGGCCGACCCCCGCCCGGGCCTGGACTGCCTGGACGCCACCGGCTTCAACAGCGACTACTGGGTCGGCCTCTCGCTGCTCCACACCCTCTTCGCCAAGGAGCACAACGCGATCTGCGACCTGCTCGCCGCCCAGCACCCCACCTGGGACGACGAGCGGACCTTCCACACCGCCCGACTGGTCAACACCGCCCTCATGGCGAAGATCCACACGGTGGAGTGGACCCCCGGCATCCTCGACACGCCCGTGCTGCGCCGCGCGATGAACGCCAACTGGTACGGCGTACTGCCCCGCTGGGTCACCCGGCAGTTCGGCCGGATCGGCGCGGGGGAGATGCTCAGCGGGATCCTCGGCTCCCCGACCGACCACCACGCGGCGCCCTTCTCGATGACCGAGGAGTTCGTCTCCGCCTACCGGCTGCACCCGCTGATCCCCGACGAGATCACCCTCCGGGACCACCGGGCCGGCGGCGTGCTCAAGACCGTCGGCTTCGACGCGGTGCAGGGCGCCACCACCCGCACCGCCGTCGACGACCACGGCATGAGCGACCTCCTCTACACCTTCGGCACCGAGCACCCCGGCGCACTGGTCCTGCACAACCACCCCGACGCGCTGCGGAACCTGGCCCGGCTCTCCGGCGAGCACATCGACCTGGCCACGGTCGACGTCCTGCGCGACCGCGAGCGCGGCATCCCCCGCTACAACGCCTACCGGCGCATGCTCCGCAAGCGGCCGGTCACCTCCTTCGAGGAGCTCACCGGCGGGCACCCCGGGGACACCCCGCTGCTGAGGGAGGTCTACGAGGGCCGGCTCGACCGGGTCGACACCCTGGTCGGCAACCTCGCCGAGCCGCGGCCGGCCGGCTTCGGCTTCAGCGACAGCCTCTTCCGCATCTTCATCCTGATGGCCAGCCGACGGCTCAAGAGCGACCGGTTCTTCACCACCGACTACCGGCCCGAGGTCTACACACCCGAGGGGCTGGAGTGGATCGACCGCAACACCATGGTCACCGTCCTGCTGCGGCACCACCCGGAGCTCGGCCCGGCCCTGGCCGGCGTCGACAACGCCTTCGCCCCCTGGAAGGGCCTGTGACCACGATCCCGGGCCCGCGCGCCGGGGCCCCGACCGCGCCGGGCGGGACGGCCACCGGCGGCCACCGGCCCCCGGGCGCCGCCCTGCGCGCCCACGCCGAGTCCCTGCGGACCCAGGCCGACCGCCTCCGCGCGGCCGTCGACGCCCTCGCCTGGACCGGCCCGGACGCCGACGCCCTCCGCGCCCGCGTCACCGCCCTCGCCACCCGCTGCGACAGGGCGGCGACCGACCTGGCCCGGAGCGCGGAACTGGTGTAGCCGCTTCCCGACCGAGGTCCGCACCGAGTGGCTGCGGTCACGCGCCGCTGCGAACCGTTCAGGGCGTCAGGCGCGGTCCGTCGGCCTCCTCCAGCGCCGCCAGCGCGGGGTCGAGGACGATGTCCTCGCCGCGCGCCCCGGCCGCGGTGGTCGGCTCCTCCGGGAAGTGGCAGGCCGTCAGGTGCCCCTCCCGGTTGCCCTCGATCCGTACCAGCGGCGGCTCCTCGGCCGCGCACTTCTCCCGCGCCTTCCAGCAGCGGGTGCGGAACCGGCAGCCCGAGGGCGGGTCCACCGGCGAGGGCACGTCCCCGGCGAGCCGGATCCGCTCCCGGGCCGCGTGCTCGTCGTCGTCGGTCAGCGCGGCCTCGGGCACCGCCGACAGCAGCGCGTGCGTGTACGGGTGCCGCGGCCGCAGGTAGATCGAGTCCCGGTCGCCCACCTCGATGATCTTCCCGAGGTACATCACGGCCAGCCGCTGCGAGAAGTGCCGTACGACCGCCAGGTCGTGGGCGATGAACACGAAGGCGATGCCCAGCTCCCGCCGCAGCTCCTGGAGCAGGTTGACCACCTGCGCCTGGATGGAGACGTCGAGCGCCGACACCGGCTCGTCGGCCACGATCAGGCGCGGTTCCAGGGCGAGGGCCCGGGCCACCCCGATGCGCTGGCGCTGGCCGCCGGAGAACTCGTGCGGGAAGCGGTTGTAGTGCTCGGGGTTGAGCCCCACCGTCTCCAGCAGCTCCCGGACCCGCCGCTCGCGCCCGCCCGGCGGCTCGATGCCGTTGATCTCCATCGGGCCGCGGATGATGGTGCCGACCGTCTGGCGGGGGTTCAGCGACGAGTACGGGTCCTGGAAGATCATCTGGATCTCGGAGCGGACCGGGGCCAGTCGGCGGCGTCCGGCATGCGTGATGTCCCGTCCGCGGTACTCGATCGAGCCCGCGGTCGGCTCCAGCAGCCGGGTGAGCAGCCGGCCCGTCGTCGACTTCCCGCACCCGGACTCGCCGACCAGGCCGAAGCTCTCGCCCGCGTGCACGGTCAGGTCGATCCCGTCCACGGCCTGGACGGCGCCGACCCGGCGCTTGAAGGGGAAGCCGCCCATGATCGGGAAGTGCTTGGTCAGGCCCCGGGCCACCAGCAGCGGCTCGCCCACGGCCGGCGCGGCCGGCGCCCCGGCCGCGGCCGGGGCGGCTGGGGACGGCGCCGCGGCCGGCCCCGGTCCGGACTGCGGCGGCACGCCGCCGGCGGCCGGCTCCGCCCCGGCCGGCTTCCGCTGCGCGGGCAGGGTGGTCTCTTCGCTCATGGCCTCTGGCTCCTCGGTGCCCGGCCGAGCCGGGGCAGGATCTGCTCGGTGAACAGGGTCCGCTGCTGCTCGTCGGTCAGGTGGCAGGCGCCCGCCCGCCCGTCGGCCAGCACCGGCCGCTCGCTCGCGCACCGGCCCCCGCCCACCTGCGCGGTGAAGCCGCAGCGGGGGTGGAAGGCGCAGCCGGAGGGCGGGTCCAGCAGACTGGGCGGACTGCCCGGGATCGGGCTCAGCGCGCAGGTGTCGACGTCCGAGCCGAGCCGGGGCATCGAGCCGAGCAGGCCCCACGTGTACGGGTGCCGGGGCGCCCGCAGCACCTCGCGCACCGGGCCGCGCTCGACCGCCCGGCCCCCGTACATCACGAGGATGTCGTCGGCGGTGTTGGCGATCACCCCGAGGTCGTGGGTGATGAAGATGATCGCGCTGCCGAACTCCTGCTGGAGGTCGCGCAGCAGGTCCAGGATCTGGGCCTGCACGGTGACGTCCAGGGCGGTGGTCGGCTCGTCCGCGATCAGCAGGTCGGGGTTGCAGACCAGGGCCATCGCGATCATCGCGCGCTGCCGCATGCCGCCGGAGAACTGGTGCGGGTAGTCCTTGGCGCGCAGCGCCGGCTGCGGGATGCCGACCTTGGCCAGCATCTCCACCGCCCGCGCCCAGGCCTCGCGGCGGGAGGCGCCGGTGTGCTTCATGTACGGCTCGGCGATCTGGCGGCCGATCGTGTAGTACGGCGAGAGGGCGGTGAGCGCGTCCTGGAAGATCATCGCCATCTTGTTCCCGCGCAGCTTCTCCAGCGTCCGCTCCGGGGCGCCGGTCAGCTCCTGCCCGTCGAGCACGATCTCCCCGGCGACCTCCGTGAACTGCGGGTTGTGCAGCCCGAGCACGGTCAGGTTGGTCACGGACTTGCCGGATCCGGACTCGCCGACGATGCCGAGGGTCCGGCCGCGCTCCAGCTCGAAGGACAGCCCGTCCACGGCCTTGACGACGCCGTCCTCGGTCGAGAAGCGCACGTACAGGTCGCGCACCGAGAGGAAGGCGCCCGTGTCCCCCGCGGCGGCCCCGCCCGCTTCCTTGGTCAGAGTGGTCACTTCGGCGTCCCCTAGGCCAGCCGCACGCGCGGGTCGATGAACGCGTACAGGGCGTCCACGATGATGTTGAAGAGCAGGATCATGGCGGCGCCGAAGAGCATCACGCCCAGCAGCAGCGGCAGGTCGGAGTCGGTCACGGCGTGCACCGAGAGGTTGCCCAGGCCCGTGAGGCCGAAGGTGTACTCGGTGATGATCGCGCCGCCGAGCAGACTGCCCAGGTCGATGCCGAAGATGGTGATGATCGGTACGAGGGAGCCGCGCCAGGCGTAGCGGAAGAACACGTACCGGCCGGACATGCCCTTCGCGCGGGCGGTCTTCACGTGCTCCTCCTGGAGCTGCTCGACCATCGTGGAGCGCGCCATGCGGGTGTAGTTGCCGGTGAAGATGGTGGACAGGATCACCCACGGCAGCAGCAGGCCGGTGAACCAGGCCACCGGGTTCTCGGTGAGGTCCGTGTACTTGGGCTCGGGCAGCAGCTCGGTCTGGAAGACCAGCACCGCCAGCGCCATCGGTCCGAGGAAGTAGATCTGCATCGAGCTCAGGACGAGCGAGCCGCCGCTGAAGACCTTGTCGGTGAGGGTGCCGCGGCGCCAGGCCGAGACCATCCCGGTGCCCAGGCCCACGAGCAGGAAGCACACCGACGAGCCCACGGTCAGCGACAGGGTGACCGGGAAGCGGTCCAGCAGCAGGTCCCAGACCGGCTCGCTCTTGGCGAACGAGTAGCCGAAGCACGGTGCGGGGCACGGCCCGAGGTCGAAGTCGCGGCCGGCGAACAGGCCCTTGAGGAACTCCCAGTACTGGACCGGGACCGGTTCGTCGATGCCGAGGTTCTTGTGGATCACCGCGAGCGCGTCCGGCGTGCAGGTCTTGCCGCAGGCGAGCAGGGCGGGGTCGTGCGGGATCGCGAAGAAGAGGTAGAAGGTGAAGACGCTGATCAGCAGCAGGATCACGACGGAGCCGAGGGTCCGGCGGATGAGGAAGCGCAGCATGGTGGTCGGCAGCTCCCGGCGGCGGCGGTGGGCGGAGGGGGGTGGCGGGGCGGCCGGGGCGGCCACCCCGCCGGGAGCCTTACTTCAGGAAGAGCTTGCGCGGGTCGATGCCGCCGATGACGTCGTCGTAGACGACGCCGCCGACGCCCGAGCCGGCGATCTGCACCTGCTTGTAGTAGCCGGTGGGCACGACGTTGACCACCTCGGAGAGCAGGTACTCGTTGACCTTGTTCCACTCCTTGGCGGCCTGGACGGCGTCCGTGATCCCGTTGATCCGGTCGATGTCCGCGTTCACCTTGGGGTCGTTGACCTGCGAGTAGTTCTGCGCGCCGTCCTGGATCTGGCGGCCGTCGTACAGCGGCGGGATGACGGTGGAGGCCGAGGGCCAGTCCGCGCCCCAGGCGGTGTGGAAGATGTCGTACTTGTTGTTCACCTTGCTGATGACGTCGTAGTACGTGTCCTTCGGGATCTCCTGGCGCTGGACGTCGAAGCCGGCCTTCTTCAGGCCCTCGGCCATCGCGTTGGAGTACTGCTGGCCCTCGGGGGTGTTGATGTAGCCGAAGGTCAGCTTCAGACCGGTCTTGCCGGCCTCCTCCAGGAGCTTCTTGGCCTTCGCCGGGTCACCCGCCGGCTTCTTCTTCTTGCCGAACGGGTCGGACTCGGCGTAGCCGCTGACGGTCGGCGAGATCAGGCCGCCCGCGATGGCCATGGCGTCCTCGCCGCCGTACGCGCGGACGAAGGGCGAGACCGGCAGCGCGTAGGCGATGGCCCGGCGCACCCGGACGTCCTTGAGCTCCGGCTTGCTCGTGTTGATGTTCATCTGGCCGACGTACGGCTGGAAGCCGTCCACCGAGCGGGCCTTGAGCTTGGCGTCCGCGTGCAGCTTGGCCAGGTTGGTGGCGTCCACCTGGTTGGTGAAGCTGAGGGCGGTGCGGTTCTCGCCGGTGTCCGCGATGAGGCGGCGGCTGGAGTCCTCGTACTGGTGGTTGAAGGTGATGTCGAACTCGTCCACGTACGCGGTGCGGATCGGGTCCGTCCTCGGGTCCCAGTTCTCGTTGCGCACGAGCGTCATGGACTTGTCGGCCTTGAATTCCTTGATCTTGTACGGGCCCGTGGTGACGGGGGCCTTGTCGTACGCCTTCTGCGTGTCGCCCTTCATGGAGACGACGCTGTAGCCGGCCATGGCCAGGGCGTAGGGCAGGTCGCCCTTGGGCTTGGCGAAGTGGAAGACGATCGTCTTGTCGTCCGGGGTGTCCAGGACGGACGCGGGCAGGTGGGCCCCCTTGTACGGGCCGTCCGGCAGCAGCTTGCGGTACTCGGCGCCCGGCTTGTCGGCCATCCACTGCTGGACGTACGTCGGGCCCTCGGTGATGACCTGGGAGAACAGCCGCTCGAAGGTGTGGCGGACGTCCTTGGCGGTGATGGGCGTGCCGTCGGCGAACTTGATGCCGTCCTTGAGGGTGTACTTCCACGTCCGGCCGCCGTCGGAGGGCGTGCCGCTGTCGGTGGCCAGGTCGCCGACCACGGTGTGGCCCTTGCCGGTCGCGTCGGCCTTGTAGCCCGTCAGGCCGCGGTGGATCAGCTGGGACAGCACCATCTCGTCGGACACGTAGATCTGGCCCGGGTCGAGGTGCGCGAAGCTGTCGCGCTGGAACACTCTCAGCGTTCCGCCCGTCTTGGCGCCCGAGACCGCGGGGGCCGGGCCCGTGGAGTCGGCCGCCGTGCCGAACTTGATCTGGGCCTGCTGGCGCTGGGCGTTGTCCTTGTCCTTGGCGCCGTCGTCGCCGTCGTCCCCGCCGCCGCTGCCGCCGCAGCCGGTGAGCGCGAGCGCTCCGGCGGCGATCACCGTGATGGCGGCGTACGCCCTGCGTCCACCTTGAGGAGTCACTGGTTCCACCTGTCCGTCCGTCGTCGTCGAGGGATCTAGGGGTGTGCGTGTGACGTGGGCCGACCCGGTCCGGGGCGGGCGGGCGCCCGTCCGGCGGTCGGGTCGGCGCCCGGCGCCGGCTAGCGCGCGGCCTTGGGATCGAAGGCGTCCCGGACCGAGTCGCCGAGCAGGTTGAAGGCCACGATGAAGACGATCATCGCGACGCCGGGGAAGAACATGTACGTCAGGTCGCCCTCGTAGACGGACGCCGCCTTGGCGAACATCGCGCCCCAGTCCGGGGTGGGTTCGACCACCCCGACGCCGAGGAAGGACAGGCCCGCCTCCGCGGTGACGAAGTTGGGCAGCATGAAGGTGCCCTGGACGAGGATCGGCGTGACGAGGTTCGGCAGGATCTCCCTGCGGATGATCCGCCAGGGCGAGGCGCCGCTGACCTTGGCGGCCTCGATGAACTCCCGCTCCCGCAGGGTCAGCGTCGTGCCCCGCAGCAGGCGGGCCAGGCCCATCCAGCCGAGGAACCACTGCACGGCGATGAGCGCGACCACGCGCACGTACGTCGGTGTCTCGTCGCGCGGGTCGACGAAGAGCGAGACCACGACCGGCATGGACGCGATGAAGAACAGCTGCGCCGGGAAGGCCAGCAGCAGGTCGATCGTGCGGCCGATCCAGTAGTCCGTACGGCCGCCCAGGTAGCCGGCGGCCACGCCGAGCAGGATGCCGGTGAGCACGGTGGCCACGGTCACCGCCAGCGAGATCATCAGCGAGGTGCGGATCCCGTAGAGCAGCTTGGTGAACACGTCGTAGCCGTTGCCGGGTTCGAGCCCGAACCAGAACTCGGAGCTGATCCCCCCGTTGGGCCCGACCGGCGTGCCGGCGCTGTCGAACAGGTCCATGCGCTCGTCGGCCCAGACGGTGTACGGGTCCTTGCCGTACAGCGCGGAGATGACCGGCGCCAGCAGGCCGACGGCGAAGAAGAACAGCACCACGTACGCCGAGACGACTCCGGTGCGGTCGCGGCGGAACCGCCGCCACATGAGCTGCCCGGGCGAGCGCCCGGCGAGCTCCCGGGCCCCCGCGGGGTCGACGGGCGCGAGCGGATCCTGTGGAGGCGTCGAGGACGCTCCGGGTAAGGCTTGGGAAGGACTCGACATCGCCGGCGGCTCCCCGCGGTCGGTGTGGGAATTGAGCGGAACTCTCTTCACGCGGAGCGGGCCAGTCAAGGGGGGCGGACAGGTTGGGTGTGGCGAACGCCACAACTTGAGGAAAGGGTGCTCCGATCGCCGCCGTAATGTGCTTGACGGAGCGTCAGGCCATGCGGACATGGGCGATAAATACCCATGAAGTTCGTTAACACGCAGGCAACTTGACTGTCGCAACACCGATATACGGACCGGCGAACCTGGACAGCGTACGGCCGTGCGGGTGCCGTCGGCCGACCGGGAGGTGCGAACCGCCCGGTCGGCCATCCGCGCGCCGCCGTCCGCAACCGCGCGCCCCCTCCGCTCCAGCGCCATGCGCCCCCTCGTGCACCCGTGCTCCGACGGATGTCCGGCCACGGATAGCTATGATCCGTAGCGCATGGTGGGTATGACTCCGCCACGTGCGACTTCCACGGGCGGCTCGTGCGCCCGTGGCGAGCCGCCGCGCGTCATGAACGCTGTCCGGGTCCGTGAACAGATGTGGAGGTGAACCGCCGTGGCACTCTCGATTTCGGCGGTGGTGCTGCTGGCGATCATCGTCTTCCTGCTGGTCCGCAAGTCGGGCCTGAAGGCGGGTCACGCATTCGTCTGCATGCTCCTCGGGTTCTACCTCGCCAGCTCCACCATCGCCCCGACCGTCCGCGAACTCACCACGAACGTGGCGGGCATGATCAGCGGCCTGAAGTTCTGAGGTCCGCCTCGTAGGCTGTTCTCCATGAACGGTCTTCCCGCCCGGCGCATGCTGCTGGTGCACGCGCACCCCGACGACGAGTCGATCAACAACGGCGTCACCATGGCCAAGTACGCGGCCGAAGGCGCGCACGTCGCGCTGGTGACCTGCACCCTGGGCGAGGAGGGCGAGGTCATCCCGGCCGAGCTGGCCCACCTGGCGGCCGACCGGGACGACACCCTCGGCGCGCACCGGGTCGGCGAACTGGCCGCGGCCATGGCCGAACTCGGCGTCACCGACCACGGCTTCCTGGGCGGGCCGGGGCGCTTCCGCGACTCCGGGATGATGGGCGTCGCGCAGAACCGGCGCCCCGGTGCGTTCTGGAACACCGACGTGGACGACGCCGCCCCGTACCTCGTCGAGGTGATCCGCCGGATCCGCCCCCAGGTGCTCGTCACGTACGACCCCCACGGCGGCTACGGCCACCCCGACCACATCCAGGCGCACCGCGTCGCCATGCGCGCGGCGGAACTCGCCGCCGAGAAGGCCTTCCGGCGCGACCTGGGGGAGGCGCACGAGATCGCCAAGATCTACTGGAACCGCATTCCGCGCTCCGTGGTCGAGGCCGGCTTCGAGCGGTTGCGGGCAAAGGGTCAGGAATCCCCTATGCCGGGCATCGCGGCCGTGGAGGACGTACCGGGAGTCGTGGACGACGACCGCATCACCGCCGAGATCGGGGGCGCGCAGTACGGCGCCGCCAAGGCGGCCGCCATGCGCGCGCACGGCACGCAGATCGCCGTCGACGGCCCCTTCTTCGCGCTCTCCAACGACCTGCTCCAGCCGCTGTTCACCACCGAGTTCTACGAGCTCGCCGTCGGGCGCTCCGGCGCGCCGGCCGGCGAGCGGGAGCAGGACCTGTTCGCGGGGGTGGACGCGTGAGCGGCGGTGGGCGGGCGCGGGCGGGCAGCGGCACGGCCGGCTCCGCGGGTGCGTCCGGCGGGCCCCGGGCGGGCGGTCAGGGGTGGGCGGCGCCCATCGGCCCCCTCCGCATCCTCCTCGCCCTGGGGCTGCTCGTCCTGGGCGCGCTCGTCGGGATCGCCGGCGCCCTCGTCGTCGAGGCCTGGCCCCCCGGCGGTCTGGTGCTCGCCCTGCTCGCAAGCCTCGGCTGCTTCATGGGCGCCCGGATCGCCACCGGCGGTGCGCTCGGCGTCGGCGCGGCGGCCACCGGATGGCTGATCGCGTTCATGTGGCTGTCCGCGCCCCGTGCGGAAGGTGACACCGTGTTCGTTGCCGGAATCAGCACGTATGTGTACATGGTGGGTGGAATCGTCGCCGCTGTGATCTGCGCCACCCTGCGCGGTACGGTCCACCGTCGGGTTTGAGCCGTCCGAACCGGCAGATGACGTGGCGTTCGGGCCGACGCCGGGTCCGCGTGCGGGGGTTGCGGAGCGCGCCCCCGTGCGCCCCTCCGGCCACCAAGCGGAACCGGGCTTCACCCAGGGGTCAGTTGCGTTCGCGCAGCGGCCAGTATGGTGGACCGCGCCGCCGAGCTGCCCGCGCACGGTATGACGGGCGGCGGAGCAAACCGGGAGAACCTGCCTTGAGTCGTGAAACTGACAGTTCGTCCTCCGGGCCCCCGGGCCGCGGCGGAGCCGCCTACCCGTCGGGTACGCCGCCGTACGGATCCCGCCAGTACGCGTCCACGGACACCGGATCCCGCGATCCGGAGGAGCAAACGATGACTTCGAAGCCCGCGCCGTCCTCCCAGGACGCGGACGAGCCCAAGACCGAGACCACGCTGACCACCCGGATCCGCATCAACATCCCGGGTTCGCGTCCGATCCCGCCCGTGGTGGTCCGCAAGCCCGTCTCGTCCGATTCCGCCACCACGGACCCGGAACCGGCCGCTGCCTCTGACGCGTCCATGCCCGAGGAGTCCACCGCGGCCCCGGCCCCGGCCGCCGAGCCGAAGGCCGAGGCCAGCGGCTGGTTCGCCCCGCGCAAGAACCTGGGCCAGGCCCCGGTGCGGCGCCCCGCCCTTCCGGGCCCGGGCGCCGGCCCCGCTGCCACGCCCCCTGCGGGGGGCGCTGACAACGGGGGAGAGGACATGAACGGATCGGCACCGGGCGGCCAACGCCCTGGAGCCCCGCGCGCGAGCCTGCCGCAGCGCCCCGTCGGGCGCGCGGGCGCGCCCGGGGCGCCCCGCACGGGCGCGGCCGGCGGCTTCGGCGCCGGCAGCCCCGGCGCGGGCACCGCGGCGGGCCCGGCGGGCGCCGCGGGCAACGGCTTCGCGCCCGGCGCACCGGGTCCCGCGGCACCCGGCCCCGGCGCACCGGCGGGCCGACTGCCCGTGCGCGGCCCCGGCGGCCCGGCCGCCGGCCCCGGCGCGCGCGGTGGCGCCCCCGGACGCCTCGGCCCGGGCGGTCGTCCCGGCGCCCCGGCGGGCCCGGGCGCTCCCGCGGCTCCCGGCAACGACTTCGCGCCCGGCGGCCCCGCTGCCGGCATGCCCCAGCCCGGTGGGAACTTCGGCCCCGGCGGCCCCGGTGCTCCGGGCGTCCCGGGTGCTCCCGGCGTCCCCGCCGGTCCGGGCATGCCCGGCGGTCCGGGTGCCCCCGCGGGTCCGGGCGGCTTCGTACCCGGTGGCCCCGGTGCTCCGGGAGTGCCGGGTGCCCCGAGCGCCCCGGCCGGTCCCGGCGCCGACTTCGGCCCCGGTGGCGACTTCGGCCCCGGCCGCGGTGCCGGCGCCCCGCTGAACGGGGCCGGCCCCGCCGGCCCCACCACGGGTCCCGGGTACGGCACGATGCCGGTCGCCCCCCGTGTCGAGGACGAGGCCGCGGCGTACGGCTCGCAGTGGCCCGGCCCGGAGTTCGCCGACGACGCGCCCACCAGTGCCCTTCCGACGGTCCCGCCGCCGGGACCGCAGGGCCCCCGGCCGGGGGTCCCGCAGGCGGTCCCGCAGTCCGGTCCCGACGTGGACAACCCCGCCCTGACGACGCCCGGGCAGCCGCCCCGGCGCCCGATGCCCAAGGCCAAGAAGGCGGCGGCGGCCCGCAAGGGCGGCTCCAAGATCGTGCTGGCCTGCTCCGGCGTGGTGGCCCTGCTCGGCGTCGCGTACGGCGCCGGCCTGCTGCTCAACCACTCCGACGTGCCCAAGGGCACCACGGTGCTCGGCGTCGACATCGGCGGCACCAAGGAGGAGGCGCTCGGCCGTCTCGACGAGGCCTTCGGCACCCGTGCCACCACCCCGATCCGGCTCACGGTCGGCGGCAAGCAGGTCGAGCTCCGGCCCGAGCGGGCCGGCCTGACGCTCGACGCGCAGACCACCGTCCGCAACGCCGAGGGCAGCGACTACAACCCGCTGTCCGTCATCGGCTCGCTGTTCGGCAACGACCGCGTCGCCGAGCCGGTCCTGCCGGTCGACGACGAGAAGCTGCTGGCCGCCCTCACCGACCTCGCGGGCTCGGCCGGTTCCGTCGTCGAGGGCACGATCAAGTTCGAGCCGAACAAGGTGACGGCGGTCCCCGGCAAGGCCGGCACGACCCTCGACGTCGACAAGTCGGCCGCGGCCGTCAAGGCGGCGTTCCGGACCCAGTTGGAGACCGGCAAGGCCCCCGCCGTGGAGCTGCCCGTCACCACCAGGGAGCCGGTCGTCGACCAGGCCGAGCTGGACCGGATGATGGAGGCGTTCGCCAAGCCCGCCATGTCCGCCCAGGTGGTCATCAAGGCGGGCCCGAAGTCCATCCCGTTCGGCCCCGCCCGCTCCCTGCCCAAGATCCTCGGCGTCAAGGTCGTGGACGGGCACCTGGAGGAGACGTACGACCTGGAGGCCCTCAAGGAGCTGTACGGGGACACCTTCGACGGCGTCCTGATCACGCGCGCCGAAGGGAAGACCCCGGTCACCCCGCAGGACGTGGTGGTGGCGCTCCGCAAGGCCCTGCACGGCAAGACCGCAGCGGAGCGGGTCGGCGTCATCGAGACCGACCCGAGCTGACCCACGCACCACGCACCACGCACCACGGGGCGGCCCCCGCACGGCCACGGCCCACGGCCGCGCACCGTACGACAGAGCCCCCGCCGGCACCCGGCGGGGGCTCCGCCGTGCGCACCGGCAGGCCGTCACCCCGTCGGCATGACATCTGTCATGCCGGACCGACGACGCCCGACACTGCCGCCGGGACCCCTCCGCGGGCGAGTCTTGGGCCATGACGACGACGACCGTGAAGAGCACCGCCACCTCCGTGGTGCACTTCGAGAACGTGACCAAGAGTTACGGCCCCGTCCGCGCGGTCGACGGCCTCTCCCTCGAACTCCACGCAGGGGAGACCGTCGCCCTGCTCGGCCCCAACGGCGCGGGCAAGTCCTCCACCCTGGACCTGCTGCTCGGCCTCCGCACCCCCGACTCCGGCACCGTCCGCCTCTTCGGCGGCACCCCCCAGCAGGCCATCTCCGGCGGCCGGGTCGGCGCCATGCTGCAGAGCGGCGGCCTCATGGAGGAGGTCACCGTCCGCGAACTGGTCTCCCTCGGCTGCTCGCTGCACCCGAAGGCGCACCCGGTCGACGAGGTGCTCGCCCGGGCCGGCGTCACCGAGATCGCCGACCGCCGGGTCGACAAGCTCTCCGGCGGCCAGGAGCAGCGCGTCCGCTTCGCCCTCGCCACCGCCGGGGCCAACGACCTGATCGTGCTCGACGAGCCGACCACGGGCATGGACGTCACCTCCCGGCAGGCCTTCTGGGCCACCATGCGGGAGCAGGCCGACCAGGGGCGCACGGTCCTCTTCGCCACCCACTACCTCGAGGAGGCGGACGCGATCGCCGACCGCGTCCTGGTCCTGCACCGCGGCCGGCTCCTCGCGGACGGCACCGCCGCCGAGATCAAGGCCCGCGCCGGCGCCCGCCGGATCTCCTTCGACCTGACCGACCCCGTCGACGAGGACGCCCTGCGCCGGCTGCCGTTCCTCACGCGGCTCGAGGTCAACGGCCGTACGGTCCGCCTGCAGTCCGCCGACGCGGACGCCACCGTGCACGCCGTCTACGCCGCCGGCCTCTACCCCCGCAACCTGGAAGTCGCCGGGCTGGGCCTGGAGCAGGCCTTCATCGCCCTCACCGAGGCCGAGGAGGCCCGCTCATGAGCACCGCACTGGTCCGCCTGGAGATCACCCGGGCGCTGCGCAACAAGAAGTTCCTGTTCTTCACCGTCATCTACCCGGCGGCGCTGTTCCTGATGATCGGCGGCACCCAGAACGGCAAGATCCCGGTCTTCGGCACCGAGCTCACCATGGCCGCCTTCTACATGGTCGCCATGGCCTCGTTCGGCGCCCTGACCGCGGTCCTGATGGGCAACAGCGAGCGCATCGCCAAGGAGCGCGAGAAGGGCTGGGTCCGCCAGCTCCGGCTGACCGCCCTGCCCGGTCGCGGCTACGTCCTGGCGAAGATCGCCAGTGCGGCCGTGGTGAGCCTGCCGTCCATCGTGGTGGTCTTCGTCGTGGCGGCCGCCGTCAAGGGCGTCCGCTTCGACGCCTGGCAGTGGTTCGCCCTCACCGGTGCCATCTGGGCCGGCAGCCTGGTCTTCGCCGCCCTCGGCGTGGCCATCGGCTACCTGGTCAGCGGCGACACCGCCCGTCCCGTCACGATGATCATCTACTTCGGCCTGTCGATCCTCGGCGGCCTGTGGATGCCCACCACGGTCTACCCGCAGTGGCTCCAGGACATCGCCGAGTGGCTCCCCACGCACGCCTACGCCGCGCTCGGCCAGGCGATCGAGCTCGGCGACGCCCCGCACGCCAAGGACGTCGCGGTCCTCGCCGTGTACTTCGTCCTCTTCGCCGGTGGTGCCGCATGGCTCTACCGCAAGGACACACTGAAGGCATGACGGTGGACACCGCACGGGACCGGGCCGGCGCCCTCGAGGGCGCCGGCCTCGTCCGCATCGGAGAACGCCCCGTGGGGCGACGGCAGACGGTCGTGAAGTCCCTGTGGATCGGCATCTGGCTGCTGTACCTCAGCGCGCCGGTCGACGACATGATCAGCGGCGGCCACGGGCCCGGGGCGGTGACGCTCGGGGCGCTCGGCCTGGCGGCCTTCGTCGCCTGGTACCTGGTGCTCGTCTTCCGTACCGTGCGGCAGTTCGCGCCGCGGCGGGTGCTGCTCTCGCTCGCCGTCATGGCCGTGCAGGCCGGCGTGCTGTCCCTGGCCCTCGGCCGCGAGTGGCTGGTGCTCTTCGTGTACGTGGCCATCGCCTCCGGCGCCGCGCTGCCCCCGCGGTACTCCCGCTGGACGGTGCCCGGCGCCACCGCCCTGCTCGCCGTCACCGCGACGGCGGTGCCCGGCGGTGTCGAGTACCTGGTGGGACTGGTGGTGCCGGCTCTGCTCGGCGGCTTCGCGATGGTCGCCATCCGGAAGATGATCCAGACCACGGTCGAGCTGCGGGAGGCCCGGGCCACCGTCGCCGCCCTCGCGGCCAACGAGGAGCGGCTGCGGCTGGCCCGGGACCTCCATGACCTGCTCGGCCACTCGCTCTCACTCATCACGCTCAAGAGCGAGCTCGCCGGCCGCATGCTGCCCGACCACCCGGAGAAGGCCGCCCAGCAGGTGGCCGACATCGAGAAGGTCAGCCGGCAGGCGCTGGTCGACGTGCGGGAGGCCGTCAGCGGCTACCGACGGCCGACCCTGACCGCCGAGCTCGCGGGCGCCCGCACGGCACTGACGGCAGCCGGCATCGCGGCCGCGGTGCCGCTGGACCCGACGCTGCCCGAGCTGCCCGAGGAGGCGGAGTCGGCCCTGGCGTGGGCGCTGCGGGAGGCCGTCACCAACGTCGTACGGCACAGCGGCGCGCGCCGCTGCACCGTCGAGCTGGTGGCCCGGCAGACCCTCGACGGCCCCGAGGTGGAGCTGTCGGTGCGCGACGACGGCGCCGGTGGCGGACCGGTGCAGCCCGGCAACGGCCTGCACGGCCTGACGGAGCGTCTGGCGGCGGTCGGAGGGCGGCTGTCGGCGGCCCCGGCGACCGGCGGGTTCACCCTCGCGGCCCGGGTCCCGCTGCCGCAGCCCCTAGGATCGGACGCATGACCGGCACCACCCCGATCCGTGTCCTCCTGGCCGAGGACCAGTCGATGGTGCGCGAGGCGCTGGCCGCCCTGCTCGGGCTGGAGCCCGACATCGAGGTCGTGGCCCAGGTGGCGCGCGGCGACGAGGTGCTGGCGGCGGCTCGCGGCCACGACGTGAACGTGGCACTGCTCGACATCGAGATGCCGGGCCGCACCGGCATCGAGGCGGCCGCCGAGCTGCACGCCGCGCTGCCGGGGCTGAAGATCGTGGTCCTGACGACGTTCGGGCGCCCCGGCTACCTGCGCGGCGCGATGGAGGCGGGTGCCTCTGCGTTCCTCGTCAAGGACGCCCCGGCCGCCCAGCTCGCGGACGCCGTGCGCAAGGTCCTGGCGGGGGAGCGGGTCATCGACCCGACCCTCGCCGCCGCCGCCCTCGCGGAGGGCGCGAACCCCCTGACCGACCGCGAGCGCGAGGTGCTGCGGGCGGCCGGCGACGGGGCGAGCAACGCGGAACTCGCCGCCGCCCTGCACCTGTCGCAGGGCACGGTGCGCAACTACCTGTCGACGGCCATCCAGAAGCTCGCCGTGCGCAACCGGGCCGAGGCGGTGCGCATGGCCCGCGAGAAGGGCTGGCTCTGAGGGACGCCCCCTGGCCGAGCGGCGGTTTCTGGTCGTAGGCGCCGGAATGCGGCAGATCCAACGCCGTGGGACAGCGCCGTCACGTGCCCGACGGCCGCGGCTGCTCCGGCGGAACCGAGCTCTCGGCAACGGCCATCCACTGGTCCAGGTCGGCCTGGGTGAACTCCGGCCACGGTGGCATTCCGGGGAGCTGGCGGAGGAGGTCGTAGGCCTCGGGGATCTGGGGGCCGCGGAGGACCGGGCAGTGGCAGCCGGCGATGACCTCGGCGTTCAGGTGCTGGAATTCGGTGACGACCGTGCCGAACTTCTGAGTGTCCAGCAGGGCGACCCAGGGGGAGACCAGGCGTCCGCCGAAGAACTGGCCGTCGCGGAATTCGTCCGGCGACATCGCCGCTGTTTCGGGGATGGGGGTCGGCACGTTCGTGGCGAAGGTGTCGACGGCCCACAGGACATCGGTCCTCGGGTCGAAGAGGGCGCGGGTCGTGGGGTTGTCGTACAGGGGCGGCCGCTTGGCGACCAGGGTGCGGTCGCCCACGTCGATCGTGTCGCCGTCGGTCATGAAGCGGCACCGGTTGATGGGAGTCTCCCACTCCTCGGCCATGCGGCCGATGGAGAACCACGTCGTCAGCAGGGTCGCGTTCGGGCATGCCGCGAGGACCGCGAGGAGATTGCCGGCGTGGTCGCGGTCGTCGTGGGTGAGGAAGATCCACCGTACGTCCAGGGGATCCACGACGGACCAGGCCGCCTCCAGCCACTGGGAGCGCACCGCGGGCGCCCCGGTGTCCACGAGGACCGGTTCGGCTCCCCGGATCACCATCGAGTTCATCGGGAAGTGGCCGACCGGCGGGGCCTCGAGGGCCCACGGGATGACGAAGGTCTCCTCGGCGATCTTGTAGGGCTGCAGAAGGTCGAAACTTTCCAGGGTTGTCATCGCCGGTCTCCCTAGGGCGGAGTCGCCGCAGCGTCCATGCATCCAGTGCAGCCCCGTGCCGGTCTGACGTCAAACGCGGTACTCGTGACGGTCGGCTTCGGTGAACGACGGGGAGTGCACGGTCGGCGTCGCCGGCAGGTCCCGCCTCGGCTGGGCGTCGGCCCCGTCGGCGTCGGCGCCGGCGTCCTTGGCCCGGGCGCGCAGGAAGTCCGCGACCAGCGGGGCGATCCGCGGCAGCTGGTCCTCCAGGGCGAAGTGGCCGGTGGGGAGCAGGTGGAGCTCGGCCTCCGGGAGGTCGCGCAGGTACGCCCGCGCACCCGGCTCGGTGAAGAACGGGTCGCCCGTGCCCCACACGATCAGCGCCGGCGGGGTGTGGGCGCGCAGCCACTCCTGCCAGGCGGGGTACAGGGCCACGTTGGAGCGGTAGTCGAGGGCGAGGTCGACCTGGGCCGCCTTGCGGCCGGGCAGGTCCAGGAAGTGCTGGTCGAGGGTCCAGCTGTCGGGGTCGAGCAGTGCCGGGTCGGCGACGCCGGTCTCGTACTGGAACCGGGTGCCGTCGAGGGTGAGCAGGTCCTCGATCTGCTCGACGTCCCCCGGGTTCCCACGGCGCAGGGCGATGAACTCCCGTGCCGCGTCGGACAGTCCGTCCTCGTACGCGTTGCCGTTCTGGACGATCAGGCCCTCGATCCACTCCGGGTGCCGGGCGGCGATCCGGAACCCGACGGGCGCGCCGAAGTCGAAGACGTAGAGGGAGAAGCGGTCGAGGCCGAGGGCGGTCACGAAGCCCTCCGTGACGTCGGCCAGCGCGTCGAAGGTGTACGTGAAGTCCGCCGGCGCCTCGGTGCGCCCGAAGCCGGGGTAGTCGGGGGCGATGAGCCGGAACTCGCCCCCGAGCTCCGCCATCAGGCGGCGGTACTGGTGGGAGCCGGACGGGAAGCCGTGCAGGAGCAGCAGGACGGGGGCGTCCGCGGGACCCGTCTCGCGGTAGAAGACGCGGACGCCGTCGACGTCGAGGTGGCGGTGGGTGATCAGGGCCGAGCTCATCACATGCCTCCTTGGGGTGTGGTGGCATTAGATTCGCCGATCATGGCTAACGTGTCAACCGCCTGAGTTAGCATTAGAGTCATGACGGCATCGTTCCCGCTCACCGGCGAGCCCCTCGCCCTGGACCTGGTCAACACCCGTGTCCTGGACGGCACGGTGGACCTCCTCGGCACCCCCGGGGCGCTCGCGGACTGGCTGGCGGCACAGGCCGGCCGACTGGCCGCCGTACCCGGCCCGGTCCCGGAGGTCGGCGCACCCGAACTGGCCGCGGTGCGTGCGGTACGTGACACCGCCGCCCGCCTCATCGCGTCCGCCCGGGGCGGGCAGGCCCCGCCGCCGGACGCCCTGGACCGCCTCAACGGCCACCTGGCGGCCGCCCCCGCCCACCGCGAACTGGCCTGGGGCGAGGACGGCTTCACCGCCGGCACCCGCCGCCCCGCCCCACTCGCCGACCGGCTGGCCGCCGAGCTCGCCGAGGCCGTGGCCGACCTCCTGACCGACCCCCGGCTCGACCGGGTCCGCCGGTGCGAGGGACACGACTGCGTGCTGCTCTTCCTGCCCGCCCACCCCCGCCGCCGCTGGTGCGTCCCCTCCGTCTGCGGCAACCGCGCCCGCGTGGCCCGCTACTACGAGCGCCACAAGGGGGTCCCGCAGGAGCGCCGCCAAGCCCCCTAGGGGCTGCCCCCGCCCGTCCCCGAAATCTCGGGCATTTTCCTTTGGCGTGACCGTCCGTAGCGCTACTGTGACGGAGCTCACTGCCGCCGGGGGGTGGGCGGTCGCACGCGGCCGCCGGGCGTGACCTCGCCCCGCCCTGCCCTGCGGCCGTGTGCCCGGAGGCCGGCGGGCTTCGCCGGCCGCCGCCCTGACGAGCAGAGGAGCAGCGTGGCGCGGCCGCTTCCCCAAGGGATCGAATACCTCATCGAGCAGTTCGACACGTTCGCGGCCAGGCGGGGCGGGAGCCGACGGATACCCGTCGTGCTGCTCAAGCGGGACCCCGCCGAGTCCTGGCGCACCCATGCATCCACCGGACGCACGGTCATCCTGGAGTACCGGGACCGCCTCCGCGACACGGAGCAGACTCCCGCGGTCGACCTCGTCCCGCACGCGCTCGTCGAGGACGACGACGCCAGTCCGCGGGACGCCTTACCCGGGGAGGAGGACCGCGACCCGCCCGGCCAGCACGTCCAACTGCTCGACGCCGTTGTCGAGCAGTTGGAGAGCGCGATGCCCCCCGGCGCCGGCGAACTCAGGCTGCCGCGGTTCCACACCTGCCGCGCCGCCCTCGACGTGCGGGTCGGCGCCGGGCCCACCGCGGCCAGGCGGCGGCGGCTGCGCGACGCCCTCTACGCCCAGCTCCTGCTCCGGCGCCCGCTACTCAACGCACTGGCCGGACTGGCCGGAGCCACCGGCGGCAACTTCGTGTCAGCCGCCTGGAGCTCCCTGGTCCAGCTCCTGGTCGTCGGACTGCCCCGCCGGGTCTACGGCCTGTGGCTCAGCAGGCGCGGCACCCTGCGCTGGCTCGGCTCCCGACGCCCGAAGGGGGCCAACTTCCTCCGCGTGGCGCTGACCGTCACCCCGGCCGGTACCTCCCGGAGCAACCACGCCCTGATCCAGCGCATGCTGCTCATGGCCCTGCTGAACGACCTGTCCAGAGCCGCCAGACCGTCCTGGCTCTGGGTCCACCGGGCACGTCGGCGCTGGCCCTTCGTCCTGCTCCTGCCCGACGTCGGCGGGGAGGGCACCCCCGTGCGCCAGCTGCTCGACACGTACGCGGACATCGCGCGGACCGAGCGGCCCGCGCCCCTGATGGTCCTGGGCGCCGTGTCGGACGAGCCGCCCTCGTACGCGCAGGTCCTGTCCGCCGACCCCCGCAGCGTGACCGTCCTCGGCGACCGCGTGGAGGGCCTGTACGCCCGCGGCACGTCGGCCGTGTACGTCGTCCCGCTGTCCGCACACGACGACGACGGGCCGGCCGACCTCTGGTGGGAGACCAACCCGGTGGTCCCGGTCCGGGCGAACGGCCGGGGGGACTACGTGCGGGTCGTGGCCGTCCCGGTCGTCGTGCTCGCGCTCGTCGCGGGGGGCCTGTACTCCTTCGCGCACCGGGCGGCGCCGTCGTGCCACGAGGTGAGCACGGGAGAGACCGTCGGCATCACCGACGGACACCAATGCCGCTTCGGCGTCCCCGGCCGGGACACCGAGCTGCTCGCCCTGCAGGAGATCGCGGCACGGCAGAACGACGCTGCGGTGCACAGCGGGCGCCCGTACCGGACCGTGGTGTTCTTCGCGCCCCTGACCACCAAGGTCGGCGACTCCACCCCGGTCAGCATGCAGAGCCTGCGCGGCGCGCTCGCCGCGCAGTCCGAGATCAACAGCCGCGTGGGCGACGTCGTCCAGGTACGCCTGCTGATCGCCAACGCGGGGCAGTACTTCGCCTACGGGTCCCGCAACGACCGGGGACCCGACGTGGCGCGGCAGATCATCGATCGGCAGGACCGGGACGGCATCGCCGCCGTGGTGGGCATCACCCAGAGCCGCCCCGCCTCGCTCGCCGCGGTGGAGGAGCTCTCGGACGCGAACATTCCCGTGATCGGCAACTCGGTCACGGGCAGCAGGATGGTGGACGAGCGGCACCCTCCCACCTACTTCCAGGTGTCCCCCTCGAACGACCGGATCGGGCAGGTGATGGCCGCGTTCGCCACGCACGCCGAGCAGCTCGCGGAGTTGACGACGCCGAAGGACGGCGGCCGGACGGCGGTGGTGGTCTACGACCCGTACGACGAGTTCTTCAGCTCCGATCTCCGGACCAAGTTCGCCGAGTACTACAAGGGCGGCAAGGTGGTGACCGTCTCCTACTACGAGCACCGCAACCAGGACGTCAAGGCCGTGGCGCACGAGATCTGCGGCAAGGTCCGGGCCTCCGGCGGGTTCATCCTGTACGCGGGCCGCTCGGGCGAGATGCCGGAGCTGTTCGACACGCTGGACAGGGCCCCGGACTGCAACAAGGAGGACGGGAAGCCGGTCGCCGTCTTCGCCGAAAGCGTGGACGCGGCGTACCTGCAGGACCCCGCGCGCATGCTCCGGGAGCACCCCCATCTGAAGCCGTTCTACGTGACGCTCAACGACTCCAATGGGGCGAAGAGGCCCGGCAGCCCGTACTCCGAGTTCATCTCCCGCTTCCGCACGGTCTTCGGGCCCGGCCCGGTGCCGGAGGGGAACGCGGCCGGGGCCTACGACGCGCTCCGGCTGACAGCCGAGTCGATCACCTCGATCTACGGGCTGAACAAGTCGTCGCAGAGCGGCGGTGCGACCGTCCGGCCGGGGGACGTGCTCCAGCAGCTGTCGAACGGCATCCGGGACTTCTCGGGCACTTCCGGCCTGCTGTCCCTGGACAGCGGCCACCGGTACCCGCCGAACAAGGCGGTCTACGTCATGGAGCCGCGCACGGACGGGAGCGTGCGGACCCTGTTGGCGTGCGGTCTGCTGCCCGACCAGCCGCCCGGCCTGAACCACCCCGCCACCTGGGGCGGCCGGGACACGCCGCACCCCTGCCCCGTGGACGCTCCCTAGCGACGTCGCCCGGCCGCCCGGTGGGCCCCGTGCCCCCGGGCGGCCCTCCCGCCCCCCACGCCCGCGGCGGCCCGCGGCCCGCCCCCCGGCGTCCGCCTCAGTTCAGCATCGCCCGGGCCGCCGCCGCCTCCGCGCGGATCCGGTCCCCGCCCGGCGGGTCGTACGCCGTCACGATCGCCGCGTAGGAGTCCAGCTCCGCGGCCCCGCGCAGGAACTCGCCCCGCTGGACCAGGAGCTGCGCCCGCTCGTAGCGCAGCCGGGCCGGGTGCGAGGGCATCCGCAGCGCCAGCTCCAGTGCCGCGAGCTGGACCCCCGACTGCTCCGGCCGGGCCGCGGCCCAGGCGCGGATGTTGCCCAGGATCCGCTGCACGATCGCCAGCGGCGGGGCCGGCTCCAGGTGCGAGGGGTCCAGCGGGCTGCCCGTGGCGCCGACCACCAGCAGCTCGGCGTCCGTACCGGTCAGCGGCCGCCCGCCGGCGAACGGGTCGGCCAGCACCCGTTCCGCCGGGTCGCCGAAGCCGACCACGAAGTGCCCCGGCAGCGCCACGCCGTACACCGGCGCGCCCGCCCGCCGGGCCACCTCCATCCACACCACCGAGAGCATGATCGGGAGTCCGCGGCGGCGCCGCAGCACCTCGTGCAGCAGCGAGGACTCCAGCTTCTGGTAGTCCACCGGCACACCCTGGAAGCCGTACCGGCCGCCGAGCAGCCCGGCCAGCGCCGAAGCCCAGCCGCGGGCGTCGCGCATGCCGTACGGGAGCTCCCCGGCGAGCCGGTCGAGCTCGATCTCGGCCTCGTCGATGCCCCGTTCGTCCAGACCGGGGTCGCCCGGGTCCAGCTCCGCGGCCAGCAGCAGGCACAGCCGTGCGAGGTCGGGCCGCTCCTCGCGGGCGGCGGAGGCGAACTCCTCCCGCCACCGGCTCACGGCGCGGTCCCGGAGGCGTCGCCGGACGGTGCCCGGAAGTGGTGGTAGGCGTGGTGCGCGGCGAAGCCGAGGCCCTCGTAGAGGCCCTGCGCCCCGCCGTTGTCCGCCTCGACCTGCAGCCAGGCGGCCGACGCGCCCTCCGCCAGCGCCTGCCGGGACAGCGCGGCCATCACCGCGGTGGCCAGCCCCCGCCGCCGCTGCTCGGGCGCCACCTCCACGGCCATGAACCCGGCCCACCGGCCGTCCACCACGCACCGCCCGATGGCCAGCACCTCGCCGGCCCCGGCGCCCTCGCCGCCCTCGCCGCCCTCGACCACCGACGCGAACCACACCGACGGACCGGCCCCGAGCACCTGCGCCACCTCGGGTGCCGGCTCGCCGGACCGCTGGTAGCGGCCCATCCAGGCCGCGTCCGCGGTCCGCGACAGCCGCACCGCGGAGAGGTCCGCCGCCACGTCCGCGATCGGCGCCAGGGCCGCGATCCGCACCTCGGCCGACACCTCCCGCACCCAGCCGCGCCGCTCCAGCTCGGCGCACAGCACCTCCTGGGTGCCCGCGGCGCCGGTCGCCACCTGCACGTACGCCGGAAGCCCTCGTTCCGCGTACCAGGCCGTCACCCGCGCGAGTGCATCGTCGAGGGATATCCCCGGATCGCCGAGCGGCAGGACGGAGTTGGCCCGGCGGGTGAATCCGGCGGCGGCGCGCAGCTGCCAGTCGCCCAGCGCTTCGGCCTCCACGGGCTGCCAGGCGCGCGCAGAGGCCCTCGCGAGCTCCTCGAAAGTCGCTGCCGGACCGCGCCGCCGGGCCGGGGCAGGGGGCACAATCTTGCCCGCTACCAGCGTCGATTCCGCGATGTGGACGGTTTCCCCGGTTCGTCGTGTGATCACGAGCACACCTTCGTCCCAGGATGCGAGAACCCCGACCGTGTCAGTAAAGGTACCGGTGCCGTCCCGCTCGGGGCTGAGGCGTCGAACCGATACGCGTTTTCCCACGTCAGCCGGGGTGATACGTACTTCAAACCGTCCGCCGGCAGTGATTTCCACAGCTCTGTGCGCCCCTCCTGTTCGGATCGTGCCCGGGAACGGAGATACTAGGTGCGGGCATCGACGACGCCGCGCTCCCGCGCGATATGGACAGCCCTACCGAGGAGGAACGAGAGCGTGACCTACGTCATCGCGGAGCCTTGTGTCGACGTCAAGGACAAGGCCTGTATCGAAGAGTGCCCCGTCGACTGCATCTACGAGGGTCAGCGGTCGCTGTACATCCACCCGGACGAATGCGTCGACTGCGGTGCCTGTGAGCCGGTCTGCCCCGTCGAGGCGATCTTCTACGAGGACGACACTCCGGAGGAGTGGAAGGACTACTACAAGGCGAACGTCGAGTTCTTCGACGAGCTCGGCTCGCCCGGTGGTGCTTCCAAGCTCGGTCTGATCGAGCGCGACCACCCGTTCGTCGCCGGCCTTCCGGCCGACATCAACGCCGGTCACTGATCCGGCAACCCGGTCCTGTACGGCGCACCCGCCGTACAGGACCGATGTGCTTTCCTGCCCGTACGAGAAAGTGAGCACCCCGCCGTGGCCGCAGTCTCCGCCCGCCTGCCCGTCTTCCCCTGGGACAAGCTGGAGCCGTACAAAGCGACGGCGGCCGCGCACCCCGACGGCCTCGTCGACCTTTCCGTGGGCACCCCCGTCGACCCCGTCCCGGCGCCCGTCCAGCGGGCGCTGACCGAGGCCGCGGACTCGCCCGGCTACCCCACCGTCTGGGGCACGCCCGCCCTCCGCGACGCGATCGCCGGCTGGGTGGAGCGCCGCCTGGGCGCCGCGTCGGTCGCCCATGCGAACGTCCTGCCGGTGGTGGGCTCGAAGGAGCTCGTGGCCTGGCTGCCGACCCAGCTCGGGCTCGGCGCCGGCGACAAGGTGGCGTACCCGCGGCTCGCGTACCCGACGTACGAGGTGGGCGCGCGGCTGTGCGGCGCCGAGCCGGTGGTGTACGACGACCCGACCGAGCTCGACCCGGCCGGCCTGAAGCTGCTGTGGCTCAACTCGCCCTCCAACCCGACCGGCAAGGTCCTGCCCAAGGACGAGCTGGTCCGGATCGTGGCCTGGGCGCGCGAGCACGGCGTGCTGGTCTTCTCCGACGAGTGCTACCTGGAGCTGGGCTGGGAGGCCGACCCCGTCTCCGTCCTGCACCCGGACGTCTGCGGCGGCTCCTTCGAGGGCCTGGTCGCGGTGCACTCGCTCTCCAAGCGCTCCAACCTGGCCGGCTACCGGGCCGCGTTCCTCGCGGGCGACGCGGCCGTGCTCGGCGAGCTGCTCCAGATCCGCAAGCACGGCGGCATGATGACCCCGGCCCCCGTCCAGGCGGCCACGGTCGCGGCGCTCGGCGACGACGCGCACGTGACCGAGCAGCGCGAGCGGTACGCCGCCCGGCGCGCGGCCCTCAAGGGCGCGCTGGAGGCGCACGGCTTCCGGATCGAGCACAGCGAGGCGAGCCTGTATCTCTGGGCCACCCGCGACGAGCCCTGCTGGGACACCGTCGGGTACCTCGCGGAGCTCGGCATCCTGGTCGCACCGGGCGACTTCTACGGCACCGCGGGCGACCGTTTCGTCCGCGTGGCCTTCACCGCGACCGACGAGCGCGTGGCGGCGGCCGTGAAGCGCCTCGGCGCGGCCTGAGCGGCCCTCCCGCCTCCCGACGGCCCGCGGGAGCCCTGGAACGACGGAAGGCCCCGGAGCGCGCTCCGGGGCCTTCGCGGCGTACGGACCAGGACCGGGCCGCGTGCGGACTACGCGGGCGGACTAGCCGAGCGGGGTCACACCGCCCAGCGCGCCGGTCGGCAGCCCGCCCAGGGACGGCGCCGCGGGGACGGCCGGGAGGGCGCCGCCGGGCACCCCGCCGGCGACGGCGTCGGTCGGCAGGCCCGTGTCACCGGCGGCGCCGGCCGCGTCGCCGACCAGGGAGGTGGCGCTTCCGGCCACGTCCGTGGCCGAGTCCTGGGCGGCCGGAGCGCCCTTCTTGACGGCGTCGCCGCCGGCCTGGCCGGCCGCTCCGGTGGCCTGCTGCGCGGTGGCGTCGACTGCCTGGCCGAGGTTCGCGCTGTCCAGGGCCGTCAGCGAGCCGAGCTGCGGGAGGGCGGGGGCCTCCGCGGCGCTCGCCGCGCCGGCCGCACCGACCACGGGTGCCGCTCCCGCTGCGAGCAGCAGCGCGGTGCGGGCGATCCGGCGGGTCAGGGGGAGGGACATGGTGCTCCTTCAAGCGGGGTTGTCGTGCGTCGTGCCGAGCTACGTACGCCCTTCCAACAGGTCCCGGGGCGGGGTTGGTTGCGGTGGCCCTCGGTAAAGGATTGGTAACGCGTCGCATTATCGGCTTCGTCGAAAATGCGACGACCCGCTGGTGAGCGCCCTGCCGAATCCTTCCGCCCGGTCCGCCCGACCCCCCACGCAGGAGCGACCCCTCGCACGTCCGTCCGGTGCCGGACGGGTCGGCGTCAGCCCGCGGACGGGGTGAGCAGGACCTCCGTCGAAGGGGCCTCGGCGGGACGCCAGCTCCCGCCGTCCTTGCCCGCCGTCCAGACGCGGCCGGCGTACGCGACCTCCACGAGGTCGAGCGCGGCGGCCTGCGAGACCGCCCAGTGCGCCACCGCCCACCCGCGCCGCTCCGAACCGGCCGGCACGGCCAGCGGGGACGCCGGCACCGAGGAACCCTTGGCACCCCCCGGCAGCACCCCCGGCCCGAAGTCCCGCACCAGCGCCGCCCGCACCCGCACCGCCGACCCGGCGACCTGCGCCACCGGCCCCCGGCACGTCACCGCCGCCGGCTCCCGCCCCGTCAGCGCCCCGGCCAGCAGCTGCGCGTCCGGCTCGTGCTTCGCGTACGCCTGCGGGAACCCGCTCATCTGCACCCGCTGCGCCGCCACCGTCAGCGGCAGCCGCGAGTAGCCGCGCACCTCCGCGAGCCGGTCGTAGAAGATCCCCGCCGAGTACACCGGGTCGAGGATCTGCCGGGCCGTGCCCCAGCCCTGCGACGGGCGCTGCTGGAACAGCCCCAGCGAGTCCCGGTCGCCGCGCCGCAGGTTGCGCAGCCCCGACTCCTGCATGGCCGTGGCCAGCGCGATCGTCACCGCCCGCACCGGCAGGCCCTTGCGGGTCCCGACCGCGGCGATGGTGGCCGCGTTCGACGCCTGCTCGGGGCTCATCTCGTACGCGGCGCCCTCCCCGCTGCCGCCGGCCGCGGCGCGCACCGTGCAGCGGGGCGCCCCCGGGCCCCCGTTCGAGTCGTACTGGGCGGCGAAGTACCCGGCGATCCCGAGGAGCACGCCCAGCCCGGCGACCAGGCGCAGCGGACGACGGCGGCGGCGCCGACGGGAGGGCGCGGGGCGGGAATCGGACACGGACGCGGACACGGGCCCACCGTACTCGAGCCACTCCCGAGGTCCACCCGCCGGACGTCGCCGGTCCCGGAGCCCCCGGGGCGTTAGGGTCGGGAGCATGCCCGATACCGCGCTCGACCTCAGCCTCGACGCAGCCGAACTGACCGCCCGGCTCGTCGACATCCCGTCCGTCAGCGGCACCGAGGAGCCCCTCGCCGACGCGGTCGAACAGGCGCTGCGCGCCCTGCCGCACCTGACCGTGGACCGGTACGGCAACAACGTGGTGGCCCGTACGACGCTCGGCCGCGCCGAACGCGTCGTGCTCGCCGGGCACCTCGACACCGTGCCCATCGCCGACAACGTCCCCTCCCGCCTGGACGAGAACGGCGTGCTGTGGGGCTGCGGCACCACCGACATGAAGTCCGGGGTCGCGGTCCAGCTGCGCATCGCCGCGACCGTCCCCGAGCCCAACCGCGACCTCACCTTCGTCTTCTACGACAACGAGGAGGTCGCCGCCGATCTCAACGGCCTCGGCCACGTCGCCGCGGCGCACCCGGAATGGCTGGTCGGCGACTTCGCCGTCCTGCTGGAGCCCTCCAACGCGCAGGTCGAGGGCGGCTGCCAGGGCACCCTGCGGGTGCTGCTGAAGACCAGGGGCGAGCGGGCCCACTCCGCGCGCAGCTGGATGGGCTCCAACGCCATCCACTCGGCCGGGCCGATCCTGGCGAAGCTCGCCGCGTACGAGCCGCGCAAGCCCGTGATCGACGGCCTGGAGTACCACGAGGGCCTCAACGCCGTGGGCATCGAGGGCGGGGTCGCCACCAACGTCATCCCCGACTCCTGCACGGTGACGGTGAACTTCCGGTACGCCCCCGACCGCACCAAGGAGGACGCCGAGGCGCACGTCCGCGAGGTGTTCGCCGACTGCGGCGTGGACGAGTTCGTCGTCGACGACCACAGCGGCGGCGCGCTGCCCGGCCTCTCGCACCCGGCCGCGGCCGCGTTCATGGACGCCGTCGGGGGCCTGCCCATGCCGAAGTTCGGGTGGACGGACGTGTCCCGCTTCAGTGCGCTCGGCGTGCCCGCGGTCAACTACGGGCCGGGCGACGCGCTGCTCGCGCACAAGGTCGACGAGCGGGTGGACACGAAGGCGATCATCTACTGCGAGGACCGCCTGCGCGCCTGGCTGACCTCGGACCTCTGACCGCCGCCACCGCGGCCCGGCGCGCGTACGCCCTCCTGTGGCCCGGAATCGACCCGTGGTTTGACGGAATTCCGCTTTTCGTCACCCTTGTGTGCCTACCCTGATCCGAACGATCAGCAGGAGGGAGCACGTCATGGGCAACCCCGAAGGCTCGCGGCGCAAGCCGGAGGAGCAGCAGCTCGGCCCGGTACTGCGACGGCGCGGGCAGGTGCAGGCGGGGAGCACGACCGACCAGCGGCTGCTGGACACGGCCGGCCCCACCGAGTGGGTGCACACCGATCCGTGGCGGGTCCTGCGCATCCAGTCGGAGTTCATCGAGGGCTTCGGCACGCTGGCCGAGCTGCCGCCCGCGATCAGCGTGTTCGGCTCGGCCCGTACTCCGGCGGACTCGCCGGAGTACGCGGCGGGCGTGGCGATCGGCCGGGCACTCGTCGACGCCGGCTTCGCCGTGATCACCGGCGGCGGGCCGGGCGCGATGGAGGCCGCGAACAAGGGCGCCCGGGAGGGCGGCGGCATCTCCGTGGGCCTCGGCATCGAGCTGCCCTTCGAGCAGGGGCTCAACCCGCACGTCGACCTCGGCCTGAACTTCCGGTACTTCTTCGTCCGCAAGACGATGTTCGTGAAGTACGCCCAGGGGTTCGTGGTGCTGCCGGGCGGCCTCGGCACCCTCGACGAGCTCTTCGAGGCGCTGACCCTCGTCCAGACCCGCAAGGTGACGCGCTTCCCGATCGTGCTGTTCGGGACGGCGTACTGGAGCGGCCTGATCGACTGGCTGCGCGACACCGTCGTGGCCCAGGGCAAGGCCACCGAGCACGACCTGCTGCTCTTCCACGTCACGGACGACGTGGACGAGGCGATCACCCTGGTCACGAAGGAAGTCGCCGGCTAGCCGGCCGGCGCCGCGCCCGTGCCTCCTCCCGGTCGGCGCCGCGCCTCCTAGGCGAGTCCCCGGCGGGCCACCGCCGGGGGCCGGTGGCCCTGGATCGAGGCCACCATGTCGAGGACCTGCCGGGTCTCGGCGACCTCGTGCACCCGGTACACCTGGGCGCCCAACCAGGCCGAGACGGCGGTGGTGGCCAACGTGCCCAGCAGGCGCTCCTTGACCGGCATGTCGAGGGTCTCGCCGACGAAGTCCTTGTTGGACAGGGAGACCAGCACCGGCCAGCCGGTGGCGGTCATCTCCGGCAGCCGCCGGGTCGCCTCCAGCGAGTGCCGGGTGTTCTTGCCGAAGTCGTGCCCCGGGTCGATGAGGATCGACTCCCGCGGCACACCGAGAGCGGCGGCCCGCTCGGCCAGCCCCACCGTCACGCGCAGGATGTCCGCCATCACGTCGTCGTACGACGTCCGGTGCGGCCGGGTCCGCGGCTCGACCCCGCCCGCGTGCGTGCAGACCAGGCCCGCTCCGTACCGCGCCGCGACCTCGGCCAGCTTCGGGTCCACGCCGCCCCAGGCGTCGTTGAGCAGGTCGGCCCCGGCCTCGCAGACCGCCTCGCCGACCTCGTGCCGCCAGGTGTCCACGCTGATCACCACGTCGGGGTGGCGGCGGCGCACCTCGGCCACGAAGCCGACCGTGCGGCGGGCCTCCTCGGCGGCGTCCACGTGCTCGCCGGGCCCGGCCTTGACCCCGCCGATGTCGATGATCGCGGCGCCCTCGGCCACCGCCTGCTCGACCCGGTCGAGCGCGGGCTCGTCGCGGAACGTCGCGCCCTGGTCGTAGAAGGAGTCCGGGGTCCTGTTCACGATGGCCATGATCACCGCCTCGTGCGCGCCGAACTCACGCCTGCCCAGTCGCAGCATCCCCTGATTTCCCTTCTCGATCCGTCGCCTGTGACCTTAACCGCCGTACCCGCATGGCACGATCGGACCGGACAGTCCGCCACTGGGGAGTTGATCGTGTTCTGGTTCTTGCTGATCGCGCTGGTCGTGGTCGTCACCGGGGTCACCCTGGCCGTCGTGGGCGGCGGGGAGCAGGCGGTGCTGCCGGAGGCGGAGCCGGAGCGGATCGCCGACGGGCTGCCGCCGGCCCGGCCGGTCGCCCGGGCGGACATAGAGGCGCTGCGGCTGCCGGTGGCGGCCCGCGGCTACCGGATGGCCGAGGTGGACGACGTACTGGCGCGACTGGGCGCCGAGCTGGCCGAGCGGGACGCGCGGATCGCGGACCTGGAGGCGGCCCTCGCGGGCGCGCAGGCCACGGCGGTCGGCGGGCCGGACCTGTTCAAGCGGAACGCCGGCGGGGACCCGGGCCACGGCGGCGCACCGGGCCCGTACGGGCGGGACACCGGCCGGGACGCGGACCCCGGCCACGAGGGCGGCACCGGCGGCACCGGTCCGCAGGGGGAGGAACGGCGATGAGCAGCGGTGCGGTGGCCGGCCCCGACGGGCGGCTGCGCTGCCCCTGGGGCCTGTCGGCGGAGGACTACCTGTCCTACCACGACGAGGAGTGGGGCAAGGAGGTCCGCGGCGACGACGCGCTCTACGAGCGGCTGTGCCTGGAGGCCTTCCAGTCCGGCCTGTCCTGGATCACGATCCTGCGCCGCCGGGAGGGCTTCCGGACGGCGTTCGCCGGCTTCGAGATCAAGGTGGTGGCCGAGTTCACGGACGCAGACGCGCAGCGGCTGCTGGCGGACCCCGGGATCATCCGCAACCGCGCCAAGATCGAGGCCACTCTGGCCAACGCGAAGGTGCTGGCGGGCTGGGCGCCGGGGGAGCTGGACGAGCTGATCTGGTCGCACGCACCGGAGCCGGCGGCCGCGCCCCGGTCCCTCGCGGACGTGCCGGCGGTGACGCCCGAGTCCACCGCCCTGTCCAAGGCCCTGAAGAAGGCCGGCATCCGCTTCGTCGGCCCCACCACGGCGTACGCCCTCATGCAGGCCTGTGGCCTGGTCAACGACCACCTGGCGGACTGCACGGCACGGTGAGTGACCGGCGCGGGCGGGCGGGGGCCGGCTCCCGCTGGGCACCGGCCCGCACCCGCCCACACACCTCAGCGCCCGACGTACTTCGGCTTCTCCTTCGCCAGGAACGCCGCGACCGCGATCGCGTGGTCCTCAGAGGCGCCGGACCGGGTCTGGAGCTCGTCCTCCTTCTCCAGCGCCTCCGCCAGTGAGCGGCCCGCCCCGTACGCCAGGGCCTCCTTGATGCCGGCGTACGCCACCGTCGGGCCGTCGGCCAGCCTGCGGGCCACCTCGGCGGCGGTGTCGGCGAGCTCGGCGGCCGGCACGAGCCGGTTCACGATGCCGAGCGCCTCGGCCTCCTGCGCCGAGATCGACCGCGGGAAGAGCAGCAGGTCGGCGGCCCGGCTCGTCCCGATCAGGCGCGGCAGCGTCCACGACAGGCCCGAGTCGGCGGACAGGCCGACCCCGGCGAAGGCGGTGGTGAAGCCGGCGGTGTCGGCGACCACCCGGTAGTCGGCGGCCAGCGCCAGGCCGAAGCCGGCTCCGGCGGCGACCCCGTTCACCCCGGCGACGACCGGCTTCGGCATCTCCGTGATCGCCCGGACGATCGGGTTGTAGTGCTCGGTCACCGTGCTCAGCGCGTTGCCCTCGCCGGACTCGCGGGCGGCCTGCAGGTTCCCGACGTGCTCCTTCAGGTCCTGGCCCACGCAGAAGGCACGCCCGGTGGCGGTCAGCAGGACGGCGCGCACGGCAGGGTCGGCCCCGGCCTCGCGCAGCACGTCCCGCAGGGCGACCTTCAGCTCCGTGTTCAGCGAGTTCATCGCGTCCGGGCGGTTCAGCGTGATCGTCGCGAGCCCGTCGGTCACGTCGTACAGCACGGTGTCGGCCATGTCAGGTGGTGTCCCCTCCGTCGCGGACCCGGCCGGCTCTCGGTACCGGCCGGTACAGGGTCAGCATGGCGGAGATCGTCGGGACCGGGCATGTGATGTGCGTCAAAGATTGCGTCCGCGCGTGGCGTCGCAGCTGCCGGACGAGGCGGCGAAGTATCGCAGCTGGATCCCCGAAATGAGTGGTTTTGGTCGAGCGCGTTGCACAGTCGTTCCCAGCCGATGTTGGTCATCGGGTCCTGACATGCGGGATAATGGCTTGGAAGCAATGTGTTCGATGCCGGGTACTAGGCGCCTGAATGGGGCCGTCGGCTGACGATGAGCTGGTTTCAGGAAGGGGAACGAGCATGGCGGCCATGAAGCCGCGGACGGGCGACGGCCCGCTCGAGGTCACCAAGGAGGGGCGGGGCATCGTCATGCGCGTACCGCTCGAAGGCGGCGGTCGGCTTGTCGTCGAGCTGACCCCGGACGAGGCCGAGGCCCTCGGGGACGCCCTGAAGCAGGTCGTCGGCTGACGCTCCGGCCACTCTGGATCTCTGCGCTGCCCCGGCCGCCCCGTGCGGCCGGGGCAGTGCTGTGTCCGCGCCCGCCCGGGGGCCGCCCGGATCAGCGGCGGACCGCGCAGAGCAGTCCGTCGCCCACCGGCAGCAGGGCCGTCTGCAGGGCCGGGCTCTCCCGCACCGTGCGCAGCAGCTCACGGACCCGAAGGACCTCCACGGGCTGCAGGCCCGAGTCGACGGTCCGCCCGTCCGCGAAGATCCCCTCGAAGCAGACCAGCCCGCCGGGCCGCAGCAGGCGCAACGATTCAGCGAGGTAGTCCAGGGACTCGGTCGGGTCCCCGTCGCAGAACACGAGGTCGTAACCGCCGTCCGCGAGCCGCGGCAGGACGTCGAGGGCCCGGCCGGGGATGAAGCGGGCGCGGTTGCCCGCGAAGCCGGCCGCCCGGAACGCCTGCCGGGCGAAGGCCTGCCGGTCGGGCTCGGGGTCCACGGTGGTCAGGACGCCGTCGGGGCGCATGCCGTGCAGCAGGTGGATCCCGGAGACTCCGGTTCCGGTGCCGATCTCCGCGACCGCCTTGGCGTCCGCGGTGGCGGCGAGCAGGCGCAGCGCGGCGCCGGTGCCGGGGGAGACCGGGCGCAGGCCCGCCTCCCTCGCCCGGTCGCGGGCCCACCGCAGCGCGTCGTCCTCGGGGACAAACGCGTCGGCGAACGCCCAGCTCGTCTGCCGGTTGCCGGTAATGGCCCTCTCCTGTCCCCTTAGTTGGCGCAACGGTGACTGTATCCGCTGGGCGCGGGAACCCGCAGATGGGACCGGGCGTTGTGGGGGTGTGAGGGACCCGCGGCGGACCGAGGCCGCGCTCTTTATGCAAAGTTAACGCAAAAACGCTTATCCGGAGCTGACGGACGGGGTGGCTATGGTAGGGGCTCCACTGGACACCACCAGAGCCGACAGGGGAGGTGCGGCTGCGCCTGTGGATCGTGGGAGCGTCATCAGACGTCTCTTCAGGTCGGCAGGTGAGCCGAAATCCGTGACCGACATCGCTGACCGTTTCCACTCCGCTCCCACCGCAACCACCGCGACCTTTGCCGCAGATGCGGGTTCGCAGGCGTGGACCCCTCCTTCATGGGAGGAGATCGTCAGCACCCACAGTGCCCGGGTCTACCGGCTCGCCTACCGACTCACGGGCAACCAGCACGACGCCGAGGACCTGACCCAGGAGGTCTTCGTCCGGGTCTTCCGGTCGCTCTCCACCTACACCCCGGGCACGTTCGAGGGCTGGCTGCACCGGATCACCACGAACCTGTTCCTGGACATGGTCCGTCGCAAGCAGCGGATCCGTTTCGACGCGCTCGCCGACGACGCCGCCGAGCGGCTCCCGAGCCGCGAGCCGTCCCCGCAGCAGGTGCTGCACGACACGCACTTCGACGCCGACGTCCAGCAGGCCCTGGACACGCTGGCGCCCGAGTTCCGCGCGGCCGTGGTGCTGTGCGACATCGAGGGACTGTCGTACGAGGAGATCGCCGCGACCCTGGGCGTGAAGCTCGGCACCGTGCGCAGCCGTATCCACCGCGGGCGATCGCACCTGCGCAAGGCGCTCAAGCACCGCTCGCCGGAGGTCCGGGCCGAGCAGCGGGCGCTGGCGACGGTGGGAGGAGAGGGCGGAGCCGAGTGAGCGGAGTCAGCGGAGTCGGTCCGTCTCCCGCGGAGCACCATCTGGGCGACCGGCTCGCCGCGTTGGTGGACGGGGAGTTGAACCACGACTCGCGCGAGCGCGTGCTCGCGCACCTCGCGACGTGCGCGCGCTGCAAGGCGGAAGCCGATGCGCAGCGCCGCCTGAAGAGCCTCTTCGTCGAGGCGGCCCCGCCGCCGCCGTCGGAGGGGTTGCTGGCGCGCCTGCAGATGCTGCCGGGCGGCGGCGACGGCGGCTACCTGGAGCCGGTCCGGTCGGCCTTCCCGGTTCGGGAGATCGGCCCCGACGCCGAGCCCCACCCGACACGCTTCGCCTTCCCGGTGCACGAGGTGGGCGTGGCGCAGCGGGGCGGGGGAGCGCGCGGGCGTCGCTTCGCCTTCGCCGCCGCGGGCGCGGTGTCGCTGGCCGCGATCGCCCTCGGCGGCGCGGGTCCGGTCGACTCCCTCGGTGACCCGGCCGCTCCGCGGGGCGAGGGGGTGAACCCGGTCCGGCCGGGCCTCCTGTCGGTCTCCGACCGCAGGGTCCTCGACGGCCGCGACCCCCACCGCACCCCGGCCGCCCCCAGCGCCCACCCCGCCGACCTTCCGGCGCTCCCGACCCCGGCCACGTTTCGGCGCTGAGTGCTTGGGGTTGGGGCTGAGGAAGGCGCGGGGGGCACTCAGCCCGCGCGGCGTTTGAGCGCACCCGGCGCGGAGCGTCCGCGGCCGGGGCGCAGCCCCGAGGGCGGCGACCGTGGTCGCAAGCCACGGTTTCGGGAAGGGGCGGGGTGGGGGACTATGCCCCGAAGGGGGACCCGGCGCCGCCGACCTGGTTGAATCCTCGGCAGGCGTGCCCGCCCCGTGGTGCGCCCAGCCTCGTCGGGGGAGTAGCGCATGAACGACGGCCGGCCCACGGAGTCGGCGGACACCACGCAGCAGCCGCAGCCGCAGTGGTGGAGCCGTCCCGACGAGTCCACGGCGCCGTCGCCCCGCGAGACCCCCTTGCCGTCCCCGCGGCAGTCCGACCGCACCCCCGTGATGCCGTACGCCGCCACGGCTCCCGAGCCGGACACCACGGCCCTCGACACCGCGGCCCGCGACGCCGCCACGGCCCCGGGGTCGGACACGGCTCCTGAGCCGCTCCCAGGCGAGGCGCCCGCACCTGCGGCTCCGCGCGACCCCTTCGCGCCGCCCACCACCGACGAGGTGCTCGTACCGCAGGCGCAGGCGCAGGCGCCGGCGCACGCGCACTCCGCGCCCGCCGACCCGTACGGAGCGCACCCCGCGCCCGCCGACCCGTACGCCACCGCGCCCGCGCAGCGGTACGACCCGTGGGCCGCGCCGCTGCAGGTCGCCGACGGCGGCACCGGGAAGCCGGCCCGGGCCGGTCGCCGCGCGGGCGGTCTGGTCGTCGGCGCCGTGCTGCTCGCCCTCGTCGCCGGCGGCATCGGCGGCGGGATCGGCGTCTGGGCCGAGCGCAGTGCGTCCGGCGGCATCACCCTCGCGCAGGCCGGCCCGGAGCGGCCCGCCCCCGCGCCCGACAGCGTGGCCGGGATCGCCGCGGGCGCCCTCCCGGGCGTGGTCACCCTCCACGTTCAGGGCGGCGGAGAGCAGGGCACCGGCACCGGTTTCGTCCTCGACGGCCGCGGCCACATCCTCACCAACAACCACGTCGTCGAGGCCGCCGCAGCCGGCGGCCGGATAACGGTCACCTTCAGCGGCGGCGAGACGGCCGCCGCCACGATCGTCGGCCGCGACACCGGCTACGACCTGGCCGTCGTCAAGGTCACCGGGGTGAACGGGCTGCGCCCGCTGCCGCTGGGCAACTCCGACGGCGTCCGGGTCGGCGACCCCGTCGTCGCCATCGGTGCCCCCTTCGACCTCTCCAACACCGTCACCGCCGGCATCATCAGCGCCAAGGAGCGCCCCATCACCGCCGGTGGCGACAAGGGGGACGGCGGCGACGTCTCGTACGTCGACGCCCTCCAGACCGACGCCCCGATCAACCCCGGCAACTCCGGCGGCCCGCTCCTCGACGGCCGCGGCCGCGTCATCGGCATCAACAGCGCCATCCGTGCCGCCAACGAGAGCGACAAGGACGACGACGGCACCCCGCACCAGTCCGGCAGCATCGGCCTCGGCTTCGCCATCCCGGTCAACCAGGGCAAGCGCGTCGCCGAGGAGCTGATCGCACACGGCCGCGCCACCCACCCCGTGATCGGCGTCACCCTCGACATGCAGTACACCGGGGACGGCGCCCGGGTCGGCGCCAAGGACGCGGCCGGCAAGTCGCCCGTCGTGCCCGGCGGGCCGAGCGCCAAGGCGGGCATCCGTCCGGGCGACGTGATCACCCGGGTGGACGGCACGCGCGTGCACAGCGGCGAGGAACTCATCATCAAGATCCGCGCCCACCGGCCGGGCGACCCGCTCACCCTCACCCTGCTGCGCGGCGGCCGCCAGCGCGAGGTGCGCCTCGTCCTGGGGTCGGCCGACGGGTCGTGAGCGGGGGCCCGGGCGGGCGCGCGCCGTTCGGGTCGTCCGCGGGGCGGAACGGATCATGACGAGCGGGTGAATACCCGCACGCAGTACCGGCTCCTTAGAGCGGGCGGGTACCGTTGTGCGGGCCCGCAGTGAGAGAACCGAGGAGCGGCAAGGTGTTCAACGACATAGGCGCACTCGAGCTCGTGACGCTCGTGGTCCTCGCCGTGCTCATCTTCGGCCCCGACAAGCTGCCCAAGGTCATCCAGGACGTCTCGCGCTTCATCCGCAAGATCCGCGAGTTCTCCGACAGCGCCAAGCAGGACATCCGGGCCGAACTCGGGCCCGACTTCAAGGACTTCGAGTTCGAGGACCTCAACCCGAAGACCTTCCTCCGCAAGCAGCTCACCGAGAACGAGGACCTCGCGGAGATCCGCAGCAGCCTCGACCTCCGCAAGGAGCTGAACGAGGTCGCGGACACCGTGAAGGACGGCGGCCCCACCGCGGCGGCCGACGCCGGCCGGTCGGGCACCCAGCAGGTCGCCGGGCCGGACCTCACGAAGAAGCCCGCCGTCGAGACGGCCCGCTTCGACATCGACGCGACCTGACGCCCGCCGCCGACTGCGTCCGACCCGCCGCTCGACATCGACGCCGCCCCGAGCCCGTCCTGCCCGGCGTGCCGGACTCGGATGGCTATCCTCCATCCTGTCCGGATCGCAGGACGCCCGTGGGGGGCGGGCCGCTGCCGGACACCACGGAACGAGAGGCGGCCTTGATGGAGACCACGAGTCGGGTAGCGGTCCAACAGAACCAGCCGGGGCCCGCTGCCCAGCCGGCCCCGCAGCCCCCGCCGGCCCACGAGGCCGAGCCGGGCGCGGACGACCAGCCGGCCGCACAGCAGGCGCAGCAAGCCCAGCAGACGCAGGGGGTGCCCGCCGCGCGCCGCACGGCCGAGGGCTACCTGCGGGCCGACTTCCCCTGGTACGGGCTCGACGAGGCCTTCACCGGCCCGCGCTGGCTCATGCAGGTCGGCATGGGTGCCGACGGCACGGTCGAGCACGGCTCGGTCGGCCACGGCGAGGAGCCGGCGGTGCGCAGCGAGGCGACCGCCGCCGAACGCGAGCGCTTCGCCGTCGTCATCACCGTCGCCAGCAACCCCAACCGGCGCAGCGGCGACGGAACCGGCGTCCTGGAGGCCACCTCCGTCTCCTCCGCCGCCTGGCTGGCCGGGTCGGGCCTGCTGGCCTTCACCTGGCCCGGAAGCATGGACCACACCCTGCGCAGCGACTGGCTGGACCAGCAGACCGAGACCGCGTGGGAGCTGGCCGACGACCTCCAGGGGCCGGACTGGTCGACGCTGTCGCTGCCGGTGGACGGGGTGCCGACCCCGTTCCACTACCGGGAGTCCGAGTTCGGGTGGGTGCTGGCCGGGTCGACGGCCTCGGGCGTGCACCTGGGCGCGTACGGGCGCGGGATGAGCGCGTACGGGCTGGCGTTCTCGCAGGTCAAGGACCTCGGCGCGTACGCCTAGCAGGGCAGGGTCACGCGTACGCCCAGCAGGCGTTCGGGGACGCGTACGCCCAGCAGGGCAGGGGGACACGACGGCGGGCGCCGCTCCGGTGGAGCGACGCCCGCGTCACGCGGCGCGGGGCGGACCGACCGCCGGCCCCGCGCGTGGGTCAGAACTTGTTGCGCGGGGTGATCCCCAGCGACATGCCCGACAGGCCGCGGGCGCGGCCGCCGAGCTTGCCGGCGATGGCGCGCAGCGCGGCGCCGGCCGGGGAGTCCGGGTCGGCGAGGACGACCGGCTGGCCGTTGTCGCCTCCCTCGCGCAGTCGCACGTCGATCGGGATCTGGCCCAGCACCGGCACGGTGGCGCCCGTGGTGCGGGTCAGGCCGTCCGCGACCAGCTGGCCGCCGCCCGTGCCGAACACGTCGACCATCTCGTCGCAGTGCGGGCACGGCAGCCCGGACATGTTCTCCACGACTCCGACGATCTTCTGGTGGGTCTGGACGGCGATCGAGCCGGCCCGCTCCGCGACCTCGGCCGCGGCCTGCTGCGGGGTGGTGACGACGACGATCTCCGCGTTCGGCACCAGCTGCGCGACCGAGATCGCGATGTCGCCGGTGCCCGGCGGCAGGTCGAGCAGCAGCACGTCGAGGTCGCCCCAGAAGACGTCCGCGAGGAACTGCTGGAGCGCGCGGTGCAGCATCGGGCCGCGCCACACCACCGGGGCGTTGCCCGGGGTGAACATGCCGATGGAGATGACCTTCACGCCGTTCGCGGACGGCGGCATGATCATGTTCTCGACCTGGGTGGGCTTGCCGTCCACGCCGAGCATGCGCGGCACGCTGTGGCCGTAGATGTCCGCGTCGACCACGCCGACCTTCAGGCCGTCCGCGGCCATCGCCGCGGCCAGGTTGACCGTCACGGAGGACTTGCCGACGCCGCCCTTGCCGGAGGCGACCGCGTAGACGCGGGTCAGCGAGCCGGGCTTGGCGAAGGGCACCTCGCGCTCGGCCTGGCCACCGCGCAGCGCCGCCGCGAGCTCCTTGCGCTGGGCGTCGCTCATCACGTCGAGGTCGACGGAGACACCGGTGACACCCGGTACCCGCTCGACGGCCTCGCGCACGTTGCTGGTGATCGTCTCGCGCATGGGGCAGCCCGACACCGTCAGGTAGACCGTGACCGCGACCGAACCGCCGTCGCCGATCTCCACCGATTTGACCATGCCGAGCTCGGTGATCGGCTTGTGGATCTCGGGGTCGTTGACCGTCGCCAGCGCTTCGAGGACCGCGTCCTGCGTGGGCACGGCAGCGGAGGGGGTATCGGTAGCCATGCCCCGATGGTACGGCCCAGTAGCAGAGCCGTGGAAAGGCCGCTAGCGGTCGCCTTCGTCACTCTCGGACGGGAATAGGCGCCGCTCGTCCATTTCCTTTATGAGGTCCTGGAACTCCGACCGGATCCAGTCGCGGGTGGCGACCTCGCCCAGTCCCATGCGCAGCGCCGCGATCTCCCGGGTCAGGTACTCGGTGTCGGCGATGGACCGCTCGTTCTGCTTGCGGTCCTGCTCCTGGGTGACCCGGTCCCGGGCCTCCTGCCGGTTCTGCGCGAGCAGGATCAGCGGGGCGGCGTACGAGGCCTGCAGCGACAGCGCCAGGGTCAGGAAGATGAAGGGGTACTGGTCGAAACGCAGGCTGACCGGCGCAAAGATGTTCCACACCACCCAGACGATGATGACGACGGTCATCCAGGCGATGAACCGGCCCGTGCCCAGGAAGCGCGCGATCCGCTCCGAGAACCGGCCGAAGGCCTCCGGGTCGTACTCGGGCAGCAGGGCCCGCCGCCGCACCCGCGGCAGGTCCAGGCGCACGCGCGAGCGGGTGGCGCCCACCGCCGCCTTCTCGGCCCGCTCCTGGCGGTCGGCCCCGGTCTCCCGGCCCCGGTCAGTGGCCACGTGCCTGCTCCTCCGCCCCGCCCGCCGGGCGTACGTCGCTGTCGTGGAAGTCGGTCTCGCGCCAGTCGTCCGGCAGCAGGTGGTCGAGCACGTCGTCCACCGTGACTGCACCGAGCAGCGAGCCGCCCTCGTCCACGACCGGAACCGCCACCATGTTGTACGCGGCCAGGTAGCTGGTCACGGCCGGCAGCGAGGCGTCCGGGCGCAGCGGCGGCAGGTCGTTGTCCACGATCGAGCTGACGAGCGTGAACGGGGGGTCGCGCAGCAGCCGCTGGAAGTGCACCGTGCCCAGGTACTTGCCCGTCGGGGTCTCGTCCGGCGGCCGGCACACGTACACCTGGGCGGCCAGCGCCGGGGACAGGTCCTGCTGGCGGACCCGGGCCAGGGCGTCGGCGACCGTGGCGTCCGGGCGCAGCACGATCGGCTCGGTGGTCATCAGACCGCCCGCGGTGCGCTCCTCGTACGACAGCAGCCGGCGCACGTCCGCCGCGTCGTCGGGCTGCATCAGGGTCAGGAACCGCTCCTGGTCGTCGGCGGGCAGCTCCGAGAGCAGGTCGGCCGCGTCGTCGGGGTCCATGGCCTCCAGGACGTCGGCGGCCCGCTCCTCCTTCAGCTTGCCGATGATCTCGATCTGGTCGTCCTCGGGCAGCTCCTCCAGTACGTCCGCGAGCCGGTCGTCGTCGAGGGCGTTGGCGATCTCCGCCCGCCTCTTGGGGGGCAGGTGGTGCAGGACGTTGGCCAGGTCGGCCGGGCGCATCTGCTCGAAGGTCGCGAGCAGGCTCTCGGCGCCCTGCCCGTGCTCCTCCAGCGAGAACCCGGTGACCGCGGACCACTCCACCGTCAGGGTCTCGCCGCGCCGGCGTAGCGCCCCGCCCTTGCCCTTGCGTACGAAGACCCGGTTGATCTCCCAGTCGCGGCGGGCCGGCAGCTGCTGGATCGCGACGTCCAGGACCGTGCACTCCTCGCCGGTGCCCACCAGGGTCACCCGGCGGTCCAGCAGCTCGCCCAGCACCATCCGCTCGGTGGGGCGCTGCTCGAAGCGCCGCATGTTCACCACGCCGGTGGTGATCACCTGGCCGGACTCCACGCCCGTCACCCGGGTCATGGGCACGAAGATGCGGCGCCGGCTGACCACCTCGACCACCAGGCCCAGCAGCCGCGGCGGGCGGCCGCCCACCCGCAGCATCGCGACGAGGTCGCGCACGCGGCCGACCTGGTCGCCGTTGGGGTCGAAGACGGGCACACCCGCAAGATGCGACACGAAGATCCTGGGGGCGCCTGCTGCCATCCGTGCGCCTCCTCCTGAACCGTTGCCGCGGCGCCTGTCGGGCCCCGGCCGCGGGATCCGGTGCCGTCGACCGGCTCGTCGTGCCCTGTCCGGTGCCCGTACGGGCTTGCTGTCGGCCTTCAGGCTAGCCGGAGCGGCCGGAAGACGCCCTGGTGGGGGCCTCCGGAGGGGACGGTGCCGTACAGCGGCAGCACGAGCCCCGGTACGCTGCCTGCTGCACTTCGACAGACGAGAGGCAGCCCGCCCGTGACCGCGTTCTCCCCGGCCGTCCGGTTCCGCCGCGCCGCCCTGCTCGGCGCCCTGTGCGCCGGGCTGGCCGTCGCCGGCACCACCGGCTGCGGAGCCGACCCCGACGAGGGCACCAACGGGGTCGGCAAGCTCTCCGCCGACAAGATCGAGAGCAAGGCGCGGGCCGCGGCAACCGGGGCCGACTCGGTACGGCTGTCCGGCACGGTGGTCGTCTCGGGCAAGACCTTCACGCTCGACATGCGTCTGAAGGCGGACGGGGCGAGCGGCGAGGTGAAGTCGAAGGACTCCACGTTCCAGCTGCTGCGGCTGGGCGAGACGCTCTACCTGAAGGCCGACGCGGCGTTCTGGGACCACCACCGCAAGGAGGGGGCCGAGGGAGCGGACGGGGCGCAGGAGACCCCCGAGGCGCCGGAGCCCTCGGGCGACGCCGCCACGGCCGCCGACAAGCTGGGCGACAAGTTCGTGAAGGTGCCGGAGGCGGACGCCTCGTACAAGCAGCTGCGCGGCTTCACCGACATGCGGGTGCTGCTCGACGGCCTGCTGGGTCTGCACGGGAAGCTGGAGAAGGGCGCGTACACCCGGGTCGGCAACACCCGCGCCATCCAGGTCACCGGCGACAAGGGCGAGGGCGGCCGGCTCGCCGTCTCGCTGCTCGGCACCCCGTACCCGCTGCGGATGGAGCGGGCCGGCGGGGCGGGCGTGGTGGAGCTCGCCGACTGGGGCCAGCCGTTCGCGCTGGAGCCGCCGGCCAAGGGGGACACGGTGGATTACGGGAGTGCGCTGCCTACGGGGTGAGGGGGCCCACCCCAGGCGACAGCACTTCCCCGAGACGGGACCTGAAGACGGGGACCTGGACGGGGACCCGGGACACACCACGAGGACGGCACCCGCGCGTGGACGGGACCCGTGGCGCGTCCTGCTGGTCGGACCGGCTGCGGGGCGGGGCCCGCGCACCCCCTACGCTGATCCTCATGACGCTGACGTTGCTCGATCAGGCCCTCGTCGAGGAGGCCACCAAGAAGTCCGGCCTCATCTGGGTGCAGGGCACCGGCCCGGCCCGCGGCCTGTGGCACGCGTGGGTGGACGGCGCCACGTGCGTGCTGGGCGACGGTCCCGGCGAGCAGCCGTTCCCCGGCCTGGCCGACGGTGCCACCGCCGAGGTCACCGTGCGGAGCAAGGACAAGGGCGGTCGGCTCGTCGCCTGGACCGCCCGGGTGGCCGAGGTCGCTCCGGGCAGCGAGGCATGGGAGGCCGCGGTGGCCGAGCTCAAGGGGAAGCGGCTCAACGCGCCCGACTCCGAGACGATGACCGAGCGCTGGGCGCGCGAGTGCCGGGTGCTGCGCCTGGAGCCGCTCGGCGTCCACGCCGAACTGCCCGGCTCCTCTCTCGCCGCCACCCCGCTGGGGTCCCCGGCGGTCACGCGCCGGCCGATTCCTGCGGCTCTGCCCAAGCTGCTGCTGAAGCGGAAGAAGAAGCGCCGCTGAGCGTCGCGCGCAGGTCCCGCTGCACGGCCAGCCGCTCCTCGGTGAGCCGCTGCGCGTAGTACGGGGGCAGCCCGGACCGGCCGAGGTCCCCCAGCGGCCGCCCCCGCCACAGGGCCAGGGCCGAGCGCAGGGTCTGGCCGGCCGCCACCCGCCGGCCCCGGGCCAGCAGTTCGCGGCCGCGGGCCGCCCGGTGCCGGAAGACGTGCAGGTCGAGCTCGCCCGGGCCGACGGCGAGCAGGTAGCCGGCGGCCGAGGTGCGCAGCACCGGGTGGCGGCGGGCGTCGCCGCCGGCGAGGCGGTGGCCCGGGTCCAGCACCAGGCGCAGCCCGGACACGTACATCTGGAGGGCGGACGGGGCCGAGCGCGGGGGCCGGCCGCCCCACAGCTCGTCGATGAGGAACTCCGCCGCCACCGGCTGGTTGGCGTGCAGCAGGAGCAGGGCGAACAGGGCCCGCAGCTTGCGGGGGGTGGGGGTGCACGGGACGCCGTGGCGGCGCAGCTCCAGCGGCCCGAGCACCAGGTACTTCGGCCCGCAGAGCGGGTCCGCGGCCGCCGTGGCCCCTCCTCGTACCGGTACCCCGTCCGGCCCGGCCGCCTCGCCCGCCACCCGTCCGCACCCCCGCATCCGGCGTCTCGGGGACGCCATGCCCAGGGTCGGCGCTGTCCGACGACCTGTCAGGGGGGCGAATCAGCCAAGCCGCTGCGCGGCCCGCCGGGCGACCGCCGGCTCACCGCCGGCGCGCCCGGCTCAGAGCCAGCCGTTGCGGTGCAGCGCCCGGTGGATGGTGAGGCAGATGCCGACGATCGCGCCCATCACCATCGGGTAGCCGTACTTCCAGTGCAGTTCGGGCATGTGGTCGAAGTTCATGCCGTACACCCCGCAGATCATGGTGGGGACGGCGATGATGCCGGCCCACGCGGTGATCTTGCGCATGTCCTCGTTCTGGGCGACGGTCGCCTGCGCGAGGTTGGCCTGAAGGATCGAGTTCAGCAGCTCGTCGAAGCCGACGACCTGCTCGTGGACCCGCTCCAGGTGGTCGGAGACGTCCCGGAAGTACTTCTGGATGTCCGGGTCCACCAGCCGCATCGGCCGCTCGCTGAGCAGCTGCATCGGCCGCAGCAGGGGGGTGACGGCCCGCTTGAACTCGAGCACCTCGCGCTTGAGCTGGTAGATCCGGCCCGCGTCCACACCGCGCGGGCTGCCCTTGGCGGGGGCGGCGAAGACCTCGGTCTCCACCACGTCGATGTCGTCCTGCACCGCGGCCGCCACCGAGAGGTACCCGTCGACGACGTGGTCCGCGATGGAGTGCAGCACGGCCGAGGGGCCCTTGCCGAGCAGCTCCGGGTCGTCCTGGAGGCGGTGCCGCAGCTCCTTGAGCGAGCCCTGGCCGCCGTGCCGGACGGTGATGACGAAGTCGGGGCCGGTGAAGCACATGACCTCGCCGGTCTCCACGACCTCGCTGGTGGCGGTGAGTTCGGCGTGCTCGACGTAGTGGATCGTCTTGAAGACGGTGAAGAGGGTGTCGTCGTACCGCTCCAGCTTGGGCCGCTGGTGGGCGTGCACCGCGTCCTCGACCGCCAGGGGGTGCAGCCCGAACTCCGCCGCGATCCCGGCGAACTCCGCCTCGGTCGGCTCGTGCAGCCCGATCCACGCGAAGCCGCCGCCGTCGCGCACCTGCCGCATCGCCTCACGCGGGGTCAGGCACACGCCGCGCTCCACCCGGCGGCCCTCGCGGTAGACGGCGCAGTCCACGACCGCACTGCTGGCCGACGGGTCGCGGGTGGCGTCGTAGTTGCTGTAGACGGGGCTGTTCTTGCGGAAGGCGGGACGCAGGGCGGGGCGCACCACGGCGCGCAGGTCACGGATCATCGACATGGCAGGCTCCTTCGCGCGGCCTGCGGGGCCGCTGACGGGGAGTCCCTCCGCCGCGCGTGCGGGCGGCGAGCGGGAGGGCGGGCGGTCGGGGCGGTGTTCCGTCGCTCTTCCGTCGCGCGGCCCTCCGTACGGGACCACCGGCCCCCGCCGGGGGCGGGCCGGGGATCCGCGGCCGGAGCGCACGGGAGTGCCGTGGTGTGCCGGGTGAAAAGCTCGGTTCGCACCGGTTCGTCCCTGAACCGGGCGTGCGCGGGCGGATCCGGGTCCGAGAGGGCCGGGGCTCCTGCGGCTCGGAGCGCCGGGGCGCTCGCGGGCTGAGGGGCGGTCAGGCCGGGTCAGAACCGGTCATCAGCCGGAGGGCAGACCACTGCGGAAGAGCTGTTGGTACTGCACGATCGACTTCGGTCCATCGCAGTCCCACCTCCTCCGGCCGGGCCCTCGTAAGGGGTGTCCTGTGGTCGGGGCGTGACGACCGCCTTGGGCGGTTGCCCGAACCAGCTGTCAACAGTATCAGCCGACAGTCCCTCAGACGCGCGCCTTTACCCTCCCAATAGGCGTTCTATGCTCGCTGCATGGCAGAAGTTCTCGCTCTCGTGGAAGCGCGGCTGCGCACGGCCCTCGGCGAACCCGACGCCCGCGCCGCTATCACGTTCCTCGGCACCGACCGGATCGAAGTGCTCCGCTTCACCGAGGGGGACGTCGTCCGGTACGCGACCCTGGGCATGTCCGAACGGCCGATGACCGACCCCAACGACATGGTGGCCGACCCGCTGCGCGGGCCCCGCGCCGAGCTCGTGCTCTCCGTACGGGCCGGGCTCGCCGACACCGACAAGGTGCTCCGGCCGCTCGCGGTACTGGCGGCGTCCCCGCAGGTGGAGGGTCTGGTCGTGGCCTCCGGCGCCTCGCTGGACACGGGTGAACCGCTGTGGCCCGGGGCGCCGTTCACCTCCGTGCTCGTCGCCGAGTCCGGCGGACTGGTCGAAGACCTGGAGCTCGACGAGCCGCTGGAGCCGGTGCGGTTCCTGCCGCTGCTGCCGATGACCCCGAACGAGGCCGCGTGGAAACGGGTGCACGGCGCGGCCGCGCTCCAGGAGCGCTGGCTCACCCACGGTACGGACCTGCGCGACCCGCGTCGCACGTCGGTTCCGCTCGACTGACGCACCGCCCTCTCGCCGGGAGGCCCGGTCGGGGTGCGTGCGCGTCCGGCCGGGCGGTCGGGACCTGCGTATCCCGACCGGGCCCGCGTCGGTACGTGCACTGGACGGCTCGACCGGGTGGACTAGGACAGTGGGATGTGACTGACCCCGGCCACGGGGGGTACGCATCGGATCCGGACGGGTGATCGTCCCTTGACGCGGCCGCGGCCGGGGAGGAGCGTGGAGCCCTATGAGGGGCGAACCGAGTTGCCCGAAGTGCGGTGGCCGGGTCAGGCCGCCCGGTCTTTTCTCCGACTCCTGGCAGTGCGCGGTGCACGGCGCCGTCCATCCCCTGCAGCCGGTCATCCCGCCCAGTGTCGAGGGCCTCAACGTCGTCACCAAGCGTGCCCAGGTCCCGGTCTGGATGCCGTGGCCGCTGCCCCTCGGCTGGCTGTTCACCGGGGTCGCCTCCGCGGGCGACGACCGCAACGGGGGCCGGGCCACCGCCGTCGCCTGTTCGGGCCCCGGTCCCGTCGGCGGGATGGGTGAACTCCTCCTGATCGCGGAGGAGCTGGGCGTCGGCCTCGGCGCCCGGTACGCCGGCGTCGACGGCCCGGACCCGGGCCCGTACATCGACGTGTCCTCGACCCCGAACGCCAAGGTGATCGCCGCCGGCCGGCCCACCCCGCTCTGGCACGTCTCCGGCACGCCGGGGGACCGGGCGGTCTTCGCGGGCGAGGCGTTGGGGCTGTGGCTGTGGGCCGTGGTCTGGCCGGAGCAGTCGGGGCTGCTGCTGTACGACGAGCTGGTGCTCACCGACCTCCGGGAGGCCGGGGCCGAGGTGGACCTGCTGCCCATAGGGGCGCTGTCGCCCCGCATCATCGACTGAACGGGTCCTCGACCGAAGGTGTCCGGGATCTCAAGGGCGAAGGGGGCGTTCGGGGCGGTCCGGGGCGTGCGGGGTGGTTATTCTGAAGTGTCCCCCCGTCCGTCCTGCCCACCGGGAGCCGTGCCGCCGTGCGCATCGACCTGCACACCCACTCCGCGGCCTCGGACGGTACGGACACCCCCGCCGAGCTGGTCCGCAACGCGGCCGCCGCCGGGCTGGACGTCGTCGCGCTGACCGACCACGACACGGTCCGCGGCCACGCCGAGGCCGTCGCCGCACTGCCCGAGGGGCTCACGCTCGTCACCGGCGCCGAACTGTCGTGCCGCGTCGACGGCATCTCGATGCACATGCTCGCCTACCTCTTCGACCCCGAGGAGCCCGACCTCGCCCGCGAGCGCGAACTGGTCCGCGACGACCGCGTGCCGCGCGCCCGCACCATGGTCGGAAAGCTCCAGGAGCTCGGCGTGCCGGTCACCTGGGAGCAGGTGGCCCGGATCGCGGGCGACGCCTCGGTGGGCCGTCCGCACATCGCGTCCGCCCTCGTCGAACTGGGCGTCGTGGCCACCGTCTCGGACGCCTTCACTCCCGAGTGGCTGGCCGACGGCGGCCGTGCGTACGCCGAGAAGCACGAGCTCGACCCCTTCGACGCGATCCGCCTGGTCAAGGCGGCCGGCGGCGTGACCGTCTTCGCCCACCCCCTCGCCGTCAAGCGCGGCCAGGTGGTGCCGGAGAGCGTGATCGCCGAGCTGGCCGCCGCGGGCCTGGACGGCATCGAGGTCGACCACATGGACCATGACACGGCGGCCCGGGTCCGACTGCGCGGCATGGCCGCCGACCTCGGCCTGCTGGCCACCGGCTCCAGCGACTACCACGGCAGCCGCAAGACCTGCCGGCTCGGCGACCACACCACCGATCCCGAGATCTACGGCGAGATCACCCGCCGTGCCACCGGCGCCTTCCCGGTGCCGGGCACGGGCGGACGCGCCGGCGGCTGAGCACCGTACGGCCTCCCGCCCCCTCCCGCACGCCCCGGTCGGCACCCCGTCCGGACCGGCTGCCCGCCGTCCGCCGCGGTGCCGGTCCGCCGTGGCGCAGCGGGTGATGCGGCGGGACCGCCCGTACGACCGACCGCCCTTCCCCGTACCGCTCGCCCTGCCGCACTCCGCGGGTGCGGGACGTCGCTCCGCAGCGTCCCGTCGTCCTGCCGCGGCCCGTCCGGCTGCGCCCCGCGCAGCCGCCCCGTTCTCTGAACTCCTGTTTGTACGACAACCTCTCGCAAGGCCATCACTGTGTTCGACTTTGCCGTTTTCGGATCCCTCTTTCTCACCCTTTTTGTGATTATGGACCCCCCGGGGATCACCCCGATCTTCCTGGCCCTGACCTCGGGCCGGGCCACCAAGGTCCAGCGCCGGATGGCGTTCCAGGCCGTCTGCGTCGCCTTCGGCGTCATCGCCGTCTTCGGCGTCTGCGGCCAGCAGATCCTCGACTACCTGCACGTCTCGGTGCCCGCGCTGATGATCGCGGGTGGTCTGCTGCTGCTCCTGATCGCCCTCGACCTGCTCACCGGCAAGACCGACGAGCCGAAGCAGACCAAGGACGTCAACGTGGCGCTCGTGCCGCTGGGCATGCCGCTGCTGGCCGGCCCGGGTGCGATCGTCTCCGTGATCCTCGCGGTGCAGCGGGCCGACGGGTTCAGCGCGCAGGTGTCGGTCTGGGCCGCGATCCTCGCCATGCACGTGGTGCTGTGGCTGACGATGCGCTACTCGCTCGTGATCATCCGGGTCATCAAGGACGGTGGCGTGGTGCTGGTGACGCGGCTCGCGGGCATGATGCTCTCCGCGATCGCCGTACAGCAGATCATCAACGGTGTGCTGCAGGTGGTCCAGAAGGCCTGATCGCGGGCGGCGCCGTCCCGCACGCCAAGCGCCCCGTACCCATGGCGGTACGGGGCGCTTCGACGTCTGCGGCGTGCATGAGCCGGGACGGGAGTGCCCCGGTGCTCGAGTGCGCCTGTTACGAGGCCGTGGTGTCGGCCGGGCGGATCCAGATGCGCTGGCCGATCGCGGCGGCCTGCAGCACGATGCCGTTGACGGAGGCGGCGTCGACGACGGTCCGGTCCACGGGGGTGCCGTCGATGTCGTCCAGGCGCAGAATCTCGAAGCGCATGGGCTTCTCCCTTCGTCTGTCTCGCTCCTTGCACAGGGGATAACGAAGTGTATGACGCAAACATTCCCTACGCTAAGGAAATTTTTTCCTTGGCTAAATACCGAGGTCCCGAGGAGACCGGACCTGTGTCCTCCGTCACAATGACAACCGGACGGGAGTGTTCTGTCCAGTGGAGCCCCGTCCGTCCTGTGGAGTCCTGTCCAGGGGGTCCGATGAGCGAGCCGTCGCAGGTGACGGGCCCGGACGCGGGTGCGGGTGTGGATACCGGTACGGGCGTGGGACCGGGTGCGGGTGCGGGTGCGGGTGCCGGTGTGGGCGCGGGGCCCGGTGAGGGGTCCGGCGACGGGCCGGAGACGCCCGGCCTCGCCGAGCTGGCCGGACGGGTGGAGCGCACGAACGAACTGCTCGAGCGCATGCTGGCCGAGGTGGCCAAGACGCCGTCGACCCACGCGATCTTCGTTGACGCCGGCTACGTCTACGCCTCCGTCGGCCGCCTGGTCGCCGGCACCGAGGACCGCCGCTCCTTCGACCTCGACGCCGAGGGCATGATCGAGGCCCTCATCGACAAGGCCCGCACGATCTTCGCCGACAGCAGGCTGCTGCGCGTGTACTGGTACGACGGTGCCCGGCGCCGCATCCACACCGCCGAGCAGCAGTCGATCGCGGAACTGCCCGACGTGAAGGTCAGGCTCGGCAACCTCAACGCCAGCAACCAGCAGAAGGGCGTCGACTCCCTCATCCGCACCGACCTGGAGTCCCTGGCCCGGCACCGGGCCATCAGCGACGCGGCCCTCGTCGGCGGCGACGAGGACCTCGTCTCGGCGGTCGAGGCGGCCCAGGGGTACGGTGCACGCGTCCACCTCTGGGGTATCGAGGCCCGCGACGGCCGCAACCAGGCCGAGGCGCTGCTGTGGGAGGTGGACAGCCAGCGGGTCTTCGACCTCGAGTTCTGCAAGCCGTACGTCACCCGGCGGGCACCCCTGGGCGGTGAGCCGGACGGCGAGGGACTGCCCCGGCCCGGCCGCGAGGACGTGCGGTTCGTCGGGGCGCGCATAGCCGCCGCCTGGCTCGCGACGAAGGGGCCCGCGGCGCTCGCGGAACTCCTCCCCGGCCACCCGTACCTGCCCGGGGCCGTGGACCAGGAGCTCCTGGTGGAGGCCGAAGCGCTGCTCCACTACTCGCTGCGCGGCCAGGCCGACCTGCGTCGCGAACTGCGGGACGGCTTCTGGACGTGGCTACGGGCGCAGTTCTGAACGGGGCGGGGGCTTCGGTTGGCTCGCTTCGGGGGTGGGTCGCGTGGTGTGTGGGTCCCCTCGGCGCTTGACAGGGGCGGCCTGCAGGCCTCCCCCAGCTACCGCTGGGAGGTACCCCCAGCGGCAGGCCCACCCCGAGGG
>NZ_JOGB01000038.1 GCF_000719335.1 Streptomyces sp. NRRL S-87
ACCCCATACACACCCCACCCCCACCCAACCCCACGGAACCGCCGCCCCCGGCTCCGGCGTCCTTCCAGGCGTGCAACAGCGTCATGAGCTGGGCGGTAGTGCCGCCATACGACTCCGGGCCGTGAGCGGCGTACTGCTCTTCGCGCATCTCGCGCTGGTCGGCTGGCTGACTCTGCGCCCGCTCGACGTCCCCTGGGCCGCGGCCGCGAACCTGACGCCGCTGGAAGGCATCCGCACCGACCTCGCCTACGGCCCCGTGGAGGCCGCCCGCCGCATCGGCGAGGGCCTGGCCCTGCTGGCCCCGCTGGGGGTCCTGCTGCCCATGGCCGGCGGACGGCTCACACCCTCGCTGCTGGCGTCCTTCGTCCGCACCACCGCCGCGGCCGCGCTGATCTCGCTCGGGATCCTGTTCCTGCAGACCGGGGTGCCCGGCCAGGTCGTGGACGTGGACGCGGTCCTGCTGAACGCGACCGGGGTCGCGGTCGCCCACCTCGCCGTCGTACCGGCCCTCCGGTCCCGCCTGCGCCGTACGCACCCGGCCGCGGCCGCCGGCCCGGAACCGCACCCCGCACCTGGCACCCGCGGCGCGGCCCAGGGCCTCATCCCGCAGCCCGGCACCGGGGGCGGCACCACCCCCACCAGCAGCGGCGCCGGCACTCAGGGATCAACCCCGAGAATTCCCAGGGTCGGAATAGCTCCCTGGAGTGAGGTTCTCTCCGTCGTCCCACGCGAGTATTGAGACATCGCAGAAAGCGAGACGAACCCAAGGAGAGAAAGCCATGAGCGCGCCCCTTATCCGCCCGACCAACGGACGAATGATCGGCGGCGTCTGCGCCGGCCTCGCGCAGCGCTTCGGAACCTCCGCCACCACCATGCGGGTCATCTTCGTCGCATCGTGCCTGCTGCCCGGCCCGCAGTTCCTCATATACCTGGCCCTGTGGGCACTGCTGCCCTCCGAGAAGTCCCCCAAGGCCGCCTGGTAAACATTCGGAGGGCCGGGCCCAGCCCTCCGAAAAGGACCGAGGCCAGAACCGGCAACCAGGAACGGCAACCGGCACCCAGCACCCAGCACCCAGCACCCAGCACCCAGCACCCAGCACCCAGCAAAGGCAACCCGCAACCACCAACCACCCACCACCCACCACCCACCACCCACGGGCAACGGGCAACCGGCAGCCGACAACCGGCAACCCCCAACCCCCAACCCCCAGCCCCCAACCCCCAACCCGAGCAGAATTCCTCCCCCGAGCCGCCAACGCCCGAACGGAAGGAATGCAGCACCGCGTCAGCGAACCGCCGCGCCCAGCTTCTCCAACTGCCGGTCCGCGAGCTCGTGCGGGACCTGAACCGGCTGCCCACCACTGGTGGCAGCGACGTTCAGGGCCATCAGCCGCACCACCGTGCTGCCCTCGCGCACGACGACGACGTGGACCGGGGCGGAGACACCCGCCGCCGCGGCAGTGGTGGTCCAGCTGACGCTCTCGTCACCGCCGACCTTGTACGCGACGCCACGGACGTCCTTGTACGTCCCGGTCTGCTTCTCGACCGTGGCGGAGAACCCGTCGCCGCACGCCGCGATCGCCTCGCGCAGCCGGGAGACGAGGTGCTTGGCCTCCACCTCGCTGTAGGCACTCAGCGACACGGACACGGCAAGACCGAGCTGCTTCTGGGAGCCGACGCCCCGGTTGACGGTCTCGCCCGCGGCCGGGTCGGGCTTGTCACCCATGATGTCCGCGAGCGGCTGGCAGGTCTTCTTGTCGGCCTGGGGCTGCCCGTCGGGCGCATTGGGGTTCTTGGCCTGCGCGGAGATCTGGTAGCCGGCCAGGTCGCCCTGGACCAGTGCGGCCCGCTCCAGCGGCGTACGGGCGGTCGGTACCGCCGTCGACCCGGGTGCGCCGGGGCTCGCGCTCGCTGCGGGCGTCGCCGGCACGCCGGAGCTCTTCCCCTCGGGCCGGTTCTCCGTGCGTCCCCCTCCGCCACCACCACCGCTGCCGCTGCCGCTGCCACCGCCGCTGCCCGCACAGCCCGTGGCGAGCAGGAGAAGGGGCACGGAGAGGAGCGCGGCCGCGCCCCGAGCCGTCACACGCATGTCTCGGAACTTCTTCATCCGCGAACCTCATCATCCGCATGTCGTACGGGAGTTGGTGGCGATGCTGGCACAGCACGCGGCGGGGCGCACACCTCGTCGAAGAGGTGTGCGCCCCGTTCGGTACGCGTTCGATCGCCGCATGATTGACGACCACCACTACCCCGGTGCAACCGCCGCGCAGTCACCGCGCAACGCCCACGAACCGGCACACGAGCGGCAGCGCGGGCCCTCACCCGAGCCGACGGGCGCGCAGCGCGGGCAACCGAACGGTCACGCGCCGCCGTTGAGGAGACCGCCCGCGGCCGGGAGGCCGCCGAGGAGGCCCTGGACCGGGTCGGAGGCGTCGCTGCTGGACTGCTGGACACCCTCCTCCGAGGCCTGGGCGTGGTTGAGGGTGTTGCCGAGCGGCCCGGCGACACCGGTGACGGTGTTCAGTGCGTCGGCCACACCCACCGCCGGGGCGGCGGAAGCGGTGCCGGCGGCGGCTGCGGCGAAAGCGGCACCGATGACGGCGACACCGAGGGTCTTGGCAGCTGACTGCTTCATGAAATCTCGTCCTTGCGACGGGGAACTGAGCGGCTCCGCAAACTAGCCACCCCAAACCCCCTCCCGCAAACATCCTTAAATAAGAAGAAGCGCCCGGGAGTCGAACTCCCGAGCGCCTCCCTTCGCCGTACCGGATCGGCGATTCCGCCTTACGCGGAGACAGACCCGCTGGTGGAGGCGGTCTGCCGGAAAAGCCACTCGGACTTCAGCTCCGCGTAACCCGGCTTGATCACGTCGTTGATCATCGCCAGTCGTTCATCGAAAGGAATGAACGCCGACTTCATGGCATTGACGGTGAACCACTGCATGTCGTCGAGCGAATAGCCGAAGGTGTCGACGAGGTGCTCGAACTCCCGGCTCATGCTCGTGCCGCTCATCAGGCGGTTGTCGGTATTGACCGTGAGACGGAAGTGCAGGCGGCGCAGCAACCCGATCGGGTGCTCGGCGTACGAGGCCGCGGCGCCCGTCTGCAGGTTCGAGGTCGGGCACATCTCCAGGGGGATGCGCTTGTCGCGGACGTACGAGGCCAGCCGGCCCAGCGTCACGCTGCCGTCGGCGGCGACCTCGATGTCGTCGATGATCTTCACGCCGTGTCCGAGCCGGTCGGCGCCGCACCACTGCAGCGCCTGCCAGATCGACGGCAGGCCGAAGGCCTCGCCCGCGTGGATCGTGAAGTGGTTGTTCTCCCGCTTCAGGTACTCGAACGCGTCGAGGTGACGGGTGGGCGGGAAGCCCGCCTCGGCACCCGCGATGTCGAAGCCGACGACGCCGTTGTCCCGGTAGCGGTTGGCCAGTTCGGCGATCTCCAGCGCGCGGGCGGCGTGCCGCATGGCGGTGAGCAGCGCGCCGACGCGGATGCGGTGACCGTTGGCCTTCGCGCGGCGCTCGCCCTCGCGGAAGCCCTCGTTGACGGCCTCGACGACCTCTTCGAGCGTCAGGCCGCCCTCGAGGTGCTGCTCAGGGGCGTAACGGATCTCGGCGTAGACGACGCCGTCCTCGGCGAGGTCCTCGGCGCACTCGGCGGCGACGCGGAACAGCGCGTCGCGGGTCTGCATGACGGCGCAGGTGTGCGCGAACGTCTCCAGGTAGCGCGGCAGGGAACCGGAGTCCGCGGCCTCGCGGAACCAGATGCCGAGCTTGTCGGCATCGGTCTCGGGGAGGCTCTCGTAGCCCGCCTCGGCGGCGAGCTCGATGATCGTCCCGGGGCGCAGACCGCCGTCCAGGTGGTCGTGCAGCAGCACCTTCGGGGAGCGGCGGATCTGATCCGGCGTGGGCAGGTTGGGGGTCTCGCTCGTCATTTCCAAACTCTAACTCCTACGCGCGTAGAGCGAGCGGCCGACGGTCTGGGTCGATACGTAACAGTGACCGTGCGGACGGGTGGCGTACACCTACCCGTCTGAGAGTGTTCCGCCATGGCACAGCAGACGGCCCGTCTGGGACGGGCGAACGGCTCGGGCTCCGCGGTCAGCGGGGTGGTGCTCCTCCTCCCGGGATCCGCCCCCTTCGCTCCCGGCCTCCGCGCTTTACCCCCGTTCTTCTCCCTTCCTTCGTCATCACCAGCGCCGGCTCCCCCGCCGTCTCCCCGTCCCGCCCTCCTCCCGCCTTCACCCCTGTCCCCCCTCTCGCCCCTGTCCCCCCTCTCACCCCTGTCCCCCCTCTCACCCCTCTCCCCCGGCCCGCTCCGCGCCCTCGCCCGCGCGCTCGCCAAGGCCGGTGCGACGGAGGGGCTGGTCACGCACGTGGTGCAGTACGGCGGCCGGCGGGCGGACTTCGCCCTGGACGCGGCATGGGGCGCGGACGAGGCGCAGCGCCGCTACGGGGACGTGCCGATCTGCCTCGCGGGGTACGGGGCCGGAGGGCTGGCGGCGTTGCGGGCAGCCGGACACGAGGCAGTCAACTCGGCCCTCGCGCTCGCGCCTTGCATTCCGGAAGCCGAGGAGGGGCCCTCTCCCGAACCGGTGAAACACCTCGCCGGACGCCAGGTGTTGATCGTGCACGGCACCAACGACACCAGAACCGACCCGGAGTTGTCCTTCCGGCTCGCGGCGCGGGCGAAGAAGGCGAACCGCAGTACGTGCCGCTTCGAAGTGCATTCGGACGGACACGGGTTGCGCGAGCACCGCACAGAAGTCATAGCGCTGGCCGTGGACTTCGTACTGGGCGCGGTCTTCTCGGGCCGGTACTCACGACCGGTGACCGACGCGCTCGCGGCACCTCCGCCCCTGGGCCTGCGCATGCCCCTGGCCTCCGGATTCGGCCGCTCCCTGCGGGGGTGACGCGCCCGCGACCCGAGCCGGACCCACCAGACCCGCCGGACCCACCCCCACCCGTCGTCCACCCCACCCGTCGTCCACCCCACCCGTCGTCCACCCCCACCCGTCGCCGTCCACCCCACCCCTCGTCCACCCCCACCCGTCGCCCACCCCCATCCCACCCCTCACGCCACGTACGGCTCCTGCCCGTCCGGCAGGAGGCGCCCGCGGCGCGAGAGGAGGAAGCGCTTGAAGGCGGCGACCGGCGGGGTGTCGGGGTGGCCGTCGAGCCAGGCGACGCCGATCTCGCGGACCGCCCGCGGGGCCGTCACGGTCAGCTCGACCACCCCGGGCCGGGCCACCGCCGGGGGCGGCAGCAGGGCCACGCCGAGCCCCGCCGCCACCAGGCCGCGCAGGGTCTCGGCCTCCTCCCCCTCGAAGGCGACCCGCGGCCTGAAGCCCGCCTCGGCGCAGAGGTCGTCGGTGATCCGTCGGAGCCCGTAGCCCGGTTCGAGGGTGACGAAGGTTTCCTCGGCGGCCTCCGCGAGGCGGATCCGCTTGCGCGTGGCGAGCCGGTGGTCGTCCGGCACCACCAGCCGCAGCCGCTGCTCGTCGAGGCGCCGTCCCACCAGGTCCGGGGCCTCCGGCACGGGAGAGGTCAGGCACAGGTCCAACTCCCCGGCCCGCAACCGTTCCAGCATCGCCTCGCCGTAGTTCTGGACGAGGGAGAAGCGGACGTGCGGATGGTCCACCCGGAAGGCCCGGATCAGTCCGGGTACGGTCTCCGAACCCATGGTGTGCAGGAAACCGAAGGCGACGTGGCCGGTGGCGGGGTCGGCGTCCGCCCGGACCGCGTGCGCGGCCCGGGCGATCTCGGCGAGCGCCCGGTCGGAGCCGGCGAGGAAGGAACGCCCGGCGGGGGTGAGGGACACGCTGCGACCCCGGCGGGCGAACAGCGCCACGCCCAGATCGGCCTCCAGCCGGACCATGGCGCGGCTCAACGTCGGCTGCGGAACGCCGAGTTCGTGGGCGGCGCGGGTCACGTGCTCGTGGCGGGCGACGGCCGCGAACCAGGCCAGCCGCGGGGCGAGCAGGTTTGTCACGGCGATGTCTTCTTCGTAACGGCTCATTGACAAGCACCCCCGTGAGCTCCACTTATGCGGCAGCGTATCGATTTTCGCGATTCGACGCATTGGACGCATGAAATACGGCGGCCTAGTTTTGACGTATGCCTCCCGCTCATACCGGGGCACCCGTCACCACGGGTGCCTCCACCCCGTCGTCCCTCGAACCCGCCGAACCCGCCGAAGCCGCCGAAGCGCCCCGAGCCGCAGTCGCCGAAGCCCCCCGGCCGGCCCCCGAGCGGCACGAGCCCGGCTCCGCCGGCTACCGCCGCATGAGCCTCGCGCTCTTCGCCGCCGGCCTGGCGACCTTCGCGCTCCTCTACTCCACGCAGGCCCTGCTGCCCGCCGTCTCCGCCGGGTTCGGCGTGACGGCCGGCCAGGCCAGCTGGACCGTCTCCGCGGCCACCGGCGCGCTCGCCCTCTTCGTACTGCCGCTCAGCGCCCTCTCCGAGCGCGTGGGCCGCACCCGGATGATGACGGTCTCCCTGGCGCTCGCGGTCGGTGTCGGCCTGCTGGTGCCGTTCGCGCCGAACCTCACCACGCTGGTCGTGCTGCGCGCCGTGCAGGGCGCAGCCCTGGCCGGACTGCCGGCGAGCGCGATGGCGTACCTGGCGGAGGAGGTCCGGCCGAAGGCGCTGGTCGGCGCCATCGGACTGTTCGTCGCGGGCAACTCGATCGGCGGCATGAGCGGCCGGCTGGTCACCGGTTGGGCGGCCCAGCTGTGGGGCTGGCGGGCCGGGCTGGCGGCGGTGGGCGTGCTGGCGCTGGCCTGCGCGCTGGTCTTCCGGGCGCTGCTGCCCCGGGCACGCTTCTTCGCCCCCGCCGCGATCGACCCGCGGTCCCTGGCCCGTACCGTCGGCGGCCACCTGCGCGACCCCCTGCTGCTGCGCCTCTACGGCATCGGCGCGCTCTTCATGACGGTCTTCGGCGCGGTCTACACCGTGATCGGCTACCGCCTGGTCGACGACTTCTCCCTGCCGCAGGGCGTGGTGGGCTCGGTGTTCCTGGTCTACCTCGTCGGTACGGCCTCCTCGGCAGCCGCCGGTCAGCTGGTGGCCCGCACCGGCCGCCGCGGGGCGCTGTACCTGGCCGTGTCGACCACGGCGGCCGGGCTGCTGCTCTCGCTGGCGGACGGCCTGGCCCCGATCCTGCTCGGCCTGGTGCTGATCACGGCCGGCTTCTTCGCCGGTCACGCGGTGGCCTCGTCCTCGGTGAGCCGGGCGGCGAAGACCGGGCGGGCACAGGCCTCGGCCCTGTACCAGTCCGCGTACTACCTGGGGTCCAGCGCGGGCGGCACGCTCGGCGCGGTCGCCTACCACGCGGGGGGCTGGTCGGCCACGGTCGCACTGGGGCTGGTGGCGGTGCTCGGCGTCGTGTCGATCACCCTGTACGGGACCCGGGTGGCACGCCTGGAAGAGCGGCGCCTGACCCGGCACCGGCTGGCGCGGGCGGCCTGACCACCCGCACCGGACCCGGCCCGCACCAGGCCCGGCCCGTACCAGGCCGGCCGCACCGGACCCCGCCTGCACCGGACCCGGCCCGCACCAGGCCCGGCCCGCACGGGACCAGGCCCGCCCCGGACCTGCCCCCCCCCGCCTACGGTCCGTAGCCCCGCCTACACCGTAAGTACGGTCCGATCTACGGCCTCCCGGAGCGCAACTACGAGCCCTCCTCGTGCATCTCTTCTTCCAAGAGGACATGACGCACCGCGGGAGCACACGCCCGCGGGAGCAGGTGGAAAGCGGAGGGCGCCGTGGGGGCGACGGGCACGACCGGCACGAAGACGACAGAGGCAGCGGCGGCGGGGATACGGCGGTTCCGCCCCGGCCGCAGGGCCGGGCTGGCGGGGGCGGTGGCCGCGCTGACCGTACCGCTCGCGCTGGCGGCGGGCACGGGCTCCGCACATGCGGCCTCGTGCACCGCCGGCACCGGGCCGTACCAGAAGCAGGTGGAGAAGTTCCTCGGGCGACCGGTGGACGGCCGCCAGTCGGTCGCGGACTGCCAGGCGACCAAGGCCTTCCAGGCCAAGCACGGCATCACCCCGACCATCGGGTACGCGGGACCGGTGACGTGGCGGACGATGAACACGATGCTGGCGCAGCGGGCGGCCGGCCGTAACCCGAACAAGGCGGGCACCTGCCCGACCAACCGGGGCCGGATCGCGTGCGTGGACCTGACCCGGCAGCTCAGCTGGATCCAGGACGGGGCGACCCTGAAGTACGGGCCGGTGCCGGTGCGCACGGGCAAGGACGGCACGGAGACCCGGACCGGGCTGAAGAAGATCTACTACCGGGACATCGACCACTGGTCGAGCCTGTACCACGTGTCGATGCCGTACTCGCAGTTCTTCGACGGCGGGCAGGCGTTCCACTCGGTGACGAAGAGCATGTGGAACCCGCCCGGCTCGGCCGGCTGCGTGAACATGACGCCGACCGACGCGAAGGCGTACTGGAACCTGCTCAAGAACGGTGAGGACGTCTTCGTGTACGGGCGGAAGCCGGGCACCTGACGGCACCGCACCGGCATTCCGGTGCTTCGGCGGGCCGTTGTCAGTCCCCTCGGGTAGCTTCCCATGCGTAGGGATCTATCTGGGGGACTGATCACCATGAGCGACCTCGCCACACCCGCGGCGCGTCCGGACCTGGACGAGGCGTTGGACCGCTACCGCGTCGAGCTGACCGGGTACTGCTACCGGATGCTCGGCTCGTCCTTCGACGCCGAGGACGCGGTGCAGGACACGTACGTGCGTGCCTGGCGCTCGTACGAGAAGTTCGAGGGGCGGTCCTCGCTGCGCTCGTGGCTGTACCGGATCGCGACGAACGTCTGCCTGGACCTGCTCAACGCGGGGAACAAGCGGGCCCGCCCGATGGACCTGACCGAGCAGGGCCGGCAGGCCTCCGCGGTGCTCAACACCCGCCCCGAGGTCACGTGGCTGGAGCCGGTGCCGGACGCGCGGGTGCTGCCGCAGGCACCGGCCGACCCTGCGGAGCTGGCGCAGGCGAAGGAGTCGGTGCGGCTGGCGTTCGTGGCCGCGCTCCAGCACCTGCCGGCCAAGCAGCGGGCGGTACTCATCCTGCGCGAGGTGCTCGCGTGGAAGGCGGACGAGGTCGCGGAGCTGCTCGACACGTCGGTCGCGTCGGTGAACAGCGCCCTGCAGCGGGCGCGCGCCACCATGTCGGCGCAGCAGGTCAAGCGGACCGAGTCGGCGGACCCGCTGGACGAGGAGCAGCGCTCGCTGCTGGCCCGCTACCTGGAGGCCTTCGAGGCGTACGACATCACGGCGCTGACCGCGCTGCTGCACGAGGACGCGGTGCTGTCGATGCCGCCGTTCGACCTGTGGCTGCAGGGCCGGGCCGACATCGCGGCCTGGCACCTGAACCAGGGCATCGGCTGCAAGGGCTCGCGCCTGATCCCGACGACGGCGAACGGGATGCCGGCGTTCGGCCAGTACCGGCCGAGCGCGTCGGGCCAGGGGCACGAGCCGTGGGCACTGCAGGTGCTGGAGGTGTCAGGCGGGCGGATCGTGGGGCTCAACGCCTTCCTCGACACCGACCGGTGGTTCCCCCTCTTCGGCCTCCCGGAACGGCTCGCCTAGGCGCCCACCGTTTCGACCCGGTCCGGGCTCCGGGTCCCGTCCCCGTCCCCCGTCCGCTTCCGCGTCCGGGTCCAGCCGCGGGCCGGACTCGCGGTTCGGGTCCCGGGCGCCGGGGGCGAAGAGCTCGGCGAGCCCCGTCAGGTCCAGGAGCGCCGCCAGCCCGGGCGGGATGCCGGTCAGCCGGAGGCTTCCGCCCTGGCGGCGGGCGGTCAGCGCCAGGCGCGCCAGGGCGTCGAGGGTGGGCAGGCCGGGGCGGGTCAGCGCGCTGAGGTCGCAGACGACCTCGCGCACGCCGCGCCGGTAGCGGGCGGCCAGGGCCTCGCACAGTGCGGGCACGTCTTCGGCCCGCAGGGCGGGCCCGGGCAGGGGCAGCTCCTCCGTGATCGTCACGCAAGGTTGACCCGTGCGAGGCGCGTAACTCATCGGTAGCGCACCGTCCGCCGCCGGGCGGCCGCACGCGCCGCTTCGGCGCCGGCGCGCCATGGTGAGTGAAAGGGCGGGTGGGGGAACGACCCCGCAGGGCGACGGCCTCGCACGCCAGACGGCCCGCACCCGGCGCCGGGGGGATGCCGGGCCGGGTGCGGGCCGTCGAACGGTGGTGCCGTCAGGCGGTGCGCGAGCCGTTGAGCGGCGTACGGGCCGTCAGGCGGTGTGCGAGCCGACGACCGGTGTGCCGAGCTGTCGCGCGGTGTGCGAGCCGTCGCGCGGTGTGCGGGCCGTCAGGCGATGCGGTCCAGGACGATCGGGGTCGCGGAGAACGCGGTACCGGCCGGCGCGATGTCGTACGTGCCCTCCAGGGACTTCAGGGCGTAGTCGAACTTCTCCGGGGTGTCCGTGTGCAGGGTCATCAGCGGCGCCCCCGCCGTAACCGTGTCGCCCGGCTTCGCGTGCAGCTCGATGCCGGCGCCCGCCTGCACCGGGTCTTCCTTGCGCGCGCGACCGGCGCCCAGGCGCCAGGCGGCGACACCCACGCCGTACGCGTCGAGGCGGGTCAGGACGCCGGACGACGGGGCCGTGACGACGTGCTGCTCGCGCGCCACCGGCAGGGTCGCGTCCGGGTCGCCGCCCTGGGCGGCGATCATCCGGCGCCAGTGGTCCATGGCGGAGCCGTCGGCCAGCGCCTTCGCCGGGTCGGCGTCCTTGATGCCGGCCGCTTCGAGCATCTCCTTCGCCAGGGCGATGGTCAGCTCGACCACGTCGGCCGGGCCGCCGCCGGCCAGGACCTCGACCGACTCGCGGACCTCCAGCGCGTTGCCGGCGGTCAGGCCCAGCGGGGTGGACATGTCGGTGAGCAGGGCGACGGTCTTGACGCCGGAGTCGGTGCCGAGGCCGACCATGGTGCGGGCCAGCTCGCGCGCGTCGTCGATGTTCTTCATGAAGGCGCCGGAGCCGACCTTCACGTCGAGGACCAGGGAGCCGGTGCCCTCGGCGATCTTCTTGGACATGATCGAGGAGGCGATCAGCGGGATGGCCTCGACGGTGCCGGTGACGTCGCGCAGCGCGTAGAGCTTCTTGTCGGCGGGGGCGAGCCCGTCGCCGGCGGCGCAGATGACGGCGCCGGTGGTGTCCAGGACGTTCAGCATCTCCTCGTTGGAGAGCAGGGCGCGCCAGCCGGGGATGGACTCCAGCTTGTCGAGCGTGCCGCCGGTGTGGCCCAGGCCCCGGCCGGAGAGCTGCGGCACGGCCGCGCCGCAGGCGGCGACGAGCGGGGCCAGCGGGAGCGTGATCTTGTCGCCGACGCCGCCGGTGGAGTGCTTGTCGGCGGTCGGGCGGGACAGGGAGGAGAAGTCCATGCGCTCGCCCGAAGCGATCATGGCGGCGGTCCAGCGGGCGATCTCGGCCCGGTTCATGCCGTTGAGCAGGATCGCCATGGCGAGGGCGGACATCTGCTCGTCGGCCACCTCGCCGCGGGTGTAGGCGTCGATGACCCAGTCGATCTGCTCGGGGCTCAGCTCGCCACGGTCCCGCTTGGTGCGGATGACGGAGATGACGTCCATGGATGACTACCTTTCCGGCGGTGACGGCGGTGACGTGCCGTTTCGTACATCGTCGTACAGATACGCGACTCTACGCGCATAGAGGCGGGGCGCAAGGGGCCCCACGGAAGAGAGGAGGAGAAGCGGACGGCCCTCCCGCGTCCGTGCGGAAGGGCCGTCCTACGAGGCCCCGGGCCTAGGCCTACTTCAGGTGGTCCGGGCCGAAGGCCTGCGGCAGCATCGCGGAGAGCGGCAGGACGCCCTCCGGCGTGTCCACCTGCAGGTCCGGCCCGCCGAACTCGTGGAGGAGCTGGCGGCAGCGGCCGCACGGCACCAGGAGGCCGCCCCGGCCGTCCACGCAGGTGAAGTGCGTGAGCCGACCGCCGCCGGTGGCCGCGAGCTGGGAGACCAGCCCGCACTCGGCGCACAGGCCGAGCCCGTAGCTGGCGTTCTCCACGTTGCAGCCGGTGATGACCCGGCCGTCGTCCACCAGCGCGGCCACGCCGACCGGGAAGCCCGAGTAGGGGGCGTACGCCCGGGACATGGCGTCCCGGGCGGTGGCCCGCAGGGCCTCCCAGTCGACCGCGGAGGCCGCGGGCGCCGCAGACGCCGCGGAATCCTCGGACGCCGCGGAGTGCCCGGCGGCCGGACCGGAGCCGGACGTGGTCACTTGCCCTGGCCCTTGCGGTACGGCAGGCCGTCGGCCTTCGGCATCCGCAGTCGCTGTGCGGACAGCGCGAGGACCAGCAGGGTGGTGACGTACGGGGCCGCGTCCACGAACTGGCTCGGCAGGACGTCGGTGAGGGCGTACCAGACGAACACGCCGGCGCCGACGGCCAGCGCGATGCCGGCCTGCCAGTGCTTGCGCTTGTACAGCTGCCAGGCCGCGGCCAGGACGAGCAGGATGCCGACCAGCAGCAGCATCGCGTGGACGTTCTCGGCACCGCCGCGCAGCTTGAGGCTGTCGGTGAAGCCGAACAGGCCGGCACCCATGGCCATGCCGCCCGGCATCCAGTTACCGAAGATCATCGCGGCGAGACCGATGTAGCCGCGGCCGCCGGTCTGGCCCTCCTGGTAGATGCCGGTGGAGACGATGGCGAGGAAGGCGCCGCCGAGGCCGGCCAGGCCGCCCGAGACGACCACGGCGATGTACTTGTACTTGTACACGTTCACGCCGAGGGACTCGGCCGCGGTGGGGTTCTCGCCGCAGGAGCGCAGGCGCAGGCCGAACGCGGTCCGCCACAGCACCCACCAGGTGGCGGGGATCAGCAGGATCGCGATGATCGTGAGCAGCGACAGGCTGGTGACCAGGCCGCCGAGCACGCCGGCGAGGTCCGAGATCAGGAACCAGTGCTTGGCCTGCAGGTCGGACAGGCCGTCGGACAGTCCCGGGATCGTGATGTCGGTGATCGGGTCGATGCGCGGGGACTGCTTGGAGGAGCCGCCCGGAGCCTCGGCGAACGTGTAGTTCGACAGGTACTGGGTGATGCCGACGGCGAGGATGTTCACGGCCACACCGGAGACGATGTGGTTGACGTTGAACGTCACGGTGATGATCGCGTGCAGCAGGCCGCCGAGGGCGCCGCCCACGATGCCCAGGACGACGCCGGTCCACGGGCCCCACTGGTAGCCGGCCCAGGCACCGAACCAGGTGCCGAGGATCATCATGCCCTCGAGGCCGATGTTGACCACGCCCGCGCGCTCGGCCCACAGGCCGCCGAGGCCGGCCAGGCCGATCGGGACGGCGAGCTGGAGGGCGCCGGAGACCTGGCCGACGGAGGTCAGGTCGTCGGCGCCGGAGATGACGCGGACCAGGGACACCAGGGCGAGGCCACCGGCGATGATCAGCAGGATCCAGGGCAGGGTCAGCTTCTTGCGGTCGCCGCCCTTGGGCGCGGCGCTCGTCGCGGAGACGGTGCTGGTGCTCACGCCGCGACCTCCTTCTCGGTCTTCATGGCGCCGCCGGCGGCCAGCTCCTCGCCGACCTTCTGCTGCTGGCGGCGGATGCCGTAGCGGCGGACGAGCTCGTACGAGACGACGACCGCGATCACGATGAGGCCCTTCATGATCGTGGCGATCTCCTTGGCGTACCCGTACTGGTCCAGGGACGCGGACGCCTTGTCCAGGAACGCGATCAGCAGGGCGCTGAAGAAGATGCCGACCGGGTGGTTGCGGCCCAGCAGCGCGATGGTGATGCCGGTGAAGCCCACGCCGACCGGGAAGGACAGGCTGTACGTGTGCGTGTCGCCGAGCAGCGTCGGCAGGCCGGCGAGGCCGGCCACGGCGCCGGAGATGAGCATCGCGGTGAGGATCATCTTCTTGGCGTCGACGCCGGAGGCCTGGGCGGCGGACTCGCTGGCGCCGGTGGCGCGCAGGTCGAAGCCGAACCGGGTGCGGTTGAGGACGAACCAGTAGACGATGCCGAGCGCGAAGGCGACGAAGGTGAAGCCGTAGATCTCGCCGGCGTCGCCCATGCTCACGGACGGGAACCAGCCGGACTCGGGGATGTCGCCGGTGGTCAGGTCGTTGGAGCCCTCGGGCTGCACGCCGAGGTTCTTCGGCAGCAGCAGCCACGCGATCAGGCTGGTGGCGATGGCGTTCAGCATGATCGTCGAGACGACCTCGCTGACGCCGCGCTTGGCCTTGAGGACACCGGCGATGCCGGCCCAGAAGGCGCCGACGCACATGGCGACGACCACGATGAGCAGGATGTGCAGCGGGCCCGGCAGGGTCACGGCCGCGCCGACGACCGCCGACAGCATGGCGGCGAGGCGGTACTGGCCGTCGACGCCGATGTTGAAGAGGTTCATCCGGAAGCCGATGGCGACGGCCAGGGCTGCCAGGTAGTAGGTGCCGGTCTGGTTCAGGATCAGGACCTGGACGTCCTCGTACCCGGCGTTCTCGATCATCAGGCGGATCGGCTCGATCGGGTTGACGCCCGTGGCGAGCAGCACCAGGGAGGTCAGGAGGAACGCGCTGACCAGTGCGAGCACCGGTCCGGCGGCGCCCAGGATCAGCTTGTCCTTGTCGAATTTCTTCATCGCGCCTCGTCCTCCGGCGAATCGGCGCCCGCGGCGGAGTCGTCGTTCTGGGTCTGGGTCGTGGTGCCGTTCTCGCCGGCCTCCAGGTGCCCGCGGGCGGCGCCGGTCATGGCGGTGCCCAGCTCCTCCGGGGTGATCGTCGCGGGGTCGGCGTCCGCGACCAGGCGCCCGCGGTAGATCACGCGGAGCGTGTCGGACAGGCCGATCAGCTCGTCGAGGTCGGCGGAGATCAGCAGGACGGCCAGGCCCTCGCGACGGGCGTCGCGGATCGCGTCCCAGATCTGCGCCTGGGCGCCGACGTCCACACCGCGGGTGGGGTGGGCGGCGATCAGGAACTTGGGGTTGTGGCTCATCTCGCGGCCGACGATCAGCTTCTGCTGGTTGCCGCCGGAGAGGGAGGCCGCGGTGACCTCGATGCCCGGGGTGCGGACGTCGTACTCGCGCACGATCCGCTCGGTGTCCTTGCGGGCCGCCTTCGGGTCGAGGATGCCGCGCTTGGAGTTGGGCGCCTCGGTGACGTGGCCGAGGATCCGGTTCTCCCACAGCGGGGACTCCAGCAGCAGGCCGTGCCGGTGGCGGTCCTCGGGGATGTAGCCGATGCCGTCGACGCGGCGCTTGCGGACGGGCGCCTTGGTGATGTCCGTGCCGTCCAGCGTGATGACGCCCGAGTCGGGGAGGTTCATGCCCATCAGGGCCTCGATGAGCTCGGTCTGGCCGTTGCCCTCGACGCCGGCGATGCCCAGGACCTCGCCCTTGTGGATGGTGAAGCTGACGTCGTCGAGCAGCAGACGGCCGGCGACGGCCTTCTCCTGGACGTACGTGCCGCCCGGCGACAGCTCCGGCGCCGCCATGGTCTCGGGCTCGGCGGTGATGCCGGAGGCGGCCAGCGTCAGGTTCTCGACCTTCAGCATGGGGACGTCCGTGACCGTCGACTCGCGGGTCTCGGGGGTGGGCAGCTCGGCGCCGACCATCAGCTCGGCGAGCTGCTTGGTGGTGGCCGTCCTCGGGTCGGCGGTGCCGACCGTGGTGCCACGCCGGATGACGGTGATGTCGTCGGCGACCTTCAGCACCTCGCCCAGCTTGTGGGAGATGAAGATGACGGTCAGGCCCTCGGCCTTGAGCTCGCGCAGGTTGTCGAAGAGCGCGTCGACCTCCTGCGGGACGAGCACGGCGGTCGGCTCGTCGAGGATGAGGATCTTCGCGCCGCGGTAGAGGACCTTGAGGATCTCCACGCGCTGCCGGTCGGCGACGCCGAGGTCCTCGACGAGGGCGTCCGGGCGGACGCCGAGGCCGTACGCGTCGGAGATCTCCTGGATCTTCTTGCGGGCCTTGGAGCCGATGCCGTACAGCTTCTCGCCGCCGAGGACCACGTTCTCGAGGACGGTGAGGTTGTCGGCCAGCATGAAGTGCTGGTGCACCATGCCGATGCCGCGGGCGATGGCGTCGCCGGGCGTGTTGAAGGAGACCTGCTCCCCGTCGATGGCGATGGTGCCCTCGTCCGGCTTCTGCATGCCGTAGAGGATCTTCATCAGGGTCGACTTGCCGGCACCGTTCTCGCCGATCAGGGCATGCACGGTGCCCTTGCGGACGGTGATCGCGATGTCCTTGTTGGCGACGACGCCGGGGAAGCGCTTGGTGATGCCGTGCAGTTCTACGGCGGGGGGCGGGCTGGACGCGTTGATGACGCACTCTCCTTGGCGCGAAGGAGCTGGAAGGCAGGGGGCGGGCAGGCGGGCTGGCAGGGCAGGGGAAGGCGGTGAGAGAAAGTATCGCGTCCACGACACCTCTACGCGCGTAGCGCTGCCAAAAACGAAAAGATTGAGCCGCAAACACGGCCCGGGGCCCGGAGGTGGCTGCTGCCAGCCCTCCGGACCCCGGCAGATCGCGTCCTTACGGAGCGGTCTTGACCTGGACCTTGCCGGCGATGATGTCGGCCTTGGCCTTCTCCACCGCGGCCGTCAAGTCGGCCATCTTCTTGTACTCCGGGTTCGAGTCGGTCAGGCCGACGCCACCCTTGGCCAGGTTGTAGCGGATCTCGCCCGCCTCCGGCTTGCCGTCCTTGACCGACTTGATCAGGTCGTACACGGCGCCGGTGACGTTCTTGGTCGCCGAGGTCAGGATGTTGTTCTTGAACTTCGCCAGACCGGCCTGGTTGTACTGGTCGGAGTCGACGCCGATGGCCCACTTGCCCGCGGTCGACGCGGCCTCGATGGCACCGGAACCGGCCAGACCGGCGGCGGCGTAGATCACGTCGGCACCCTTGGACAGCTGGCCCTGGGCGGCGGCCTTGCCGAGGTCGGGCTTGGAGAAGCCCTCGAAGTTCGGCGGCTGCGACAGGTACTGGGTCAGCACCTCGGCCTTGGGGTTGGTGTCCTTGACGCCCTGGATGTACCCGGCCTCGAACTTCTTGATCAGCGGAACCTCGACACCGCCGATGAAGCCGACCTTGCCGGTCTTGGACGCCTTGGCGGCGGCCACGCCCGCGAGGTAGGAGCCCTGTTCCTCGTTGAAGACCAGGTTGGCGACGTTCTTGCCGGTCACCGAGGTGTCGTCGACGATGCCGAAGGTGGTCTTCGGGAACTTCGGGGCGACCTTCTTGATGGCCGGGGCGTAGGAGAAGCCGACGCCGATGACCGGGTTGGCGCCGGAGCGGGCCAGCTCGGTGAGGCGCTGCACCTTGTCGGCGTCGCTCTCACCCTCGGTCGGCTCCGCCTCCTTGACGTTCATGCCGAGGTCGGACTTGGCCTTCTCGGCACCCGCGTAGGCGGCGTCGTTGAAGGACTGGTCGCCGCGGCCGCCGATGTCGTAGGCGATGGCAGCGGTGGAAGAACCGGTCGACGACTCCGACGAACCCGCGTCCGTGGACTTCTTGCCGCCGCAGGCGGTGGCGGTAAGGGCGAGGGCCGCGGACGCGACGCTCACGGTTGCGATCCTGGTGATCCGGCGCAAGGGGAGGCTCCTTCAAAACCTGACCGAAGCGCCACTGACCGGCGCTGGTTTCGCGGCGATCGTAACGCGCGTAGATGTCAGTTAAAGACCCCTTCAGCTTCTGTTATCGGATCGTCGTGAACCGGACAGTGACCGATCAGTAACCCATCAGACGTGAACCCGCGTTGTACCAGGGGTTTCCCGGGCCGCCGGGCGGCCCGGGAGAACGTGGTGTGAGTTTCACCCGCCGGGCCTGGCGCGCCGCCCGTCGAGCAGCGCGGCGGCCGTGAACAGCTCGACGCCGACGGCGATCGCGGACTCGTCGACGTCGAAGTCGCCGCGGTGCAGGTCGCGCTTGACGGGGTCCCCGGGCGTACGGACGCCCAGCCGGGCCAGCGCGCCGGGCACGTGCTCGAGGTACCAGGCGAAGTCCTCGCCGCCCAGGCTCTGGTCGGTGTCCTCGACGGAGTGGGGGCCGCGCCGGGCGACCATGGCGTCCCGGAGCAGGTCGGCGACCCCCGGGTCGTTGACCACCGGCGGCACCCCGCGGACGTAGTTGATCTCCGACTTGGCCCGGTGCATCGAGGCGACCTCGTCGATGGCCGCGTGGATCAGGTCCGGGGCGTCGTGCCAGGCGGCGAGGTCCAGGCAGCGGACCGTGCCGCACAGCTCGGCGGTCATCGGGATCACGTTGCAGGCGTGGCCCGAGGCGATCTTGCCCCAGGTCACGGCGAGGCCCGAGCGGGTGTCCACCCGCCTCGAGAGCAGCGCGGGCACGTCCGTGGCCACCCGGGCGGCGGCGGTGACCATGTCGGTGGTCAGGTGCGGACGGGCGGTGTGGCCGCCGGCGCCTTCAAGGGTGATTTCCAGCCGGTCGCACGCGGAGGTCACCGGCCCGGCCCGCAGGCCGATCTTCCCGGCGTCCACGCGCGGGTCGCAGTGGACCATGATGATCTGGCCGACCCCGTCGAGCGCCCCGCACTCGATCGCGTCGGTCGCGCCGCCGGGCAGCACCTCCTCGGCGGGCTGGAAGAGCAGCCGTACGGGGCGGGGCAGCAGCCCCTGGCGGTGCAGGGCCGCGAGCACCAGGCCGGCGCCCAGGACCGTGGTGGTGTGGACGTCGTGACCGCAGGCGTGCGCCCGGTCGGGCACGGTGGAGCGGTACGGCGCGTGCGCCTTGGCGTCCGGGATGGGCAGGGCGTCGATGTCCGCGCGCAGGGCCAGCATCGGCCGCTTGCCGTCCCAGGTGCCGATGTCGCAGATCAGCCCGGTGCCGGTCTCGAGGACGCGGGGCTTCAGGCCCGCCTTCTCCAGTCTGGCCTTGATCGCTGCGGTGGTGCGGAACTCCTGGTGTCCCAGCTCGGGATGCATGTGCAAGTCCCGGCGGAACGCGATCAGTTCGGCGCGCAGGCTCTCCGGGAGCCGACCCGGCAGGGAGGGCTCTTCGGGGTTTCCGGGCAGGGCGGTCTGGGGGTCGCGGGACATCAACTGGTTCACCCGTTGAAGCCTAGGCGCACTTGACGGCCATCTGGCTGGAGATCATGAAAAGTTCAGCCCGTTAGGGTAAGAAAACCCGGCCGGTGGGTGCATGACCTACGTGTCCTGGGGGTAAACTCCGCCGCTCATCCGGCCGCGGCGGAAGTGGAAGCTCCGCCTGTCGTGGCGAGCCTTCGCACGTCACGGGCGGTGTCGGTGACCCCCGCGAGGAAGCTCTGGGCCCTCGGCGAGGCCGCTCCGGCGAGCCAGCCGGGGTCGATGTCGCACACCGCGACGGTCACCCCGGTGCCGGCCAGTGCGTAGGGCAGGGTGTGGACGACCGTAGACGGAAAGCTGACGATCGTACGACCGATGGGCCCGCGCCGGGCGATCAGCTCCAGCGGCAGGTCGGGCCGGACGATCTCCAGCCCGGTGGCCTCGCTGAGCGCCCGCAGCTTCTCGGCGCCCTCCCGGCGGTGCGCGAAGTAACGGGTGGCCCCGTGCACGGCCGCCAGCCGCCGGACCGCCTCGACGTACCGCTCGTGCGCGACCACGCCGGTCTCCACCAGCGACGTGCCCACCAGGTCCGTGCCCGCGCACAGCCGCGGCGGCCCGAAGGCGGACCGGGTCCAGGCGAACTCGTTCGCGACCAGCTCCACCCCCTCCGGGGCGGTCACCGGCATCGCGCTGAACACGGTGACCCGGCGGCGGCCGGAGCGCCCCGGGGTGAACCGGCGCCGCGCCTGCGCGGACACCGGCGCGTACGCCAGCTCCTTGACCTTGCCGGGCAGGCCCTGCGCGCCCACCCGGTGCCAGCGCACCAGCCGCTCGCCCCGGGCGATCTGCCCGACGAACTCCATGGTCGCGGTGCCGTCGTCGACGACCACCAGCTCCCGGGCCCGTACGGAGGTCAGGAGGAGCTGGACGAACCGCGAGAACGGGTCGCCCACCACGAGCCGCTCGGCCCGGCGCACCGCCCCGCGCAGCGAGCCGAGCGCCCGGAAGGGCGCCAGCGCCCCGCCGCGGGCCTCCTGCCACTGCACCGTGTGCCCCTCGTCGCGGGCCAGGGCGGCCATCCGCCGCAGCTGGCCGCGCGACATGGGGTCCACCGGCGGCAGCACGACGACGCGCAGGCCGGGCAGGGGCGCGGCGCGCCGGGTGCTGCCGCCGGCGGGCTGGGGGGGTACGCCGGGCAGCGGGGACCGCTCCCCCTGCCGGGCGGCGGCTCGTGCCCGGGATTCCGCGTGGGCCCACTCCAGGACGTTCAGGAGCTGGACCGGGCTCTCCACGAGGGCGAGCGTGCTCGCCTCGGCGGTCGCGTGCGCTGTCACCGTGTTCTCCTGGTTGTGCTCGTGCTCCTGGTGCGGAGCGGGCCGGGTGCGGCGGGTGGGGGTCAGACGCCGGCGAGCTCGGCGACCTCGCCCTGGACGCGGCGCAGCTTCCTCATCGGGCCGAGCTCGGACGCGTAGACCTTCTTGACGCCGTCGCCGAGGGCGGTCTCGATGGTGCGGATGTCGCGGACCAGCCGGGCGAGGCCGCCCGGCTCGACGGAGGCGGCCTGGTCGGAGCCCCACATCGCGCGGTCGAGCGTGATGTGGCGCTCGACGAAGCAGGCGCCGAGGGCGACGGCGGCGAGGGTGGTCTGCAGGCCGGTCTCGTGGCCGCTGTAGCCGATCGGGACGTTCGGGTACTCCTCCATGAGCGTGTTGATCACGCGGAGGTTGAGCTCCTCGGCCTTGGCCGGGTACGTGGAAGTGGCGTGGCAGAGCAGGATGTTGTCGCTGCCGAGGACCTCGACCGCGTGGCGGATCTGCTTCGGCGTGGACATGCCGGTGGAGAGGATGACGGTGCGGCCGGTGGCGCGCAGGGCGCGCAGCAGCTCGTCGTCGGTCAGCGAGGCGGAGGCCACCTTGTGGGCGGGCACGTCGAACTTCTCCAGGAAGGCGACGGACTCGACGTCCCAGGGGGAGGCGAACCACGCGATGCCGCGCTTCGCGCAGTGCTCGTCGATGGCGCGGTACTCGTCCTCGCCGAACTCGACGCGGTGCCGGTAGTCGATGTACGTCATGCGGCCCCAGGGGGTGTCGCGCTCGATCTCCCACTGGTCGCGCGGGGTGCAGACCTCGGGGGTCCGCTTCTGGAACTTGACGGCGTCGCAGCCCGCGTCGGCCGCGGCGTCGATCAGCGCGAAGGCGTTGCCGAGGTCGCCGTTGTGGTTGATGCCGATCTCGCCGACGACGTAGACGGGGCGGCCGGGTCCGGCGGTGTGCGGGCCGAGGGTGCGCAGACGGGCGGTGGAGGCGGTCATGGCAGATGACGTCCTTCGGTTTGGTACGGGGCGTGCTCAGGGGGTCGGTGGGTGTCTCGGGTCGGGGCGTGTCTCGGGTCGGGGCGTGCGGGGGCGGGCCCGGTTCGGGGCCGGTCAGGGCGCCGGGGTGCGGAGCGCCGGGGTGCGGGGCGCGGGCATGGCGTCCGGCGGGGGGTCGAGGAGCGGGGCCAGGGCGCGGGCCCGGTCCAGGTCGTGCGGGTCGTCGATCTCCAGCACGCGGGCCGGGTCGGTGCGGACGGGCACGATGTGCCCGAAGAAGCGGTGCCGGGCCGTACGGAAGCCGGGGACGGACATCGCGTACGCGGCGCCGGTCTCCAGCAGGTCCTCGGGCCGGTCCTGGCGGCGCGGCCGGTGGGCCTCGTCGTGGTTGACGCCGTACCCGCTGCGGCCGGCCGGGGTGGCCGACTCGCGCCACAGGAAGCCGTGGAAGGGGGCGACGGTGAGCGCGCAGTCGGCGCCCCGGCGCACGACCGCGGCCGCCACCCCGTCGATCTCCTCGCTGGTCAGGAACGGGCTGGTGGCCTGGACGAGGAGGACCACGTCGGCCGGCCGCCCGTGCAGCGCCTCGTGGGCGTCGAGGGCGTGCAGCACCGCGGACTCGCTGGTGGCGGTGTCGCCGGAGAGTTCGGCCGGGCGGCTGACGACCTCGGCGCCGGCTTCCCGGGCGGCGGCCGCGACGGCCGCGTCGTCGGTGGAGACGACCACGTCGGTGACCTCGGCGGCCGCCCGGCAGGCCCGCACGGCGCGGGCCACCAGCGGCAGTCCGCCGACGGGGGCGAGGTTCTTGGCCGGGACGCCCTTGGAACCGCCCCGGGCGGGGATCACGGCCAGGACGCGGGGGCTTCGGTCGGGGTGTGCGGGGGTGCTCACAGGTCTCCCATCCGCCGGATGACGGGGGCCACGCGCTGGACGCCCTGCCGGTAGGCGCCGCGGGCGGCGTCGCGCAGCCAGGAGCGGGCGGCGCGCCGCAGCCGGGACTCCCCGGTGGCGGGCCGGACCGCGCCGGGCAGCGGGCGCCCGTCGGTGCCGAGGTGCTGGCGGGCGAGGATGCCCGGCAGGTAGCCGGGGGCGGTGGCGCACGTGTAGTAGGGGGCGGGGGCGGGCAGTTCGGGGAGCGCGGCCAGGGCTGCGAGCCGCTCGCGCGCGGTGTCGAAGGCCCGCTCGTACGGCCCGTCGGCGGCCACGCCCTGACGGGCCAACCAGTCGGGGTCGGGCTTCGGGCGGTGGCCCTCGTCGAGCTGGTCCCAGCTGGCGAGGCAGCCGGAGCCGACGAAGTGGTGGTTGCCGAGGGCCTCGCGGACGCCGAGGTCGGTGAGGACGGCGGTGGGGACGCCCCGGTGCAGCGACTCGAGCGCGGCCGTCGAACTGACGGTGACGAGCAGGTCGGTGCGGTCCAGGACCTCGCCCATGTTCCCGTACACCAGGCGGAGGTTGGCCGTGGTCCCGGGGAGCTTCTCCACGAGCTTCTGGTACGGCAGCTCTTCGAGGTGTGTGGTGTGTTCGCCGGGCTTGGAGCGCAGCTTGAGCAGCACCTCGCGGTCCGGGTGCCGGCGGGCGTGCTCGACGGCCCGGCGCAGCAGGTACGTGCGGTCGGCGCGGCTCTCCGGGACGGAGGGCTGGGCGGCGAACACGACGGTGTACGGGCGGTCGCCGGCGGCGTCGTACGGGGCGCCGCCCAGGAAGGGCAGGGCGGTCTCGGTGACGGCGGCCGCGTCGGCGCCCACTCCCTCGTACACGGCGCGGAACCGGTCGGCGTCGTGGCGGGAGTTGGCGAGGACGAGGTCGGCTCCGTGGCGCAGGAGCAGTCCGTCGGCGAGCTTCTCGTACACGACGCCGACGTAGCCGGTGACGAGGACGGGGCGCTCACCCGGCTCGGGCCACAGGGCGCGGGCGCCGTGCAGCACCGCCTGGACCGCGCCGCCGACGAGGGCGAGGACGACCACGTCGTACGGTTCGCGCTCCAGCTCCGCGAGGAACTCGGGGCACGTCACCTCGGTCAACCGGTCGGCCCGGACGCCCACTTCACCGAGCTGGCGCGGGGTCGGGGTGGCCCGGCCGCGCAGCAGGAAACCGGTGAGGTGGAGGTCGGGGGCGAGGCGGTGCGCGGTGAGTGCGCCCCATTTCCATCGCGTGTCGGAATCGGCGAGTACGGCGACCCGCGTCTTTCCGCGGGGGCTTTCGCCACTGGTCCTTGCTGGCACGTCGGTGAAGCTATGCGGGAATTCCGGTGATCGGCCCAACTGACCGACAACAGGGGGTTAACAGCCCGCCGACACGATGCGAATACGATCGCGGCGGCCCCGGAATTACCGGCAGCCCGACCGGGTTAACCATCCTGCCATTCTTCGTTCACGTGCAGTCCCCGCCCGGTCCATGGTGAATGCCGCGCCACGTCCTAGTGTCGGGCAGGTGGTCAAGCTCTCCGTCGTCGTGCCGTTCTACAACGTGCAGACATATGCGCCAGACGCCCTGCGAAGCCTCCGCGCGAACGCGCGGGACGACTTCGAGTTCGTCCTCGTGGACGACCGGTCGACCGACGGGACGCCGGAGCTCCTGGAGCGGGCGGCCCGGGAGCTGCCCGGGGCGGTGTTCATCCGGCACGAGGAGAACGGCGGGCTGGCCACCGCCCGCAACACGGGGCTGGACGCGGCCCGCGGCGAGTACCTGACGTTCATGGACGGGGACGACTGGCTGGCACCCGGCCATTTGGCCGGCGTCCTGGCCGAAATAGAGGCCCTGGGCTGCGACTTCGTCCGCGTCGACCACGTCCGGTCGACCGGCCGGAACCGGCTGGTGCAGCGCGTGCCGCACGGCCCGCAGGGCGAGGTGTCGGTGCCGCGGGAGGCGATCCTGCCGGCCGACCGCTCGACCTCGGTGGACTACCCCTACGCCTGGGCGGGGATGTACCACCGGCGGCTGAAGGACCGGGGGCTGCTGCACTTCACGGACGGTCTGCGGACGGCCGAGGACCGGCCGTGGATCTGGCGGCTGCACCGGGAGGCGGAGTCGTTCGCGGCCGTCGGCCGGGCCGGGATCTTCTACCGGCGCGGAGTGGCGACGTCACTCACGCAGATCGGCGACGTGCGGCAGCTGGATTTCGTCCGGGCATTCGATCAAGTCGTGTCCGAAACGGCTGCGGACCGCGACGCCGATCTCCTCCTCCCCAAGGCCGTTCGCACATATTGCGCAATTATTTCGCACCATATGGGTTCCATCGAAAGGTTCGAACCGGCCGTGGCCAGAAAACTCCGTGCGATGAGCGCGGCCGCGCTGAGGCGAATGCCCCAGGACGTTCTCGACGATGCGCTCGATTCCATGGACGTGCCCCGTGCGGTGCTGCTGCGCCGACTCCGTCGGCGTGCCTCGGTGGGCGCGGGGGTGGGTGCGTGAATTCCGCCCGCGCGACCCGTACGACGCAGGTCTTCCTGGCCTCGACCCTGTACGGCGCGGCCACCCTGGCCGCCGCCCTCGACGCCGGCCGCTTCCCGGCCGCCGACCGGCGCGTCCTGCTGGTCAGCAACAACGCCGCGGTGCCCGAGACCACCCCGGGACCGGCCGCCACGCCGGGTTTCGCGCTGCTGGCCGCCCGCTTCGACGACGTACTGGACTGGAACGCCACCATCGAGCCGCTCCACCCCAGCGGCTGGCTGCCCCGCCCCGACGACGTCCCCCTGTGGGAGCGGCAGCTGCGCGCCCTGTGGGAGCTGGGCGAGGACCGGGTCGAGCTGGTCGTGGAGTCCCTCCAGGTCGCGCCCGCGCAGGCACTGGTGCAGCTGTTCCCGGGCTCCCCGATCGACGTGTACGCCGACGGGCTGATGAGCTACGGACCGACCCGCAGCAAGCTGGACCCGCAGATCGGCGGCCGGGTGCGGCGACTGCTGCACCTGGACCTCGTACCGGGGCTGGAACCGCTGCTGCTCACCGAGTTCGGGGTGCCGGCGGAGCTGGTGCCGGCCGAGTCGTTCCTGAAGGTGCTCGCCGAACTCGCCGAAGAGGCCCCGGCCTCCCCCGCCGCCGCGGGCGGGGCGCTGCTGCTGGGCCAGTACCTGTCGGCGCTCGAACTGATCAGCCCGCAGGAAGAGGAGGAGCTGCACGTCCGGATGGTCCGCGGCGCACATGCGCTCGGCCACCGCGACCTGGTCTTCAAGCCCCACCCCAGCGCCCCGGCGCGCTGGTCGCGGCGGGTGGAGGAGGAGGCCGAGCGGCTCGGGGCGGCGCTGACGGTGGTCGACACCCCGGTGCTGGCCGAGACGCTGTACCAGCGGGCCCGGCCCGCCCTCGTGGTGGGCTGCTTCTCCACCGGTCTGCTGACCGCCGCCACCCTGTACGGGATCCCCGCCGCGCGCACGGGCACCGGCCCGCTGCTCGACCGGCTGGCCCCGTACCAGAACAGCAACCGGGTGCCGCTGACCCTGGTCGACGCGCTGCTGCCGGAGCTGGAGGACGCGGCGGCGGTCGGCGCCTGGGCCCCGCCCACCGCCGAGCGGATGCCGGCGGAGCTGTCCGGACTGGTCACGGCGGTCGGGTACGCGATGCAGTCGCAGATCCTGGCGGCACGGCGGCCGGACGCCGAGCGCTACCTGGCGGCGCACCTCGACGAGCGCACCTGGCGGTACTTCAAGCGACGGCGGCTGACCGCGCTCGGCCTGCCCGGCGCGGTGCCCTCGCAGCTCGCCTTCCTGCCGCGCAGCCCCGCGGTGCGGCGGGTGGTCCGGCGCGTGAAGCACCTGCGGCGGTCGGTCCGGCGCACGGCGGCGGGGTGACGGCCGGGATGGCGGCCGGGGGGACGGCGGAGACGGCTCCGGGAACGGCGGAGACGGCTCCGGGGACGGCGTCGGGGACGGCTCCGGGGACGGCGTCGGGGACGGTCACGGACGCGGCTGGGTCCGCGGCGGAGCTGCCCCCGCCCCGGGTGTCCTCGGGGCGCGCCCCGGGGGCCGGGTCCCGGCTCCGCGCCCTGGACGGGCTGCGGCTGGTCGCGGCCCTGATGGTGGCCGGCTACCACTACGGCGGGCGGGACGGGGAGATCGCCCGCTCCTGGGGCGCCTCGCCCCGGGAGCTGTTCCCGGCGGCCTCGCCGTGGCTGGCGTACGGGTGCCTGGGCGTGCAGGTCTTCTTCGTGATCAGCGGGTTCGTGATCTGCATGAGCGCATGGGGGCGCCCGCTGCGCGCCTTCTTCGCCTCGCGGGTGGCCCGCCTCTACCCGGCGTACTGGGCCGCGATCGCACTCGTCACGCTGGTGTTCGCGCTGCCCTGGCTGCCGTACAGGGCCCTGGGGCTGAGCGACGCCCTGGTGAACCTCACCATGCTCCAGCAGCCGCTCGGCGCGCCCCGGGTGCTCGGGGTGTGCTGGACCCTGTGGGCGGAACTGCGCTTCTACGCCCTCTTCGCGCTGTTCGTGGTCCTCCCCGGCGGGGGGCGGCGGCGGACGCTGCTCTTCTGCGGGGGCTGGACGGTGGCGGCGGCCCTCGCGGACGCGGCGGACCAGCCGTTCCTGACGCAGGCGCTGATGCCGGAGTACGCGCCGTTCTTCATCGGCGGGATCGGCCTCTACCTCGTGCACCGCGACCGGCGGGACGTGCTCGCCTGGGGCGTCGCGGCAACGGGCTGGCTGATCGGCCAGCACAACGCGGTGGCCGGCCTGTGGCACGCCCCCGACCCGCGGTTCTTCTCGTACCGCAGCGCGGCGGTGATCGTCGCCGTGGTGACCGCCGGCTTCGCGGCCGTGGCGCTGATCGCGGTGGGCCGCACGCACAGGGCGAACTGGCGCTGGCTCACCGTCGCGGGCGCCCTGACGTACCCCTTCTACCTGGTGCACGAGCACCTGGGCTGGGCCGTCATCCGCGTCCTGCGCCGGTCCCTGCACCTCCCGGCGCCCGCCGTCTTCGCCGCCACGCTCGCCCTGATGCTGGCCCTGGCCTGGCTCCTGCACCGCTACGTCGAACGCCCCCTGACCCCGCGCGTGCGCAAGGGCCTGGGCTGACCTGGGCCTCAGGTGCTCTCGGCAGCACCGTCGAGCAAGCGGTCGACCAGCAGCTCAACGCTCACGCCCCGCGTCTCGGGCGGGGAGACGGTCATGCCCCGCTTGAACACCTCGCGCGATGCGTACACACCGCTGCGCGGACGTGTGCACAGCAGGACCTCCTCGTGCCGACGATCGGCAATCAGGTACACGGGAATGCCCGCCTGGGACCGAGCTCAGCCCGTCGCGAGCTTCGCGGCGAAGCCGAGGAAGAGGACGCCGACGGCGGAGGTGGCACCCGCGGAGAGGCGCTTGCGCCGGCGGAAGGCGGCGGCCAGGCGGGTGCCGCCGAATATGAGGGTGGAGAGGTACAGCATGCTGGCCAGCTGCGTCAGGACGCCCAGGAGCAGGAAGGACAGCGCCGGGTAGGCGTAGTCCGGGTCCACGAACTGCACGAAGAAGGACAGCAGGAACAGGATGGCCTTCGGGTTGAGCAGGCTGATCAGCAGCGCGCGCCGGTACGGGTGCTCGGAGTCGGCCGGCGGCTCGCCGGTCATGATCTCCTCCTGCCGGGCCGCCCGCTCGCGCCACATCGTCCGCGCGGCCCGCATCATGCCCACGGCCATCCAGGCGAGGTAGCCCGCGCCGAGGTACTTCACGACCCCGAACAGCACCGGGCTGGCCTGGAGAAGCGAGGCCGCGCCCACCGCGGCCAGCACCATCAGCACCGTGTCGCCGGTGAACACGCCGGCGGCGGCCTTGTACCCGGAGCGCACGCCGCGGCGGGCCGCGACGGACAGCACGTACAGCGAGTTCGGCCCCGGCAGCAGCACGATCAGGACGAGGCCGGCGAGGTAGGTCGGAAGGTCGGTGACACCCAGCATGCGGCGAGTGTCGCACGCAGGTCCGACACCGCCCATGTCAGTTCCCTCACATGAGATGGCACCTGACACCCGGGTGCCCCGGGAGGCGCGCCGACCTCAGAAGGACTCCACCGGTACGTACGTCCCCCACACCTCCCGCAGCGCCCCGCACACCTCGCCGATCGTGGCCCGCGCCCGCAGCGCCTCCCGCATCGGGTAGAGGACGTTCCCGGTGCCGGCGGCCGTCCTGCGCAGGTCCGCCAGGACCCGGTCCACCGCCGCCCCGTCCCGCTCGGCCCGCAGCCGGGCCAGCCGCGCCGCCTGCTGCGCCTCGATCGCCGGGTCCACGCGCAGCGGCTCGTACGGCTCCTCCTCGTCGAGCACGAAGCGGTTCACCCCGACCACCACCCGCTCGCCGCCGTCCGTCTCCTGCGCGATCCGGTACGCGTTCCGTTCGATCTCGCCCTTCTGGAACCCGCGCTCGATGGCGCTGACCGCGCCGCCCAGGTCCTCGACCCGTCCCATCAGCGCCACGGCCGCCGCCTCCACCTCGTCCGTCATCCGCTCGACCGCGTACGAGCCGGCGAACGGGTCGACGGTGGCGGTCACGTCCGTCTCGTACGCCAGCACCTGCTGGGTGCGCAGCGCGAGCCGCGCGGCCTTCTCGGTGGGCAGCGCGATCGCCTCGTCGAAGGAGTTGGTGTGCAGCGACTGGGTCCCGCCCAGCACCGCCGCGAGCCCCTGCACGGCCACCCGCACCAGGTTCACCTCGGGCTGCTGGGCCGTCAGCTGCACCCCCGCGGTCTGGGTGTGGAAGCGGAGCATCAGGGACTTGGGGTCCCTCGCCCCGAACTCCTCCCGCATGGTCCGCGCCCAGATCCGGCGGGCCGCCCGGAACTTCGCCACCTCCTCCAGCAGCGTCGTGCGGGCCACGAAGAAGAAGGACAGCCGGGGCGCGAAGTCGTCCACGTCCATGCCCGCCGCCACCGCCGTACGGACGTACTCGGCCCCGTCGGCCAGCGTGAAGGCGATCTCCTGCACGGGCGAGGCACCGGCCTCCGCCATGTGGTACCCGGAGATGGAGATGGTGTTCCACCTGGGGACCTCCGTCCGGCAGTACCGGAAGATGTCGGAGGTCAGCCGCAGCGAGGGCTGGGGCGGGAAGATGTACGTCCCCCGGGCGATGTACTCCTTCAGCACGTCGTTCTGGATCGTGCCGGTCAGCCGGTCGGCCGGCACCCCCTGCTCCTCCGCCACCAGCTGGTACATCAGGAGCAGCACCGCGGCCGGCGCGTTGATGGTCATGGACGTCGAGACCCGGTCCAGCGGGATGCCGTCGAAGAGCACCCGCATGTCCTCGACCGAGTCGATCGCCACCCCGACCTTGCCCACCTCGCCGTGCGCGAGCGGGGCGTCGGAGTCGTGGCCCATCTGGGTGGGCAGGTCGAAGGCCACCGAAAGGCCGGTCGTGCCGTGCTCGATGAGCTGCCGGTAGCGGGCGTTGGACTCCACCGCCGTGCCGAAGCCGGCGTACTGGCGCATCGTCCACGGCCGTCCGGTGTACATGGAGGGGTAGACGCCGCGGGTGAAGGGGTACGAGCCCGGCGCGCCGAGGCGCTCGGCGGGGTCCCAGCCGCGCAGGTCGTCCGGGCCGTAGACCGGTTCGAGGGGGAGGCCCGACTCGGAATGCCGCGTCATCGTTACCGCTCCTCCATCAAGAGGTGTGCCGGGTACTGGTACAACCTGTCCCGCACCGGAGCCATTCGCAACCTTCAGGGCCCGGGAAGCATCCCTATGGACACAGTCGGAAAACGGGGGGAACACATGTACCGCCAGAAGGTCTTCAGAGCCGCGCTGGTGGCGGCCGTCGCCGCGGCCGTCGTGACGGGCTGCGGCCCGCAGGACTCGGGGGCCGCGGGGGCGTCCGGGGGCAGTGCGGGCGCGTCGAGCAGCCCGTCGCAGGACGACAAGGGCGGGGCGACCCCGTCGGCGTCGGAGTCCGCGTCGCCGTCCGGGTCCGCCTCGGACTCGGCGTCCCCGTCGGCCTCCGCGTCCGCCTCCGCGGACAAGCCCCTCATGGCGGAGGGCACCGAGAACGACCAGGTCCGCGAGCTCCAGGCGCGGTTGCGCCAGCTGGACTACTTCAAGCGCTCCCCCACCGGCTTCTACGGCAGCATGACCGCGACCGCGGTGAAGGGCTTCCAGACGAAGCGGCAGCTGACCGCCACCGGCAGCGTCGACCAGAAGACCTGGGACAAGCTGCTCGGGATGACGCACGAGCCGACCGCGGACGAGCTGACCCCGCCGACCACCAACGAGCTGGACAAGCCGGACGCGCGCTGCCTGACCGGCCGCGTGATGTGCATCAGCAAGGAGAGCCGCACCCTCGCCTGGATGATCGACGGCAAGGTGCAAATGGCCTTCGACGTGCGCTTCGGCTCCGAGAACACGCCCACCCGCGAGGGGCTGTTCAACGTGGAGTGGAAGGCGAAGGAGTGGACGTCGACCCTCTTCCACACCCCGATGCCGTACGCGATGTTCTTCAGCCGGGGCCAGGCGGTCCACTACTCGGCCGACTTCGCGGCCCGCGGCTACGCCGGCGCCTCGCACGGCTGCGTCAACGTCCGCGACAAGGTGAAGCTGTCCCAGCTCTTCGACGCGGTGAAGGTCGGCGACAAGGTCGTCGTCTACTGGTGACCGTCGCGTCCGTCGCCCCGTGAGGCTACTCGGCCCGCGGGGCGGCGGCTCGCAGGATCTGCTCGACGTCGAGGGTGACCTCGGCCCCGATCGACTCGGGCAGGGTCACGAGCTCGCCGGGCGCGTGGACGCGGTGGGTGGCGTAGTCGTCCTGCGCCGGTTCGGTCAGTACGTGCAGACGGCTGTGCCTCCGGTCGACGATCACGTAGACGGGGACCTTGGCGTTGGCGTAGGCGGTGACCTTGTCGCGCAGGTCGGTCCTGTAGTTGCTGGAGGTGACCTCCAGCACCAGGCGGAAGACGACGGGGTCGTAGCAGTTGTTCTCGACGTGGCGGTCTTCGAGGTCGGCGTCGACCACGGAGAGATCGGGGATGGCGTAGTCCTCACGCCCGTCGGGCAACCAGAGGCCGATGGCCTGCAGCACCTGCGACTCGTCGCCGTGCAGCCCGGCCGTGAGGAACGGGAGCATGAGGTCGGTCAGGGCTCGCGCGTGGGCGCCGTCCGCTGGTGGCGACACGAGGATCTGTCCTCCGATGATCTCGACGCGGACGCCTGGGTTCTGCTCCATGAGCCGGTTGGCCATGTCGATGAGCGGCCATTCGCCGTGGGGCCCCTCAGCGGGTGTTGCTGACATCACGTGCCTCCCGTGGGCTGCCGTCGAGAGCATCATCGTAGGGCGCCCCCGGGACCCCGATGCCGGATCCGGCGCGCTCACCCGAACGGGCGAGGGCCCCGTCCCCCGGTGTCGGAAACACCGGGGGACGGGGCCCTCGTACGACCTGCGGGACCGGGAAGGTCAGAAGCGGCGCGTGATCAGCGCGCGCTTGACTTCCTGGATCGCCTTGGTGACCTCGATGCCGCGGGGGCACGCGTCGGTGCAGTTGAAGGTCGTGCGGCAGCGCCACACGCCGTCCTTGTCGTTCAGGATCTCCAGCCGCTGCTCGCCGGCCTCGTCACGCGAGTCGAAGATGAAGCGGTGCGCGTTGACGATCGCCGCCGGGCCGAAGTACTGGCCGTCGTTCCAGAACACCGGGCACGAGGACGTGCACGCGGCGCAGAGGATGCACTTGGTGGTGTCGTCGAAGCGCTCGCGGTCCTCGGCGGACTGCAGGCGCTCGCGGGTCGGCTCGTTGCCCTTGGTGACCAGGAACGGCATGACGTCCCGGTACGCCTGGAAGAAGGGCTCCATGTCGACGATGAGGTCCTTCATCACCGTGAGGCCCTTGATGGCCTCGACCGTGATGGGCTTCTCCGGGTTGATGTCCTTGATCAGCGTCTTGCAGGCGAGCCTGTTCTTGCCGTTGATCCGCATCGCGTCGGAGCCGCAGATGCCGTGCGCGCAGGAGCGGCGGAAGGTGAGCGTGCCGTCCAGGTTCCACTTGATCTTGTGGAGACCGTCGAGCACGCGCTCCTTCGGGTCGATCTCGATCTGGAAGTCCTGCCACTCCGCCTGGTCGGAGACCTCGGGGTTGAAGCGGCGGATCCGGAAGGTGACCGTGATGTACGGGGAGGCGGCGGACTCCGCCTCCACCTTGTCGAGGGTCGGGGTGGCCATCAGTACTTACGCTCCATCGGCTGGTAGCGGGTGGTGACGACGGGCTTGTAGTCGAGCCGGACGGAGTCCTTGCCGTCGGCGGCCACCTCGCGGTACGCCATGGTGTGGCGCATGAAGTTGACGTCGTCGCGGTTCGGGTAGTCCTCGCGGTAGTGACCGCCGCGGGACTCCTTGCGGGCCAGGGCCGAGACGGCCATGACCTCGGCCAGGTCGAGCAGGTTGCCCAGCTCGATGGCCTCCAGCAGGTCCGTGTTGAACCGCTTGCCCTTGTCCTGGATCGAGACGTTCTTGTAGCGCTCGCGCAGCTCCGCGATCTTCTCGACCGCGGTCTTGATGGTCTGCTCCGTGCGGAACACCGACACGTTCGCGTCCATCGTCTCCTGCAGCTCGTTGCGCAGGTCGGCGACCCGCTCCGAGCCGGTGGAGTTGCGCAGCTGCTCGACCAGGTCGGTCACCAGCTGGCCCGGGTTCTCCGGCAGCTCGACGAAGTCGGCCTTGGCGGAGTACTCCGCGGCGGCGATGCCGGCGCGGCGGCCGAAGACGTTGATGTCGAGGAGCGAGTTGGTGCCCAGGCGGTTGGCGCCGTGCACGGAGACGCAGGCGACCTCGCCGGCCGCGTACAGGCCCGGGACGACGGTGGTGTTGTCCGACAGGACCTCACCCTCGACGTTGGTCGGGATGCCGCCCATGGCGTAGTGCGCGGTGGGCTGGATCGGGATCGGGTCCGTGTAGGGCTCGATGCCGAGGTAGGTGCGCGCGAACTCCGTGATGTCCGGGAGCTTGGCGTCCAGCTGCTCCGGCGGCAGGTGCGTCAGGTCCAGGTAGACGTGGTCGCCCTCGGGACCGCAGCCGCGGCCCTCGCGGATCTCCGTGTAGATGGAGCGGGAGACGACGTCACGGGACGCGAGGTCCTTCATGACCGGCGCGTACTTCTCCATGAAGCGCTCGCCGTCCTTGTTGCGGAGGATGCCGCCCTCACCGCGGGCGCCCTCCGTCAGCAGGATGCCCATGCGCCAGATGCCGGTCGGGTGGAACTGGAAGAACTCCATGTCCTCCAGCGGCAGGCCGCGCCGGTAGCAGGCCGCCTGGCCGTCACCGGTGAGGGTGTGCGCGTTGGAGGTCACCTTGAAGAACTTGCCGTTGCCGCCGGAGGCGTAGATGACGGCCTTCGCCTGGAAGATGTGGATCTCGCCGGTGGCCAGCTCGTACGCGACCACGCCGGCGGACTTCTTGACGCCGTCGACCTCGGTGATCAGCTGGTCCAGGACGTAGAACTCGTTGAAGAACTCCACGCCCTCCTTGACGCAGTTCTGGTACAGCGTCTGGAGGATCATGTGGCCGGTGCGGTCCGCGGCGTAGCAGGACCGGCGGACCGGGGCCTCGCCGTGGTTGCGCGAGTGGCCGCCGAAGCGGCGCTGGTCGATGGTGCCGTCCGGGGTGCGGTTGAACGGCAGGCCCATCTTCTCGAGGTCGAGGACCGCGTCGATGGCCTCCTTCGCCAGGATCTCGGCGGCGTCCTGGTCGACCAGGTAGTCACCGCCCTTGACCGTGTCGAAGGTGTGCCACTCCCAGTTGTCCTCCTCCACGTTGGCCAGCGCGGCGGCCATGCCGCCCTGCGCGGCGCCCGTGTGGGAGCGGGTCGGGTAGAGCTTCGTCAGGACCGCGGTGCGGCTGCGCTTCGTCGCCTCGATGGCGGCGCGCATGCCCGCGCCACCGGCGCCGACGATGACGGTGTCGTACTTGTGGATCTTCATGCGATGTGTCGCCTCAGCCCCGTTGCCTAGCGGATGTTCGGGTCGAAGGTGAAGATCACCAGCGTGCCCAGGAGGATGGTGAACACCGTGGCGGTGTAGAGCAGGCCCTTCAGCCACAGCCGCGTGTTCGCGCGCTCCGCGTAGTCGTTGATGACGGTACGCAGGCCGTTGGCGCCGTGCAGCATGGCCAGCCACAGCATCAGCAGGTCCCAGACCTGCCAGAACGGGGAGGCCCAGCGGCCGGCCACGAAGGCGAAGCCGACCTTGCTCACGCCGCCGTCGAGCACCAGCTGGATCAGCAGGTGGCCGATGACCAGCACGACCAGGACGACGCCCGAGAGGCGCATGAAGAGCCAGGCGGCCATCTCGAAGTTGCCGCGGGTGGCGCGGGGCGTCTTGCCGGTGCGCTTGCGCGGGGCCTCGATGTACGGCGCCGGGTTGTCGACGTCGTACAGGCTCACGCCCTCGACGGCGCCGATCGCGGAAGAAGAGGTGTCTGCGGACATCTGTGTCACTTCCCGAACAGCTCGAGGTAGGCGTGGTGGAGGATCGGGTAGACGGCGAAGGCCATCAGCACGATCCACACGCCCACTACGGACCAGAGCATCTGCTTCTGGTAGCGCGGGCCCTTGGACCAGAAGTCCACGGCGATGACACGGAGACCGTTGAGCGCGTGGAAGAGGATGGCGGCCACGAGGCCGTACTCCAGCAGCGCGACGATCGGCGTCTTATAGGTGGCCACGACATCGTCATACGCCTCGGGGGAGACGCGGACGAGAGCGGTGTCGAGGACGTGTACGAACAGGAAGAAGAAGATGAGGACGCCGGTGACTCGGTGAGCCACCCAACTCCACATTCCTTCCCGGCCGCGGTACAGCGTTCCAGCCGGCACGGAAAACCCTCCGGAAGCGAGGCGAGGGCCGCCGGCTTCGTTGTCGGTCGGGCCCGGCCGGGTACGGTCCACCGGCCCCCGACATCGTAGCGACGACTTGTCGGTTCCTTTGCCCGGGGTCCGGCGGTGTGATCAAACAGGCACGGACGGGCTATCGGACAGGTCCGAACCTGCCCAATTCGGGCGTACGCCCACGCCTCCGGGCGGGCCGGGCGCGGGTGCCGCGGAAGGCATGAGGACGCCGGCGCCGACGAGCGTCCCGACGAGCGCGAGGATCCGGCCGCGCGCCAGCCGCCGCAGCTCCTCGGCCGCGATCGTGCGCTCCTCCTCGGGGTCGTTCGCCATCCGCCGGTGGAGCGCCTCCAGCACCTGGTCGGGATGCTCCTCGGCGGGGTGGTCGTCCAGGCAGATGAGGAAGGCGTAACCGAACGTCCGCTCGTACTCGTCCTGGGCCGCCGCGAGCGCCAGATGGGCGGCGGGCAGCGCGTCGCGGTGCAGCTCGGCCGGGAACTCGTCGGCCAGCGCCTCCGTCAGGTCCGCCCGCGAGAGGTCGTACGCCGCCTCGTCGGCCGCGGCGAGCAGCGCGTCCAGGTCCGGGTACGGGCGGTGGGCCGCGACCCGGTGCGCCCAGCGGCGGCTGCCGCAGCAGTGGAGGAGGGCCTCCTCGGCGGCTTCCGGGGTCGCCGCGTTGAAGAGGGTCAGCCCCGAGCTGCCGCGGACCTGTCCCGGGAGATGGCTGGACAGCGTGGGGCTCCTCGGGGCGCGACGGGGGTGTGCCGCCACGCTACCGAGCGCCGATACGGGCCGGGCGCTCAATCAGCGGATTTTCACTCGCACGGGTAGGCGTGGTGTGCTGGGGCGCGAAGAGGTGCTCACCTGAGGGCTCCGGAGGCGGCCGAGGCCGCCACCCCCCACAGGAGAGGCCCCGGCCGCCGTCCGTTACGGGCTCGTGCGACAAGCCCGTATACCTGTCAGCGCCAAGGCTGCGGTTTGTGTCACACCCCGCTGCGCTCACGGGTGGTTGCTGGTTGTACAAGTCGTGGACGAGACATGCAGGAACGCCGTAACGTGCTGATTTGCGCAGGACGGACAGGACAGTGAACGGGTTGGGGAGTTGCTGGGGGACGACGCGGAGCTGACCGCCGCAGTGCTCGCGGCACAGGACGGCGACGAAAGCGCGTTCCGTACTGTGTACCGCGCCGTACACCCGCGCCTGCTCGGGTACGTACGCACGCTCGTGGGCGAATGGGAGGCCGAGGACGTGACGTCCGAGGCCTGGCTCCAGATCGCCCGCGACCTCGCGTCCTTCGAGGGCGACGCCGACCGGTTCCGCGGCTGGGCCGCCCGGATCGCGCGCAACCGGGCACTCGACCACATACGCATGCGCGGCCGCCGGCCCGCGGTCGGCGGCGACGAGACCGAGCTCACCGGCCGGGCCGCGGACTCCGACACGTTCGGCGAGGCCATGGAGTCCCTCTCCACCGGCCGCACCATGGAGCTCATATCCCGGCTGCCGCAGGACCAGGCCGAGGCCGTCGTCCTGCGCGTGGTGGTCGGGCTCGACGCCAAGAGCGCGGCCGAGACGCTCGGCAAGCGCCCCGGCGCCGTCCGCACCGCCGCCCACCGCGGACTGAAGAAGCTCGCGGAACTGATCGGCACCGAGTTCGGCGATAATGCCGATGCTGTCGGCGGCCCGCACGGAACCGACGGTTCCGGTGGCGCGGGAGGCCAGGGGGGCGGCGAACTGGACGCCGTACCCGCACAGCGTGTCCCCACACGGGGTCAGAAGGTGCGGACCAGTGTGACGCAATCGCGTTGGCGGACGCAGAGGGACATGTGATGGCCGACGATCGCTACGGGTGGCTCGACCGGGCCGCGGCGGAACAGCTGCTGCGCGGTGGCCCCGTCCTGCCCGGCGACGGCGGTCCCGCCGGGACCGCGGCCGACCGGACGGCGGGCAGGCGGACGACGCGGGACGACCGCGCCCGCAGCGACGCCGAGCGGCTCGCCGAAGCCCTGGACGCGCTCGTCCCGCCCACCCGCCTCGACACCGAGCTGCCCGGCGAGGCCGCCGCGCTGGCCGCCTTCCGCAGCGCGCGCGCCGGCGAGGCCCGGATCCGCGCGGCCGCGGAGCCGACCGTACGGCTCGGCGGCGCCGCCCACGGCACCACCGAACTCCCCGCCCTGACCGTTCCTGCCGCCGTGCCCGTACGGGAGCACGGCCGCCCGGGCGCGTTCCGGCGCCGCCCGCTGCGGCTGGTGCTCGCGGCGGCGGTGGCGGGGCTGGCCGTCGGCGGGGTGGCGGCCGCCGCCACGTCCGGACTGCTGCCGCAGAGCGTCATCGCCGGCCCCGCGCCGTCGGTGTCGGTCTCGGAGCTGCCCTCCACGGGCCCGAGCGGCTCGGCGACCGACATCGCCGAAGGCGACCCGGTCTCGCCGAAGCTGCTGCCGGACGGCCCCGCGACCGGGTCCGCCTCCGGCACGCCCGGCTCCGGCACCGCCACGGGCGGCCCCGCCACCGGCGGCACGCCGGCGAGCGAGGACCCCGAGGACAAGTCCACCGGCGGCACCGGCACCGGGACCGGCGGCGCGGACACCGGCGGCACGGGCGCCACCACGAGCCCCGAGCTCCGGGCCAAGCTGACCGAGCACTGCAAGGACCTGCGAGCCGGGAAGCTGGACCGGAAGCGGCGGCTCGACCTGGAGAGCGCGGCGGGCAGCAGCACGCCGGAGCGCTTCTGCGACCGGCTGCTGGGCGGCACGGACGACGACAAGGACAAGGGCAAGAGCGGCGACAAGGGGAAGAACGGCTCTGCGCCGCTCGGCTTCAACCCCCGCACGGCCGGTACGGGCGCGCCCGTCACCCCGAAGGCCGCGCCCGCCCCCGCGGCCACCGCCCGCACCACCGCCCCCACCGCGAAGCCCACCACGAAGGCCACGGCCGCGCCCGCCGCCGACCCCACCGCGAAGGCCGCCGCCAGGACGGCCGGCACCGCTGGGACGGGTATCGCCGGGACCGCCTCGAAGGCCTCCGCCGCCGGGTCCGCCACGGGGTCCGAGGCAGCCTCCGGCCGGGCCGGGGACGCCGCGGGCGCGAGCTCCGCGAACCGCTGACGCGCGGGTGTAACACTTTTCGCAGCCCCGGCGCAGTACATAACGAGCCGACTGGTCATCGGCCGCGCATGAGCCGGGGTTCCCCCCGTACCCCGGGGCTCTGCGCAACCCGGCGCGGGTGGGGCACGTTCCCCCGGCCCCACCCGCGCCCCTTACGTACGACGGCCGAGGCCCCGGGACTTCCCGGGGCCTCGGCCGTTTCGTCGTACCGGGTCGTTTCGTCGTACCGGGCCCCGCCCCTCCCTCCCCTCCTCTTCTCCCGGCACACCCCACCCTCTCCCTGAACATGTTCAAATCACGGCTTGAACGTGTTCAAAAGGAGGGCTACAGTCAGTCCTACCAACCGTTTGAACACGTTCAAGAGGGGGGTGGGGTCATGGACCTCACTGTTGTCGCGTACGTCGCCTACCTGCTCGTCAGCGTCGCGCTCACCGTCTGGGTCGCCCGCACGCTCAGCCGCAACGGCCGCATCTTCATCGCCGACGTCCTCCAGGGGAACGAGAAGCTCGCGGACGCCGTGAACCACCTGCTGGTGGTCGGGTTCTACCTCGTCAACCTCGGCTTCGTCAGCCTCTACCTCAAGGCCGCCGAGGACATCCCCGACGCCGCCCGCCTCCTGGAGGCGCTGTCGGCCAAGCTGGGCGTCGTCCTCCTGGTCCTCGGCGTCATGCACCTCGGCAACGTCTGGGTGCTCAACAAGATGCGCCGCCGCGGGATCCTGGAGCGGGAGAACACCCCGCCGGTGGCTCCCGACGCCTGGACCGCGCCGGCCGGGGCCTGAGCCATGGCGACGGCCGCCGCGCCGACCCCGGCGCCCCCCGTCCCGACCCGCACCCCCGTGCGCCGGCTGACGGTGCTGTACGACGCCCAGTGCCCGCTCTGCGTGCACCTGCGCAACTGGCTGCTCGGCCAGAAGTGGCTCGTCCCGCTGGCCCTCGTGCCGGCGGGGTCGTACGAGGCCCACCGCCGCTTCCCACGGCTCGACCACGCCGCGACCCTCCGCGAGATCACGGTGGTCGGCGACAAGGGCCAGGTCTGGCGCGGCACCGGCGCCTTCATCGTGTGCCTGTGGGCGCTGGCCGAACACCGGCCCAAGGCCCGCTGGCTGGCCACCCCGACCGGCCTGCCCTTCGCCCGCGCCACGATGCTCGCCGCGGCCAAGGTGCGCGCGGGCACGGCGGGCACGGCGGGCACCGCAGGCACAGCGGGCACAGCGGGCACCACCGCGGGCACCGCGGGCTGTTCCGACGGGTGTGCGGTGCCCGGATAGGCTCGGACACCGTGACTGAAGCAAAGCCCGCCAAGAGCGAGCAGACCCGCACGCTCATCCTCGAGACCGCGCTCCGGCTGTTCCAGGAGCGCGGTTACGACAAGACGACGATGCGGGCCATCGCGAAGGAGGCCGGCGTCTCCGTCGGCAACGCGTACTACTACTTCTCGTCCAAGGAACACCTGGTCCAGGGGTTCTACGACCGGATCGGCGCGGAGCACCAGGCAGCGGTCCGGCCCATCCTCGACCGCGAGAGCGACCTGCAGGCCCGCATGTCGGGGGTACTGACGACCTGGCTCGACATCGCGGAGCCGTACCACGAGTTCGCGGCCCAGTTCTTCAAGAACGCCGCCGATCCGGAGAGCCCGCTCAGCCCCTTCTCCCCCGAGTCGGAGAACGCCCGCGAGGCGGCGATCGCGCTGCACCGCGAGGTGCTGGCCGGCTCCAAGGCGAAGGTCCCGGACGAACTGCGGGACGTCCTGCCCGAGCTGATGTGGCTCTCCCAGATGGGCCTGGTGCTGTACTGGGTCTTCGACCGCTCGGAGAACTCCGAGCGCACCCGCCGGCTCGCCGAACGGGGCTCCGCGCTCACCACGCGGGGCGTGGCCCTGGCCCGGTTCCGGGTGCTGCGGCCGCTCGTCCACGAGGTGCACGAGCTGTTCTCGGACTTCCTGCCGGGGATGGCGGCCTCGGCCGCGACGCGGGCCACGAAGGCCACGCAGGCCGCGAAGTCCCGTACCGGCGCGAAGGACGAGAAGGCGGGGGACTCCGTGGAGTCCCCCGCCGAGGGCTGAGCGGTACGGCCCCCCGGGGCCGTACCCGCCGGTGCCGATTTCCCCGTCAGAGCCAGTTCAGGTCGCCCAGGCGCCACACGCCCGTACCGTCGGACAGGAACTGGGCACCGGTGACCGCCTCGCGGCTGACCACGTAGTCCTTCTTCTGCCAGATCGGCAGCATGGGGACCTTCAGGGCCACCTGCCGCTGCAGCTCGCGGAAGTCGTTCGCGGCCATGCCGCGGTCGCTGTAGGACTGGGTCCGGGTGATCAGCTTCTGGACGACCGGGTCGGAGAAGCCGCTGAGCATCGAGGAGTCGGAGCCGATCAGCGGGGCGGTGAAGTTGTCCGGGTCCGGGAAGTCCGGGATCCAGCCGACGTTGTACGCGTCGAACTTGCCGGCCGCGTAGGCCTTCTGGAACGTGGTGAAGTCCGGCTGGACGTCCACCTTGACCTTGAAGAGGCCGGACTCCTCCAACTGCTTCTTGATGTTCTCGGCCTCGGCGACGTTGGTGCCGCGCTTGTTGATGCCGAGGGTGAAGGACACCGGGGTGCTCACGTTCGCCTCGCGCAGCAGCGACTTGGCCGTGGCGGGGCTGGGCTGCGGGTAGGCGTCGTAGAACGCGGTGCTGTGGCCGCTGATGCCCTGCGGGATCAGCGAGTACAGCGGGGTGACGGTGCCCTCGAAGACCAGGTTCGCGATCTGGGAGCGGTCGAGCACGGCGGCGACGGCCTGGCGCACGGCCCGGTCCTCGAAGGCCGACCCCTTACGGGCGTTGAAGACCATGTTGCGGGTCTCTGAGCCGCCCGACTCGTGGTAGCGGATGTCCTTCATGCCCGGGTTGAGGCCGGCCAGCACGTTCGGCGGCAGGTCGCGGTGGGCGACGTCGATCTCGTGGCCCGTCCACGCGTCGTTGAGCTGGTCGGAGTCCTCGTAGTACTTGATCGTGACCGGCACGTGGGGAGCGCGCGAGTTCCCGCTGTACGAGTCGTTCGGTACGAGCTCGATCTGGCCCTTGGTGAACGACTTGAGCGCGTACACGCCGGAGCCGTCGACCTCGGAGCCGGTGCGCAGACCGGCGGCCGGGTACTTGTCCTTGTCCACGATCGAACCGGCACCCGAGGCGATCTTGAACGGGAAGGTCGCGTCGCGTGCGGAGAGGTTGAAGGTGATCGTGCGGCCCGAGGTGCTGACCGACCGCAGGGTGTTGAACAGTGGGCCCGGGCCCTGGTCCGACTTGATCGTCTTGATGCGGTCGAACGAGAACTTCACGTCCGCGGCGGTGATCTCCCGGCCGTTGGAGAACTTCACGCCCGGCCGCAGCTCGCACTGGTACGTCGTGAGCTTCTGACCGATGAACCGGCAGGAGCTCGCGGCGTCCGGCACCGGCACCTGCGAGCCCGTCTTCATGGTCAGCAGCGACTGGTAGACGTTGCTGAACAGTGCCCAGGAACCGGCGTCGTACGCGCCCGCCGGGTCCAGCGACGAGACCTCGTCGGTCGTGCCGACCGTGATCGCGTCGTTCTTGTCCCCTACGGACGGAAGGAGCTGCCAGGCGCCGACGCCGGCGACCAACAGAACCGAACCGGCCGCCAGGCCTATGACTGCTACACGCCGCATGGCGAGAATTCCTCCATCAACCCCCGAGCCGGCGGCCCCCATAGCCGACAGCTCAAAGCCGTCGGCCAACCCGCAGCCGACAGCTCCTGGCCGACGGTCCCTAGCCGTCGCCCACTGGGCCGGTGGCTCCCTATAGCCACCGACAGAGGAGCCAACGGCCCCCATAGCCGTCAGCTCCTGCAAACGTTGCCCACTCAACCACGGAAATTTCACAAGTGGAAGGGCGTGTCGCTACAGGTTTGGGCAAGTTACGCCTGATACGACGCAAGCTCTACGACTGTGATGTCCGACGGCGCTCCGACCCGTACCGGCGGCCCCCAGGCCCCGGCCCCGCGCGAGACGTACAGCTGCGTGTCGCCGTAGCGTTCCAGACCGGCCACCGTGGGGTTGGCGAGCGCGGCGACGTACTCCCCCGGCCAGAGTTGGCCCCCGTGCGTGTGCCCGGACAGCTGGAGGTCGACGCCGTGGCGGACCGCGTCGTCGATCACCACCGGCTGGTGGGCGAGCAGCACGGCCGTGCGGGCCGGGTCGCGGTCGCCGAGGGCCTTGGCGAAGTCGGGGCCGTGGCCCTCGCGTTCGCCGGCCACGTCGTTGACGCCGGCCAGGTCGAAGCCGGGCAGCTCGGTCCGGGCGTTCTCCAGGGGGTGCAGGCCGAGCTCCCGGACGTGGTCGACCCACTGCTGGGCGCCGGAGAAGTACTCGTGGTTCCCGGTCACGAAGTACGCGCCGTGGCGGGCCCGCAGTCGGGCCAGGGGTTCGGCGGCGGGGCCGAGGTCCGCGACGCTGCCGTCGACGAGGTCGCCGACGACCGCGATCAGGTCGGGCTGGGTGGCGTTGATCCGGTCGACGATGCGGGTGGTGTGGGCCCGGCCCAGGATCGGGCCGAGGTGGATGTCGCTGACGACGGCGATGCGGAAGCCGTGGGCCGCCCTCGGGAGCTTGGCCAGCGGCACGGTGATGCGCTTCACCGCCGGGCCGCGCATGACCCCGTACGTCCCGTACGCGACCGTGCCGGCCGCCGCCGCGACCGCCGCCCCGGCCAGCGTCCGGGCGACGAACACCCTGCGGGTGGGGCCGGCCCCGGCCCGGGCCGCTTCCGGCTCGGGCTCGGGCTCCGGCGCCGGCGCGGGCGCGGGCGCGGGCTCGGGCGCGGGCGCGGGCTCGGGCTCGGACGGGGGCTCGGACGGGGGCTCCGGCGCCGGCTCCGCCGCAGCCACCGGCGGGGTCGGAGTCGGGGCTGCAGCCGGGGCCGGGGCCGGCGCCGGAGCCGACCTCCGCAGCCACAGCGCGCGGACCGGTTCGGCGACCAGGAGGGCCAGCGACAGGTACAGGAGGACGGCCAGCCAGAGGTACCCCGGCCAGGCCAAGGCCTGCTGGCGCCAGAAGGGGGCGCCGGCCCGGCCGGAGACGAGCGCGCCGACCGTCAGCAGGGGCAGGGCGACCAGGGCGCCCGTACCGAGCGTGCGCCACCGCCCCGCGAGCGCCGTGTCACGGACCAGCCGGACCCACAGCCACCGGTGCACCAGCACCAGCACGCCGAGGACCGCCAGCGCGACCGCGGCGAAGAGGACGACGGTCACCGTGACTCGCGCCGCAGCGCGCGGACCCCGCGCAACCCGATCACTCCAACGCCCGTCCCCAGGAGAAAGGAAGTGACCGCGAGCGCAAGATGCACCCAGAAGTAGGCGGTCGGGTCCCCGGCGTCGTCGAAGGCGAGGCCGCTGCCGTCCTTCCACAGGTTCTTGACGAAAGTGGTCCAGATGATCCAGCTCCACACCCCGAAGGCGAGCAGGAACCAGGAGGCGGAACGGCTGAGTCTCATGGGGCCAGTATCGGCTCCGTCCCCAGGACGGCGGCGCCGGGGTGGGCTGTCTCGGCAGACGTTGCGGCGGTTCGGCCCGCCCGGCTCCGCTTCCCGGCGGACTGCATGTACGTTCACCTGCGTGTCTGCAAAGAAGACCGTAGTGACGGCCGTCGCCGCCGCGCTGCTGCTGCCCGCCCTGACCGCCGGCCCGGCCCTCGCCGCCCCCAGGCCGGACCCCAAGAACCCGGTCGGGAAGGCCAGGAAGCAGCCCGCGCCGCCCGCCTCGATGTCCACCGTCGGCGGGAGCCTGCTCGGCAAGCCCGGTACGCAGGTCAAGCTGGGCCCGGGCGCGCCCGCCCTGCCCGCCACCCTGAGCGGGCTGTCGTGGATCGTCGCCGACGCGGAGTCGGGCGAGGTGCTGGCCGCGCACAACGCGCACTGGCGGCTGCCCCCGGCCTCCACGCTGAAGATGCTCTTCGCGGACACGGTGCTGCCGACCCTCCCCAAGAACCAGGTGCACAAGGTCAAGGACGAGGAGCTGGAGGGCGTCGGCGCGGGCTCCAGCCTGGTCGGCGTCAAGGAGGACCTCGACTACACCGTCCACGACCTGTGGCTCGGGGTGTTCCTGCGGTCCGGGAACGACGCCGTGCACGTGCTGTCCGCGATGAACGGCGGCGTCGAGAAGACGGTCGCCGACATGCAGGCGCACGCCGAGGAGTTGCAGGCCCTCGACACGCACGTGGTCTCCCCCGACGGGTACGACGCCCCGGGGCAGGTCTCCAGCGCCTACGACCTGACCCTGTTCGCCCGCTCCGGGCTCCAGAAGAAGGACTTCCGCGAGTACTGCGCCACCGCCCAGGCGGAGTTCCCCGGCGAGCAGAAGCCCGGCAAGCCGCGCGAGCACTTCGCCATCCAGAACACCAACCGGCTCATGACCGGGGCCTACGGGGTGAACCCCTACAAGGGCATCGCGGGCGTCAAGAACGGCAACACCACCAACGCCGGCGCGACGTTCACGGGCGTGGCCCAGCGCGGGGCGCGCAAGCTGCTCGTGACGGTGATGAACCCGGCCGAGGGCGCGAACGCCGTCTACGAGGAGACCGCCGCCCTGCTCGACTGGGGCTTCGCGGCCGCCGGGAAGGTCACGCCGGTGGGCGAGCTGGTGCCGCCGAAGAGCGCGGACACCTCCTCGCTGGGCTCGCCGGCGCAGAGCCACGAGCAGGAGCAGCAGGCCGCGGCCGAGCAGTCCTCGGGCGGGGTCGGGACCGCGCTGGCGGTGGCCGGCGGGGTGCTCATCGCGATCGCGGGCGGCGGTTTCGTCGTCAACCGGCGCTGGCCGAAGGGGCGTCGGGGCCGTCGGGCCGCGCACGACTGACGGGTCCGGAGGCGGGCTCCACCGGCTCGGCCTCCGCCTCCGACCTCTCATCCGACCCCGCCGCCGACCCCTCCTCCGGCTTCTCCTGCGACCCCTCCTCCGGTCCCGTCGCGGTCCACGCGGCGCAGTACAGCAGCAGCTTCGCGCTGAGGTTGATCCACAGGAGCAGGGCCACCGGAACGCCGAAGGCCCCGTACATGCTCTTGGCCGCCACCCCCTGGATGTAGCTGCTGAGCAGGAGCTTCAGGAGCTCGAAGCCCGCCGCGCCGATGAGGCCCGCCACCAGCAGCCGCCGGCGCGGGGGATCGACGCCGGGCAGCAGCGTCAGGAGGTACAGCAGCAGGAGGAAGGCGGCCAGCACGGCGACCAGGAACCCGGCGACGCGCAGCAGCACCCCGCCCGCGCCGCCGCGCGGGAGCCCGATCCAGTCGGCCGTGCGGCCCACCGCGCTGGAGCCGAAGACGGAGGCGGCGGCGGAGGCCAGGACCACGCCGCCCAGGCCCAGCAGCACCAGGACGTCCTTGCCCTTGCGGACGATCGGGTTGCCCTCGTCCTCGTCGTCCTTGTCCCAGACCGCGCGCAGGCAGTCCCGCATCGAGCCCACCCACCCGACACCGGTGACGAGCAGCAGCAGGGCGGAGACGACCCCGACGGTGCCGGCGTTCTGCACCAGGCCCTCGATGTCCAGCTGGTCGGAGATGCCGGGGACCTGCTCGGTCAGCTTGGCCTCCAGCTGGTCCAGCTGGCCGCGGGAGAGCAGGGCGGCGCCGACGGCCGCCGCCAGGGTGATCAGGGGGAAGAGCGCGAGGAAGCTGATGAAGGTGATCGCGGCCGCGAGCCGGGTCCAGTGCACCCGGTCGAGCCGCTCGTACGAACGCCAGGCGTGGGTCCGCACGAGGCGGACCACAACCGGGCCGATCACCGGGAGGTTCTTCAGCCAGTCCATGGCCCTCACCGTAGGGGCGGCGCTGCGGGAAAGCCGTCAGGACCGGTACGGATCGTCCGCAAACGTGTGGACGATCATCACCGGCCCGTCGAAAGAAATCACCGGAATCGTCATGTTCGGCCGCTACGGTCGGGGCCATGATGCGCCCCGACCGCACGCACCCGTTCCACGACGTCGTCCTACGGACCCTCCGCTTCCGCGCCCGCAGGATCCGCGGTTACGCCTGGAGCGTCGGCTCGTCCCGGTGAGCGTCCCGGGGCAGCTGGGCCGGGACCCCGGCCGCCGCGACGCCGAAAGGGTACTCGCGCAGCTTGCGCCAGACCCCGTCCGAGCCCTGCTCGTAGAGGGCGAAGCCGGTGGACAGCCACTCCGCCTCGAAGTCGGCGAGCTCCTCGTACGCCCGGTCCATCGCCTCTTCGGAGATGTTGTGGGCGACGGTCACGTGCGGGTGGTAGGGGAACGCCAGCTCTCGCAGCAGCGGCCCGTCGGGGTCGCGGACCTGGCCCTGGAGCCGGGCGCAGGCCTCGCCGCCCTCGACGACCTTGACGTAGACCACCGGCGAGAGCGGGCGGAAGGTGCCGGTGCCCGCGAGCCGCATCACGAACGGCCGGCCGGCCGCCGCGACCTCGGTGAGGTGGGCGCGGATCTCCGGCAGCCGGTCCGCCGCCACCTCGGTGGGCGGGACGAGGGTCACGTGCGTGGGGATGCCGTGCGCGGCGGCGTCCCCGAAGCCGGCGCGCCGCTGCTGGAGCAGGCTGCCGTACGGCTCCGGGACCGCGATCGAAACGCCGAGCGTTACGGTCCCCACGTGTTCTCCTCCGTGATCGTCTGCTGTGCGTGGCCTGTGGTGCGGGATGGTGCCGGTCCCAGTGTGGGGCCAGCACCCCCGAAACGGCCAGGGGCCCAGGTCGACAGTGCTGTCCCACTGCCGTCCCGGACCTGTGACATCCGGCCGGACCGGTGTTCCCTCAGTGCTTCGCGGGCAGGAAACCGAGCCGGTCGTAGGCCTGGGCCAGGGTCTCGGCGGCGACCGCGCGGGCCTTCTCCGCGCCCTTGGCCAGGATGTTGTCCAGCGTCTCCGGGTCGTCGAGGTACTCCTGCGTGCGCTCCCGGAAGGGCGTGACGAAGTCGACCACGATTTCGGCCAGGTCCGTCTTCAGCGCGCCGTACCCCTTGCCCTCGTACTTCTCTTCGAGCTCGGCGACCGGGGTGGAGGTGAGCACGGACTGGATGGTCAGCAGGTTGCTGACGCCCGGCTTGGCCTCGGGGTCGAAGCGGATCACGGTGTCGGTGTCGGTGACCGCGCTCTTGATCTTCTTCGCGGTGGTCCTGGGCTCGTCGAGGAGGTTGACCAGGCCCTTGGGGTTGGCGGTGGACTTGCTCATCTTGGCCGTCGGGTCCTGGAGGTCGTAGATCTTGGCGACCTCCTTGACGATGTGCGCGGCCGGGATGGTGAAGGTCTGGCCGTAGCGCTGGTTGAAGCGCTCGGCGAGGTCGCGGGTGAGCTCGATGTGCTGGCGCTGGTCCTCGCCGACCGGGACGGCGTCCGCCTGGTAGAGGAGGATGTCGGCGACCTGGAGGATCGGGTACGTGAAGAGGCCGACCGTGGTGTTGCCGGCGCCCTGCTTGGCGGACTTGTCCTTGAACTGGGTCATCCGGCCGGCCTCGCCGAAGCCGGTGAGGCAGTTCATGACCCAGCCGAGCTGCGCGTGCTCGGGCACGTGGCTCTGGACGAAGAGGGTGCAGCGGTCCGGGTCGAGGCCGGCCGCCAGCAGCTGCGCGACGGACAGGCGGGTGTTCTCCCGGAGCGCGGCGGGGTCCTGCGGGACGGTGATCGCGTGCAGGTCGACGACCATGTAGAACGCGTCGTGCGTTTCCTGGAGGGCGACGTACTGGCGGATGGCACCGAGGTAGTTCCCGAGGTGGAACGAACCCGAGGTCGGCTGGATACCGGAGAGCGCGCGAGGACGAGTGGCCATGGGGCCATTCTCTCAGGTGCGGCGGCGTCTCCCGGCCGCGGTGGGTCCGCCTCACGTACCGGCGGGGCTGGACTTGCAGCCCCGCCGGTACGCGGGCGCGGGGTCGGGGCGGAGCCCCGTCAGGCGACCGGCAGGCCCGGGGCCGGGTAGGCGGTCAGCAGCTCGGCGACCTCCTTGCGGATGACCGCGAGGGCCGCCTCGTCGCCGGAGGCCGCCGCGGCGACACCGCGGTCGATCCAGGCGGCGACGGCGGGCATGTGGTCGGGTGCGAGGCCGCGCGAGGTGAGGGCCGGCGTACCGATGCGGATGCCGGACGGGTCGAAGGGCTTGCGGGGGTCGTACGGCACCGTGTTGTAGTTCACGACGATCCCCGCCCGGTCCAGCGCCTTCGCCGCCACCTTGCCCGGGACCTCCCGGGAGGTCAGGTCCATCAGGACCAGGTGGTTGTCCGTGCCGCCCGACACCAGGTCGAAGCCCCGCGCCAGCAGCGCCTCGGCCAGCGCCTTGGCATTGGCCACGACGGCGTGGGCGTACGAGGCGAAGGAGACCTCCGCCGCCTCCCGCAGCGCCACCGCGATGCCCGCCGTGGTCTGGTTGTGCGGGCCGCCCTGGAGGCCGGGGAAGACCGCCTTGTCGATGGCCTTGGCGTGCTCCTCGCGGCACATCAGCATCGCGCCGCGCGGGCCGCGCAGCGTCTTGTGCGTGGTGGTGGAGACCACGTCGACGTGCGGGACCGGCGAGGGGTGCGCCCCGCCCGCGACCAGGCCGGCGATGTGCGCGATGTCGGCGACCAGGACGGCCCCGGCCTCCTTCGCGATCTCCGAGAACGCCGCGAAGTCGATGGTCCGCGGCAGCGCCGTACCACCGCAGAAGATCACCTTCGGGCGCTCCCTGAGCGCGGTCTCGCGGACCTCGTCGTAGTCGATCAGCCCGGTGTCGGCGCGCACGCCGTACTGCACGCCCCGGAACCAGGAGCCGGTCGCCGAGACGCCCCAGCCGTGCGTGAGGTGGCCGCCCATCGGCAGTGCCATGCCCATGACGGTGTCCCCCGGCCGGGCGAAGGCCAGGTAGACGGCCAGGTTGGCGGGCGAGCCGGAGTACGGCTGGACGTTCGCGTGGTCCACCCCGAAGAGCGCCCTGGCCCGCTCGACGGCCAGCGCCTCGATGCGGTCGATGTTCTGCTGGCCCTCGTAGTAGCGGCGGCCGGGGTAGCCCTCGCTGTACTTGTTCTGCAGCACGGTGCCGGAGGCCTCCAGCACGGCCGCGGACACGTAGTTCTCGCTCGGGATCAGCCGCAGGGTCTCCGCCTGGAGCGTCTCCTCGGCGCCGATCAGGGCGGCGAGGTCCGGGTCGATCGCGGAGAGGGCGGGGTGGCGGGCGTCGCGCGGGCTCATGGGGAGCTCCTCGTCGTGGGGTCGATGGCGGTTCGTCCCCGCGGCGGCCCAGGCGAGCGGCCCGCTGGTGCGGTCGTACGCGCACGGCTCCCCCGGAGTTCGTTCTCCGTACGCCAGTCGCCGTGCGTACGGACACCATACCGAGCGCGCCGTGCCGGAAGGTTTCCGCGTCCAGGATCCGAGCGACGATAGGAGTTGGGGCGCCACCCCCGCCCCTCGATCCTCGCCCGCAGCACGAACGGAGACCCCGTGTCGAACACGTCAGACGCCATCCGCTCCGCCGAGGCCCACAGCGCGCACAACTACCACCCGCTGCCCGTGGTGGTGGCCTCCGCCGAGGGCGCGTGGATGACAGACGTCGAGGGCCGCCGGTACCTCGACATGCTCGCGGGCTACTCCGCGCTCAACTTCGGCCACGGCAACCGGCGCCTGCTCGACGCGGCGAAGGCGCAGCTGGAGCGCGTCACGCTGACCTCGCGGGCCTTCCACCACGACCGCTTCGCCGACTTCTGCACGCAGCTCGCCGCGCTGTGCGGCAAGGACATGGTCCTGCCGATGAACACCGGGGCGGAGGCGGTCGAGACGGCCGTGAAGACCGCCCGCAAGTGGGGTTACGAGGTCAAGGGCGTGCCGGACGGCCACGCCAAGATCGTCGTGGCGGCGAACAACTTCCACGGCCGCACCACCACCATCGTCAGCTTCTCCACCGACCACGAGGCCCGCGACCACTACGGCCCGTACACCCCCGGCTTCGAGATCGTCCCCTACGGCGACCTGACCGCGATGGAGGCGGCGGTCACCGCGCACACCGTGGCCGTGCTCATCGAACCCATCCAGGGCGAGGCCGGCGTACTGGTCCCGCCGCCCGGCTACCTCGCCGGCGTCCGGGAGCTGACCCGTCGCAAGAACGTGCTGTTCATGGCGGACGAGATCCAGTCCGGACTCGGCCGCACCGGCCGGACGTTCGCCTGCGAGCACGAGGGCGTGGTCCCGGACGTGTACGTCCTCGGCAAGGCGCTGGGCGGCGGTGTCGTGCCGGTCTCGGCGGTGGTCGCCGACCGGGACGTGCTCGGGGTCTTCAAGCCCGGGGAGCACGGCTCGACCTTCGGCGGCAACCCGCTGGCCTGCGCGGTGGGCCTGGAGGTCGTCGCGATGCTGCGGACCGGCGAGTACCAGCAGCGGGCCGCCGAGCTCGGCGACCACCTGCACCGCGAGCTGGGGCTGCTGGTGGGCGGCGGGGCGGTGACCGCGGTCCGCGGGCGCGGCCTGTGGGCCGGCGTGGACATCGCCCCCGGGCACGGGACGGGCCGGGACGTGTCGGAACGCCTCATGGAGCGGGGCGTGCTGGTGAAGGACACGCACGGCGCGACCATCCGCATCGCGCCCCCGCTGGTCATCTCCAAGGAGGACCTGGACTGGGGGCTGGACCAGCTCCGGGCCGTCCTGGACGCGTAGGACGCGGGCCCGGCGCGGCGCCGGCCCGCACCGGGCCCGCGGCACGGCGCCGGCCCGCACCCGGGGTGCGGGCCGGCGCGCCGTCAGCGGATGACGTGCGGCAGGAAGCGCGCGTACTCGTCCGTGACCAGTCCCGCCGACTCCCGGATGCCGAGGCCGGCCGACTCGCCGTCGACCACCCACGCGCCGAGCACGGTGCGGTTGCCGTCGAAGTCCGGCAGCGGCGCGAGGGCCTGGAAGCAGTACGTCTCCTCCGGGTCCGGTACGAACGGGGCACCGCCCGGGCCGGGTCCGTGCACCGTGACCCCGGCGCCCTCGCGGCCGAGCAGCGGCTTGGCCACGTAGCCCGGGCCGTCCGGGCCGGCCAGCTCGCGGGGGCCGTCGAGGTAGGCCGGGAGCAGGTTCGGGTGGCCCGGGTAGAGCTCCCACAGGACCGCCAGCAGCGCCTTGTTGGACAGCAGCATCTTCCACGCCGGCTCGATCCAGCAGGTCGAGCCGGAGCCGCCGCCGTTGTCGAGGGTGTCGAGGACGTACGGGCCGAAGTCGTCGCTCGCCAGCCACTCCCACGGGTAGAGCTTGAAGCAGCTGCGGATGAACTTCATCCGCTCGTCCACGAACCGGCCGGCCAGCGCGTCCCAGCCGATCCGCTCCACGGCCAGCGCCTCGGTCTCCAGGCCGGCCTGCTCGGCGGTCTCGCGCAGGTACGCGACCGTCATCAGGTCCTCGCCGAGCTCGTCGCTCTCGGAGTGGGCGAAGTGCACCGGGCCGGGCGGCAGCAGCGGCGCCTGCCGGCGCCAGGCCGCGACGAGCCGCTCGTGCAGGGAGTTCCACTGGTCCGCGCCCGGGAAGCGGTCCTCCATCCAGAACCACTGGGGGCTGGCCGCCTCCACCAGGGAGGTGGGGGTGTCCGCGTTGTACTCCAGCATGAGCGCGGGGCCCGTGCCGTCGTACCGCAGGTCGAACCGGCCGTACAGAGAGGGCAGTTCGGCCCGGCGGCGCCAGGACTCGGCGATGAGCCCGGCGAGCCGGGGGTCGGTGACCCCCAGATCGGCGAAACGGTTCTGCTCCACGATGTGGCCGGCCGCGGCCAGACACATGGCGTGGAGTTCCTCGACCGTCTCCTCCAGCGCCTCGACCTCGGGCAGGCCGAAGGAGTAGTACGCGCTCTCGTCCCAGTAGGGGCGCAGGGAGCCGTCGGGATGGCGGGTGAGCGGGTAGACCAGGCCCTGCTCCTCGACGGTGCGCTGCCAGTCGGGGCGGGGATCGATGCGGTGGCGCTGCACGGTCCGCCTCAGCCGCCGCTGGACTTGCCGCCGCCGGACTTGCCGCCGCTCGACTTGCCGAAGCCGCCGCGCGAGACGGCCGACTTGTCGAAGCTGCCGCCGGAGAGCTTGCCGCCCTTGCCTACGCTGCCGCCGTAGTAGTACGAGCCGCGGCCCCCGCTCTTGCAGTCGGAGGTGGGCAGCTTCTCCAGCGTGACGCGGTCGGCGCACCGCTTGTCCGGGTCCGAGCCGCAGGCCACGAGCGTGGCCGCGAGCAGGCCCATGCCGCCGAGCACGACGGCGCCGGAGCGCAGGCGCCTGCCGGTGCGCTGTTCCATTGCGGGGTCCCCCCTGTGAAGCGTTTATGCGTTCCCTACAGCGTAGAACCAGCCGCAAGAGGGGCGGAATCCGGCCGGGCAGGGTGGTACGCATCCGATACGCGGCCGGGACGAGTCCGGTACGGACGACGGCGGGCCCCGCTGGACTAGAGTCCCTTTCGTGCTGCTCGGGATGATCTGTGCCCTCGCCTCCGCGGTCTGTTACGGCACGGCCTCCGTCCTCCAGGCCGTCGCCACCCGCGCCACCGCCCCCGGCACCGGCTCCGGCGTCGACCCCGCCCTGTTCGTGCGCGCGGTGCGGCAGTGGCGCTACGCGGCCGGGCTCGGGCTGGACGGCCTGGGCTTCGTCCTCCAGATCGTCGCGCTGCTCTCCGTGCCCATCTACGCCGTCAGCGCGGCCCTCGCCTCCAGCCTGGCCGTCACGGCCGTGGTCGCCGCCCGGCTGATGCGGGTACGGCTGACCCGGACCGAATGGGCCGCGGTGGCCGCGGTCTGCGCGGGGCTGGCGATGATCGGACTCGCCTCGGGGCCCGAGGGCGACCGGCCCGGCTCGGACGCCCTGAAGTGGGCGCTGCTGGGCACGGCCGTCGCGGTCCTGCTGCTCGGCGCGGCGGCCGGACGGCTGCCGGGCCGGTCCCGCTCGCTGGTGCTGGGCCTGGCCTCGGGCACCGGCTTCGGCGTGGTCGAGGTCGCGGTCCGGCTCATCGACGACGTCTCCCCCGCCGCCCTCACGAACCCCGCCTTCTACGCCCTCCTGCTCGGCGGGGCGGCGGGGTTCCTGCTGCTCACCTCGGCGCTCCAGCAGGGCTCGGTGACCGCCGCCACCGCCGGACTGGTGCTCGGCGAGACCATCGGCCCCTCGGTGGTCGGGATCGTCTGCCTGGGCGACGAGCCCCGGGCGGGGCTGGCCTGGCTCGCCGTCCTGGGCTTCACCGTGGCCGTCGCCGGGGCCCTGGCCCTGGCCCGCTTCGGCGAGCCCCCCGAGACGGCCTGAGCGGCCCTCAGGAAGTGGCCCGGAAGGCGTCCACCACCGCGGTCTCGGTCTGCGCCTGACGGGGCCAGTCGGTCTCGGGACCGGCGACGAGGACGGCGTACTTCTTGCCGTCGGAGGCCACGAAGACCCGCTCGATGCCCTTGCGGCGGCCGCCCGACTCCGCGTTGTCGTACGCGTACACGAGGTCGGCCGAGCCGTCGCCGTACTCCCGGGTGCGCTCCTCGCGGTAGCCCGGCTTGCCGGAGAGGCTCTGCGAGGCGCCGCGCACGGCGTCCAGCGGGGACAGGCCGGCCTCCTCGACCGTGAAGACCTGGAGCAGCCAGGCGCGGTCCGCGGACCGGTAGAACACCCCGGTGGCCTCCTGCGAGCGCTGCCAGTCCTCGGGGACCACGGTCGTGAACCCCGCCGCGTCCCGGACCTCCCGGAAGCCCGTCGGCACGCCGGACGCGGAGGGCGACGGGGAGGCGGAGGCCGGGTCGGTGGCCGGGGCCGAGGGGCTGCGGCTCCCGTCGCCGTTCGCCCCGTCCGTCGGGGTCACCGGGGCCGTCGCCCGGGCCTGCGGCGGGGCGTCGCCGACGCGCTGGACGAACCAGACGGCCGCGGCCCCGGCCACGAGAGCGGCCACCGCCACGCCGACGGTGAGCGGCGAGAGCCAGCCCGAGCGCGCCGGCGCCTGCGGCCGGGGCGGCAACGGCGGCGGCGCGGGCAGCACGCAGTCCACGCCCTGGTACGGCGCGGCCGGGTACGGCGCACCGGGCGCACCGGGGTACGGGCCACCCGGCCCGGCCGGGGCGGTCCCCGGTCCCGCGACCGGGGCGGCGCCGACCGGCGCGCCCGCGGCGGGCGGCGGCCCCGCCGGGGTCCCGGCGGCCGCTGCGGAGGACCCCGGCCACCCGCGCAGCGGGTCGTACGCGGGCTGCGGCGCGGCCGGGCCCGCGGGCGCGCCCTCGGCCCCGGCACCGGGGTCGGCGCCGGGGTCGGACGCCGGGGCGTGCGACACGGAGTCCGGGGCCTGGAGGTCCGCCGGACCGAACTCCCAGGTCTGGGTCTGCGGGTTCCAACGGGGACCGTCGGCCATGCCTCAGCCCCCCAGCAGCTGCGCGACGGACGCGGCCACCGCCGCACCCGAGGCCAGTACGTCCACCACGGGCGCCGCCTGCGTCAGCGCGTCCCGCAGCCGGGCCAGCCGGCCCGGCCCCGCCTCGCCCGCGGACTCCAGCTCCTCCTGCGCCCCGGCCAGTTCCCCGTCGAGCACCCTGGTCTGCTCGCTCGCGCGCACCCGCCCGAGGTCCTCCCGGAGCTCGCGCACCAGCCGCAGCAGCTCGGCGTGGGCCGGGTCCTGGCCGGGCACCGCGCCGTAGTTGTTGGTGTTGTGGGCCGTACCGCCCTGCCCGAAGTTGACGGCACTGCCGGAGATCGAGCCGATCCGGTACGACCCCCGCTCGTCACTGCTTGCCACCGCTGCTCCTCTTGGGCTTGCCCTTGTTCTTGTTCTCGACCGTGGCGCTGCCCTGCTCGCCGAAGTTCACGGCGCTGTCGTGCACCTCTCCGACGTAGGTGGCGCCCGAGCCCACGTTCACGATCTTCTGCTCGAACTCGCCCGTTTGCCAACCCGCTTCGTGCAGCGCCACCTTGACCCCGCCCGTCACGCGGTCCTCGATCGTCTTGAGGTAGCGCACCACGTCCATGTCCTGGAACAGCGACGAGTCAAGGTCGGTGGCCAGTTCCCGGACCGCCTGCCTGGGGCCCTCCGGACGTGCGCCGCCGTGGCCGGCCGTCAGCACCTGCCACAGGCTCACCACGCCACGCCCGAGGGTGGCCACGGACGTGGTGAGCGAGCGCGGCGCATGCCCCACGGCCCAGACGACCTTGCCGAAGCGGCTGTTGTTCCGGTAGCGCTGGGCGATGCCGTCCGCCTCCCGGTACGCCTCGCGCACCGGCATGAGCACGTGCGGGGCGACCTCCAGCATCAGCATCCCGCCCTGCGTGTGGACGCGCACGAAGACGGTGACGACCACGTCCTCGTCCCAGCCGCCCACGCGGATGCGCAGGAAGTGCCGGCGCTTCTCGCCGCCCTCCTCGATGGCCGCGGTGCGGTGCTCCTGGAAGTCGTCCGGCTCGCAGGGCACTTCGTAGCGGTCGCGAAGGCCGGCCACCGGCAGGAAGACGCACTCGTCCACCACCAGCTCGCGCAACCGGTCCAGGACCGTGGCGGCCGCCTGGGGACGGCGCCGGGGCGAGGGGACCCGCAGGGCCTCCACGAGCGGCACCACGTGCTCGAGGACGCGCTCGTTGTCGAGCGGGGCGGGCTCGCGGTCCTCCAGGTCCGTCCGGGGCCGCAGCTCGACCGAGAGGTTCCACACCTTGAACGGCAGCCCGGCGCCGCAGAACGGCTTCGCGGTCCCGTACAGGACCACCGCCGAGAACTGCTCGTTGCGGATCCACCGCTGCACCTTGGCGAACCGCAGGCCCGCGGCCTTCTCCGCCGGGTCGTTCTTGGGGTCGGGGTACTTCTGCGGGGACAGCTCGGCGGCCATCATCCGGGCGAACTGGCCGCGCTGCAGCCCGGCCAGGAGGGCGAGCACGGTGAAGAAGAGCAGCACGCCCCAACCGGACTGCAGCCCGCTGCCGTCGATGTCCCGGAAGAACTCGAACCGCCACTGCTCGGACATCAGCCGCTCCTGGACGTCCACGAACGACGACACGTCCCAGAAGGTGCGCAGGACGCCGTTGTCCTGGCGCTCGCGGTGGCCCCGCACCCAGATGCTGACGACCTGCCCGACCAGAGCGAGGACGAGCAGCAGCCGGCCGTAGAACCGCACCACGGCCGCGAGGACGCGCGTGCCCGCCGGGCCCTTGCGCGGCTTGGCGATGCCGGCCGCCAGGCTGAGCAGGAGGCAGGGCAGCAGCAGGTCCCACACGAACAGTCCGGCGGTCAGCTTCCAGGCCAGCAGCCAGGTGAGCAGGACGCCGACGGCCCAGCCGAGTTCGCTGCGTCTGGCGCGCAGGGCGTGGGCGAGGACCCGGGCGGCGTCCACGCCGTAGCTGGGAGCGACGACCCGCTCCTCGTGCACGTAGAGCTCGTCGATCACCTGGTGCCGGAAGACGGGGTCGAGGTAGACCCCCGCGCACAAGGAACGACCGGCCTCGCTGGCCCACGGGGCGACCGGCCTCCGACCGGCCGGCCGGCCCTGCGGGGGCGGGCCCGGGGGCTGCGGCGGAACTGTGGTCTGAGTCACTCGTCGCACTCTAGGTTCGGCCGGGTGAAGGCCACAGCTGCAAACACGCCAAAGCGCCCCGGCAGGGTTTGCCGGGGCGCTCAGCGCGTTCGACACACCGGTCAGGACCGGTGCCCGGAACGTCAGATCAGGCCGAGCTCGCGGACCGCGTCGCGCTCCTCCGCCAGCTCCTTGACGGAGGCGTCGATGCGCTTGCGGGAGAACTCGTTGATGTCCAGGCCCTGGACGATCTCGTACTTGCCGTCCTTGCAGGTGACGGGGAAGGAGGAGATCAGGCCCTCCGGAACGCCGTACGAGCCGTCCGACGGGATGCCCATGGAGGCCCAGTCGCCCGCGGCGGTGCCGTTGACCCAGGTGTAGACGTGGTCGATCGCGGCGTTGGCGGCCGAGGCGGCCGAGGAGGCGCCACGGGCCTCGATGATCGCGGCGCCGCGCTTGGCGACGGTCGGGATGAAGGTGTCGGCCAGCCACGCCTCGTCGTTCACGACCTCGGCGGCGTTCTTGCCGGCGATCTCCGCGTGGAAGATGTCCGGGTACTGGGTCGCGGAGTGGTTGCCCCAGATGGTCAGGCGCTTGATGTCGGTGACGTCGACACCGGTCTTCTGGGCCAGCTGCGTCATCGCGCGGTTGTGGTCCAGGCGGGTCATCGCGGTGAAGCGCTCGGCCGGGACGTCCGGGGCGGCGGACTGGGCGATCAGGGCGTTGGTGTTGGCCGGGTTGCCGACGACCAGGACCTTGATGTCGTCCGCGGCGTGGTCGTTGATGGCCTTGCCCTGCGGCTTGAAGATGCCGCCGTTGGCGGAGAGCAGGTCGCCGCGCTCCATGCCCGCGGTGCGCGGACGGGCGCCGACGAGCAGCGCGACGTTGGAGCCCTCGAAGCCCTTGTTCGGGTCGTCGAAGATGTCGATGCCCTTGAGCAGCGGGAAGGCGCAGTCGTCGAGCTCCATGGCGGTGCCCTCGGCGGCCTTCATGCCCTGCGGGATCTCGAGGAGGCGGAGCTTGACCGGCACGTCCGCGCCGAGCAGGTGACCGGAGGCGATGCGGAAGAGCAGCGCGTAGCCGATCTGGCCGGCGGCGCCGGTGACGGTGACATTCACGGGAGTGCGGGTCATGGCCTTCTCCGTTAGACAGCTGGCGATGGGGCCTGGGTGCCCCGGGTGCTGGAGGACGCCGCTTCCCTGAATCTTGATGTGAAGAGACATCCGCGGTCAGGCTATCCGACCCGGAACGGCACTAACCCCCGACCCCGTGTGGTGCGTCGCACACGGGTCGGGGGTTCGAAGGAATGGCGTACGTTCCACCGTCGATCAGAAGATCCGACGGTCGTTCCGGTCAGCGAACCGTGAACCGCACGGCGTCCTCCAGGAAGGGCACCTTCAGCAGCGGATGGGGCTCCACGACGAGCGCCAGCAGGATGATCGCCACGCCCAGGAGCCCGTACGTGACCATGTCCGTGAACCGGGAGCGCACCGCCAGCATGCCGACCGAGGGCACGACCCGCCGCAGCACGGCCGCCACGACCAGCGCCACGCCGATCACCAGGCAGCCCGCCCGGAAGTAGTCGAGCGCGGTGAGCAGCAGCCCGGCCGCGGTGGCCGAGAGCACGGCGAGCATCGGCCACTGCCGGGCCGGCGCGGGGGCGTCCCCGGGGGCGGCCCGGCCGCCGCCCTCGGGCCGGGCGGTGTCCCGCGTGACCCGTGGGAACCGCCGCGAGGCGGGCTGCGCCGGGTCTTCCGACCCCTGCGGGGAACCGTTCGGAGAACCGTTCACGAACGCATTATCGACCCCGGAGCCGTCCGCATCCTCCCGCGAGGCGTCGACCGGCGCCCCGGCCGTGCGCTCAGCCGACACCGGGCTCCGCCTCGGCCCGCTCCTCCGCCGCCCGCTCGGCCACCACCGCGTCGCCGGCGGCCCGTACGGCCCCGCCGGCGTCCGCGGCCCGCTCGGCCGCCTCCACCACGTTGACCAGCAGCTGCGCCCGGGTCATCGGGCCCACGCCGCCCGGGTTCGGGGACAGCCAGCCGGCCACCTCCGCCACACCCGGGTGGACGTCGCCCACGATCTTGCCGTTCTCGTCGCGGCTCACGCCGACGTCGAGGACCGCCGCGCCGGGCTTGACGTCCTCCGGCTTGACCAGGTGCGGCACGCCCGCGGCGGCCACGACGACGTCCGCCCGGCGCAGCTGCGCGGACAGGTCGCGGGTGCCCGTGTGGCACAGGGTCACGGTCGCGTTCTCCGACCTGCGCGTCAGCAGCAGGCCGATCGAGCGCCCCACCGTCACACCGCGCCCGACGACCGTGACGTGCGCGCCGTCCAGCTCCACGCCGTGGTGGCGCAGCAGGTGGACGATGCCGTACGGGGTGCACGGCAGCGGGCCGGGCTCGTTGAGGACGAGCCGGCCGAGGTTGGTGGGGTGCAGGCCGTCCGCGTCCTTGGCCGGATCCATCAGCTCCAGGACGCGGTTGGTGTCGATGCCCTTGGGGAGCGGGAGTTGCACGATGTAACCCGTGCACGCGGGGTCCTCGTTGAGCTCGCGGACGACCGCCTCGATGTCCTCCTGCGTGGCGGTGCCGGGCAGTTCGCGCTGGATCGAGGCGATGCCGACCTCGGCGCAGTCCCGGTGCTTGCCGTTGACGTACCAGCGGCTGCCGGGGTCGTCGCCGACCAGCAGGGTTCCCAGGCCGGGCGTGACGCCCCGCTCCTTGAGCGCCGCCACGCGGGCGGCCAGTTCGGACTTGACGGCGGCTGCGGTGGCCTTGCCGTCGAGAATCTGGGCGGTCATGGCCCCATCCTCGCGGATCGGGGTGCCCGGTTCCACTTCCGTCCGCGCCCGGAGTTCGAACACGTCGCACCGTCGACCCGAACGACCGCACATGAGGTTGCAGGTGCACAACGAGCCCGCAACCGACGTGCAACCGACTGGACAAGAGCGAGCCGGGCCCACCACGATGGCCGGATAGTAGTGCCGCGGGCAGTGCCGGGGGGGCCGACCGCTCAGTTCGCAGGTTCCTCCGTGCGCGGTCGCGCGTCCCCGCACTTCCATACGGAGGAACACCCCGACATGAGCTTCGGCGACCCGAACAACCCGTACGGGCAGCAGCCCCAGCAGCCGCAGGGCCAGCCCGGCTACGGCTACCCGCAGCAGGCCCCGCAGGGCGTCCCGCCGCAGGGTGGCTACGGCTACCCGGCGCCGGGCCAGCCGCCGTACGGTGGCGTGCCTCCGCAGGCCCCCGGCACCCTTCAGGCGAACAACGGCTACATCAACGTGGCCGGCCTCGGCACCGTCCAGGTCGCGACGATGGGCCGCCGCCTCGGCGCCCGTCTGATCGACGGCGTGGCCATCGGCATCCTCTACTTCATCTTCAGCGCGATCGGCCTCGCGGGCGTCTTCGGCGCCTCGAAGTCCATCGACGACTGCTCCGGCATGCAGTTCGGCAGCCAGGAGTACGCCGACTGCGTGAACGACGCCAACGAGGCGGCCGGCGGCATCATCATGACCTTCCTGGGCGTCATGCTGCTGTTCTTCCTGGTCACGCTGCTCTACGAGTGGCTGATGATCTCCCTGCTCGGTGCCACCGTCGGCAAGATGGCCCTGGGCCTGAAGGTCGTCAAGGAGAACACCGGTCAGAACCCGGGCCTGGGCGGCGGCTTCATCCGCTGGATCATCCCGATCGTCGGCGCCTTCCTCTGCTACATCGGTGCCGTCCTGGTCTACCTCTCCCCCTTCTTCGACAACTCGGGCAAGCTGCAGGGCTGGCACGACCGTGCCGCCGGCACCCTGGTCGTCAAGGTCAAGTAACACCGACGGCGAAGGCCGCCACCCGCACCAGCGGGCGGCGGCCTTCGCCGTCTGCGAACCCGGCGCACGGCCGGGTCCGGAAGCGGGGATCAGTGGAAGAAGTGCCGGGTCCCCGTGAAGTACATGGTCACGCCGGCCTTCTTCGCCGCCTCGACGACCTGCTCGTCCCGCACCGAGCCACCCGGCTGGACCACGGCCTTGATGCCGGCCGCCGTCAGGATCTCCAGCCCGTCCGGGAACGGGAAGAAGGCGTCCGAGGCCGCGTACGAGCCCTGCGCGCGCTCCGCACCGGCCCGCTCGACCGCGAGCTTCGCCGAGTCCACCCGGTTGACCTGGCCCATGCCGACGCCGACCGAGCCGCCGTCCTTGGCGAGCAGGATCGCGTTGGACTTGACGGCCCGGCAGGCCCTCCACGCGAACGCCAGCTCCGCCAGCTCGCCCTCCGACAGGGCCTCGCCCGTGGCCAGCGTCCAGTTCGCCGGGTCGTCGCCCTCGGCCTGGAAGACGTCGCCCTGCTGCAGCAGCACGCCGCCCGACACGGGCCGCAGGTCGCCGACCGGACGGGCGTCGCCGTCCACCTTCAGCACGCGGATGTTCTTCTTCTTGGCGAGCACCTCCACCGCGCCCGGCTCGTACCCGGGGGCGGCGATGACCTCGGTGAAGATCTCCGCGACCTGCTCGGCCAGCTCCACCGTCACGGGCCGGTTGACGGCGATGACGCCGCCGAACGCGGACAGCGGGTCGCAGGCGTGCGCCTTGCGGTGCGCCTCGGCCACGTCCGCACCCACCGCGATGCCGCACGGGTTGGCGTGCTTGATGATCGCCACGCACGGCTCGTCGTGGTCGTAGGCGGCCCGCCGCGCGGCCTCCGTGTCCACGTAGTTGTTGAAGGACATCTCCTTGCCGTGCAGCTGCTCGGCGTTCGCGAGCCCGCCCGGCTGCCCGTCCGAGTAGAGGGCCGCCGCCTGGTGCGGGTTCTCGCCGTAGCGCAGGGTCGCCTTCCGCTCCCACGCACCCGCGAGGAACTCGGGCAGCACCGCGCCCTCCTCCGGGGCGTAGGCGTTCGTGAACCAGGAGGCCACCGCGACGTCGTACGCCGCGGTGTGCTGGAACGCCTCGGCCGCCAGACGCTTGCGCGCACCCAGCTCGAACCCGCCGGCCTTCACGGCCTCGAGCACGTCGCCGTACCGCTCGGGGCTGACCACCACGGCCACCGACGGGTGGTTCTTCGCGGCGGCCCGCACCATCGACGGCCCGCCGATGTCGATCTGCTCGACGCACTCGTCCTCCGACGCGCCGGAGGCGACGGTCTCCCGGAACGGGTACAGGTTCACGACGACGAGGTCGAAGGGCTCCACGCCCAGCTCACCGAGCTGCGCCCGGTGGCTCTCCAGCCGCAGGTCGGCGAGGATCCCGGCGTGCACCCGCGGGTGCAGCGTCTTCACGCGGCCGTCCAGGCACTCGGGGAAGCCGGTCAGCTCCTCCACCTTGGTGACGGGCACGCCCGCGGCGGCAATCTTCGACGCGGTCGACCCCGTCGACACCAGCGTGACGCCCGCCTCGTGCAGCCCCTGGGCCAGCTCCTCCAGCCCGGTCTTGTCGTACACGCTGACCAGAGCGCGGCGGATGGGCCGCTTCGTACCTTCGGCGGTCACTGGATCGTTACCTTTCGTCCCTCGATGCGGTAGCCGTTGCGGGCCAGACGCCCCACGACATCGACGAGCAGGGTGCGCTCGACTTCCTTGATGCGCTCATGCAGCGCGGCTTCGTCGTCCTCGTCCCGGACCTCGACCACACCCTGGGCGATGATCGGTCCGGTGTCCACGCCGTCGTCCACGAAGTGGACGGTGCAGCCCGTCACCCGCACCCCGTACGCCAGCGCGTCCCGCACACCGTGCGCACCGGGGAAGGCGGGCAGCAGGGCGGGGTGCGTGTTGACGAACCGCCCGCCGAAGGCCGCGAGGAACTCCTTCCCCACGATCTTCATGAACCCGGCGGAGACGACGAGGTCGGGCTCGTACTGCGCGGTCGCGGCGGCCAGCGCCGCATCCCACTCCTCCCGCGAGGCGTGGTCCTTGACCGCACACACGAAGGTGGGGATCCCGGCCCGCTCGGCGCGCTCGAGACCGGCGATGCCGGGGCGGTCCGCCCCGACGGCCACGATCTCGGCGCCGTAGCCCTCCGGATCCGCCGCGATGGCATCGAGCAGGGCCTGGAGGTTGGTGCCGGAGCCAGAAACCAGCACGACCAGGCGGGAGGCGGCCATGTGAGGCCCTTTCTCGCGGGTGCGTCTTATGCGATCGTACGAAACTCCGCGCCCCCGATATACGGGGAACCATACGAAGCGACCGACCGCACGCAACGATACCGGCACACCGGACAACCCCCGAGGGACGGGGGCATGGCCGGGCGGTAGCGTCGGGCGTACACGTCGCAGTGTCAGCGCAGCACCCAAGGGGAAGAAACGCACCCGATGCCGGACCCGAAGCAGCCCTCCGCCCAGCCCTCCGCCCCCGACTCCGGCGAGGCGCCGGAGGGCCCCACCGCGCCTGCGCCCGACGACAACCCCTTCGCCGCACCCCCGGAGGGCCGCCCGGACCAGCCGTGGCGCCCCCGCCACTCCGACGCCGGCCCCACGGACCCGACCGGCCCCACCGGCCCGACGGGCCCGACGGGCCCCTTCGGCCCCGGCCAGCCCCCGCAGCAGCCGAGCCCCCGCTGGGACCCCACGGACCCGGTCCAGCGCCGCGCCCGGTACGCCCTCCTCTCGGGCATGTGGGCCTTCTTCTTCACCCTGTTCCACGTCCCCGCGATGGGCCTCCTCCTCGGCTCCCTCGCGATGTACTGGGGCTTCAGCGCCCTCCGCGCCAAGCCCACCCCACCGGCCCCGGGCGCCCCGACCCCGCCCACGCGCCCCCAGACCACCCCCGCGGTCGCCGGCCTCCTCACGGCAGCCCTGGCCCTGATCCTCACGGCCAGCACCTACGCCATGCAGATCGCGTACAAGGACTTCTACGTCTGCCGCGACGACGCCCTGACGAAGTCCGCCGCCCTCAAGTGCAACGACCTCCTCCCCCCGCCGCTGCGCGACCTCATGGGCGTCAAGCCGTAGAAGAAGTCCGGCCCGCGGGCCGATCCCGCACGCAACCCACCCGGCCCCCGCCATCCCGGCCGGAGGGGCACTGCGATCACCCTGCGGCCCACGCCCAGCCCCACCGCGCCGCCGGCCGCCGAACCGCCCGGTGGAGCGCAACGACCCCGGACGGCCCATGCCCTGCCCCCGCGGGCCGGAAGCCGCGGGGCCGGTGGGGCGCAGCGATCGTGGGCGGTGTATGTCCAGCCCCCGCCGGGCCGGCAGCCGCGGGGCCGTCCGGTGGGGCGTAGCGATCGTGGGCGGCGTATGCCCAGCCCCCACCAACCCGCACCCGCCACCCGAACCGGTGGGGCGTAGCGATCGTGGGCGGCGTATGCCCAGCCCCCACCAACCCGCACCCGCCACCCGAACCGGAGGGGCGTAGCGATCTGAGGCGCTGACCCGGGTCGAGGGACTCAACGGACCGGAGTCTTCACGATCGTCCCGGGCGTCTTTCTGGGCCTGTCCGCCGAGGTTTTGCATTTCCGGGCCGGGGCGGGGGGTCAAGGGTGGAGCGCAGCGGAATCGCCGCAGGCGACGCCCGAAGGGCGCCCTTGACGCCCCGACCCGGCCCGGAAACCCTCGGCAGGCGGACCCCAAGTCCACGCT
>NZ_JOGB01000039.1 GCF_000719335.1 Streptomyces sp. NRRL S-87
CAGGGCGAAGCCCCAAAGCCCTCGGGGTGGGCCTGCCGCAGGGCCTGCAGGCCGCCCCTGTCAAGCGCCGAGGGGACCCACACACCACGGGACCCACCCTCGAAGCGAGCCGCCCGAAGCCCCCGCCCCACCCCACGCAGCCACCCCACCCGCCCCCGGCACCACCCACAGCCCGAGGTACCCCGAGACCCCCAAGGCCCCAAGGCCCGCAAGGCCCCCAAGGCCCGCAAGGCCCCCAAGACCTCCAGCATCGGTATCCGGACAGCAAGTAGCGCTGGGCGGCCATCTTCGCCACCGCCCCCTGCCGGTAGCCCACCTTCCGCGGGACGCTCCCCCTCGCGCACGCCCCCCACGGCTCAGCGAAGGAGACCCCGTGTCCTCCCAGTCCCCCGCCTTACGCACGGGCACGACCCCCCGCGGCCGGACCCGAGCACTGCTCGCCCCCGCCGCCCTCACCGCCCTCACCGCCCTCACCGCGCTCACGGCCCAGCCGGCCCTGGCCGTCACGAACAGCCACGCCTCGACCTACCCGAGCACCCCAGCACCCGCAGCGGTCCCCACCGCAGTCCCCACCGCGCTCAGCACCGCCGGCACGGGATACAGCCAGTACAGCGGCACCGTCACGCTCGGCACGTTCTTCAACGGCACCCTGTACGAGCTCCACGACAAGACCCGCGGCGGCCAGAAGACGTACGACATGCGCGGCAGCAGCCCCGGAGCGGCGGTGCTGTTCACCGACCCCGACAACACCTGGGGCGACGGCACCGCCCGCAACCGCCAGACCGCCGCCGTCGACGCCCACTACGGCGCCGCCGTGACCTGGGACTTCTACCGGGCCGCGTTCGGCAGGAGCGGCCCCCGGGGCGACGGCAGGGGCGTGAACTCCCGCGTCCACGCGGGCCTGGGCGGCGGCAACGCGTACTGGTCCGACGCGTGCGGCTGCGTCACGTACGAGGACACCCCCGACGGGCGCCCGTTCATCTCGCTCGACATCGTCGGACACGAGATCGCCCACGGACTCACGGCCGCCACCGCGAACCTCCTCTTCTCGGGAGAGCCCGGCGGCCTGAACGAGGCCACCTCCGACATGCTCGCCACCGCCGGGGAGTTCTTCGCCGACAACCCCGCCGACCCGGGCGACTACCTCATCGGCGAGCAGATCCACGGCAGCGCGCTGCGCAGGATGGACCGCCCCAGCAGCGACGGCCACTCCCCCGACTACTGGTCCAAGGACCTCGGGGGCATGGACCCCCACTACTCGTCCGGGCCGGCCGTGCACTTCTTCTACCTGCTCGCCGAGGGCAGCGGACCCAAGGTCATCAACGGCGTGGCGTACGACTCCCCGACGTACGACGGCTCGAAGCTGCTGGGGATCGGGCGCGATGCCGCGACCCGGATCTGGTACCACGCCCTGACCACGTACATGACCTCGACGACGAACTACGCCCGGGCCCGCAGCGCGACCCTCGCCGCCGCGGCCGCGCTCTACGGCACCGGTTCGCCGCAGGTCAACGCAGTGGCCGCGACCTGGGCCGCGGTCAACGTGAAGTAGCCAGGAAGCCGGGCCCCCTCGGACGGCGCGAACCCCGGGACTCCCGCCGGACGGCCCGAACCCCAGGCCCCCGCCCCGCGGACGGCCCGAACCCCATCCCCCCGTCCCACGGACGGCCGGAGAGCCCAGGCCCCCCGTCTCACGGGCCGCGCGAGGACGGCACCGCGCGGCCCGTGACACCATCGGTACGTGCTCGACATCGGCTACTCCCTCTCCTCGCGCTTCCCGGACCCGCCGCAGACCGACTACCGGTCCGCCGACATCCGGTCGCTGCGCCACGACCTCTTCTGCGGCGACGTCTACCTCGCTGACACCAAGGAGGACCGCGAGCTGTCCACAGCCTGGGGATGGGTGCCGGTGCTCGACTTCGCGTGGGCGCTGTGCGACATCGTCGAGCAGCTCGACCAGGACCCGCGCGGCAGCCGAGCCGCCCGGAGCCAGTACGCCGAACTGGACTTCACCGAGTCCGCCGACCGCATGCTCTTCGAGCGCCGCTTCGGCTGGGTGGACGTCGAGGCCGACTGGATGCCGGCCGAGGAGCCCCCGCTGACCTTCGGCCACGCCCTCCTGCGCCGCGAGGCCCGCGACTTCCTGCACGACCTGATCGCGGACCTGACCGACATGCACGAAGGCCTGGCCGACAACCCCCACCTGTGGGCGCTCCAGGCCAAGTTCCCCCGGGTGCCCTGAGCGAACCCATCCAGCACGAGCCGGCCCTCCCCAGCCCGGCCCCAGCCGCTCAGCCCAGCTCAGCCCGGCCCCATCCCGAACACCCCGCCCTACACCCGCCCCCCGCCCCCATCCCCTACCCCCTACCCCTCCACCCGCACCCCCAGCTGTGCCGCGAACGCCGGCGCCAAGTGGATCAGCTGTCCGGGGCTGATCACCGCACCCGCCAACCGTTCGATGCCCCGGGCGATGTCCAGCTCCGCCGCCTCCCGCAGGTCGACGTCCGCCATGCGGGCGCCAGTGAAGTCGGCCCGCCGCAGCGTGCAGTCACGGAACTCGACCCGCGTCAGCTCCGCGTTCCCGAAGTCCGGCTCCACCAGCACGCAGCCCTCGAAGACGACGTCCTTCAGGGTGGCCATCCGCAGGTTCAGGTAGTCGATCTTCCCGCCGCGGACGACCACCCGCTCCAGCGTGGCGCCGTGCAGCTGCGTCCCGCCCAGTCGCGCGTCCACGACCTCCACGTCCCGCAGCGAGGCCCGGGACAGGTTCGTCCCCACCCCCCGCACGCCCTCCAACACCGAGTCGAGTACCCGCGCGCTGCCCAGACCCGCCTCGTCCAGCGCGCACCCCCGCAGCGCGCAGTCCATGAACCGCGCCCCGATCCCCTCCTGCCCGGCGAAGTCCTCGTCCAGGAACTCCAGCCCGTCGTAATCCCCGTCCGGCTGCAGCTCCCCGCCGTCCCACCGGCGCAGCTCGGGCAGGACCAGTTCCGGCCGCCGCGCGCCCCTCACCGCACCGCGACCCCCACCACCCGCACCACGCCCGCCACCACGGCCACCACCCGTACCACCACTGCGCACCATGCCCTCATGGTGGCCCGCCCCACTGACAGCCCGCCCCCGGCCGTGTCACATCCGGGCCCCCGTGGCTGTCTTCTCTGCGCACGCACCACCCGGAGACCGGACCAGTGCCAGGGAGGCAGCACATGCAGCAGCTCACCGTCATCGGCGGCGGATTCGCCGGACTCACCGCCGCCGTCAGCGCCGCGGAGGCGGGCGCCCGCGTCACCCTCTACGAGGCCCACCGCACGCTCGGCGGCCGCGCCCGTACCGCCCAGGGCCCCTACCGCGTGAACGAGGGCCCGCACGCCTTCTACCGGTGCGGCCCGCACTGGTCCTGGCTCACCGCCCGCGGCCTGACCGGCCCGCTCGCCCGGGTCCCCCTGCGCGACGCGGCCGGGCTGCGCCTCCACCACGGCGGGCGGCTCCGCGGCCTGCCCCCGCGGGCCCTGCTGCGGTTGGCGCTCCGCCCGGTCGCCGACGCGCCGGTCGACCGCGACTTCCACTCCTGGGCCGCCGGGCTGGTCGGCGCCGACGGGGCCCGGGCCGTCGCGAACCTCCTCGCCGTGGCCCTCTTCCACCACGACGTCGGCTCGCTCTCCGCCGCCTTCGTGCAGGAGCGGCTGCGCCGGGTGGCGAAGCTGCCGCCCGAGGCCGTCTTCCCGCGCGGCGGCTGGCAGTCGGTCACCGACCGGATGGCGGACCGCGCCCGCTCCCTCGGCGTCCGCATCGAGACCGGCGCACGCATCGAGGCACTGCCGAAGGGCGGCGGACCGGTGGTGGTCGCCACGTCGCTGGCCGCGGCCCGGACCCTGCTCGGGGATCCGGCGCTGACCTGGCAGAGCGGCCGTACGGTCCTGCTCGACCTCGCGCTGCGCGAGCGCCGCGGGGACCCGTACGCGATCTCCGACCTCGACGAGCCGGGGTGGTTCGAGCGGTTCACCGCCCAGGACCGCTCCCTCGCCCCCGCCGAGCAGTCGCTGGTGCAGGCGCAACTGCCGATCGCCCCGGGGCAGGACCGGGCCGTGGCCGTCGCCCGCGCCGAGCGGGTGCTCGACCTCGGCTTCCCGGGCTGGCGGGAACGCTCGGTGTGGCGCCGCGAGGCCGTCGCGGACGGCCGGACCGGCGCGCTGGACCTGCCCGGAACCACCTGGCGGGACCGGCCCGCCATCGACCGGGGCGACGGGGTCTACCTCGCCGGCGACCAGGTGTCGGCGCCCGGGGTGCTCAGCGAGGTGTCGTTCAACAGCGCGATCGAGGCCGTAGCCCTCGCCATGCGCAGCACCGCACGGACCGGCACGGCCGGATCCACCGCCCCCACCCGAACCACCCGAACCACCCGAACCACAGGAACCACCACGATCACCGAACCCACCGGCACTTGACCTCAAGCGCAGTTGAGGCTGTTGGCTCGTCACCGCACCACCCACCCACCACCCACAGCCACCCACCACCCACCACCCATCCCCCTCCCCACCCCGCACCCCCCTCTCCCCCCAACAGCCACCAGCACCGGGAGCACCCCATGCACGCCATCCGACTACACGCCTTCGGCCCTGCCGAGAACCTCACCTACGAAAAGACCGACGACCCGGTCCCCGGCCCCGGCCAGGTCCGCATCGCCGTCGCCGCCGCCGGCGTCCACCTGCTCGACACCGCGCTGCGCGAGGGCTTCCAGGGTCCGCTCCCCGCCCTACCCGAACTCCCCACCATCCCCGGTCGCGAGGTGGCCGGCACCGTCGAGGCGCTCGGCGAGGGCACCGACCCGGCCTGGCTGGGCAAGCGGGTCGTCGCCCATCTCGGCACGGTCCCCGGCGGCTACGCCGAACTCGCCGTCACCGATGCCGCCCGACTGCACGCGATACCGGAGGGTCTGGACCCGGCGGCGGCCGTCGCCATGATCGGCACCGGCCGGACGGCCATGGGCATCCTGCAGTTCACCGCCCTCGGCCCGGATTCGGTGGTGCTCGTCCCGGCCGCCGCCGGCGGCATCGGCACCCTCCTGGTGCAGTACGCCCGCCACGCCGGCGCCACCGTCATCGGCCTGGCCGGCGGCCCCGCGAAGGCCGCCGCCGTGGCGGCCAACGGCGCCGACCTCGCCGTCGACTACAACGCCCCCGACTGGCCCGAGCGGGTACGGGAGTTCCTCGGCGACCGGCACGCCACGGTCGTCTTCGACTCGGTCGGCGGCGAGCCCGGCCGCGCGGCCGTGGACCTGCTCGGCCCCGGCGGACAGCACCTCGTCTTCGGCTGGTCCAGCGGGGGCGTGCACGAAGGCGGCCCGCTGGTCTTCACCGAGCAGGAGCTGGCCGAACGGGGCATCACCTCCCGGTCCGTCCTCGGCCCGCCGATGCTCGCGAAAGCGGGCGGCGGCGACAACCCCGTCCGGGTGCTCGAGACCCGCGCCCTCGCCGAGGCCGCCGCGGGCCGCCTCGTACCGGCCGTACAGCGCTTCCCGCTCGCCGAGGCCGCCGCGGCCCACCGCGCGCTCGAGGGCCGGGCCACCATGGGCAAGGTGGTGCTGGAGCCATGAGGGACGTCTCACCCAACGGGATCCGGCGCCACCGCGCGCCCGCGGCTCCCTACCCTGGCCCCATGATCCGTACCGCCACCCCGGCCGACGTCCCCGTCATCCACGCCATGGTCCGCGAACTCGCGGACTACGAGAAGGCCCTCCACGAGGCGCGAGCCACCGAGGAGCAGCTGCACACGGCGCTGTTCGGCGAGCACCCCGCCGCCTTCGCCCACATCGCCGAGACCGACGACGGCGAGGCGGCCGGCTTCGCGCTGTGGTTCCTCAACTTCTCTACCTGGGTCGGCGTCCACGGCATCTACCTGGAGGACCTCTACGTACGCCCCGAGCACCGCGGAGGCGGACACGGCAGGGCCCTCCTCACCGAGCTCGCCCGCATCTGCGTCGACCGCGGCTACGGGCGCCTGGAGTGGTCCGTGCTCGACTGGAACGAGCCGTCCATCAAGTTCTACGAATCGCTGGGCGCCCGCCCCCAGGACGAATGGACGGTCTACCGCCTCACCGACGAGGCCCTCACCACCCTCGGCACCTCACCCGCCCGGCCCTGACCGGACCTGTCCCTGACCTGAGCCACAGCCCCACCGACGTCCTCGACACACGGACACACAGGACCACAGCACCACCCCACCACAGCACCACAGCACCACAGGCACACAGGCACACAGGCACAGGACCCCGGACACACAGACCGCTTTCCACCCCGCTTCCCCGACAGCGTGCCCGTTGGCACCACACGCCCCACCGGGGTACCAACACCCCCATGAGCACCACGAGCCCCAGCCCCAGTCCCAGCCCCAGCCCCACACCGCAGCCGGTCAACGGCGGGATCTCCTTCTGGTACGCCCAGGACGGCACGCCCCCGCCCCGCGAGCCCCTCCCCGGCGACGCGACGGCCGACGTCTGCGTCGTCGGGGGGGGCTACACGGGCCTGTGGACGGCGTACTACCTCAAACGAGCCGCCCCCGACCTCCGCGTCACCGTCCTGGAGCAGAAGTTCTGCGGCTACGGCGCCTCCGGCCGCAACGGCGGCTGGCTCTACAACGGCATCGCCGGCCGCGACCGGTACGCCCGCCTGCACGGCCACGAGGCCGCCGTCCGCCTCCAGCGGGCCATGAACGACACCGTCACCGAGGTCGTCGAAACCGCCGCCGAGGAGTCGATCGACGCCGACGTCCACCGCGGCGGCGTCCTCGAAGTCGCCTACACCCCCGCCCAGCTCGCCCGCCTCAAGGCGTTCCACGCCACCGAACTCTCGTACGGCGAATCCGACCGCGAGCTCTACGGCGCCCGCGAGACCGCCGCCCGCATCCGCGTCACCGGCGCCGTCGGGTCCTCGTGGACCCCGCACGGCGCCCGCATCCAGCCCGCCCGGCTCGTCCGGGGCCTCGCCGACGCCTGCGAGCGCCTCGGCGTCGTCATCCACGAGTCCACGCCGGTCACCGACGTCGCCCGCGGCCGCGCCACCACCCCGTACGGCACCGTCCGCGCCCCCTACGTACTGCGCTGCACCGAGGGCTTCACCGCCGCCCTCAAGGGCCACAAGCGGGCCTGGCTGCCGATGAACTCCTCCATGATCGTCACCGACCCGGTCCCGACCGCCCTCTGGGACACCATCGGCTGGTCCGGCCGCGAAGCGCTCGGCGACATGGCCCACGCCTACATGTACGCGCAGCGCACCGCCGACGACCGCATCGCCATCGGCGGACGCGGGGTCCCCTACCGCTACGGCTCCCGCACCGACAACGACGGCCGCACCCAGCCCGCCACGGTCGACGCCCTGCGCGAGATCCTCGTCCGCTTCTTCCCGCAGCTCGCCGGCACCGGCATCGCGCACGCCTGGTCGGGCGTCCTCGGCGTCCCGCGCGACTGGTGCGCCACCGTCACCCTCGACCGCGCCACCGGCCTGGGCTGGGCCGGCGGCTACGTCGGATCCGGCGTAGCCACCGCCAACCTCGCCGGCCGCACCCTGCGCGACCTCGTCCTCCAGGACTCCGGCCAGGGCGGCCCCACCGAGCTCACCGACCTGCCGTGGGTGGGACACGCCGTGCGGGGCTGGGAGCCCGAACCCTTCCGCTGGCTGGGCGTCCACGCCCTCTACGCCGCCTACCGCGCCGCGGACCGCCGGGAGGCCGCCACGCACAGCGCGGTGACGGCCCCCCTCGCCCGTGTGGCGGACCGCATCAGCGGCCGCCACTGAGCCGCCTCACAACGGGATCGGACCGCCAAGGACCCGAACCCCACTGAGGCGCCTCACGACGGGATCGGACCACAAGGACCCGAACGCCAGGCCCCGGAAAACAGGGCCTCAGAACACCAGCCCTCAGAACAGCAGGTCGCCCTTCGCCCAGCCCGAGTCGACCTTCACCCGGGCCGCGAAGGCCGCCGCGGCCCGGCCGGTCCCCTTCAGCAGCCACACCGCACCGGTCCGGTCCACGGCCACCGCGTCCGGACGCCCGTCGGAGGTCAGGTCCCCCGGCACCACCAGCGCCCCGTACGCCGACCAGCCCGTCGCCACCTTGACCCGGGCCGCGAACGGCGACGCCGCCCTGCCCGTGCCCTTCAGCAGCCACACCGCACCGGACGCGTCCCGCGCCAGCAGGTCCGCCCTGCCGTCCCCGGTCAGGTCCGAGCCGCCGACCAGGGCGTCGTAGCCCTTCCAGGAACCGGCCAGCTTCGCCCGCGGCTCGAACGGCGCCTTCGGCACCCCCGTACCCCGGTACAGCCACAGCACGCCGGCCTTGTCGCGGGCGACGAGGTCGGCCTTGCCGTCCCCGGTCAGGTCACCGGCACCGGCCAGCAGGTCGTACGCGTTCCACCCGCCGCCGACCTTCTTCGGGTCCCAGAAACCACCACCGTGCTCGGGGTCGGAGAAGTCGAAGTTCCACAGCACACCCGCGGCGTCCCGGGCCACCACCGGACCGCCCGTGCCCTGCACGGTCAGCGGCGCCAGCTTCGCGAGGGCCGTGTACTTGCCCCACTCGTCGCCGATCTCGTCCGCCCGCTCGAACGGGTGCGCGGCCCGACCGGTGCCGATGTGCGCCTTGAGCTTCCCGGCCGGATCGCGACGCAGCACCTGGTACCGCTCGCGCACCGCGGTCCCCCCGCGCACGCCGAACGTGCCGTTGCCGCCCGCGTCACCCCAACCCGAGGTGTAGACGTTGTAGTTCGCGAAGGCGTCGATCTTCCAGGCCGGGCTCTTCGCGTTCGCCGTCAGCCGGTAGGTGATCTTCACGTCACCCGGCCGGACGTTGCATACGAGGCCCTCCCACTTCAACTCGCCCCGCTGGACCACGCAGTCGGTCGCACCCGCACCGGCACGCACCGACACCAGCTCCACCTTCAACTCGTCCGGGTCCCACGGACGGAAGCCCGTGTGCGGACCGAAGCCGAGCGACAGCACGCCCTTGTCGATCGCGTGCACCGAGACGGTGTGCGTCACCGAACCGCCCGCCGGCACGTCCGGCAGCGTCAGCGTCGTCTTGTTCTTCTTGACGTGCTCGGCGGTCAGCACGGTCACGCTGTGCGCCTCGACCGTCCCCTTCACCGGCGAACGGCCCGACAACTGAGCCGCCTTGACCGCCTTCGCGATGCTCGAGCCGCGCGGCGCGTACGCCACGCCGAAGTGCAGCCTGGTCATGTCCTTCACGGACTCGGCCGCCGCGACCGCCGGCCCCACGTACCCGTTGTCCTCACTCACCGGACACAGGTAGACGCCCTTCACCGACGGCGACGCCGTACACCCGTCACCCGTCTTCACGGTCATACCGGCCGGGAGACCGCCCTTCGCCCAGGACGCGTCGGTCAGCGGCGCCTTCGACAGGGCGTACACGAGCGTGCCGTCCGGCGTGCCGCGCAGCAGATCGGGCTTCAGGACGGCCACCGAGCCGTCACCGGGCGGAACGACGTGGTCGAGATACGTGAACGAATAGGCCTCGTCGGCCCGGACCCCGCCCGCCGCGGCGGCCGGCATCGCACCGACCACCCCGGCGGCCACGAGCGCCGCACAGCTGACGAGAACTCCCCCGACGACACCGGGACGCCGCGCGCCCCGGCCTTCCTTGCGATCGCCGCGGTCCGTGCGGTCCGTGCGGTCCGTGCGACCCGTGGGATCCGTGCGATCAGTGCTGCCGATGCCGTTGATGTCTTCGCGCAATTCGCGCTCCACACATGAAGGCGACAGTGTGCCTGCCGCGGCAACGTCATGTTCCCCGCATGACGTGCGCGGACCGTACAACACCGGCTTCTGTTACAAAGTTTCAGCCCCCGCCCACCGGCCGACACCGACGGGCGAGGGTCCGAACAGCACCAACGGGCGCGTCAGAACAGCAGGTTGTACGCCTTGAACCCGCCGGCCGCCTTCACCCGGGCCGCGAGCGGCGCCGCCGCCCTGCCCGTGCCCTTGTGCAGCCACACCACTCCGGCCGCATCACGCGCCAGCAGGTCCGGCCTGCGGTCACCGTCGAGGTCCCCGAAGCCCACCAGCGCGTTGTACGCGTTGTAGCCCGTGCCCACCTTCACGGGCTTCCCGAACGGCGCCGCCGCCCTGCCCGTACCCGGGCGCACCCACAGCGCGCCCGCCCTGTCCCGCACCACCAGGTCGGCCCTGCCGTCACCGGTCAGGTCGTTGCCGCGGACCAGCGCGGTGTACTGCCACCAGCCCGAACCGACCTTCTTGCGCGGCGCGAACGGGGCACCCGGCGTCCCGGTCCCCTGGTACAGCCACAGCACACCCGACCCGTCCCGCGCGACCAGGTCCGCCTTGCCGTCCCCCGTCACGTCGGAGGTCCCGACGAGCGCGTCGTACGCGTTCCAGCCGGTACCGACCTTCACCCGGGACCGGAACACCCCGCCGTCACCGGAACTGCGGTGGTACCAGAGCACCCCCGCCCTGTCCCGGGCCACCGCACCCTGCCCGGTGCCCTGGACCGTGACCGGCGCCAGGGTCGTGATCGCCGTGTACCGGTTCCAGTCGAACGTCCCGCCCAGCGCCGTGTCGAAGAACTCGCCCTTCGCCCGGCCGTCGTACGCGATCACGTCGCCGCGGGAGTCCCGGGCGAACAGCTTGTACCGCTCCACCACCGGAACGTCGCTGCGCACCCCGAACGACGACGCGGCCCACGGGTTCCCGGTACCAAAGCCGTACACCTCGTACGACGCGATCGCCTTCAGCCGCCACGCCGGCGCCTTCGCCCCCGCCGCCAGCGTGTACGACACCGTGTAGTCACCCGGCGCGGTGATCGTGCAGCGCGCCGAGGCGCCGTACGGCTCACCGATCACGTGGTCGCAGGACGGCACCTTCCTGCCGGTCGCCGAGACCGCCGTCACCGCCACCTTGAGCTCGTCCGCGCCCATGTCCCACCAGCGGTAGCCGCGCGCGGGCTCGAAGGAGACCCCGAACTCGGCGGCGTCCACGGCGTGCAGCTGCACCGTCTGCACCACGGAACCGCCGGCCTTCACGTCCGGCGTCGACAGCTTCATCGTGTTGCGCGCCACGTGCGCCGCCGTCAGCGCCGTCACGGTGCGTGCCGCGTGCCGGCCGTCCTCCGGGCGCCCGGCCGCGGTCTGGGCCTCCCTGACGCCCTTGGCGACGCTCGCGCCGCTGGGCACGAACGCCACGCCGTAGTACGCCTTCGTGCCGTCCTTGGCCGAGGCCGCGGCCGACACGTTCGGGCCGTTCACCGCCCAGCCCTCGAAGTCGCACAGGTACACCCCGGCGACCCCGGCCTTCGCCGTGCAGCCGTTCTTGTCCACCGACAGCCCGGCGGGCACCCCGCCGGCCGCCCATGTCGGGTCGTTGAGCGGCTTCCGGCTCAGGGCGAAGACGAACGTGCCCTTCTGCTCCGCGCCGGTCTGCGAGCCGGTCGACATCCGACCCAGCTCGGCCCAGCCCTCGCCGGGCTGCACGTTCCAGTCCTGCACGCCGTCGAAGCGGAAGCTCGGGTCGTCCGCGGCCACCGCGCCCCCGGCCCCCGCCAGCAGCAGCGCCACCGCCCCGCCCACGGCCGTCATCCTGCGCACGAAAAGTCCCCCCATGTCCGGCGGCCCCACGGCCGCCCCCCACGCAACGGCTCCCCGCCGCCGCGCCGGGACGCTAACACGCCACCGACCTGCCCCTTCCCGCCACCCGCCGCATCCCGGAGGCGCTCACGCCTCGCTCTGCACGACACGCAGGCATGACGAAGGCCCCCGGCCGGAGGAGCCGGGGGCCTTCGGGAAGAGCCGCCTGTCGGAATCGAACCGACGACCTCAAGATTACAAGTCAAGCGCTCTAGCCAACTGAGCTAAGGCGGCACGTCCGTGCAGTGTACCCAGGCCCGGCAGTGCCGGTCGTTCCGATTGCCGGCGGGGTGGGCCGTACGGAATCTCACGTACCCGGGTGCTGACAGACGACGGCCGGGCGGGTAGCGTCGCGGGGAAGTCCGCACTGTGGACTAGACCCATCCTTCCTTTACTCGGATCGTCCGGCACGTTCCTGCCGGTGAAGGGACGCATCACCATGGCTTCTGTCACGTTCGACAAGGCGACCCGGCTCTACCCCGGCTCCGACAAGCCCGCGGTCGACCAGCTGGAGCTGGAGATCGAGCACGGCGAGTTCCTCGTGCTCGTCGGCCCCTCCGGCTGCGGCAAGTCCACCTCCCTGCGGATGCTCGCGGGCCTGGAGGACGTCAACGGCGGCGCGATCCGCATCGGCGACAAGGACGTCACGCACCTGCCGCCGAAGGACCGCGACATCGCGATGGTCTTCCAGAACTACGCGCTGTACCCCCACATGACCGTCGCCGACAACATGGGCTTCGCCCTCAAGATCGCCGGCGTCGACAAGGGCACGATCCGCAAGAAGGTCGAGGAGGCCGCGAAGATCCTCGACCTGGAGCCGTACCTGGACCGCAAGCCGAAGGCCCTCTCCGGCGGCCAGCGCCAGCGCGTCGCCATGGGCCGCGCCATCGTGCGCCAGCCGCAGGTCTTCCTCATGGACGAGCCGCTGTCGAACCTCGACGCCAAGCTCCGCGTGTCCACCCGCACCCAGATCGCGGGCCTGCAGCGCCGCCTCGGCATCACCACCGTGTACGTCACCCACGACCAGGTCGAGGCCATGACCATGGGCGACCGCGTGGCGGTCCTCAAGGACGGTCTGCTCCAGCAGGTCGACACCCCGCGGAACATGTACGACCGCCCCGCGAACCTCTTCGTCGCCGGCTTCATCGGCTCCCCCGCCATGAACCTCGTCGAGGTGCCGATCACCGACGGCGGCGTCAAGTTCGGCGACAGCGTCGTGCCGGTCTCCCGCGAGGCCCTGTCCGCCGCGGCCGACAAGGGCGACAAGACCGTCACGGTCGGCATCCGCCCGGAGCACCTCGACGTCGTCGAGGAGGGCGGCCTGGCCGTCACCGTGAACGTCGTCGAGGAGCTGGGCGCCGACGGCTACGTGTACGGCACCGCGCGGATCGGTGGCGGCGAGAAGGACCTCGTGGTCCGCGTGGGCGGCCGCCAGGTGCCGGAGAAGGGCTCCACGGTGCACGTGGTCCCGCGCGGCGGCGAGACGCACGTGTTCTCCACCTCGACCGGTGAGCGCCTCTCCGACTGAGGCCCAGTGAGGCGGTGTTGGACGGGGGCGGCCGCTGCGGCCGCCCCCGTCCGGCGTTCCCGGCCCCGGCCCCTGGCGCCCGGCGCGTGCGGGTCCCGCCGCGGCCCCTCGGACGGATAACCCACCACACCGGGAAGTTTCGAACCCCGCCGTCAACTCCCCATTCGAAAAGCCACGTCGAACCATCCCCCGACAGGGTGACTAAATGTCTCCAAATCTTCACCGAGCGCTACTCTCGCCCTCGTGACCCACTCTGCCCGCCGTATCGGCCGATCCCTCGCCCTGGTCCTGCCCGTCGTCCTGGTCCTGTCCGGGACCCTCGCGGTCACCATGGTCCCCTGGGCCGACAACACCCCGTCCCAGGTCCTCACGGCCTCCGCCGAGAACGTCTCCACCCGCGCCAAGCCCAGCGCCCCGCAGGACGTGCTGCGCGACAAGCTCCTCGGGGAGCTCCAGGAGACGAAGGACCCGGGTGTCGTGCTCACGCACCTCCAGCAGGAGGTCAACAAGCGCCCGTCGCTCTTCGACTACTGCGGTGTGATCGCCCACGCGATCGGCGAGGCCGCGGCGCGCCTCCAGGGACCGACCCTGGCGCAGAAGGCCGCCCGGCCGGTGTGCGACACGTCGTACGCCGCCGGCGTCGCCTCCTTCCGCTGAGCAGACAGACCGAGAGACCCTCCGGGGCCGGACCGCTCCGAGCACGGTCCGGCCCCGCCGTACGCCGTCTCCCCTCCCGCCGTACGCCTCCACCGCCCGCCCGGCGCACACGGCCGTCCCCCCTGCCGTACGCACCGGTACGGTCCCGCATAGGCTGCGGGGCATGACGGACCCCTCAGCCACCGCAGCAGCCCCGACGGCCGCGCTCGCCGCCGCCCCGACCCAGGCGGTCGTCCTGGCCGGCGGCCAGGGCTCGCGGCTGCGCCCGTACACCGACGACCGCCCCAAGCCGATGGTCGAGATCCCGGGCACGGGCGTGCCGATCATCGGCCACCAGCTGGCCTGGCTGGCCGCCGAGGGCGTCACGGACGCCGTGGTGTCGTGCGGGCACCTCGCCGAGGTCCTCCAGGACTGGCTCGCCAAGGCGGATCTGCCGCTGCGCGTGACGACCGTCGTCGAGACCGAGCCCTTGGGGCGCGGCGGCGGCCTGAAGTACGCGGCCGCGCACCTGCCGCATCCGGACCGGCCCTGGTACGCGACGAACGGCGACATCTGGACCCGGTTCTCGCTGCGCGAGATGGCTGCGTTCCACGAGGAGCGGGCGGCGACGGCCACGCTGGCGCTGGCGCGGCCGCGGATCCCGTGGGGTGCGGTGGAGACCAACGAGTTCGGGCACGTGCTGGACTTCATCGAGTCCCCGCCGTCGCCGTTCCTGATCAATGCGGGCGTGTACGTCTTCTCCGCCGAGTTCGCGGGCCTGCTGCCCGACCGGGGCGACCACGAGCGCACGACGTTCCCGCGGCTGGCCCGCGAACGGCGGCTGGCTGGCTTCCCGTTGCCGCAGGGGGCCTACTGGCGGGCGATCGACACGGCGAAGGACCTGACCGAGGCGGCGAAGGAACTGGCCGCCCAGCGGGGCGTGTAGGGCCTGTCGGGTCCCCATCCCCCGGCTGCCCGGCCCTGAGCCGTCGGGCAGCCGGAGCCTTGGGCCGTCGGGCGGGCCGGTCCTGAGCCGTCGGACGCCCCCGGCCGCTCTCCGGGGGCATGGGGCGGGGCGCCCGAGGCATGCGGAAGGGCCCGGCACGTGCGACACGTGCCGGGCTCTCCGTGCGTGCGACGGGCGTCGCGGGTCAGCCGAGGAGGCCGCCCACCAGTCCGCCGCCGCCGGCGGCGCCGCCGGGCTTCTCGGGCTCGGTCGAGCCGCCGCCTCCGGAGGAGGAGGAGCCGCCGGTGCTCGAGCCGCCCGAGGCGCTCGGGCCGCCCGAGCCCGCCGGGGTGTGCGGGGCGCTGGTGCGCGGCGCCTTGGTGCGGTGCCGTCCGGTGCCCGCCGTGGCGGTCGGGGACTCGGCGCCGACCGTGGCGGTCTCGCGCGTGGCCGGGGTGGTGCGGTGGTGCTCGGGCGACTTGGACGGCTCGGCCGAGGGGGAGCCGGAAGCGCTCGGCCGGACCCGCTTGCGGGGCTTGGCACCGGGTTCGGTGGGCAGCGGTGAGCCGGGCAGGTAGTTGCTCGGGGCGTCGCCGGGGCCGGGAACGGTCACGACGGTGGTGGAGCGGACGGCACCGCCGAGGACCGAGCCGATGAGCAGGGTGAGGCCCACGACCACGGTGGCGATGAGGGTGCCGCGGCGCAGCACCCGGCGGCGCAGCTCCCAGAGGGTGGAGCGGGGTCCGAGGGTGCGCCAGGCCTCGCCGGTGAGGCGGCCGTCGATGGAGTAGATGGGGGCGCCGGCGATGAGCAGGGGGCTCCAGGCGGCGAGGTAGATGATGTCCGGGGCGTCGTAGGCGGGGACGGTCTTCCAGCTGACGGTCATGAGCAGGGCCGCCGAGAGCAGCGCGCCGATGCCGGCGGCGAACCGCTGCCAGAGTCCGAAGACGGTCAGTACGCCGACGATGACCTGGAGGAAGGCCACGCTGAGGCCGGCCCCGACCGGGTGGGCCAGGGCGAAGTCGCGCAGCGGCTCGGCGAGGGCCCAGGGGTGGAGGGTGTGGAGCCAGGTCACCATGGAGCCGCGTTCGCCGCCGTCGAAGTAGACGGGGTCGCAGAGTTTGCCCATGCCGGCGTAGATGGAGATGAAGCCGAGGAAGACGCGGAGCGGGAGGAGGACGACGCCGAGGTTCATGCGGCGGTCCGGGTAGTACCCGTGGCGGACGGGTGGTTCGGAGCTCTGGCGGCGGGCGGCGGCGAGTTCGGCGGCGATCTCCTCGTCCGTGTAGGCCGCCCCGTCGCCGTGGGGCGCGGCCCGGTAGCCGGAGTCGTAGCCGCCGTACGCGCCGCCGCCGTAGGGTCCCGGACCGGCGGGGCCGGGGAGCGTGTCGCGTACGGGGGCGAGGAGCTGGGTGTCGTCGTCGTGGTGGCCGCGCTGCTGGCCGATGACGGCGGGGGTCGGCATGGTGTCCTGGAAGAGGTCCACGCGGGGGATGACCTGGGTGGCTCCGGCGTCCTCGCGCAGGGCGCGGGCCTGGTCGGCCTCGCGGACGGCCTGGAGGAGGCCGCCGGTGGCCGCGGCGCCGCCCGGTCCGGCCTTGCCGCTCCACACCACGGGGGTTCGCCGGCGCGTGCCCGCGGCGGCGCCGGTGGTGCCGAGGACGGGCATCCTGGGCGCCGCGGCGCTCTTCGGCCGCGGTGCGGGGGCGAGCTGCACGCGGAAGCTGGCGTGGTTGACGATGACCTGCGCGGGGTCGCACGGCACCTTGACCATGCTCAGCGAGGGCTGGTCGTCGAACCTCGGCGTTCTGGTGTCCACACTCATCTAACCGAGTGATCAGTGTTTAGGACACTGCCTTGACAGCACCGATGTGTCCATGACCCGTCAAGATCCGGCCATTCCTCCCACTGGAGAACGTCTGAGCGACCCCGGCTACCGAATCCACCCCGACAGTTCCCTTCAGGCCCACGGGCGGCCGACCGCCTTGTCGCCCAACCTGCCCGACCCTAGGGTCAATTCATGGACCTGTTGATAACGGGTGGCGCCGGATTCATCGGCTCCCATTTCGTCCGCTCCGCCCTCAGGGGTGAAATGCCGGATATCGGAAACGGCCGCATCACGGTGGTGGACAAACTGACGAGGGCGGGAAATCCGGCGAACCTCCGTGCCGTGTGCGCCGACCCGCGATTCCGTTTCGTGCCGGGGGACATCTGCGACGCCCGGCTGATGGACCGGACAGCGCCCTCAGACACTCCGTCGGACGTTTCGTCCACGTCTCCACCGATGAGGTCTACGGATCCGTCGACGAAGGATCGTGGACGGAGTCCAGCCCGCTGGCGCCCACCTCGCCCTATGCCGCTTCCAAGGCGTCCGCCGACCTCATGGCACTGGCCTACCACCGCACCCACGGCCTCGACGTCGTGGTCTCCCGGGGCTCGAACACGTACGGGTCCCGCCAGTTCCCCGAGAAGCTGATCCCGCTCTTGGTCACCAATCTGATGGAAGGCCTCCCCGTCCCCCTCTACGGGGACGGCCGGAACGTGCGCGACTGGCTCCACGTGTCCGACCACTGCCGGGCCGTCGGCCTGCTCCTGGCAAAAGGCGGGCCCGGCGAGGTGTACAACGTCGGCGGCGGTACCGAACTGACCAATGCGGACATCACCGCCCGCCTTCTGGCGGCCTGCGGCGCCGGATGGGAGATGGTCGACCGGGTGGCGGACCGCAAAGGGCACGACGCGCGCTATTCGCTCGACATCCGGAAGATATCCACCGAACTCGGATACGCCCCGCACCGGAAATTCGACGAGGCGCTGGAGGAGACGATCCGGTGGTACGACCGCAACCGGTCGTGGTGGCGGCCGCTCAAGGCGAGCGCGGCACTGACGTGACGCTCCGCCGGCTCGTCACCGGCGCCGCCGGCATGCTCGGCCGCGACGTCGTCGACGCCCTGCGGGACAAGGGGCACGAGGTCACCGCGGCAACCCGTTCCGACCTCGACATCACGGACCCGGCCGCGGTGGGCCGCAGTACGGGCATCCGACCTGGTCCGTGGCGCTCGCCCACCGGCTCGTGGCGGGGAGGCACCTGCGAGAAGTGGATGCCCCGCACGACCCCCTTCGCCGACACGGAGAGGTTGGCCTGGGCCACGGTCATGCCGTGGCCCACCACGTCGGCGAGGAGGTCGGGCCGGAACCACTCCAGGAACGTCCCCCTGGCATCGGCGTGCAGATCCGGCGTGATCTCCCAGCATCCACTGATCGACAGCTCGGCTGCCCGCACGGCGCTCAGGCCCGGCGGCGGGCCGCCTCGTAGAGGACGACGCCGGCGGCGACGCCGGCGTTCAGGGACTCGGCCCCGCCCGGCATCGGGATGCGGACGAGGAAGTCGCAGGTCTCGCCGACGAGCCGGCCCAGGCCCTTGCCCTCGGAGCCGACCACGATGACGACCGGGCCTTCGAGGGCCTCCAGCTCGTGCAGCTCGTGCTCGCCCTCGGCGGCCAGGCCGACGACCGCGATGCCGGCCTTCTTGTACTCCTGGAGGGCGCGGGTCAGGTTGGTGACCTTGGCGACCGGCGTCCGGGCGGCGGTGCCCGCGGAGGTCTTCCAGGCACCGGCGGTCATGCCGGCCGCGCGGCGCTCGGGGATGACCACGCCGTGGCCGCCGAAGGCGTTGACGGAGCGGACGATGGCACCGAGGTTGCGCGGGTCGGTGACGCCGTCGAGGGCGACGATGAGCGGGTCCTCGCCGTTCTCGAACGCCTCGGCGGTGAGGTCCTCCGGGTGGGCGTACTCGTACGGCGGGACCTGGAGGACCAGGCCCTGGTGGTTGAGCCCGTTGGTCATCCGGTCGAGTTCGGGGCGCGGGGCTTCCATCAGGTTGATGTTGCCGCGGGCCTGGGCGAGGGCGAGGGCCTCGCGGACGCGCTCGTCGTTGTCGATGAACTGCTGGACGTACAGGGTGGTCGCGGGCACGCCGTCGCGCAGCGCCTCGAACACCGGGTTGCGGCCGACGACCATCTCGCTCTGGCCCTTGGGGCCGCCGCGGCGGGGCGCGGGGCGGCGCTTGGCGGCCTGCCGGGCCATGGCGTTGGCGACCCGGTAGGCCTTGTGGCCCTTGCGGTCCTCCGCCTTGGGGGTGGGGCCCTTGCCCTCCAAGGCACGGCGCCGCTGGCCACCGCTGCCGACCGTGGCGCCCTTCTTGTTGGACGTGCGGCGGTTCCTGCGCTGGCTGTTCCCGGCCATGACCTACCTGTTTCGTTTCTACGTTCTACGGCGTACGTACGTCTGTAATGAAGTGTGCCGCCCGGAGGCCCGGGCGGCACATCACGGGCCTGCGGATCAGCGCTGGCCGAGGGTCCAGCGGGGACCGGAGGGGCTGTCCTCGATCACCAGGCCGGACTGGCCGAGCTGGTCGCGGATGGCGTCGGCGGTGGCCCAGTCCTTGCGGGCGCGGGCGGACTCGCGCTGTTCCAGGACGAGGCGGACGAGCGAGTCGACGACGCCGTGGAGGTCCTCGCCGCGGTCGCCCTCGCCGGCCCACTGCGGGTCGAGCGGGTCGAGGCCGAGGACGCCGAGCATCGCGCGGACCTCGGCGAGGCGGGCGACCGCGCCTTCCTTGTCGTCGGCGGCCAGGGCGCTGTTGCCCTGACGGACCGTGGTGTGGATGATCGCCAGTGCCTGGGGGACGCCCATGTCGTCGTCCATGGCGTCGGCGAAGGCCGGCGGCACCTCGTCGGCGGGGTCGACGGTCTTGCCCGCCATCTCGGTCACGCGCTGGCAGAAGCCCTCGATGCGCGCGAAGGCGGACTCGGCCTCGCGCAGGGCCTCCTCGCTGTACTCGATCATCGAGCGGTAGTGCGGGGTGCCCAGGTAGTAGCGCAGCACGATGGGACGCCACTGCTTGGTCATCTCGGAGACCAGCACCGAGTTGCCCAGCGACTTGGACATCTTCTCGCCGGCGAGGGTGACCCAGGCGTTGTGCAGCCAGAAGTTCGCGAAGTCGTCGCCGAAGGCCTTGGCCTGGGCGATCTCGTTCTCGTGGTGCGGGAAGATCAGGTCCAGGCCGCCGCCGTGGATGTCGAAGGCGGAGCCGAGGTACTTGTGGGCCATGGCCGAGCACTCGAGGTGCCAGCCGGGGCGGCCGCGGCCCCACGGCGTCTCCCAGGAGGGCTCGCCGGGCTTGGTGGCCTTCCACATGGCGAAGTCGCGGGGGTCGCGCTTGCCGGTGATGCCCTCCTCCGACGGCTGCTGGAGGTTGTCGAGCTCCTGGTTGGAGAGCTTGAGGTAGTCGGGGTACGAGCGGACGTCGAAGTAGACGCTGCCGTCGGCCTCGTAGGCGTGGCCGCGCTCGATCAGGCCGCGCATCATCTCGACCATCTCGGTGACGTGGCCGGTGGCGCGGGGCTCGTAGGTGGGCGGCAGGCAACCGAGGGCGTCGTAGCCCTCGTTGAAGGCGCGCTCGTTGTCGTAGCCGATGGACCACCACGGGCGGCCCTGGTCGGCCCCCTTCGCGATGATCTTGTCGTCGATGTCGGTGACGTTGCGGATGAAGGTCACGTCGTAGCCGCGGTAGGCGAACCAGCGGCGCATGATGTCGAAGTTGAGCCCGGACCGGATGTGCCCGATGTGCGGGGCGGCCTGCACGGTCGCACCACACAGGTAGATCGAGACGCAGCCCGGCACGAGCGGGGTGAAGTCGCGGATCTGCCGGGCGCTGGTGTCGTACAGGCGAATAGTCACGGCAACAAGGGTAGTGGGCCCCGGGCAGTGCCCGGAGACCCCGGCGCGACCCGGGACGGGTTTGTTGCCGAGTTGCCGCCCCCGGTCCCGGCGGGGCGGCGGCCGCTCCGGGCGGCCCCGGGGGACCGGGCCGCCGCCCCGGATGAGGACGGCCGTCGCGGAGGCCCGGGCTCCGGTCGCGGCGGGCCACGTTTTTCCGTCGGGGCGGCCCGGGCTCCGGTCGCGGCGGGGCCGAGACGGGGGCGCCGACGGCGGCGGACAGCGCCTTCTGCGCCTCCTCGCGCCGCTTGCCGACCTTGGGGCGCACGCCGATGACCTGGACGGCGACGTTGCCGATGGCGAAGCCCTCGGCGCGGACGATCCGGGCGGCCTCGGCGAGCAGGGTGACGCCGGAGGCGCCGGCCCACTCGGGGCGGGAGGTGCCGAAGTGGGCGCCGAGGTCGCCGACGCCCGCGGCGGAGAAGAGGGCGTCGCAGGCCGCGTGGGCGGCGACGTCGCCGTCGGAGTGGCCGGCCAGGCCGAACGCCTCGTCCTCCCACAGCAGACCCGCGCACCACAGCTCGCGGCCCTCCTCGAAGGCGTGCACGTCGGTGCCGATGCCGACCTGCGGCAGCAGGGGCGGCGCGGGCGCGGCGGCGTGGGACGCGGCGGCGTGGGTCGCGGCGGACTCAGTAGGCATCGGTGGCCCTCCTGCGGGCGAGTACGGCCTCGGCGAGCACGAGGTCCAACGGGCGGGTGACCTTGAAGGCCTCCTCGTGGCCGGGCACGAGGAGGACGGTGACGCCGAGCTTCTCCACCATGCCGGCGTCGTCCGTGGCGCCCTCGCCGTTGACGGCGGTCTTCTCGTGGGCGCGCAGCAGGGTGTCGAGGTCGAAGCCCTGCGGGGTCTGCACGGCGCGCAGCCGGGACCGCTCGGGGGTGGCGACGACGGGCTCGGGCTCGCCGGCGGGCCGGGGCTCGACCTCCTTGACGGTGTCCGCCAGGGGCAGGGCCGGCACGACGGCGGGGGCGCCCTCGCGCAGTGCCTCGACGACCGCGTCGACGGTGTCGACGGGGACGAGCGGGCGGGCGGCGTCGTGGACGAGGACGGAGGTGTAGCCGGCCGGCAGGGCGTCGAGGCCGAGGCGTACGGACTCCTGGCGGGTCTCCCCGCCGGGCACGACGAGGACGTCGGTCCGCTCGGGCAGGGCGTGCTCGGCGAGGAGGTTGCGCACCTCGGCGGCGCCGTCGGACGGGGCGACGACCACGACCAGGGAGACCGCCCGGGAGCGGGCCATGGCGCGGACTGCGTGGATCAGCATGGGGGTGCCGCCGAGGGTGCGCAGCGCCTTCGGGGCGCCGGGGCCCAGGCGGACGCCCCGGCCGGCGGCGGGGATGACGGCGGCGGTCCTGCCGTGGCCGTCACCGGGGGCGCCCGCGGCGCGCGCGGCGCCTTCGGGGCGCGTTTCGTCAGACATCAGTTGCTCCGGGCTGTGACAACGGGTGCTGTGACAACGAGTGGGCCAGGTTTGTGCCCTCGGCCGACGTGGGTATGGCCTGAAGGTGCCGGGCGCGAAGCCCTGACCGGGGCCCTTTCCGTGACGACCGGTCGGGTGAACTGCCCGGGCCCGGCATGCCAGGTGGGCGCCCGGCCGTACTCGGCGGCGGAGGCGGGGGGTCGTGTTCCACGGACAGGCCGGTGGACGGGCCTGCCGGGCGGGTGCGTCGTACGGCGTGTCGTGCGGCGAGGGGCGTGTCGTAGAGACAGACATGCCGCAGCGCCCGGCGACAGGGGTTCTGTCATCGGGCACCGCGGCACAACTGCTGCGTCAGGACGCGCGTCAGGACGCGAGGACCTCGTCGAGGAGAGCCTCGGCCTTGTCCTCGTTGGTGTTCTCGGCGAGCGCGAGCTCGCTCACCAGGATCTGGCGGGCCTTGGCGAGCATGCGCTTCTCACCCGCCGACAGTCCGCGCTCACGCTCGCGACGCCACAGGTCGCGCACCACTTCGGCGACCTTGATGACATCGCCGGAGGCGAGCTTCTCCAGGTTTGCCTTGTAGCGACGGGACCAGTTCGTCGGCTCTTCGGCGTACGGCGCGCGCAGCACCTCGAAGACCCGGTCCAGCCCGTCCTGGCCGACCACATCGCGAACGCCGACGAACTCCGCATTGTCCGCAGGCACACGAACCGTCAGGTCGCCCTGGGCGACCTTGAGCACCAAGTAGGTCTTGTCCACGCCTTTGATCTGGCGAGTTTCGATGGCCTCGATCAGCGCGGCCCCGTGATGGGGATAGACCACGGTGTCGCCAACCTTGAACGTCATGTGACAGGTACCCCTTCCGTGGCTATCAAGAGTAACACGAGAATGAGCTGTTCTGAATGGCGTTTCCGCAGGTCAGGGCGTATCTCGGGGCTTGACAACAGCAACCGGAACGTGCTGGGAAGGGGCCCGGGAGGGGGGTATTCGCAGGTGGGAGCCGCTGCGCGCGCGGGCTGAAACGACCACGTTACACCTCCCGGGGGACCTCCAAGGAGTGAGGTACGTCCCGTTTTGCCGGTTTCGAAGCCGCGATACCGAACTACTCCGTTCGATGCCCGACCACCCGTCCGGAGCCAATCCCGAATTGATCACGGCGGGCGATCACGCGCACTGATCGCGAACGGCTCTCCGGTACTCCGCCGCTTTTCGGGGACCGTCCACGAAATTGATCACGGCCGAAATGTGTGGCGAATGTGAAGCACCCTCGGGCCGACGTGGGGGAATGCGCCCCGGGGGTGGTCGCCGGGTCCCGGCGGGGGCTTCCGGGCCGCCGACCGGGCCGACGGGCGGAGGAGGCCGGGGCGGCCGGGGTGGACGGGGCCGGGCGGCTGGGCGGAGGAGGCCGCGCGGCCGCGCGGAGGGTCGGGTGCGGGGGCGGGGCGGCGGCTCGGTAACCTAAGCCCGCTGACACACCCTTAGGGCGGCTTTACCTGTCCAGGCAGAGCCCCCCGTTCCGCCTCCGACCGTCCTTACGTCCAAGGAGTTGCCGCCGCCGTGAGCCGCAGCCTTCGACGCGGCGCCCTTGCCGCCGCCGCCACCGTTCTCTCGATCGGATCGCTCGCCGCCTGCGGCGCGGGCAGTAACGCGCAGACGCTGGAGATCAAGCCGGACAACGCGGCGGTCACCAAGGGCGAGATCCAGGTGCAGAACGCCCTGGTCATCACGCAGCCCGAGCACGACGCCAAGGGCCCGGCGGCCGTCTCCGCGACCCTGTTCAACAACGGCGTGCTGCCCCAGACCCTGGACGCCGTCAGCGTCCCGGGCGGCGGCGGCGAAGTGAAGCTCAAGGCCGCGGACGGCTCCGGCAAGATCGTCGTGCCGGCCGGCGGCTCCGTGGTCCTGGGCGGCAAGGGCAACCCCTCCGCGATCGTCGAGACCCCCCGCGGGTCCCTGAAGGACGGCGCCGCGCAGAAGGTCGTCTTCCGCTTCAGCCGGACCGGTTACGTCCAGCTGGGCGCGTTCGTCGTCCCGGCCAAGAGCTACTTCAGCGACTACGGCCCGACCGAGCTCCCGGAGCTCCCGGCCGCCGGCGCCTCCGCCTCGCCGGCCGCCTCCGGCACGCCGTCGGGCAGCCCGTCCGGCTCCCCCTCCGGCAAGGCCTCCGGCACCCCCGGGGGCCACGGCAGCGGCACCCCGTCGGGCTCGGCCTCGCACGGCGCGGGTCACTGACGCCACGGGCCTCCCGGCCCCGCGGGGCGCCTGACCCCGCGGGAGGACGCCCGTGACCCCGTACGCACACGAAGGCGCCCCGCCCGGTTCGACCGACGCCAGTGTCGGTTCGACCGGGCGGGGCGCCTTCGTGCACGCGCCGGCCGCGGCGGCGGCCGCCGCGGTCTACGGCTCGAACTTGTAGCCGAGGCCGCGGACCGTGACCAGGTAGCGCGGGGCGCCGGGGTCCGGCTCGATCTTGGCGCGCAGGCGCTTGACGTGCACGTCGAGGGTCTTGGTGTCGCCGACGTAGTCCGCGCCCCAGACCCGGTCGATCAACTGCATGCGGGTCAGCACGCGGCCCGCGTTGCGCAGCAGCATCTCCAGGAGGTCGAACTCCTTGAGCGGCAGGTCCACCTTCGCGCCGGCGACCGTGACCACGTGCCGGTCGACGTCCATCCGTACCGGGCCGGCCTCCAGCGCGGCCGGGGTGACCTCCTCCGGCTCCCCGCGGCGGCGCAGCACCGCGCGGATGCGGGCGACCAGTTCCCGCGAGGAGAAGGGCTTGGTGACGTAGTCGTCCGCTCCTATCTCCAGCCCGACGACCTTGTCGATCTCGCTGTCCTTGGCGGTCACCATGATCACGGGTACGTTCGAACGGCCGCGCAGCTGACGGCAGACCTCGGTGCCGGGCAGGCCCGGCAGCATCAGGTCGAGGAGGACGAGGTCGGCGCCGTTGCGCTCGAACTCGTCCAGGCCGTCGGGGCCGGTCGCGGCGATGGCGACCTCGAAGCCCTCCTTGCGGAGCATGTAGGAAAGGGCGTCGCTGAAGGATTCCTCATCCTCGACGACGAGCACTCGGGTCACGGAAGGACCTCCGGGGCAGGGATGGCTGTTTCTTGGTCGGGCTGGGTCCGGGTGGCGGTGACCGGTCCGGAGTCCGGCCGCTTCTTCGGCTCGGCGGCGGCTTCCGGAAGTCGCAGGGTGAAGGTCGAGCCCTGGCCCTCGGCGCTCCACACCGTGACCTCGCCGCCGTGCGAGGCGGCGACGTGCTTGACGATGGCGAGTCCGAGGCCGGTACCGCCGGTGGCGCGGGAGCGGGCCGGGTCGACGCGGTAGAAGCGTTCGAAGATGCGCTCGCGGTCCTTCTCCGGGATGCCGACGCCCTGGTCGGTGACCGCGATCTCGATCAGGTCCCCTCCGGGTGCGGCGACCCGGCGGCCGGCTATGCCGACGCGGGTGCGGGCCGGGGAGTAGTTGACGGCGTTCTCCACGAGGTTGCCGAGGGCCGCCGCGAGCTGGCCGCGGTGACCCCAGACCCGCAGGTCGGCGGTGCCGCCGGCGGCCATGATGATCTGCTTGGCGCTGGCCGTCTGGCGGCAGCGGTCGATGGCCTCGGCGACGAGCGTGTCCACGCGGACCGGCTCGGCGTCCTCCAGCCGCTCGTCGTTCTGGACCCTGGAGAGGTCGATGAGCTCCTGCACGAGGTTCGTCAGGCGGGTGGCCTCGATCTGCATGCGGCCGGCGAAGCGGGTGACCGCCTCGGGGTCGTCGGAGGCGTCCATGACGGCCTCCGAGAGCAGCGAGAGCGCGCCGACCGGCGTCTTCAGCTCGTGCGAGACGTTGGCGACGAAGTCGCGGCGGACCGCCTCGATGCGCCGGGCCTCGGTGAGGTCCTCGACGAGGAGGAGGACCAGGCGCGAGCCGAGCGGCGCCACGCGGGCGGAGACCGCCAAGGCCTCGCCGCGGCCGGTGCCGCGCCGGGGCAGGTCCAGTTCGACCTGCCGTATCTCGCCGTCCCGACGCGTGTCCCGGGCCATGTGCAGCATCGGCTCGACGGCCAGCTTCCCGCCGCGGACCAGGCCGAGGGCGTACGCCGCCGAACTGGCCTTGACGACGCTGTCCGCCTCGTCCAGGACCACCGCGGAGGAGCGCAGCACGGAGAGGACGGTGTCCACACCGGGCGGCAGCACCGCGTTGATGTCGGGGCGCATGGCGCTCCGGGTGGGGCGGGCCTGGTCGCGCTCGCTCCAGCGGAACGCCAGCACGGCGATGACGCCGGTGCACAACCCGGCGATCGCTGCAGCTGCGGCGACCGCCGCGTTCACGTCCATGTGTCCAGGTTAAGCAGGCACGACGGCAGTTCCACAGCCGTTCGGGTGGCACCTCGAACAGTCGTCGCCCAGAGTTCACCATGGCGACCGTGCTGATTCACTTGTGGTGCCGGAGTCCGACGCGTGCGCGGCCCACCGTGGGAGCGTGGGGTCAGACACCCCGGACCCCCGGCAGTACAGGAGAGAGGGACACCATGCGCGACGCGTACCACGAGGAACTGGACTCGATCGGGGACGGCCTGGTCGAGATGGCCCGGCTCGTCGGGTCCGCGATCGGGCGGGCCACCACGGCCATGCTCGACGCCGACCTGAAGCTCGCGGAGAGCGTGATCGCGGCCGACCAGAAGGTCGACGACCTCCAGCACGACCTGGAGGCCCGTGCCATCGCGCTGCTGGCCCGCCAGCAGCCGGTCGCCACCGACCTGCGCATCGTCGTCACCTCGCTGCGGATGAGCGCCGACCTGGAGCGCTCGGGCGACCTGGCCCAGCACGTGGCCAAGCTGGCGCGGCTGCGCTTCCCGGAGACGGCGGTGCCGCGGGACCTGCACGCGACGATCCTCGAGATGGGCCAGCTGGCGCAGCGTCTGATGGCGAAGGCCGCCGAGGTGATCATCACGAAGGACGTCGACCTGGCGCTCCAGCTGGAGACGGACGACGACGAGATGGACCAGCTGCACCGCACGCTGTTCCAGCACCTGATGGACGACCGCTGGAAGCACGGCATCGAGACCGCCGTGGACGTCACGCTGCTGGGCCGCTACTACGAGCGCTTCGCCGACCACGCGGTCTCGGTCGCCAAGCGCGTCGTCTACCTGGTCACGGGCGAGCACGCGGACGAGCTCCAGGCCCCCGTCGAGGCCTGACGCGCCGGGCGCTCCTCTGCGCCGTTGACGCGCCCCCGGGGCTGGGCATGAATGAGGCGAGGCGGTACGCGCGTGCGCTTTCCAGGGACGTGTACGCCTTCCTAGGAGGAACCATGTCCGATTCCCCCGTACCCATCACCCCGGAACAGGAGCAGCAGCCCGCCGCGGAGCCGCTCCGCCTGCCGCTGCTGGCCGCCTGCGGCTGCGGCTCCGGCTGCGGCTGCGGCTGCCAGTCCGGAGCCCCCTGCCAGTGCGGCGGCTGACCCGCGGCCGCGGATGCGCGGGCCCCGTCCGGGGTACCGGACGGGGCCTTCCTGCTGTCCCGCCCCGTAGCGGGGCGGTGACCCGCGCCCGGCTTGACCGCAGTGGCGGCGCGCCCCTTCACGCACCCGGCCCGCCGGCCGCGTATCCGCGCCCGCGCCCACACCCACACCGCGCCCGTGCCCGTGCCCGTGCCCGTAATGGCCGTTAACAGCTGTTCTGGGCACAACGCCCAAGAATCTTGTTACTCGTCCGGATCTCTTGACACACCCCGGCCCGCCCTCGAAGCGTGGAGGGATGACCAGCAACGGAAAGCTCAAGAGAGTGGGCGCGGCGGTCGCCGCCACCGCGGCGGTCTTCGCGCTCGGCGTCGGAGGCGGAACCGCGGCCTTCGGGGCGATCACGCCGCACGACACGTCGTGCACCAACAACGGCGGCCACGACCCGGGCGGCCAGCAGCCGACCTGTTCCGGCGGCGGCCTCACCCAGAACTCCGAGAACCAGAACCCCGCGGGCCACGCCCCGGCCGGCCACAACAAGTGACGAACCAGAAACCCCCTGCCGGCGGACAGTCCGCGGACAGGGGGTTCTTCCATGCACGGTTACTGCACGGGTTGCCGAACGGGTTACTTCTTGCCCTGGTTCTTGACGGCCTCGATGGCGGCGGCGGCGGCCTCGGGGTCGAGGTAGGTGCCGCCGGGGTTCAGGGGCTTGAAGTCGGCGTCGAGCTCGTAGGAGAGCGGGATGCCGGTGGGGATGTTCAGGCCCGCGATGTCGGCGTCGGAGATGCCGTCCAGGTGCTTGACCAGGGCGCGCAGCGAGTTGCCGTGGGCGGCGACGAGGACCGTGCGGCCGGCCAGGAGGTCCGGGACGATGCCGTCGTACCAGTACGGCAGCATGCGGTGGACGACGTCCTTGAGGCACTCGGTCCGCGGGCGCAGCTCCGGCGGGATCGTCGCGTAGCGCGGGTCGCCGGACTGGGAGAACTCGGTGCCGTCCTCGAGGGCCGGCGGCGGGGTGTCGTACGAGCGGCGCCACAGCATGAACTGCTCCTCGCCGAACTCGGCGAGCGTCTGGGCCTTGTCCTTGCCCTGCAGCGCGCCGTAGTGGCGCTCGTTCAGGCGCCACGAGCGGTGGACCGGGATCCAGTGGCGGTCGGCGGCCTCGAGCGCCAGCTGCGCGGTGCGGATCGCGCGCTTCTGGAGCGAGGTGTGCACGACGTCGGGGAGCAGGCCGGCGTCCTTGAGCAGCTCACCGCCGCGGACCGCCTCCTTCTCGCCCTTCTCGTTGAGGTTGACGTCCACCCAACCGGTGAACAGGTTCTTCGCGTTCCACTCGCTCTCGCCGTGGCGGAGCAGGATCAGCTTGTACGGTGCGTCGGCCATGCGTACGAGCCTAGTGGACGGTGTCAGGGCCTGCGCGCCCCCTCCCGGGCCCCCCGTCGATTGACGCCGGGCGTCAATTGGATGGCGCCCGCGGGCGCCCGTCCGTAACGTGCGAACCTCCGTCACGCCGCTTACATCGCCAGGGGGACCCGGATGGCCGCCGCCTCGCTCGCCTCGTTCAGAAGAGCCGCCCGCGAGAGCGTGGCGGGGTTGCCCAGGGAGTTCTGGTGGCTGTGGACCAGCACCCTGGTGAACCGGCTCGGGGCCTTCGTCGCCACGTTCATGGCCCTGTACCTGACCCTGGAGCGGGGCTACTCGGCCTCCTTCGCAGGACTCGTCGCCGCGCTCCACGGCCTGGGCGGGGTGGTGTCCTCGCTGGTCGCGGGCGTGATGACGGACCGGCTCGGCCGCCGCCCGACGCTGATGGCGGCGCAGGCCTCCACCGCCGTCGCGGTGGCCGTCCTCGGCTTCATGGAGCACCCGGTCGCGATCGCCCTCGTGGCGCTGGTCGTGGGCATGACCTCGAACGCCTCGCGCCCCGCGGTGCAGGCGATGATGTCCGACATCGTCGCGCCCGAGGACCGGGTGCGCGCGTTCGCGCTGAACTTCTGGGCCATCAACCTCGGCTTCGCGGTCTCCTCGACCGCGGCCGGCTTCGTCGCCGAGTACAGCTACCTCGCGGGCTTCCTCGGCGAGGCGGCGCTGACGCTGGTGTGCGCCGTGCTCGTGTACGTCAAGCTCCCCGAGTCCCGGCCGGAGCGGTCCGGCACCGGGGCCGGCGACGGGGCGGCGGCCGAGGAGGCGGTCAGCCTCCGGACGGTACTGCGCGACAAGCGCTTCATGGGCGTGGTCGGGCTGTCCTTCCTGATCTCGCTGATCTTCACGCAGGGGTCGGTCGGGCTGCCGGTGGCGATGGGCGCCGGCGGCTTCAGCGCCGGGGACTACGGGATGGTCATCGCGGTCAACGGCGTGCTGATCGTGCTCCTCCAGCTGCCGGTGACGCGCTTCGTCGAGCATCGCGACCCGCAGCGGCTGCTGGTGGTGTCGGCCCTGCTCGCGGGCTACGGGTTCGGGCTGACCGCCTTCGCCGGGTCGATCGGGGCGTACGCGCTGTCGGTGTGCGTGTGGACGCTCGCCGAGATCATCAACGCACCGACGCAGATGGGCCTCGTCGTGCGGCTCTCCCCGGCCCACGGGCGCGGCCGCTACCAAGGCATGTACACGATGAGCTGGTCGGTGGCGGCGCTGGTCGCGCCGCTGATGGCCGGATACGTGATCGACCGCTTCGGGGCGGAGTGGCTGTGGGGATCCACGGCCGTGCTCGGTACGGCGGCCGCGTTCGGGTACTGGGCGCTGATGCGGAGGCTGGCGACGGGATCCGGTACGGGCGCGGGTGACGACGGCGCCGCGGCGGGACCGCCCGTCGCGGCGCCGGCCGGCGCCGGCGCCGACGTTCCGGTCGACGTCACGCCGTAGCGCCCCGGCCCCCCTCGCCGCCGCCGGTGGCGGCGATCAGGGCCGCGATGCCGTCCAGGTGGCGGGCCAGACCGAAGGCGAAGAGCGACTCGGCCGACAGGGCGGCGGCGGCCGGGGAGGCGCGGACGGCGGTGAAGGACGGGAAGCTGCCGTCCGCGAGCAGGGCCGCCATGCGCTCCTCCTGGGCCGCCATCCAGGGGCCGCCCGTGACCCCGCCGGCCCGGGCCGTCTGCTGGGCGGCGGCGAGGTCCACCGCGTAGCCGCGGACGTGGCCGAAGAGGGCCACCGCCGCGTGCAGCCGGGACGCGGCGTCCAGGCCGGTCCCCTCCAGCGCGGCCAGGGACCACTCGACGTGCCGCATCCCGCCCGGCGCGAGCAGGGGCCGGTCGAGGTTGAGGGCGGCGGCCAGCCAGGGGTGCGCGTGGTAGAGCCGCCACTGGGTACGGGCCGACAGCTCCAGCCGCGCCCGCCAGCCGGTCGGTGGGACGGCCGGCAGGGCGTCCGACGCGAAGGCGGCGTCGGCCATCATCGCGACGAGCTCGTACTTGTTCTCGACGTGCCGGTACAACGACATGGCCGAGACCCCGAGTTCGGTCGCCAGCCGGCGCATCGTCAGGGCCCCCAGCCCCTCGGCGTCGGCGACCGCGAGGGCGGTCGCGACCAGCCGTTCCCGGGCCGCGGACTCCGCGGCCGCGGCCGACCCGGCGGGCGTCCGGGCCCCGCGCGATGCCGCCGCGGCCCCGGGGCCGGCCGGCGCCCCGGTGCCGGCCCCCACCGCCCGGCCCGCCGGCGGCGCCGCGCACACCACCGTGCCGACCCCCGGCACCGCCCGGACCAGACCCTCCTGCCGCAGGGCGGCGAGCACCTTGCTGGCGGTGGCCATGGCGACCCCCCACCGCTGGGTGATGGCCCGGGTGGACGGCACCCGGTCGCCGGGCCGCAACTCCCCCTCCTCGATGCGCCGCCGCAGCTCGGCGGCGATCCGTACGTACGGCGGGTCGGCAACGGGCATGGTGCACTCCTCACTGCACTAGTGCAGTCGAGGGTAGTGCACTAGTCATCCTTCCTCAATCACCTCCTGTTTTAAGGCTGTTGAGGTCCGTACGTTGTACGCACCGAGCCGGGCACGACCGAGCCGGCGGACCCCGGCACCCGGCCGGGACCCGAGGAGAGGAACGACCATGAACGCCACCACCGCCACCACGGGCACCACCGGCACCGCCGCCACCACCAGCGCTGCCACCACCGCCGCCAGCACCGCCACGCCCGCCGCCACGACCCGCGGCACCGTGCTCGTCTCCGGCGCGAGCGTCGCCGGCCCCGCCCTCGCGTACTGGCTCCGCCGGTACGGCTTCACCCCCACCGTCGTCGAGCGCGCCGACCGGCTGCGCGAGGGCGGGTACGCCGTCGACTTCCGCGGCGAGGCCCTCGACGTCCTGGCCCGGATGGGCCTGCTGGAGCAGGTCAGGGCGCTGGACACCGAGATGGGCGACGCGCAGATGGTGGACGCGGCGGGGCGGCCGTACGCGACCCTGCCCGCCGCGGTCTTCGCCGGCGACCTGGAGGTCATGAAGGGGGACCTGACCCGACTGCTGTACGAGGCCACCCGGGACGACGTCGAGTACGTCTTCGGGGACTCGGTCGCGGGCCTGGCGCAGGACGAGGAGGGCGTGCTCGTCACGTTCGAGCAGGGTCCGGCCCGCCGCTTCGACCTCGTGGTCGGCGCGGACGGCCTGCATTCGCGGACCCGGGCCCTGGCCTTCGGCCCCGAGGAGCAGTACGTGCGCCACCTCGGCATCTGGACGGCCGTGTTCAGCCTGCCCGACCACCTCGGCCTGGCCGGCACCGGCCGGCTGTACGCGGCCCACGGCAAGGCCGCGAACATGTTCGGCGCCCGCACGCCCGGCGAGGCCCGGGCCGCCTTCCACTTCGCCGCGGACGGCCTCGTGTACGACCGGCACGACCGGGCCGCCCAGCAGCGGCTGGTCGCCGAGCGGTTCGCCGGCGAGGGCTGGGAAGTGCCGTGGCTGCTCGCGGAGATGGAGCGGGCCGAGGACTTCTACTTCACCTCCAACGCCCAGGTGGAGATGGACCGCTGGGCCGCGCGCCGGGTGGTGCTGCTCGGCGACGCCGCCTACTGCGCGGGCCCGACCTCGGGCCGGGGCACCTCGCAGGCACTGATCGGGGCGTACCTCCTGGCCGGCGAACTCGCGGCGGCCGACGGCGACCACGCGGCGGCGTTCGCGGCGTACGAGCGCGGGATGCGCGGCTACGTCGCCGAGCACCAGGCGCTGGGCCGGGAGGGTGCGGAGCGGTTCTTCATGCCGGCGCCCACCCAGGAGGTGCTGGACGCGCTCGCCGCGCAGGCCCCCGAGCACGCGCGGACCGAGCCGGTCCGGCTGCGCGACTACGCCTGAGCCCGGCGTCCCGTCGCGTAGGAGGGGCCCGGCGCCCGTCACGTCACGCGCGGGGCCCGGCGCCCGGGCAGGTCACGGGCGGGCCCGGCCTCCCGTCCGGCGGCCGGAGGCCCGGCGTCAGGTGCGGGCCGGGCGCTCCGTCAGGTGCTTGAAGGCGTCGAGGTTGCGGGTGGACTCGCCCCGCGCGGTGCGCCACTCGTACTCGCGCCGGATGGCGGAGGCGAAGCCGAGCTCGAGGAGCGTGTTGAACGCCCCGTCCGCGCCCTCGAGGACCGCGCCCAGGATCCGGTCGAGCTCCTCGGGGGTGACCACGGCGAGCGGCAGCCGGCCGGTGAGGTAGACGTCGCCGAGCCGGTCGACCGCGTAACCCACCCCGTACAGCTTGAGGTTGCGCTCCAGCAGCCAGCGGTGGACCCCGGCCTCGTTCTCGTCCGGGTGCCGGATCACGAAGGCGTTGACCGAGAGCGAGTGCTGGCCGACCCGCAGCGAGCAGGTGGTCGAGAGCTTGCGGGTGCCGGGCAGCTTGACGACGTACGAGCCGGGCTCGGGCCGCTCCCACTCCAGCTCGGCGCCGTCGAGGGTGCTCTCGATGATCTGCGCGACCTGCGCGACGTCAGCCATGGTGGGAGCGTACGCGACGGCGATGGTCGTGCATCGCCGCGGTGTACACGTCGGCCGTACCGCTCGCGGCCGTGTCCCAGCCGAAGAAACCGGCGTGCCGCGCGGCCTCCCGTCCCATCCGCTCGGCCAGGGAGGGGTCGTCGGCGAAGAGCTTCAGGCGCGCGGCGTAGTCGGCCGGGTCGTGCCCGCGTACGAGGAACCCGGTCACCCCGTCGTTGACCGCCACCGGCAGCCCGCCGACCTCGGCGGCCAGCACCGGCGTCCCGGCGGCCTGGGCCTCGATCGCCACCAGTCCGAAGGACTCGTTGTACGAGGGCATGACGAGCACGGACGCGGCCCGGAACCAGTCGGCCAGCTGGTCCTGCGCCACCGGCGGGTGGAAGTGCACGAGGTCCGCGATGCCGAGCCGGGCCGCCAGCTTCTGCAGCCCCTCCGGCTTGGCCAGCCCGCTCCCGCTGGGCCCGCCGACCACCGGAACGACCAGGTGGCGGCGCAGCGCCGGCTCGCGGTCGACCAGCTCGGCGACGGCGCGCAGCAGGATGTCGGGGGCCTTGAGGGGTTGGATGCGCCCGGCGAACAGCGGGACGAGCGCGTCCTGCGGCAGGCCGAGGCGGGCCCGGGCGGCGGCGCGGCCGTCGCCGGGGGTGAAGCGCTCGAGGTTCACGCCGGGGTGGACGACGGCCACCTTGCCCGGGTCGGCGTCGTAGTGCCGCACCAGCTCGTCGGCCTCCTCGCTGGTGTTGGCGATGAGGCGGTCGGCGGCGGCCACGATCTGGGTCTCGCCGATGACGCGGGCGGCCGGTTCGGGGGTGTCGCCCTCCGCGAGGGCGGCGTTCTTGACCTTGGCCATGGTGTGCATGGCGTGCACCAGCGGCACGCGCCAGCGCTCGGCGGCCAGCCAGCCGACGTGCCCGGAGAGCCAGTAGTGGGAGTGGACCAGGTCGTAGTAACCCGGCCGGTGGCCCGCCCAGGCCTGCATCACGCCGTGGGTGAAGGCGCACAGCTGGGCCGGCAGCTCCTCCTTCTTCAGGCCCTCGTAGGGACCGGCGTCGATGTGCCGGACGAGGACGCCCGGGGCCAGCTCGACGACGGGCGGCAGCCCGCCGGCGCTGGCGCGGGTGAAGATCTCCACCTCGATGTTGATCTCGGCGAGGCGGCGGGCCAGCTCGACGATGTAGACGTTCATGCCGCCCGCGTCGCCGGTGCCGGGCTGGTGCAGCGGCGAGGTGTGCACGCTGAGCATCGCCACGCGGCGCGGCTTGCGGTGGTGGCCGATCCCGGCGCCGACGCCGCCGGGCAGGCGGAGGCGGGGCTGGGCGACGCCCCCGAGGGGCTGGCGGTCCGGCGTGCTGGCGCGGCGGCCGCGGAACCGGGACACGTACTGGCTCACGCGTGCGGTCCTCTCGCTCGGGAGTGGAGTGGGGGCGACGGTCGGGATCGGTCCGGCTGGGTGGGCCGGTCCGGCGGGCGCTCCGGCGGCCCGGGGTGGTGGGCCGTGGCACGCCTGCGGGAGGACGCCGGGGCTGCCCTCGCTGGATGCAACCGCCCTCGTTGCCGTCGCATTCCACTTTGCAGAACTTTTATTCCCCGCGCAGGCCGGGGGCGGCCAGGGGGGCCTGCGCGGGCGAGGGCCCCGGACCGCAGGACGAGAGCGCCGGACCGCAGGGCGAGAGCGCCGGACCGCGGGGCGAGAGCGCCGGGCCCGTGGGGCCGAGGTCCCTGCGGGCGCCGGGGGCGAGGGGGCCGGGCGGGCTCTCGTACCCTCGTGGCATGGCCCCCCGCACCCCTCCCCCGAGCCGTCCCGTGGGCACGGTCACGCGCGGGACCACCAACCCGAACCGGCTGCGCCGCATGGACCGCTGGATCGCCGCCGTCCACGGCCCGGCCCTGCGCCGTGCCGAAGCGCCGGTCGCCGTCGACCTCGGCTACGGCGCCGCGCCCTGGACCGCGGTCGAGCTGCTGGCCCGGCTGCGCGCCGAGGCACCGCACGTGCGCGTCGTCGGCATCGAGATCGAACCGGCCCGGGTCACCGGCGCCAGGCCGTACGAGCGCGAGGGCCTCGTCTTCCGGCACGGCGGCTTCGAGGTCCCGCTGGACGGCGGCGAGCGGCCCGCGCTGATCCGGGCCGCGAACGTGCTGCGCCAGTACGACGAGGAACAGGTGACCGAGGTGTGGGGGCGGCTGTGCGCACGGCTGGCCCCGGACGGAATCCTGGTCGAGGGCACCTGCGACGAGATCGGCCGGCGGCACGTGTGGGTCGCGTTGGGGCCCGAAGGGGCGCGCACGGTGACGTTCGCAACCCGGCTGGGCTCGTTGGACCGGCCCTCGGACCTCGCGGAGCGGCTGCCGAAGGCGCTGATCCACCGGAACGTGCCCGGGGAGCCGGTGCACGCGTTCCTGCGGGACTTCGACCGGGCCTGGGCGGCGGCCGCCCCGTACGCCTCGCTGGGTGCGCGGCAGCGCTGGATCCGTACGGCCAGGTCACTGGCGGCGGACTGGCCGCTGACGGACGGTCCGCGGCGTTGGCGGCAGGGGGAGTTGACCGTCCGCTGGGACGCGCTGCGGCCGGCGGGGACGGCGTAGTCCCCCGCCCGCGACGGCGTCGGACGCCCCGAACGGCGGGTCCGCAAGCGGCCATCCGCGGGACACGCCGGAAGAGGCCACCGGGGTGGCGTGGACCCGGGACCCGGCCGCCTCGTAGCCTGCTCCCCGGGACGCCGGGGGCGCTTCGCCCGGGCGTCGCCGGCAAGGGGTGTCGGAATTCGCCGACTCGTGGCACCATCCCGAGTGACGACCACAAGTTACTGACGGTAAATCAGTTCGGCACAGCGGAAACCGCAGTAGAAGCACGTCGAAGCAGAGGCCGAGGGTCCTAGGGGGGACCGTGGAACCAGGGGGGACCGTGAACCGACGGCGCCGAGGCATCAGCGCGCTCACACTCATCTGCGCGATGGCCATCGCATCGGCCCCCGGCGCCGCCTTCGCCGCGCCGGCGCCCGAGCCGGGCCCGTCGAAGTCCCTCGAAGAGGTCCGCAAGGAGATAGAGGCCCTCTACCACCAGGCCGGCACCGCGACGGACGCGTACAACCTCGCGGAGGAGCAGGCGCAGCGGCAGTCCGACCAGATCGTCGCCATCGCCAACCAGGTCGTCGCCACCCAGCAGCGCATCGCGGACCTCAAGAACCGCGCGGGCGCGGCCGCCCGGGCCCAGTACCGCACCGGCGGTCTGCCGCCGAGCGCGCGGCTCGCCCTGAGCGGCAGCCCGCAGCAGTTCCTGGACGGGGCGGACCGGCTCCGGCAGGGCGAGAAGGCCACGATGGGCATGCTCGGCGAACTGAACGCCCACCAGACCGACTTGCAGCGGTACGCGGCGGAGGCCAGCGCGCACTGGCAGACGCTGGAGGCCAACCGCAGGGCGAAGGAGACCGCGAAGAAGGAGATCGAGGCCAAGATCGCGGCGGCCAAGGCGCTGGAGGACCGGCTCGTCGCCGAAGAGAAGGCCCGACTGCTCCAGTTGGAGAAGGACGACGCCAACAAGAAGCAGGCGAAGTGGCTCAAGTCCGGCATCCTCAAGGAGATCGACGGCAAGGCCACGCCGGCCGGCAAGGCCGCCATCGCGTTCGCGACGAAGCAGATCGGCAAGCCGTACGTCTGGGGCGCCGAGGGCCCGGACGGCTTCGACTGCTCGGGGCTGACCTCGCAGGCCTGGCTGGCGGCGGGCAAGCACATCCCGCGCACCTCGCAGGAGCAGCTGCGGCTGCTCCCGAAGGTCGCGATCAAGGACATGCGGCCCGGTGACCTGATCATCTACTTCGACGACGCGAGCCACGTGGCGATGTACGTCGGTGACGGCGCGATGATCCACGCGCCCCGCCCGGGGCGGCACGTGACGATCGCGGGCGCGGGCTCGATGCCGATCAAGGCCATCGTCCGGCCCGACGCGTAGCCGGGGGCGGCGCACCGCCGCCACCGCCGCGCCTACCGCCGGCACCACTGGTGCCGGCACAGCTGCCCCTGCCTGCCTGCTGCCGCCTCCCGCCACCGCCTCCCGCCGCCGACCGCCCCACCGCCCGCCGCGGGGCGGGGCTCCGGTACGGGCGCGCGTGGAGGTTTCGTGAGGGGGCGGCGCAGGCCCTGTATCGTCCCTTGGACGCCCACCGTCGCACGGCGTGACCTTCGTCATCACCGAGCGCGGGCGTTCCCCCGGGAAACGGGCATATGACGGTGTCCCTTTTCACGACGGCATTCCCCATCGCCACCGGTACCGCTATGGTCCCCGTCGGAACCCTCGGGGGGAGGGAAGGAACCAGGACGATGCCCGTACCCGTACCGCGGCAGAGGGACACCCCGGCCGTGGAGAGCGGTCACGCCGTGCTGCCCACCCCCGCGTCGCACGCCACGCAGCCCCTCACCCTGCTGGTCATCGAGGACGACCCGGTGGGCGGCCTCACGGTCCCCGAGATCCTCGACGCCGAGGGCCAGCGGATCCGCATCCGCACGGCCCGCAACCTGACCGAGGCGGAGCGGCTGCTCACGCCCGACGTGCACTGCATCCTGCTCGACCTGAGCCTGGGCCTGGTGGCGGACCGCGCGTCCGTCCCCGTCCACGTGCCCGCGGGCGGCGGCACGGGACCCGGTCCGGGTGCCGTTGCCGTCGTGACGGACGCAGCGCCGGACACCGGGACCGCCGCCGGCGCGGTGGCCCGTACCGCACCGGCCAACGGAGCCGTACCCGCGCCCGGCACCGGACCGGGCCACGGCACCGGACCGGCCGCGGACGCCGAGCCGGGACCCGAGCTGGCCGTCCTGCACCGGGTGCTGCGACTGGCCCCGCGCCACGCCGTCCTCGTCCTCACCTCGGAGGCGGACGCCGAGCGGGCCGCCGAGGCCGTCCGCGTGGGTGCCCAGGACTACCTCTTCCGCGACGAGCTCGACGGACGCCTGCTGAGCCGGGCGATCCGGTACGCGGTGGAGCGCAAGCGGGCCGACATCGCGCAGTACAAGCTTGCAGAATCGAAACTGCGGGCCCAGGAGAACGCCCGCCTCGAGCGCGGCCTCCTGCCGATCCCCCTGCTCCAGGGCTCCGACCTGCGCTTCGCCGCCCGCTACCGGCCCGGCCGCAGCCGGGCCCTGCTCGGCGGCGACTTCTACGACGTCGTCCGCACCCCCGACGGCACCGTCCACGCCATGATCGGCGACGTCTGCGGGCACGGACCGGACGAGGCCGCCCTCGGCGTCGAGCTGCGCATCGCGTGGCGCGCGCTGACCCTGGCCGGGCTGTGCGGGGACGAGCTGCTCGCCACGCTCCAGGAGGTCCTGGAGGTCGAGCGGGACAACGAGGAGATCTTCGCGACCCTCTGCACCGTGGACATCGCCCCCGACGGCCGCCGCGCGGGCCTGTGCCTGGCCGGTCACCCGGCCCCGCTGGCCGCCCGGCCGGGCGGTCCGGCGCGGCTGCTGCCGTACGACGACAGCGGCCCGGCACTCGGGCTGCTGCCGCGCGCCCGCTGGCCGCGCCGGCAGGTGGAGTTGGGCGGGACGTGGAGCCTGATGCTCTACACGGACGGCCTGATCGAGGGCCGGATCGGCGAGGGCCGCGAGCGCCTCGGGCAGGACGGCATGGTCGAGATGATCAACCGCCGGCTGGCCGAGGGGCTGTCCGGCGAGGCCCTCCTGGAGGCGGCCGTGACCGAGGCGCGCCGGCTCAACGGCGGCGAACTGACGGACGACGTGGCCGTGGTGCTGCTGGACCGCGCGGCGGAGCGGCACCGCGCCGGAACGTCCTAGCCGGGAGCGGTCCGGCGGACCAGCGGCGGACAGCCCCCTGGACGGCCCTCGACGGCCCCCGGAAGGCCCCTCGGCCGTCCCCTCCGGAGACGGCCTAGCGGCCGCCGTTGTACGGGCCGTACGGGCCGTCGCTGCTGCTGCCGCGGCGGCGGCCGGTGCCGCTCACCCGGCGCAGCGCGGGGCGTACGTCGACGAAGAACACGATGGTGGCGATCAGGCCCGCGATCTGCAGGAACATCATGCCGAGGAACAGGTCGACCAGGACCGTGACGCCGAGGATCACCAGCCAGAAGGGCTTGGTCTGCTTGTCGGCGGCCCGGTACGCGTCCTCGCGCGCCATCGCCGCGAGGACCAGCCCGGCCACCGCCGGGATCAGCGTGCCGTAGAACAGCGCGATCTGAAGGGCCGTGTCGAACCCCTGCATCAACATGCCGCCCACCGCCTCCTAGCGAATCTCCGACGGACCCAACCTACCCGCACAACGGGCCGGACACCCGGTTCGGTGCCCGGCCCGTCGCACTCGAGTACTCCCGGCCCCGGTTCGCGCCGGACTACTCCGCGGACTCGGGGGACCCGGCCGACCCGGCGGCCGACTTCTTGGCCGCCGGCTTGCGCGGGGCGGCGGTCCGGCGCGCCGCCTTCGGCTTCTCCTCGGAACCGGTCTCGTCCTGGTCCCCGGCCGCGGCCTCCTGCTCGGCCGGAGCCTCGACGACGGCGGCGATGTCAACGATCTCCTCGGCCACCTCGCCGCGCCAGGTCCTGACCGCCTGCTCGCCGCGCTCGGCGACCTTCTCGTACGTCTCCTTCGCCCGGACCGCGTACTCGGCGGCGAGGCCGAGGCTGCGCAGGGCGATGTCCTGGGCCTGCTCGCCCAGCTTCTTCAGGTCGGCGTCGAAGGTGCCGACGACCTCGGCGACCTTGGCGGTCACCGCGGCCTGGGCCTCCTTGGCCCGGTCCTGGACGACCTTGGGGTCGGTGTTGCGTACCGCCTCGATACGGGCCGGGGCCTCGGCCCGCAGCTGCTCGATGAGGCCGGGAACCTTCCTGGCCTGCTCCACGGCGATGTCGGCCGTGCCGGCGGCGAAGTAGAGGGGAGTGGGGTCGGCGAGGGTCTTACGCAGGTCATCGGCGATGGCCATCGGTGGTCCTCCCGGATCACGGTGCGGTGCACCGCGCGTGGCGCCCGGGGCATCGGGCCCCGGGGGCGTGCGGTGCGGTCGGTGCTACGGCGTCTTCGCGGGTGCGTCCTCGAGAGCGTTCTCCTTGCGGAACGACTCGTAGATCTGCAGGAGCACCTGCTTCTGGCGCTCGTTGATCGACGGGTCGGCGAGGATGACGGCGCGCGTCTCCACCTCGTCCGGTTCCCGCTCGTCGAGGATCCCGGCCCGTACGTAGAGCGTCTCGGCGGAGATCCGCAGCGCCTTGGCCAGCTGCTGGAGGATCTCGGCGCTGGGCTTGCGCAGCCCGCGCTCGATCTGGCTCAGGTACGGATTGGACACCCCCGCCGCATCGGCCAGCTGCCGCAGCGACAGCTGTGCCGTCCGGCGCTGCTCACGCAGGTATTCGCCGAGATTTCCGACGTTGAGTGTCCCCATGTCCCGATCCTCCCCCACGCCGCTAACTTTTGCAAGCAGCCTGCTAGCACGAGTGTCGCCCCCTCGGGATCCGGCAGCCCAGCGCTCCGAGGACCGCGGCCCCGGACGGCGGCGGGTCGAGACGTGAACACCGGGCAGGGCCGGGCATCACGACGCGGGGGCGCGCCAGGCGGAGGCCAGGAGGAGGGCGCCGGGGACGATGCCGCCGGTGATGGCCGTGAGCCAGGCGGGGGCGTCCAGGGCGGCCAGGACGAGGGCGACGGCGCCGCAGGCCGTGAGCGCGGCGCCGAGGGCGTGGAGCGCCGGGCGCCGCCAGGCTGCCGCGAGCCCGAAGAAGTGCACGCCGACTACGAGGGCGATCCAGCCCACGAAGGCGTGCGGGGCGTGCAGGACGCGGCTGATGACCAGGAGCCCCGCCACGAGGAACGCGACCTCCGCCGCCACGACGTACCAGTAGCGGCGCCCGAAACCGCTACGGGGAGCGGGGACCGCGCCGCCGGGGGCGGTGCGGCCCCGGCGGGTCACGAGGAGGCCGGCGAAGCCCGCGACCGCGAGGACGCGGAGCGGGACGGCGAGGTGCTGGGGCAGGGCACCGGCGTTCGCCTGGATGAACACCGTTCCGAAGGCGCCGCCGATGAGTCTGCCGGTGAACTGACTGGTCATGATCATCAGCTTGTCATGGCGGCGTCGGAGTCAGCTGAGGGGGAGGCGGCCCACGATCTGGTCACCGCTGAGTTCGCCGGTCTTCTCGAAGCCCAGGCGGAGGTAGAACTCCTCGGGTCCCGTGGGGCCCGGGTGCCAGGTGACGGTGAGGGCGGTGCCGCCGCGGCGGCGGATCTCGGCGGCGACCGACTCGACGGCGAAGCGGCCGTACCCGCGGCCCTGCCGGTCAGCCGCGATGTTCAGGCGCCAGAGGCCGTCGCGGGGCGCCTCCCCCGGGTTGAACTCGGCGCCGAAGAACGCCATCAGGAAGCCGACGAGCTCCTCGCCGTCGAAGATCAGGCGCGGCCAGGCCAGGTCGGGGTGGACGTAGGCCTCGGCCAGGGAGCGCACCACGGGCGCCACCGCGTGCTGCTGGTCCGGGCGGACCGAGAGGGCGAGCGCGGCGTCGATGTTGTCCGGGGTCACCGGCTCCAGTCGCGGGCCGGGCCCCGCGTCGGGTCGTGCTGTCATGATCGCGACTGTAGGGGCCGGGACGGGCGGACCGCATGCGGATATCCGGGCCGGGCCCGCCCCTGCGCTCCCCCGGGCACCGACGCCCTCGGGGTGCCGCACGTCACCGGGGCGCCGTACGTTCACAGGGCGCCGCACGTCACCGGGGGCCGGAGCCGGGCATCCACTCCGTCGTCGAGGGGCCGACCACCTAGCGGGCGGAGGGCGGTTCGGGCGCCCGCCGGCCCACGACCACGGTCGCCCCGAGTTCGTCGTCGGCCACGACCCGCGTCCGCAGTCCCGCCCGCTCGAAGGCGGCCGCGGTCAGGTCGGCCTGGTGCTCGCCGGTCTCGATCAGAAGGTGCCCGCCCGGCGCGAGCCAGGCGGGTGCCTGCGCGACGACCCTGCGCTGTACGTCCACCCCGTCCGCGCCCCCGTCCAGGGCGACCAGCGGCTCGTGCTCGCGCGCCTCGGGCGGCAGCAGTCCGATCTCCCCGGTCGGCACGTACGGGGCGTTCGCCACCAGGACGTCCACCCGTCCGCGCAGCTCCGCCGGGAGCGGCCCGTACAGGTCGCCCTCGAAGACCCGGCCGCCGAACGGGGCGAGGTTGACGCGCGCGTACCGGACCGCCGCCGGCCCGACGTCCGCCGCGTACAGCCGCACGCCGGCCGCGCCGGCTCCCGGGTCCCCGGTCCGGCCCCGGTCCGCGGTGCCGTCCCCGACCCGCTCCCCCGCCCGGTCCGCGATGCGGGCCGCGACCGCGCCGCCCAGCGCGCCGACCCCGCAGCACAGGTCGAGCAGGACCGCGCCCGCGCCGGGCGCCAGCCCGGCGGCCACCGCCACGAGGAACTCGCTCCGGCGCCGCGGCACGAAGGCCCCCGGCCCCACCGCCCAGCGCCGCCCGCAGAACTCCGCCCAGCCCAGCACGTGTTCCAGCGGATGGCCGGCGGCCCGGCGCGCCACCATCGCGGCCAACGCGCCGTCGGCCGGCCCGCGGTCCCCCGGACCGCCGGCGGCCCGTCCCCTGTCCGCCGGCCCCTCCGCGGCGGCCTCGAGCAGCAGCCGGGCCTCCTCCTCCGCGAAGACGCAGCCCGCGGAGCGCAGCCGCCGCACCACGTCGTCGTACACCACGTCGCCGTACGGGGGTTCGGCCGCGGAGACGCCGGGCACGTCAGCCGCCCAGCCCGGCGAGGTCCAGCGCCGCGATGCGCTCCGGGTCCGCCAGGATGTTGATCTCGACGATGCGGCCGTCGACGATCGTCAGGTCCATGAGCGACTGCGGCCGCCCGTTCGGTGCGGCCATCGCGCCCGGCATGCCGTTGACCAGCACCGGCACCGACACCGCGCCCAGCTTCGAGAACATGAGCGCCTGCTGCGCCACCGCCGTCGCCCCGCGTACCAGCTGCGCCATGCCGCCGGCCACCGCCCCGAGGTCCACGCGCAGCACCACGTCCGGGTCGAGGACGGTCAGCAGGCCGTCGAAGTCCCCGTCGCGCGCGGCCGCGAGGAAGGCGCCGACGACCTCCCTGCGCCTGCTCGTGTCCGTGTCCGGCTTCGGGGTGCCGCCCTGCACCCGCCGGCGGGCCCGGCTGGCCAGCTGCCGGGTCGCGGCCGGGGTCTTCTCCACGATCGGGGCGATGTCCTCGAACGGCACCGCGAACATGTCGTGCAGCACGAACGCCAGCCGTTCCGCCGGCCCGAGCCGGTCCAGGACCACGAGCAGGGCGTACCCGACGGAGTCCGACAGCAGCGCCTGCTGCTCGGGGTCGGCCCCGTCCTCGCGGCTGACCACCGGGTCGGGCAGCCGCTCGGGGAAGGCGTCCACGGATTCCTCCCGGCGGGCCTTGCGGGAGCGCAGCTGGTCGAGGCACACCCGGCCGACGACCGTGGTGAGCCAGCCGCCGAGGTTCTGCACGCCGCTCACGTCGGTCCGGTCCAGCCGGAACCACGCCTCCTGTACGGCGTCCTCCGCCTCGCTCAGGCTGCCCAGCATCCGGTAGGCCACCGCACGCAGGTGCGGCCGGCTCTCCTCGAACCGGGCCGCCAGCAGATCACTGTCGTTCTGGGGCACCGCAGGCTCCATCCGTCGTCCTCGTCGGCCGTCTCACCCGTATGACGCACCGGACGTGCCGATTGTGACACCCCAAGATCAACGCCGGGGTGTCGGTCAGAAGAGGTCCGGGCACCAGGGCCGCAGGGCCGTGCGGAACACGTCGTCCGCCAGCGCCGCCGCACCCGGCCGCTCCTCCGAGATCCGCCCCAGCAGCGCCAACCGCGCGGCCGACACGTCACCCAGGTAGAGCGCGCTCAACTCGGCGATGCCCAGGCGCAGGTCGGGCGCCCCGTCGGTCGGGACGCAGACGGGCCGCTCGCCGGTCGCGTCGAGCCGGTAGCGGCCGCCGGCCGGGCCGTCGGGGTCCGCGACCTCGAGGACGAGGACGCCCGGGTGCTCGTACGTCCGCGCCTCCAGGGCCCGTACGACGTCCAGCAGGCGCACCCACAGCCAGTCGGCGCTCGTCACGATCGACGCGGCCCGCCGGTTGGGCAGCAGGTCGGGGACGAGGTCGTCGGGGGCCCGGTAGCCGGTGCGGACCCTGCGCACCCAGTCGATCGAGCACAGGAAGTGCCACAGCGCGCGCTCGGCCGCCGGGGTGACGGCGATCAGGTCGTGCACGGCCAGGCTCTGGTCGGGGGTCTTGGCGTCGGTCCACTTCTCGTCGGCCGGCGCGTAGACCGCCAGTCCCTCCGGCTCGCCGTCGGCCGACCGGTAGACGGCGTGGAACCTCTCCTTGTACGGGCGCCAGCTGACCGACTCCAGACCGGTGGCCAGCTTCCACCAGCGCTCGTCGCGGTCGATCACGCCCGGCCGCCGGGCCCGCAGCCGCTCGTGGAGCTGCGGGCCGATCTCCCGCACCTCGGCGGCCTCGGCCAGGTCGACGCGGCCGCCGTCCTGCGGGCCCGCCCAGCGGCGGTCGAGGCCGGCGCGCAGGGTGTCGATCTCCCACTCGCACAGGGAGGTCGCCGGCGCGAAACCGTACCGCCCGTAGATCGGGTACTCGGCGGCGATCAGGGTGGCGGCCACCTCGCCGCGCTCGCGCGCGGCCGCGAGGTCGGCGGCCATCATGCGGCTGAGGATGCCGCGGCGCCGGTGGGTGGGGGCGACCACGACCCCGGAGACCGCGGTCGTGGGGATGCTCGCGCCGCCGGGCACGGTCAGCCGCTGCGCGAAGGAGCGGAAGGTGGCCACGCACCGGCCGCTGTGGGTGTCGTACGCGCCCTGGCAGCGGTCCAGGCCCGCGTACTTGACCCGCTGCGCGACGTCGTCGTCGGTCGGGACCGCCGGCGTCAGGAAGCCGGTCAGCGTCGTCCGGGCCCAGTCCTTGACGTCGGATTCGGTGATCGTGCGGATCTCAACGGTCATTCCGTCACGCTAGGCGGCCCCGGATCGGCCCGTCACGCGAATTTCCCCGTCCGGCGGCGGCGGCCGCCGGACGGATCCGGCCGACCTCAGGCCAGCAGGTCGTCGACCTGCGCCTCGCCGTCCCGGTACCGGCGGGTGATCTCGGCGCCGCAGTCGTCCGCCGTCCGCTGGAGGGCCTGGCGCCGCCGCGACACCTGCTGCTCGTACCGGACCAGCCGGCCCATGCCCTCGTGCAGCTCCTCGTCCGTCCGGGCGCCGAGGTCCGACAGCTCGACGTCCGCGAGCATCTCGGCGGCCAGCCGCCGGTACTCCTCGCTGTGCGGGGTGCCCAGGGTGACGTGCCGGGCCGAGGCGCTGCGCCGGGAGGGGGCGTCGGCGAGGATCTCCGAGAGCCGGTCGACCACCGCGGCCTCCACGGCCACCGGCGCCGCCGGGTCGGTACGCCGGCCCAGCTCGGCCCGCAGGATGTCGATCCGCCCCTGCAGCAGCCGCCGTACGTAGCTCAGGTCCGCCTCGTCGCGCAGCGCCTCCCGGCGCACGGTGCGCAGCTCCGGCAGCCGCAGCAGGGCCAGGTCGTGCCGGGGGACCTCGGGCAGCCTGCCGCCGCCCGCCGGTCGGTCGCCCGGCCGGTCACCGGGCCGTTCGCCGATGCGCTGCGCCGGCGGACGCGCGGCCGTCGGGACGGGTCCGGAGGGTTGCCCGGTACCAGAAGTGCTCATCACGATTCATGTCCCCTCGCTCGGGCGCACGGCCTGCGTGCATCGTGCCACTCTCCGTGGGGGCGGTGCAGGCGCACGCCACCCGATCGGCCCCGGACGGGTGCACGCCTGCTACACAAGTGGTATGCGAGCAGTGGTTCAGCGCGTCGACGGCGCGAGCGTGGTGGTGGCGGGCGAGACGGTCGGGGAGATCGTCGGCGAGGGGCTGTGCGTCCTGGTGGGGGTGACCCACGACGACACCCCGGAGAAGGCGGCGCAGCTGGCGCGCAAGCTGTGGTCCGTACGGATCCTGGAGGGCGAGAAGTCCTGCTCGGACAACGGGGCCCCGCTGCTGGTCGTCTCGCAGTTCACGCTGTACGGCGACGCCCGCAAGGGACGCCGGCCCACGTGGAACGCGGCCGCGCCCGGACCGGTGGCCGAGCCGCTGGTCGACGAGGTGGTGGCGCAGCTGCGGGCACTGGGCGCGACCGTGGCGACGGGCCGGTTCGGCGCGGACATGCGGGTCTCGCTGACGAACCACGGCCCGTTCACGGTGCTGCTGGACGTCTAGGAACGGCACCGGGCAGACGTCCGCCCGCCCTGGCCGGCCCGGCCCCGAAGCCACGGGCCGTGCCCGAAGCCACGGCCCGGCCCTCCGAACCACCGGCCGCCCTACGGCTCGACCACGACCTCCTGGGCCGCGGCCGTCGTACCGGCCAGCAGCTCCGCGTCCACCGGAACGTTCCGCTTCAGCAGTCCGAGCGCGATGGGACCGAGCTCGTGGTGGCGCACCGAGGTGGTGACGAAGCCGAGCTGGCGGCCCTCCGGGCCGTCCGCCTTCAGCCGCAGCGGCGCGCCGTGCGGCGGCAGCACCACGTCGCTGCCGTCGAGGTGCAGGAAGACCAGCCGGCGCGGCGGCTTCCCCAGGTTGTGGACGCGCGCCACCGTCTCCTGGCCCCGGTAGCAGCCCTTCTGCAGGTGCACCGCGGTACCGATCCAGCCCAGCTCGTGCGGGATGGTCCGGTGGTCGGTCTCCAGGCCGAGCCGCGGGCGGTGCGCCTCGACGCGCAGCGCCTCGTACGCCAGCAGTCCGGCGGCCGGCCCGTGCGCCGCGGCGAAGGCCTCCAGGTCCGCACGCGGGAGGAAGACGTCGCGGCCGTGCGCGGTCTCCCGTACGACGAGCTCCTTGCCGACCTCGGCGATCGAGCCGGCCGGCAGGTGGACCACGGCGAGGTCGGCGGTCCGGTCGGCGACTTCCACCCGGTAGAAGAACTTCATCGACTCCAGGTAGGCGATCAGCGCCTCCTGCGTGCCGGGCTCGACGTGCGCCCAGACGGTGTCGCCGTCGTCGACGAGGTAGAGCGCGTGCTCGATGTGGCCGTTCGCGGACAGGATCAGGGCCTCGGTGGCCAGGCCCGCGGGCAGCTCGCTGACGTGCTGGGTGAGCAGCAGGTGCAGCCAGCTCAGCCGCTCCGGTCCGGTGACGGCGACGACGCCGCGGTGCGAGAGGTCGACGAACCCGCGGCCCTCGGCGAGGGCGCGCTGCTCGCGGAAGAGGTCGCCGTAGTGCGCGGCGACGGCTTCGTCGGGGCCTTCCCCGGGGACGGCACCGGGCAGCGAGAGCAGAGGGCTGGCGAGGGTGGTCATACCGCCGATCCTACGACCGCCCGCCGGCGTCCGGTCGGGCCGCTGCCGCCGGCCGGCCTTCGGGCGGGCCGACGCCGCCCGTTCGACTCCGCGGGCCTACCGACCGCTCGACTCCGCGGGGGCGGCCGCCGCGGCGCCGTGCTTCGCCGCGCAGTCCCGGCAGCGGCCGAAGATGGCGAAGTGCTTCATGTCCGTCTCGAAGCCGAACTCGGCGCGCAGCTTGGCGGTGAAGTCCGCGGCCACGTCGACGTCGGCCTCGATGACCTCCGTGCAGTCCCGGCAGACCAGGTGCAGGTGGTGGTGCCGGTCGGCGAGGTGGTAGGTCGGGGCCCCGTGCCCGAGGTGGGCGTGCGAGACCAGGCCGAGCTCCTCGAGGAGCTCCAGGGTCCGGTAGACGGTGGAGATGTTCACGCCCGAGGCGGTCTTGCGCACCTCGCCCAGGATCTCGTCCGGGGTGGCGTGTTCGAGCGCGTCGACGGCCTCCAGGACAAGCTGGCGCTGCGGGGTCAGGCGGTAGCCGCGCTGCCGCAGGTCGCTCTTCCAGTCGGTGCTCACCACGGCCCCAGTGTAAGCGCGCCCCAGGGCACGCCGAAGGGGACCGCGGCGGGCCGCGGTCCCCTTCGGGTCGCCGGGCCCGGGGCCCGGCGGGAGCTCAGCGCACGGCTCAGCGGAAGAAGGCGATGCCGTCGTCCGGCATGTCCGGGAGGTTGCGCGCCATCTCGGCGACCTCCTCCGGGGTGACGACCTTCTTGAGCTGCGCCGACATGTACGGGCGCAGCGGGACCTCCGGGGTGGTCTTCTCGCCGACCCACATGAGGTCGCCCTTGACGTACCCGTACAGGCGCTTGCCGCCGTTGTACGGGCCCGAGGCGGCGGTGCGGGCGACGGCGTCCGTGGCCAGGTCGATCTGCGGCTTCCGGTCGGCCAGCTCGCCGTACCAGACCTCGACGACGCCCTGGTCGCGGATCATGACGATCTCGACCTTGCGGTCCTTGTCGATGCGCCAGTAGCCGGTCTCCGACTCCAGCGGGCGGACCTTGTTGCCCTCGCTGTCGAGGACCCAGGTGCGCGAGGTGTACTCCAGGAAGTCCCGGCCGTCGTGGCCGAAGACGACCTCCTGGCCGAAGTTGCACTTCTCTTCACCGGGGAAGTCGAAGACGCCCGCGCCTTCCCAGGTACCGAGGAGGAAGGCGAGCGGAACGAGTTCCGGCTTGAGGTCGGACGGGATCTGGATCATGAGTGGCTCAGGCGATCTCTGGGTGTCGACGGGGTTTCCGGGGTGGGGTTTCCGGGGTGGTCAGCGCTGACCCTGGTACAGCTTCTTCACGGCCAGGCCGGTGAAGGCGAGCACGCCGACGCAGACCAGGACCAGCAGGGAGGTGAAGAATGCCTCAAGCACGGGGTGCTCCTCGGACGATCGGTTGGGTCCCCCGGCGCTGCAGCCGGAAGGCGGCCGGAGGGAAGGCCGGTCCCAGCCTATCGGGCCGGGCCGGGACGCTCTCTGCGAGGTTGCCCGTACGGGTGTCCGACGCGTGCGGGAGCCCCGTACGGACCTGGTCCCCGCGCTGCCCGAGCAGCTGGTCCCGCAGCACGACCGTCCGGTGGAACGGCGCTATTCGTCGCGGCGCCGCTTTCCGTCCAGTTCGTCCCACCACTCGTCGGACTGCGGGTCCCCGGACGGGTCGTCCCACCAGCGGTCGTCCGGGCCGCGCCGGTTCGCGATCATCGCGGCCACCGGCGGGATGACCATGGCCACCACGCACATCCCCACGGCGGCCGGCACCGACCACAGGCGCACGAATCCCCAGGCGGAGACGAAGAGGACCAGGCATCCGCCCATCAGCAGGAAGTAGGCGCGTCTGCGCCGGGCGTACATGACTCCAGCGTACGGACCCCGCGGCGGCCCCGGAACGGCGCGAAGGGCCGCACCCCGATCCAGTGGCGTCCAACCCCCTGGGGTGCGGCCCTCCGGCCGGTACACGTGGCTGCCCCGCGGCAGCCGGCGGCGGTCGTCAGACCGCGATCGCGACGTCCGTCAGGCTGCCGGTCTCGGTGACGACGACCTTGCGGTCGGCCTGGGCGCCCGGAACCAGGGCGCGCAGCGTCCACTCGCCGGTGGCCGCGTAGAAGCGGAACTGGCCGGTGGCCGAGGTCGGGACCTCGGCGGTGAACTCACCGGAGCCGTCCAGCAGGCGCACGTAACCGGTGACGGGCTCGCCGTCCTTGGTCACCTGGCCCTGGATGGCCGTCTCGCCCGGCTTGAGCGTGCTGACGTCGGGGCCGCCGATCGGAGCTCCACACATGTTCTCTGTCCTGTCCTAGAGGTATAAGGGGGGTCCTGCGTGCCCGGTGTTACTTGTTGGCGCCGATCTCGATCGGCACGCCGACGAGGGAGCCGTACTCGGTCCACGAGCCGTCGTAGTTCTTGACGTTCTCGACGCCGAGGAGCTCGTGCAGCACGAACCACGTCAGCGCGGAGCGCTCACCGATGCGGCAGTAGGCGATGGTGTCCTTCGCCAGGTCCACCTGCTCGTCGGCGTACAGGGCCTTGAGCTCGTCGTCCGACTTGAACGTGCCGTCGTCGTTGGCGTTCTTCGACCACGGGATGTTGCGGGCGCTGGGCACGTGGCCGGGACGCTGCGACTGCTCCTGCGGGAGGTGCGCCGGGGCGAGGAGCTTGCCGGAGAACTCGTCGGGCGAGCGGACGTCGACCAGGTTCTGGGCGCCGATGGCGGCCACGACGTCGTCGCGGAAGGCGCGGATGGAGGTGTCCTGGGCCTGGGCCTTGTAAGAGGTGGCCGGGCGGTTCGGGACCTCGGCGCCGTCGACCAGGTCGCGGGAGTCGAGCTCCCACTTCTTGCGGCCGCCGTCGAGGAGCTTGACGTCCTGGTGGCCGTACAGCTTGAAGTACCAGTAGGCGTACGAGGCGAACCAGTTGTTGTTGCCGCCGTAGAGGACCACGGTGTCGTCGTTGGCGATGCCCTTGCGGGAGAGGAGCGCCTCGAAGCCCTCCTGGTCCACGAAGTCGCGGCGGACCGGGTCCTGGAGGTCCTGCTTCCAGTCGATCCGGACGGCGTTCCTGATGTGGTTCTTGTCGTAGGCGGACGTGTCCTCGTCCACCTCCACGACGACGACCTTCGGGTCGTCGAGGTGGGCCTCGACCCAGTCGGCGTCGACGAGTACGTCGCTGCGGCTCATGGTGTTCTCCTCCGGGGCAGTGTGCGGCGGGTGGTGCAGGGAGTGCTGCGGGTGCTGCGGTGCGCGGGTCGGCGGCCGCCCGGAGACCGGGTGTCCGGATGCCGGGATGCGGGGAGGCACGCCGGGGCCGGGCAGGGCGGGGCGGTCGCGGATTCGCGCGGGATGCCGTCGTCGTGCGACGGCCGGGCAGGAGCGGCGCCGGCGCTCGCGGGGAGCGGGGCCTGCTCGCTCACCTCGAGCGACAGAGCATGGCGGCGACGCGGCACAGGTCTACTGCCCGCCGCTTCGTGAGTTCCGCCTGTCGCTTCATAGGCAGGAATCGTAGGGAGGTTCCGGGCGGACTGTCACCGGTGTGTCATATACCGAGACAGGATCGTCCGAATGTCAGGACGGTAGGCGACTTCCGAAGGCCCCGGAAGCCGTGCGGGACCGCGGCGGGACCGCGCTGGGGCCACTTCGGCTGCGGTGCGGACGCGGGTGTCTCAATATGTGGCCGGGTGTCCGGTGGGCGACCGGTCAGGGGCGGTTCCCGCGGCGTCTCAGCGGGCGCCGAGCTCGACGTCCGTGCCCTTCAGGACCGCCCGGACGCCCGCGCCGTCCGTCGTGACGGACGCGAGGGAGAGGCCCTTCGGGAGGGCGTCGACGGTGCGGTCGAAGTCGGTCTTGCGGCGGATCAGCTCCTCCAGCCCGGGGAAGCCCTCACCGGGGACGTGCTCGGCCCGCACCCGCACCACGTTCCCGCCCACCAGCCTGACGGTCGAGACCACGCTGCGCGACAGGGTCCGGCCGAAGACGCCGACGGTCGCGGTGACCTTCACCTTGCCCGGCGCGCCGCCGTACGAGACGGTCACGCCCTCCTGGGCGGCCGCGGTCAGGTCGGCGTACGACAGGAACGCGGTGCCGTCCGCGCGGCCGGCGGTCCCGCCCTCGTAGTCCCCGCGCAGCCGTACGTCGTGGAAGCTCGCGTCGAGCTCGGTGACGCGGACGGGGTGGCCGCCGGACTTGGTGTCCACCCCCCGCAGGTGCGCGTCGACCCGCTCCAGCCGGTGGTCGACGAGCTGGGTCAGGAACGGGAAGCCCCTGATGTCCACCTCGGTCCCGCCGGCCCGGCCCTGGCTGAAGCGGACCCGGTCCGCGAGCTCGCTCTCCGCGCGGCCCTCCGCGATGCGGTCGGCGGCGACGAGCAGTCCGGCGAGGACCGCCAGTCCGATCAACACGATGCGCAGTGCCCGCACTGGTCTTGTTCCCCCCTGTGGTGCCCGTACGGGCCCGAACGGCCGGTGCGGCCGCGGCCGGTCCGGCCACGACCGGGGCGACCGGCCGGACCCGCGGTCGGGCCCGGCGGCGGTCGCCCTCCGGTACTACGAACGTTCCCCGGCCCGCGGTTCCCCGGATGCGGTGGGATCGGGGGCGCGGTGTGCGGGTCCCCTCGGTGCGTGACCGTCGTGACCGTCGTGACCGTCGCGACCCGCAGGCCCTGACGGCAGGCCCACCTCTGGGGCAAGGGGGCTCCCCCACACCCCACACCCCACACCCCACGCACCACGGGACCCACGCGCTCCGGGCGCGCGGGTCAGCCGGCGACCACCCGGCCGACCAGGTGGACGGCGGGCGCGGCCAAGGCCAGCGGCAGCGCGACGCCGGCCGTCATGTGGACGAACTTCGACGGGTAGTCGTACGCCGCCACGCGCAGGCCGGCCAGGGCGCACGCGCCCGCCGCGAGGCCGATCAGCGCCCCGCCCGCGCCGGTCCCCGCGAACCCGCCCACGAGCAGGCCGACGCCGGCCGCGGCGGCCAGCGAGACGCCCACGGACGGCGCCGCGGGCAGCGGCAGGGCCCGCACGACCGCGGCGACCGCCACCGCGGCGGCGCCGACCGTGACCGCACCGTGGTCCGCGGCGAGGTAGCCGGCGCACACGACCGCCAGGGCCGCCGAGGCGACGCTGGCCATCAGGCCGTACATGCGCTCGTCGGGATCGGCGTGCGAGCGCAGCTGGAGCACCAGGGTGAGCAGCACCCAGACGCCCAGGGTGCCGAGCACGGCCGCGGGGCCCCGCCCGGTGGCGAGCACCGCGCCGTCGGCGACAAGGCCGCCGAGGAACGCGAGCGCGATGCCCTGGCGGGCCGGCCACATGCCGTTGAGCCGGAACCAGCCGGCCGCGGTGAGGCCCTGGAGGGCGACGAGCGGGAGCAGCAGCGCGTACTGGCCGAGGCCCGCGGCGACCGCCATCAGGCCCCCGAGCGCAGCCGTGATCAGGGCGGACTGCGGACCCGGGTCGATGATCGGCGAACGGCCTTCGGCGCGGGCCTGGCGCGGGTCGCGCACCCGCACGCTGCCGAGGGTGACGGGGGCCGAGTACTCACCCGTCTCGGCGCCGCCGGGCGGGCCCGGCTGCGGTGCGCCGCCGGCGCCGGGCGCCGCGGGGTCCGGGTCTGTGCCGACCGGGGCCGGCTGCTGCGGGCGCGCGCCGTGGCGGCCCCGCGGGGCCTCCTCGTCGCGGACGGGCGGCAGGTACGCGGTCTCCGCCACGGCGTCCGCGGCGTCCACGGCGTACGGCGCCGGGCCGTCCTCGCGCACGGGCGGGAGGTAGGCGGTCGCGGCGGCGTCGGCCGCGCCGAACGGGGCGTCGTCCCGGACCGGCGGCAGGTACGCCGTCTCCGCGGCGTCGCCGGCGGCGGCGACCGGGGCCTGCCCCGTGCCCGCGTCGGGCCACGGCGCGGCGGTGGGAGCGGGGGCGACCTGACCGGTGCCCGCCTCCGGCCACGGAGCCCCGGCCGGGGTGTGCCCCGTACCGGCCTCGGGCCACGGCGTGGCGACGGGAGCGGAAGCGACCTGGCCGGTGCCCGCCTCCGGCCACGGCGTGGCGGCCGGCGCGGGGGCGACCTGGCCCGTGCCCGCCTCGGGCCACGGCGTCGCGGCGGGAGCGGGGGCGACCTGACCGGTGCCCGCCTCGGGCCAGGGCGCGGCGGTCGGCGGGGCCGCGGCCGGGCCCGTCCCGGCGTCGGTCCAGGTCGACGGGCCCGGGCCCGGAGCGCCCGCGCCCGTGCCGGCCTCCGGCCAGGCGGCCGGCGCGGCGGCGGTGCCGGGCGCCGGGGTGTGCCGCGCCCAGGACGGGGCCTGCGGCGCCTGGGGGTCGGCCGGCTGCGGCCACGGGCCGGACTGCTGGGCGTGCGGGTCGTGCGGGGTGAGCGGGTCGTGCGGGGTGTGCGGGTCGTGCTGCTGCGGGACCGCGCCCCTTCCCGCGTCGGGGTACGCCGCGGGGTCGGCGGCGTGGCCGCCCGGGGCCCCCTCGGGCCGGAAGACCGGCTGGTAGGTGGTGTCCCAGGTCTCCGACGACCAGGTCTGGGTGGAGAACGGGTCCTGCGGCCCGCCCGCGTACGGCTCCGGGGCGGGCTGCCCCGTGTCGGGGTGCCCGTGGTGCTGCTCGCTCATCTCGCCCCTCACCCGCCCGCGAACGGCGGGAGGACCTCGACCGTGCCGCCCTCGGTCAGGCGCACGGAGTCGTGCGGCCGGGTGCCCACCGGGTCGTGGTCGACCAGGAACGAGCACCGCTTCAGCACCTGCACCAGCTCCCCGGGGTGCCGCTCGCGCGCGGCGTCCAGCGCCTCCGCGAGCGTCTCCGCCGCGTACGGCTCCTCCGCGGTCCCGGCCGCGGCCTTGGCCGCCGCCCAGTAGCGGATGGTTCCCGCTGCCACAGCAGCTCCTTTCGTCGGGGGTCCATCATGCCGTCTCGTACCCGTGAGCCAGTCCGCCAGGCGGCCCAGGAGCGCCTCGTCGGCCGCGTTCTCGGCGTGCCCCATGCCCCGCTCCAGCCACAGCTCCGCCGGGCCGGCCGCGGCGAGCATCCGCGGGTGGTCGAGCGGGAAGTAGGGGTCGCGGTCGCCGTGCACGATCAGCAGCGGGACCGGCGCGATCAGCGGCACCGACGCGTACGGGGCGAGCGGTACGGGCGACCACTCCCGTGCCGAGATCCGCGTCCCCAGTCCCGCGCGGGCCACCAGCCGCCCGGCCGGGGTCGTCACCACCCAGTGCAGCCGCCGCATGGGCGCGGTCCCCCGGTAGTACCACCGGGCGGGGGCGCTCACGGCGGCCACGGCGGCCGGCCGTGCTTCCGCACGCCCCCCGTGCTCCCGGAGCCCGCCCGACCCCCCGAGCGGAGCGGGGCCCGCCGTGAGGGCCGCGTGCCGCAGCACCACCGAGCCGCCCATCGAGAAGCCGACGGTGGCCACCCGGGCGTGCCCCCGTTCGCGCGCCCAGGCCACCACGGCGGCCAGGTCCAGCACCTCGCGGTCGCCCAGCGTGGAGCGCCCCCCGGAGCGGCCGTGGCCTCGGAAGGAGAAGGTGACGACCGCCGCGCGCCGGGCCATCACCGCCGCCGCGCGCCGCACCGCGGGCCGGTCGCAGGAACCGCCGAACCCGTGCGCCACCACGATCGCTCCGTTCTCCGCAGGCCCGGATCCGGGCTCGTACCGGGCCTCGATCGGCACCCCGTCCGCCGTGACCAGCGTGGTGCGGACCACACGGTCGGCTCCCGGCACGCCCTCTCGCGCGGTACTCATGTGGGCTATTCTGCTGCGCAGAGGATCCGGGCAACGTTGCCCCCGGGTCCTTTTGTGCTTTCAGCACGTTGAACACAGCACGAACACCGGCAGCCGGTGGAACCCTGGTTCCACACCGGTCCGGTCGCGGGCCCCCGGGCGCGGGGTCCGTACCGCAGTACCGTCAGAAGCAGTGCGCACAGTCCTCGACGGGACCGAGGAGGAACCGACGTGATGGGCCAGCGAACCACGCACGACCGTCCGACCCGGGCAGGTGGTCGGCGATGAGCTCACTCCTGCTGCTGACCAACGCCCTCCAGCCGTCCACCGAGGTGCTGCCCGCCCTGGGTCTGCTCCTGCACAGCGTGCGCGTGGCCCCCGCCGAGGGCCCCGCGCTCGTGGACACCCCCGGCGCCGACGTGATCCTCGTCGACGGCCGCCGCGACCTGCCCCAGGTGCGGTCGCTCTGCCAGCTGCTGCGCTCCACCGGGCCCGGCTGCCCGCTCGTCCTCGTCGTGACCGAGGGCGGCCTGGCCGCCGTGACCGCCGACTGGGGCATCGACGACGTCCTGCTCGACACGGCCGGCCCGGCGGAGGTCGAGGCCCGGCTGCGGCTGGCCACGGGCCGCCAGCAGCTCGGCTCCGACGACTCCCCCATGGAGATCCGCAACGGCGACCTGTCGGTCGACGAGGCGACGTACTCCGCCAAGCTCAAGGGCCGGGTCCTGGACCTGACCTTCAAGGAGTTCGAGCTGCTCAAGTACCTCGCGCAGCACCCGGGCCGGGTCTTCACCCGGGCCCAGCTCCTGCAGGAGGTGTGGGGGTACGACTACTTCGGCGGCACCCGTACGGTCGACGTCCACGTACGGCGGCTGCGCGCCAAGCTGGGCCCGGAGCACGAGTCCCTGATCGGCACGGTGCGCAACGTCGGCTACCGCTTCGTCGCCCCCGAGAAGGTGGAACGGGCGGCCGAGGAGGCCCGCAGCAAGGCGGCCACGGAGACCGCCGCCGAGGCCGGGACGCCGGCCCGCCGGTAGGGGCGGACGACCGTTCCGGCTCCCCCGGCCGGCGTGTAGGCCGTCCGGGGGAGCACGCGAGATCGTCCGCTGGGCAGACGCCCTGCCCACGCGGCGGTCACCCCGCGTAGAATTCCGCGCGTGGCCAAGGTGACGCGGGACGACGTGGCGCGACTTGCGGGTACTTCTACCGCCGTCGTGAGCTACGTGATCAACAACGGACCCCGGCCGGTCGCCCCGGCCACGCGCGAGCGTGTCCTCGCAGCGATCAAGGAACTGGGGTACCGGCCCGACCGCGTCGCCCAGGCGATGGCCTCACGGCGCACCGACCTCATAGGCATGATCGTCCCCGACGCGCGCCAGCCCTTCTTCGCCGAGATGGCGCACGCCGTCGAACAGGCCGCGGCCGAGCGCGGGAAGATGGTCCTGGTCGGCAACTCCGACTACCGCACCGAGCGCGAGGTCCACTACCTCCGCGCCTTCCTCGGCATGCGGGTCTCCGGACTCATCCTGGTCAGCCAGGGCATGAGCGAGCAGGCCGCGAGCGAGATCGAGGCCTGGGACGCCCGGGTCGTCCTGCTGCACGAGCGGCCGGAGGCCATGGACGACGTGGCCGTCGTCACCGACGACGTGGGCGGCGCCCAGCTCGCCACCCGCCACCTGCTGGAGCACGGGCACGAGTACGTGGCCTGCATCGGGGGCATCGAGAACACCCCGTCCGTCGGCGACCCCGTCGCCGACCACGTCGAGGGCTGGCGGCGGGCCATGCTGGAGTCCGGCCGCTCGGTCGAGGGCCGGCTCATCGAGGCCCCGTACAACCGGTACGACGCCTACCGGGTCGCCCTGGAGGTGCTGGCCCGGCCGGACCGGCCCACCGCGATCTTCTGCGCCACGGACGACCAGGCCATCGGCGTCCTGCGGGCCGCCCGCGAGCTGCGCATCGACGTGCCGGGCGAACTGGCGGTGGCCGGCTTCGACGACGTGAAGGAAGCGGCCCTGACCGACCCCCCGCTGACCACCATCGCCTCCGACCGGCCGGCGATGGCCCGGGCCGCGGTGGACCTGGTGCTCGACGACGCGCTGCGGGTGGCCGGGTCCCGGCGGGAGCGGCTCAAGCAGTTCCCGTCCGCGCTGGTGGTCCGCCGTTCCTGCGGCTGCCACCCCAGCGGCTCCTGACGGCCCTTTATTCCGGGCATACAGTCTTCTGTCGGGCTTCTCAGCGGGTACTCAGGAAGCTCTCATGATCGGCGGCCAGAGTCTGGTCCATGACCGACAGCCACCGCCACGAAGGCGGGTACCCGCAGCAGGAGAACCCCACCGGCCCCCCGCAGCAGGACACCGGCTACCCGCAGCAGGAGCAGGCCGCGGGGTACCCCCCGCCGCCGGCGTACGCGCCGGCGGCACCGGTCGGCCACGGCGTACCGGCCGGCCACGCGGCACCCGCCCGCTCCCGGCGCCCGGCGGCGCTGGTCGCCGCGGTGGCCCTGGCGGCCGCGCTGGTCGGCGGCGGCACCTCGTACGCGATCGGCCAGTTCCTCGGCAAGGACGGCGGCACCGTGAACGGCGTCTCCGGCACGAACGTCTCCCGGTCCGACGCCGGCACGGTCAGCGGCGTCGTCCGGCAGGTCCTGCCCTCCATCGTCGAGTTCGACGTCACGACGGCCAACGGCACCGCCACCGGCTCCGGTGTGATCATCAGCTCCGGCGGTGAGGTGCTCACCAACAACCACGTGGTGGCGGGCGCCACCTCCATCAAGGTCCGGACCTCCGACGGCAGGACGTACGGAGCCAAGACCGTCGGCACCGACCCCGACAAGGACCTCGCCCTGGTCAAGCTGTCCGGCGCCGGCGGCCTCAGGGCCGCCGCGCTCGGCGACTCCTCCAAGCTCTCGGTCGGCGACCAGGTCGTGGCCGTCGGCTCCCCCGAGGGCCTGACCGGCACCGTCACCAGCGGCATCGTCTCCGCGCTGAACCGCGACGTGACCGTCCCCAAGTCGGACGGCGGCGACGGCGGCGACGGCGGCCGGCAGCAGTGGCAGCAGGACGGCGGCTGGCCGTTCGAGTTCGGCGGCCGCCAGTTCAACGGCGACACCGGCTCGTCGAAGACCACCTACAAGGCGATCCAGACCGACGCCTCCCTCAATCCCGGTAACTCCGGCGGCGGCCTGTTCGACATGAACGGCAACCTCGTCGGCATCAACTCCGCCATCTACTCGCCCTCCACGGGGCAGTCGGGCGCGGGCAGCGTCGGCCTCGGCTTCGCCATCCCCGTCGACACCGTCAAGAAGGACCTCGGCGCGCTGCGCGACGGCGGCAGCGGCGGCGCCGGGAACGGCCGGCAGCAGGAGGGCGGCGACCGCGGCGGCGACGGGTTCTTCGGCACCCTCTTCTGACCCGCCGCCGTGCAAGGCTGGGGGCCCGGGACCCACCCGGGCCCCGCCCTCTTGAGAAGGACCCCGAGCCGATGAACCCCGCCGAAGGCGACCCGCAGCGCATCCTCATCGTCGACGACGAGCCGGCCGTGCGCGAGGCGCTGCGCCGCAGCCTGGCCTTCGAGGGCTACGCCACCGAGACCGCCGTCGACGGGCTCGACGCCCTGGAGAAGGCGGCGGCGTACGCGCCCGAGCTGATCGTGCTCGACATCCAGATGCCCCGCATGGACGGCCTGACCGCGGCCCGGCGGCTGCGCGCCGCCGGGTCCGTCACGCCGATCCTGATGCTCACCGCCCGCGACACCGTCGGCGACCGGGTCACCGGCCTCGACGCCGGGGCCGACGACTACCTCGTCAAGCCCTTCGAGCTGGACGAGCTCTTCGCCCGGATCCGGGCGCTGCTGCGGCGCAGCCGGTACACCGCCCCCGCCGCGGACGCCGCGGCCGCGGAGGACGTGCTGTCCTTCGGCGACCTGCGCATGGACCTGGCCACCCGCGAGGTCACCCGGGGCGGGCGGCCGGTCGAGCTGACCCGTACCGAGTTCACGCTGCTGGAGATGTTCCTGGCGCACCCGCGCCAGGTGCTGACCCGCGAGCAGATCCTCAAGACCGTGTGGGGCTTCGACTTCGAGCCCAGCTCCAACTCCCTGGACGTCTACGTGATGTACCTGCGCCGCAAGACCGAGGCCGGCGGCGAGCCGCGCCTGGTCCACACCGTCCGCGGGGTGGGCTACGTGCTGCGGGCCGGCGAGGGCGGAGGTGCCGAGTGAGGCACTGGTTCGGCTCGCTGCCGCTGCGCTCGCGCCTGGCGTTGCTGGTGGCGGGGGCGGTGGCCTTCGCCGTGGCGGCGGTGGCGCTGGTGTGCTGGTTCATGGTGCGCACCACGCTGCGCGACCAGCTGGACGCCTCGCTGCGCTCCACGAACGTGGTGGAGCAGGTCAGGTACGGCTGTCAGCAGTCCGTACCCGTACCGGGCCGGATCAAGAGCAACCTCAGCGCCTCGGTGCAGATCGTGCTGCCCGACGGCCAGCACTGCCTGGTGGACGGCTGGCTCGCCCCGCGGGCCACGAAGACCGACACCGAGGTGGCGGCGGGGGCGCGGCGCGCCACCCTCTACGACTCGGTCTCCACGGACGGCACTCCGCTGCGCGTGCTGACCCTGCCGGCCACCTGGGACCGCGGCGCCCTGGGCACCACCCAGATCGCCATCTCCGTCGCCCGGCCGCTGTCCGACATCGACAAGCCCCTCGACACCCTCGCCTGGGTGCTCCTGGCCCTCGGCGGCATCGGGGCGGTCGGGGCCGGAGCGGCCGGACTGTGGGTGGCGCGGACCGGGCTGCGGCCGGTGGACGAACTCACCGGCGCCGTCGAGCACATCGCCCGTACCGAGGACCTGACCGTCCGCATCCCCGACGAGGGCGAGGACGAGATCGCCCGGCTGTCGCGGTCGTTCAACTCGATGACCGCCGCCCTGGCCTCCTCCCGCGACCGGCAGGCCCAGCTCATCGCCGACGCCGGGCACGAACTGCGCACCCCGCTGACCTCGCTGCGCACCAACGTCGAGCTCCTCGCGCGCAGCGAGGAGACCGGCCGGGCGATCCCGCCCGAGGACCGCCGGGAGCTGCTGGCCTCGGTCAAGGCGCAGATGACGGAGCTGGCCGCGCTGATCGGGGACCTCCAGGAGCTGTCCCGGCCCGAGGCCGCCGTGCCCGGACCGCTCCAGGTGGTGGCCCTGCACGAGATCGCCGGGAGCGCCCTGGCGCGGGCCCGGCTGCGCGGCCCCGAGCTGGCCTTCAGCGCCGAGCTGGACCCCTGGTACGTACGGGCCGAGCCGGCGGCGCTGGAGCGGGCGGTGGTCAACGTCCTCGACAACGCGGTCAAGTTCAGCCCGCCCGGCGGGGCCGTCGAGGTCCGGCTGCGGGCCGGGGAGCTGACCGTGCGGGACCACGGGCCGGGCATCCCCGCCGAGGAGCTGCCGCACGTCTTCGAGCGGTTCTGGCGGTCGCCGTCGGCGCGGGCGCTGCCCGGCAGCGGCCTGGGCCTGTCGATCGTGGCCCGCACGGTCCACCAGGCGGGCGGCACCGCGGAGCTGCGCCCCGCGGACCCGGGCACCGAGGCGGTCCTGCGCCTCCCCGGCGCCCCGACGCCGCCCCCGGACCTCCCGGACTCCTGAGAGCACGGCTCAGCAGGAGGGATCCCGCGGGTGTTGCCTGCAGTGGCGGTAGCCGGCTTCGAGCAGCTCGACCTGGTTCACGACGGGTCGCTCGCCATGCCCCCACGGTGGGACGGCCGGCCGCGGGCGGCCACCCGCCCGCGGCCGTACGGGTCAGGGGTTGTGGCGGAGGAGGGAGGCGATCAGGCCGGAGCGGGTGTTCGGGAAGTCCATGGGGACGATCCCGAGGCCGGTCCGGCCGGCCAGTTCCCCGCCGTCGACGAAGGACTGCACCTGGGGGTTGAGGCGGTCGGAGTTCCAGCGGGGCGGCAGCAGGGCGGCCGTACTCGTGTAGTTCACGAAGAGCCGGCCGGGCTGTGCGACGGCCTTGCGGAAGTGGTCCTCGATCCTGCCGCGCTTGGCGAAGGGCTCCGCCATGTAGTCGTCCTGGATGTCGAAGACGCCGGGGTCGCCGTAGCGCAGTCCGGGCAGTCCGGCGTTGTCGGCGAGCAGGACGACCCTGCCGCGGGCCTGCCGAGGTTCGGCAGGGCGGGGTCGATGCGGAAGAGCGGGCGCCAGCCGCGCCGGTCGAGGTAGTCGTCGAAGACCGCGCGGAAGGTCGCGTCGCTCTCCTCGGAGTACTCCTGCTTGACCCGCATGAGGACGGTCTCGCGGGGGTGTGCGGCGAGGAAGTCCCGGCAGGCGACGAGGACGTCGCCGAACATCAGGTTCTGGTAGTACGCGGCGTGGTGGATCGCGAAGGAGCCGCCGGTGACGCGGCAGCGCACGTCGAGGAAGCGGATGCCGGAGTCCAGCTGCTCCGCGATCGTGGTGTTCTGGCAGGCGACGTAGAGGCCGCCGTAGCGGGCGCCGGAGTCGTGGGTGCCCGGGACGGTGAGCCGCTGGAGCGGCGTCTCGTCGGGGATGGCGCCCATCCAGTCCTGGACGCCGGCGGCCGCGGCGGAGGCCGCCGGGGCCCCGAGTGCGGCGCCTGCGCCGGCCGCGCCGGCCGCGAGCGTTCCGACGAGAAACGTGCGCCGATCCAGGCCCATGGCCGCCCCCTGTGTCCGCCCCGCACGACTGGTCGAGCGCGAGTATGACGTGCACACATCAAGAGACGGAAGGGTCGTGCAGCCGGACACCGGGGCGGGGGCCCCGCGGTCGGGGCGCCGGGGAACGCCGGAGGGCGGCGGACCCCCACGGGTCCGCCGCCCTCCTCACTGCCTCACCGCTCGGACGGTGCTACTTGATGACCGTGATCCGGTCGGCCGCCGGCGGGGCCAGCGGGCTCGACTCCGAGGAGTGCTTGGCCAGGTAGGCGTTGAACACGTCCAGGTCGGACGGGCCCACCAGCTTGTTCTTGTGCTCCTTCAGGACGGTGAAGCCGTCACCGCCGCCCGCGAGGAACTCGTTCATCGCGACGCGGTAGGTGCGCGTCGGGTCGATCGCCTCGCCGTTCAGCCTGACCGAGTCGGCGACCACGCGGTCGGCGCCGGTCTTCGTCATGTCGAGCGTGTACGTCAGGCCCTTGGAGATCTGCAGGATCTTCGGGTTCGCGCCGTTGACCGGACCGGACACCTGCTGCTGGAGCGCCGTGACGAGCTGCGCGCCGGTCAGGTCGACGATGTTCATCATGTTGGTGAAGGGCTGGACCGTGAAGGCCTCGCCGTACGTCACCACGCCGTCGACCGTCTCCGCGCCCGACTTGGCGTACGCCAGGTCGGAGCGGATGCCGCCCGGGTTCATGATCGCGAGCTGCGCGCCGCCCTTGTCGGCCGGCGAGAGGGCCTCGAGCTGCGCGTCGGCGATCACGTCGCCGAGCGGCTTCTCGAACGCCTCCGAGCCGCGGCCTGCGATGTCGGCGGAGATGTAGCCCTGGACGCGGTTGGAGATCGGCGCGGCCAGCGCGTTCCAGCGGTCGATCAGCTCGGTCATGTCCGCGGCCTTCGGCTGGTCACGGGGGACCAGCCGGTTCGCGGTCGTCACCTGCGGACGGACGATGTCGCCGGTGGCGCGGTCGTACGTCAGGTTCGTCTCGGTGAACAGGCGGCCGAAGGAGGCGGCCGAGGTGACCGTGCGCGGGTTGCCGGCCGGGTCCGCGATGGTGCAGGCGTACGCCTGGTGCGTGTGGCCGGTGACCAGGGCGTCGACCTGCGGGCTGACGTTCTTGGCGATGTCGACGATCGCGCCGGAGATGCCGGAGCCCGGGCCGCCGGCGTCGCAGCTGTCGTTGTACGCGTTCGAGGCGGGCAGGCCGCCCTCGTGGATGAGCGCGACGATGGACTTCACGCCCTGGCGCTCGAGCTCCTTGGCGTACTTGTTGATCGTCTCGACCTCGTCGCCGAACTTCAGGCCCTTGATGCCCGCGGCGGTGACGACGTCCGGGGTGCCCTCGAGGGTCACGCCGATAAAGCCGATCTTGACGCCGTTCTGCTTCCACACCCAGTACGGGCTCATCAGCGGACGCTTGGTCTTCTCGTCCGTGACGTTGGCGGCCAGGTACGGGAACTGCGAGCCCTCGAAGGTCTTGCCGTACTCGAAGCAGCCGTCGACCGGGTGGCAGCCGCCGTAGCGCATGCGCAGCAGTTCCTGGCGGCCCTCGTCGAACTCGTGGTTGCCGACGCTGGTGACGTCCAGCTTCAGCTTGTTGAGCGCCTCGATCGTGGGCTCGTCGTGGAACAGGCCGGACAGCAGCGGGCTGCCGCCGATCATGTCGCCGGCGGCCGCGGTGATGGAGTAGTCGTGGCCCTCGCGCGCCTTGCGCAGGCTGGTGGCCAGGTACTCCATGCCGCCGGCCGGTATCGCCTTGGTGGTGCCGTCGGGCTGGCGCTCGGTCACGTTGCCCGAGGAGCCCTGCGGGGGCAGCAGGTTGCCGTGCAGGTCGTTGATGTTGAGCATCTGGACGTCGACGTAACGTCCCTGCGCCTTGCCCGCGGTGGTGGCGGTGACACTCGCGGCTCCGGCCGGCAGGGCGGCGGCGACCAGGGCGCCGGCGCCGGCCGTGACGGCCAGGGCGGCGAGGGTCAACCGGCGGTTTCGGCGGTGCCGTTGTGGTGTCGCTGACATCAGTTCCCCTTTGCGGACAGCGATGCGATCTGTAGGTCTGGTGCGGAAATCGCAGCCCGCAGCCTACGGTCAACGCGCGTAGCGGCGACAGGGGGTGCAGGGTTACCGTTCAGTTGCGTTGAGGGGCCCGTCGGGAGAAGAAGCGGGCCAAGCGCGACGAACCGCCCCACCCCGTCAACCTCCCGTCGCCGCTCGACTACCGCCCGTACCGGAGGCCCCCAGCGCCCCGCGCCGGCCCGCGCGTTCGGGTCCGGACTCCACGCGGGGGACCGGGAAGCTCCACCATCGGGGTCGGGCCAGCACGCCAGGACGCCGTTACGGGTGGCCGCCGGGCCGTGCGCCGTAGGCTCGACGTATGACTGACGCAGCAGCGGCACTGGAGCCCAGCCGACGGATCCAGGAACTCGACGAACTGACGCACGAGCAGGCGCAGGCGGTCCTCGCCCTGCTGGAGGAGGCGCGGCTCACCGACGGCACCTCGGCCGTCTCCGAGCAGGGCCGGCTCCAGCTGACCGGCGGCCGTCGCGAAGGCATCCGGCACTTCCTCCTCACCGAGCACGGACGGCTGGCCGGGTACGCCCAACTGGAGGACACCGACCCCGTCGAGGCCCCCGCCGCGGAGCTCGTCGTGCACCCCGCGATGCGCGGCCGCGGCCACGGCCGGTCCCTGGGCACCGCCCTGCTGGCCGCCTCGGGCAAGCGGCTGCGGGTCTGGGCGCACGGGGGCAAGTCGGCCGCCCGGCACCTGGCCCAGGTGCTCGGCCTCAGCCTGTTCCGCGAACTGCGCCAGCTGCGCCGCCCCTTGACGGGCGACGACGCCGTCCCGGAGGTGGTACTGCCCGCGGACGTCACCGTGCGGACCTTCGTCCCGGGCGACGACGACGCGGCCTGGCTGGCGGCCAACGCCGAGGCGTTCGCGCACCACCCCGAGCAGGGGGCGCTGGTCCAGCGCGACCTCGACGACCGCAAGGCGCAGCCCTGGTTCGACCCCAAGGGCTTCTTCCTCGCCGAGCGGGACGGGCAGCTGGTCGGCTTCCACTGGACCAAGGTCCACGAGGCCGAGCGGCTCGGCGAGGTGTACGTCCTCGGCGTCCGGCCCTCCGCCCAGGGGGGCGGCCTCGGCAAGGCCCTCACCGCGGTCGGCCTCCACCACCTCCAGTCCGAGGGCCTGCCCACCGCCATGCTCTACGTCGACGCCGACAACCCGGCCGCGCTGGCCGTGTACGAGGGCATGGGCTTCGTCACCCACGAGGTCGACCTCATGTACCGAACGGAGTCGTAGGCAGTCGGCGAGCGGGGGACCGGACCCGAGGACCGAAGCGGGATTCCCGGCGGGCCCGGCGGCAGGGGCCGCACGGTGCCCGGCGGGCACCCGTACGGCCCCGCTCCGCCGTCCAGGTGACGGCGAGGTCACGGCCTTGCCCCCGGGGCCCCCTGCCCGCCACGCGCCATTAACCAGCCATTCAGCAACCCTTGCGACGCTCGCGGAATGCAGCCCGTCGCCGACCCGTCACAGAGCAACGGACTCCGGCAGCCCGCCGACCCGTCTCCGAGCCGCCTGCTGCGCCTCCCCGCGCCCCCTTCCGACGCGCCTGTTGCGGCTCCGGCGCGGAAGAATGGACGCATGAGCAGCCAGAGCAGCGCCGACGTCCCCGCCCAGCCCGTGAAGCCGCCTTCCTCGTCCGCGTCCAAGGGCGCCTCAAAGGGTGCGTCGAAGGGCTCGTCCCTGGCCCAGAGCCCGGCCCAGAGCCCGGCCCAGAGCCCCGCGCACGGCACGGCCGCGCCGAAGGGCCGCCGCCCCCAGCCGTCGGTGGGCTCCATAGCCGCGCACCGGCCGCACAGCGTCGCCGCGGCCACGGCCTCCGACCTGGAGCCGGACCTCGACGCCGACCTCGACGCGTACGAGGAGGACGGCGCCGGCGGCGAGCTGCCCAGCGGCCGCTTCCTGGACCGGGAGCGCAGCTGGCTGGCGTTCAACGAGCGCGTCCTGGAACTGGCCGAGGACCCGGCCACCCCGCTGCTCGAACGGGCGAACTTCCTGGCCATCTTCGCGTCGAACCTCGACGAGTTCTTCATGGTCCGGGTCGCCGGCCTCAAGCGCCGCATCGCCACCGGCGTGGCCACCCGCTCCGCCTCCGGCCTGCAGCCGCGCGAGGTGCTGGAGTTGATCTGGACCCGCTCGCGCGAGCTCATGGCCCGGCACGCGGCCTGCTACCAGCACGACGTGGCCCCCGCGCTCGCCGACGAGGGCATCCACCTGATCCGGTGGCCCGACCTCACCGAGAAGGAGCAGGCCCGGCTCTTCACGCTGTTCAAGAACCAGATCTTCCCGGTCCTCACCCCGCTGGCCGTGGACCCCGCGCACCCCTTCCCGTACATCTCCGGCCTGTCGCTGAACCTGGCCGTGGTCGTGCGCAACCCGGTCAGCGGCCACCGGCACTTCGCCCGGGTGAAGGTGCCGCCGCTGCTCAGCCGCTTCCTGGAGGCCTCCCCGCAGCGCTACGTCCCGCTGGAGGACGTCATCGCCGCGCACCTGGAGGAGCTCTTCCCCGGCATGGAGGTGCTCGCGCACCACATGTTCCGGGTGACCCGCAACGAGGACCTGGAGGTCGAGGAGGACGACGCCGAGAACCTCCTCCAGGCTCTGGAGAAGGAGCTCATGCGGCGCCGCTTCGGCCCGCCGGTCCGCCTGGAGGTCGAGGAGTCCATCGACCCCGGCGTCCTGGACCTGTTGGTACAGGAGCTCAAGATCAGCTCCGCCGAGGTCTACCCGCTGCCCGGGCCGCTGGACCTGACCGGCCTGTTCGGCCTCGCGTCCCAGGACCGGCCGGAGCTGAAGTACCCGAAGTTCGTCGCGGGCACCCACCGGGACCTGGCCGAGGTCGAATCGGCCTCCGCGCCCGACATCTTCGCCGCCCTGCGCGAGCGGGACGTGCTGCTGCACCACCCGTACGACAGCTTCTCCACGTCCGTGCAGGCGTTCCTGGAGCAGGCGGCCGCCGACCCCGACGTCCTCGCGATCAAGCAGACGCTGTACCGCACCTCCGGCGACTCGCCCATCGTGGACGCCCTGATCGACGCGGCCGAGTCCGGCAAGCAGGTGCTGGTCCTCGTCGAGATCAAGGCCCGCTTCGACGAGCAGGCCAACATCAAGTGGGCGCGCAAGCTCGAGGAGGCCGGCTGCCACGTGGTCTACGGCCTGGTCGGGCTGAAGACCCACTGCAAGCTGTCGCTGGTGGTCCGCCAGGAGGGCGAGCTGCTCCGCCGCTACTCCCACGTCGGCACCGGCAACTACCACCCCAAGACGGCCCGGTTGTACGAGGACCTCGGCCTGCTCACCGCCGACCCGCAGGTCGGCGCGGACCTCTCCGACCTCTTCAACCGGCTGTCGGGCTACTCCCGCCGGGAGACCTACCGGCGGCTCCTGGTGGCGCCGAGGTCGCTGCGGGACGGACTGATCGCCCGGATCAACAAGGAGGCCACGCACCACCGCGCGGGCCGGCAGGCGTACGTCCGCATCAAGGTCAACTCGATCGTCGACGAGGCGCTCATCGACGCGCTGTACCGGGCGTCCCAGGCGGGCGTGCCGGTCGACATATGGGTGCGCGGCATCTGCGCGGTGCGCCCGGGCGTGCCGGGCCTGTCGGAGAACATCCGGGTGCGGTCGGTCCTCGGCCGGTTCCTGGAGCACTCGCGGCTGTTCGGCTTCGGCAACGGCGGCGAGCCGGAGATCTGGCTCGGCAGCGCGGACATGATGCACCGCAACCTGGACCGCCGCATCGAGGCCCTGGTGCGGGTCACCGACCCGGCGCACCGGGCGGCCCTGGACCGGCTGCTGGAGACCGGCATGTCGGACAGCAGCTCGTCGTGGCACCTGGGGCCGGACGGGGAGTGGACACGGCACAGCACGGACGCGGACGGGGCTCCGCTGCCGCACGTACAGGAGATGCTCATAGACGCCCGGAGGCGCCGGCGTGGTTCAGCGACACCATGACTCCGGCACGGCTGACGTGCTGGGGGACTCCAGCGCGGGGGACGTGCTCGGGGCTTATCTGCGCGCACAGGCGACAGCCTTCCTGCGCGCACTGAGACTGCACGAGGAGAGCGGTGCGGACGCCGCCGAGGGGGTGGAGGCGGCCCGGGCCATCCGGAGCGCCGCCCGCCGCATCAGCGGCTCGCTGGCCACGTACCGGCCGGTCACCGAGACCGGCTGGGCCGACGGCCTGCGCACCGAGCTGACGTGGCTGTCCGCCACGCTGGCCGACGAGCACCGGTACGGGAGCAGGCTGGCCCGGCTGCTGGACGCGCTGCACCGGCTGTCGGGCACGCCCGAGGTGCCCGCGCCGCGGGGGGCGGCGCGGGGCTCGCTCACCGTGGGCTCGGCGCGGGCGGCGGCACTGCTGGAGCGGCAGCTGACGCTGGCCCGGACCCGGGCGCACTCGGCGACGCTGCACGCGCTCGGCTCCTCCCGGTTCCACGCCGTGGCCGACGCGGTGGCCGTGCTGGCCTCGGAGGTCCCGCTGGACACCGTCGCGGCCGCCGGGCGCACCGACGAGGTGCTCGTACCGCTGTCCGCGCAGGTGGCGGACCGGCTGGCGGCGGCGGTGGCCGAGCTGCCGCTGGGCCGGGCCGGGCACCCGTACAACGCGGACGCGCTGGTGGACGACGCGTCCCAGGACGCGCCCTGGCACCGGGTGCGCACCCTGCTGCGGGTCCACCGGTACGCGCAGGAGGCCCTCGGCGCCGACGTGCTCCGGCTGACGACCGCCGGCGGGGCCCTCGACCGGCACCGGGACGCGGCCGAGGCGGCGGCGGCCTCGGCACAGGCGGCCCGGACCCCGCGGATCGCGCCGGCGACGGCGTACGCGCTGGGCGTGCTGCACGCCGACCAGCGGCACGAGGTGGAGGCCGCCCGGTTCGACTTCCAGCGCGTGTGGCAGCGCTCCGGCTCCGAGACCCCGGTGGCGACGTGACCGGGCCGGCCGGGACTCCGGGGGCGTCGTGACCGGCCCGCAGGGCACCGGCGGCGGGGCGAGCGGCCCGCGCGGCCCCGGCGACGGGACCGGCCCGCGGGGCTCCGGCGTGAAGCCGGTGTTCGCGGCCGGGTGCGTCCTGTGGCGGCGGGCGGCCGCGGACGGCGGGCCGGAGCTGTGCCTGGTGCACCGGCCGCGCTACGACGACTGGTCGTTCCCCAAGGGCAAGCTCAAGCGCGGGGAGCTGCCGGCGGACGCCGCCCGGCGCGAGGTGCTCGAGGAGACGGGGTACGTGTGCGCGCTCGGCACCGCGCTGCCCACCTCCCGTTACCTGGTCGACGGCCGGCCCAAGACGGTGCACTACTGGGGGGCCGAGGCGCTGCACGGCGGGTTCGTGCCGTCGGTGGAGGTCGACCGGCTGCTGTGGCTGCCGCCGGCCGCGACCCGGCGGGTGCTCTCGTACGACCACGACCGGCCGCTGGTGGACGCGCTGCTCGCGACGCTGCCCGGCTGATCCCGGAGTCGGTTCCGGTGCCGGGGCCCTGCTGATCCCGGTGCCGGGGCCCGGCTGATCCCCGTGCCGGGCCCGGCCGATCCCCGGGCCGGTGCGCACGGTCCGTCGCTGCCCGGTGCCGGTCCGTATCCCTCCCGCGCCGGCCCGTACCCGGTCCCGCCGACGGTCCGTACCGGGGCGGAGGGCGTCGGTCCGGGTCGACGCGCGCCACGGCGCCCGTGGCCGGAAAATGCCCTTTGGGGCACAACCGTGTGCCCGCCCTCGTGCGCCGGGCGCGCGGCCGGGAACCGGCGCGCGCGGCCCCGGCGGGCCGCACCATGCCGTCCGCCACGGTTCACCGTCCGTTCACTCACCCCCGTCGGCCGCTTCACCTGTCCTGCCTAATTTCGGCTGTGCACGGTGCGGGACACGGGCTGAAAACCGGTGGCCCCCTCGTGGCACCACGTACTCCTCTTCGCACGCCGCCCCGAACCAGAGACCGGCCGGCGGCTCCTGGAAGGAACACCCGAAAGTGATGCTTCAGCGCAAGAACCGGCTTCGTGCCTCCGCCCTCGGGGCGCTCGTCGTGTCCGGCGCCCTGGTCCTGACGGCGTGCGGCTCGGACAACAACACGCCGAAGGACGGCAGCTCGACGAAGGCCGCCGCCCCGACGGGCGACGCCTCGCAGTGCGCCGGCGCCAAGGGCCAGCTGCTGGCCTCCGGCTCCTCCGCGCAGAAGAACGCCATGGACCTGTGGGTCAACGGCTACATGGCCACGTGCAAGGGCGTCGAGGTCAACTACAAGGCCTCCTCCTCCGGTGAGGGCATCGTCGCCTTCAACCAGGGCACCGTCGGCTTCGCGGGCTCCGACTCGCCGCTGAAGCCCAAGGAGGTCGAGGACTCGAAGAAGGTCTGCACCGGCGGCCAGGGCGTGAACCTGCCGATGGTCGGCGGCCCGATCGCCATCGGCTTCAACGTCTCCGGCGTGGACAACCTGGTCCTCGACGCCCCCACCCTGGCCAAGATCTTCAACGGCAAGATCACCAAGTGGGACGACGAGGCCATCAAGAAGCTGAACCCCTCGGCCAAGCTCCCCTCCACCGCCATCCAGGCCTTCCACCGCTCCGAGGACTCGGGCACCACCCAGAACCTCGGCAAGTACCTGGCCGCCACCGCGAAGGCCGACTGGCCGTACGAGCCCGAGAAGAAGTGGCCGGCCCCGGGTGGCCAGGCCGCCTCCGGCTCCGCGGGTGTCGCCGCCCAGGTCAAGCAGGTCGACGGCGCGATCGGCTACTTCGAGCTGTCCTACGCCTCGCAGCAGGGCATCAAGACGGTCGCCATCAACACCGGCGCCTCCGCCCCGGCCGAGGCCACCTCCGAGAACGCCTCGAAGGCCATCGCCGCCGCCAAGATCGCCGGCACCGGCAAGGACCTGGCCCTCAAGCTCGACTACACCACCAAGGCCGAGGGCGCGTACCCGATCGTCCTGGTCACGTACGAGATCGCCTGCGACAAGGGCAACAAGGCCGAGACGCTCCCGACCGTGAAGTCCTTCCTGACCTACACGGCCAGCGACGCCGGCCAGAAGATGCTCGCCGAGAAGGGCTACGCCCCGATCCCGGCCGAGATCAACGCGAAGGTCCGCGAGGTCATCTCCTCCCTGGGCTGATCGCACGACCCGGAGCCGGTCCGCTCACCGTCCTGAGCGGGCCGGACTCCGGACCCTCCGGTGCACCGCCGCCAGGGGGCTCCCCGAGCCCCCGTACAGACCGGAAAGATCATGGCTAACACGACTTACACCCCGACAGACCAGGCTCCGCCGGTCTCCCGGAGCATCTCGACCGGCCGCGCCGGCGACAGGATATTCCTGGGCCTCTCGCGAGGCTCCGGCATCCTGCTCCTGGTGATCATGGCGTCGATCGCCGTCTTCCTGACCTACCGCGCGTCGCTCGCCCTGGCCGACAACCACGGCAACTTCTTCACGACCTTCGACTGGAACGCCACGGGCGACCCGCCGGTCTTCGGCATCGCGGTCCTGCTCTTCGGCACCGTCGTCAGCTCCGTCATCGCGATGGTCATCGCGGTGCCGGTCGCCGTGGGCATCGCGCTCTTCATCTCGCACTACGCGCCGCGCAAGCTGGCCGCGCCCCTCGCCTACGTCGTGGACCTGCTGGCGGCCGTGCCGTCCATCGTCTACGGCATCTGGGGCGCCCTCTTCCTCGTCCCGTACCTCGGCGGCCTGACCTCCTGGCTGGACGAGTACCTCGGCTGGACGTACGTCTTCGACAAGACCCAGGCGGGCGTCGACCGCTCCCTGTTCACCGTCGGCATCCTGCTCGCGATCATGATCCTGCCGATCGTGACCAGCGTCAGCCGCGAGGTCTTCAAGCAGGTCCCGCGCATGAACGAGGAGGCCGCCCTGGCCCTCGGCGCGACCCGCTGGGAGGTCATCCGGATGTCCGTCCTGCCCTTCGGCCGGTCCGGCGTCATCTCCGCCTCGATGCTCGGCCTCGGCCGCGCCCTCGGCGAGACGATGGCCGTCGCCACCGTGCTCTCCCCGAGCTTCCTCATCAACGGGCACCTCCTCGACCCCGGCGGCGGCACGTTCGCGCAGAACATCGCCGCGAAGTTCGACGAGGCCAACGAGTACGGCCGTGACGCGCTGATCGCCTCCGGCCTCGTCCTCTTCCTCCTCACCCTGCTGGTCAACGGCGCCGCTCGCATGATCATCGCGCGTCGCAAGGAGTACTCGGGGGCGAACGCCTGATGAGCCACGCACTGCAGGACCAGCGGCCCGTCGGGACCCGCACGTCCGCCGCCCCCACCAGCCTCACCCGGGGCGGCCTGCCCCGCTGGGCCCCCCTCGCCGTCGCCGCCGTGTCGGTCGCCCTCGGCTGCGGCATCGGCGCCGCCGCCGGCCTGGACAGCAAGATGCAGTGGGGCCTGATCGCCGGCGCGCTGTTCGTCCTCATCACCTACACCGCCAGCGCGGTCGTCGAGAACCGCCGCCAGGCCAAGGACCGCGTCGCCACCTCGGTCATCTGGGTGTCGTTCGTCCTCGCGGTCGTGCCGCTGCTGTCCCTGATCTGGGTCACGGTCTCCCGCGGCCTGAAGGTCCTCGACGCCTACTTCCTCAGCCACTCGATGGCCGGCGTCGCCGGCTTCGAGCCCGGCGGCGGCGTCTACCACGCCCTGCTCGGCACCATCGAGCAGGTGCTCCTGGCGACCGTGATCGCCGCCCCGATCGGCCTCCTGACCGCCGTCTACCTGGTCGAGTACGGCCGGGGACCGCTCGCCAAGGCCGTCACCTTCTTCGTCGATGTCATGACCGGCATCCCGTCCATCGTCGCGGGCCTCTTCATCCTGACGACCTGGACGCTGATGCTGAAGCAGGGGCCGTCCGGCTTCGCCGGCTCCCTGGCCCTGTCGATCCTGATGATGCCCGTGGTGGTCCGCTCCACCGAGGAGATGCTCAAGCTCGTCCCGAACGAGCTGCGCGAGGCGTCCTACGCCCTCGGCGTGCCGAAGTGGAAGACGATCCTCAAGGTCGTCCTCCCGACCGCCATCGGCGGTATCGCCACCGGCGTGATGCTCGCCGTCGCCCGCATCACCGGCGAGACCGCGCCGATCATGCTGCTGGTCTTCGGATCCCAGCTGATCAACGGCAACCCGTTCGAAGGCGCCCAGTCCTCCCTCCCGCTCTACATCTGGGAGCAGTACAAGGTGGGCAGCGCCGATTCCTTCGACCGGGCCTGGGCCGCCGCGCTCGTCCTGATCGCCTTCGTCATGATCCTCAACCTGGTGGCCCGCGGCATCGCCCGCTGGAAGGCCCCGAAGACCGGCCGCTGACCGGCCACGAAAGAAGCTCTGATTCCCATGGCCAAGCGCATCGACGTCTCCGGTCTGTCCGCCTTCTACGGAACCCACAAGGCCATCGACGACATCTCGATGACCGTCGAGCCCCGCTCCGTGACCGCCTTCATCGGCCCCTCCGGCTGCGGCAAGTCCACCTTCCTGCGCACCCTGAACCGCATGCACGAGGTCACCCCCGGCGGCCGCGTCGAGGGCAAGGTGCTGCTGGACGACGAGAACCTGTACGGCGCCGGCGTCGACCCGGTCGCGGTCCGCCGCACGGTCGGCATGGTCTTCCAGCGCCCGAACCCCTTCCCCACCATGTCGATCTTCGACAACGTGGCGGCGGGCCTGCGCCTGAACGGCAAGTTCAAGAAGGGCGAGCTCGCCGACATCGTCGAGCGCTCGCTCAAGGGCGCCAACCTCTGGAACGAGGTCAAGGACCGCCTGAACAAGCCCGGTTCCGGCCTCTCCGGCGGCCAGCAGCAGCGCCTGTGCATCGCCCGCGCCATCGCGGTCGAGCCGCAGGTCCTGCTGATGGACGAACCCTGCTCCGCCCTCGACCCGATCTCCACCCTCGCCATCGAGGACCTGATCGGCGAGCTGAAGGAGCGGTTCACCATCGTCATCGTCACCCACAACATGCAGCAGGCCGCCCGCGTCTCCGACCGCACCGCGTTCTTCAACCTCGCGGCCGTCGGCCAGCCCGGCAAGCTCATCGAGATCGACGAGACCGACCGGATCTTCTCCAACCCCTCCGTCCAGGCCACCGAGGACTACATCTCGGGCCGCTTCGGGTAAACCGGATCACGTCCCGGACCGCCTCCGGGAGATCCCCACACGCGTCCTGCGGTGCTGCATGGCGGTGCCACCGCGAGACGAAAACGGGCCCGCCCCCTGGGAAGGGGGCGGGCCCACCCGCGTTCCGGGCCGGGCCGCGACGGGGCCCGCGACCCCCCGGCCGCGATGTGACCCACGCCACTACAACCATCGACCCGCCCGACCGGTCGAACCCTGCGTCAGGGTCAAGATCCACGGGGGGTTGCCGTGCCCAAGAACACCTACGTCCTCGCCGCCGTCTGCGTGGCGGCCGCACTCGGAGCCGCGACCCCGGCCGTCGCCACCACCGCCGCCCCGCGCGCGGCCGCCCCGGCGCCCGCGGCCGCGGCCCAGCCGAAGAAGCCCACCACCGACTTCAACGGCGACGGGTACGGGGACGTGGCCGTCGCCGCCCCCGACCTGCCGGGCCCGCGCCGCACCGGCGGCACCGAGCCCTACTGGACGCCGGACGCCGGCGGCATCGCCGTGCTCTACGGCTCCGCCGCGGGCCTGCGCAAGGACAACGCCGTCTTCCTCGACCAGGCCACCCCCGGCATCCCCGGCGACATGAAGACGGGCGCCCACTGGGGCGACCTCGCCGGCACCGGCAGGCTCGACGCCGACGCGTACACCGACCTCGTCGTCCGCACGCCCGAGGGCTACCTGGTCCTGTGGGGCTCCGCCGACGGCCTCACCGGCACCTCCACCCTGGTCGCCGCGCCCACCACCCTGCCCGTCATGGGCAACCCCAGCACCGGCGTCGACGTCGCCGACGTCACCGGCGACGGGGCCGCCGACATCGTCGCCACGGGCTCCACCACCAAGAACGGCGTCCGCACCTACGGCCTCCGCCTGCTGGCCGGCCCGGTCGACCGGGCCACCGGCAAGCCCGCCGCGTCGTCGTTCACCGGGACGGGCAGCCTGCACCCCACCGTCGTCCACGCCGGCGACATGACCGGCGACGGCGCCGCCGAGGTCGTCGCCACCACCAAGGACCCGGCCGCGCCGACCGGCCTCGTGCTCCGCCACACCGCGTCCGGCCTGTTCCCCGTCGGGACCGCCCTCGCGGGCCCCGGCGGCGCGTTCGGCGACCTCAACAAGGACGGCTACCCCGACTTCGTCGGCGGCGACGGCGGCATGCTCAGCGGCAGCGCCCCGCGCTCCGGCGGGCGGATCTTCGTCACGTACGGCGGCCCGCAGGGCGTCAGCACCGCCCTCAAGGCGGCCGAGTACACCCAGGCCGGCCCCGGCGTCCCGGGCACGGACGCCCCGTACGACCGGTTCGGCCAGTCCCTCGCGGTGACCGACACCGACCGGGACGGCTACGCGGACATCGTCGTCGGGGCCCCCGGCGAGCGGGTGCCGGGCACGAGCACCGGCTCCGCCGGCGCGGTCACCGTCCTGCGCGGCGGCCCCGAGGGCGTCACCACCACCGGCGCCCGCACCCTCAGCCAGAACACCCCGGGCGTGCCCAGCGCCTCCGAGCAGGACGACCAGTTCGGCGGCGCCGTGCTGGCGGCCGACACCAACGGCGACGGCACCGCCGAGATCCTGGTCGGCGGCCGCGGCGAGGACACCTGGTCCGGCCGCGTCTGGGTGCTGCGCTCCGGCCCCGGCGGCCTCACCGGCACCGGCTCGACCAGCCTGTGGGCCGGCGCCCTCGGCGGCCCCACCGCGCACATCCACTTCGGCCACCAGCTGGCCGGCTGACCGCCCGCCACCCGAGCCTTCCCCGACCAGGAGAGACGCCCACCGATGCGCACGCACGCCCTGCTCGCGACCGCCACCGTCGCGGCCACCGTCCTCGGCACCGCCGCCCTCGCACCGGCCGCCACCGCCGTCCCGGCCGCCGACGCCGCCGTACCCGCGGCCGCACCGGCCGCCGCACCCGCCCCGGCCGCCGACGCCACGGCCGACTTCAACGGCGACGGCTACCCCGACCTCGCCATCGGCGCCCCCACCGCCACCGTGGGCGGGTTGAAGAAGGCCGGCGCGATCTCCGTGGTCTACGGCTCCGCCACCGGCTTCCAGTACTCCAAGGCCTCGTTCATCAGCCAGGCCACCCCGGGCGTGCCCGGAACCCCCGTCGCGGGCGGGCGGTGGCAGCGCATCAAGGGCTTCGGCGACTTCGACGGCGACGGGTACGACGACCTGGTCGTGGCACCGCCCGGCGGGACCGGGGGAACGGTCCTGCTCCTCTGGGGCAGCGCCAACGGCCTCACCGGAGCCTCGGCGCAGGTCCCGGACGCGACCGGCGTCGGGCAGCGGTACGTCGGCGCCATGGGCGTCGGCGACGTGAACGGCGACGGCCACCCGGACCTCCTCTCCACGGCCTCGTCGGGCATCCGGATCGACCTCGGCCCGTTCGCCCGCACCGGCGAGCCGGCCAAGTCCACCCAGCCGACCGGCCTGCTGGACTACTGGGTCATGGGCTTCCGGGTGGGCGACATGACCGGCGACGGCATCGCCGACGTCATCGCCACCAGCAACACCCAGGACGGGCTCTACAAGACGGTGGTCCTGCGCGGAACGCCCGACGGCCTGGTCAAGGGCGGCTCCACCACCGGCCTCATCAACGAACGCGACTACGGGAACGACAACTTCGGCGACGTCAACAAGGACGGCTACCCCGACTTCGTCAGCGTCGGGGCCGTGACCAACGAAGGGAAGAGCTTCTCCCTCGAGCGGTTCACCGTCACGTTCGGCGGCCCCCAGGGCGTCAGCACCACACTCCGCCCGCGGACGTACACCCAGGACAGCCCCGGCGTGCCGGGCGTCAGCGAGGACGACGACTCCTTCGGCGAGTCCCTCGCCGTCGCCGACGTCGACCAGGACGGGTACGCGGACGTCGTCGTCGGCGCGCCCGGCGAGAGCGGCACGGACGCCGCGGCCACCCGGGCCTCCGGCGCGGTGACGGTGCTCCGCGGCAGCGCGACCGGCCTGACCACCACCGGCGCGAAGGTGTTCACCCAGAACTCCGCCGGCATCCCCAGCACCTCCGAGGTCATGGACCACTTCGGCCGCAGCCTGCGCGTCCTGGACGCGGACGGGAACGGCGCGCCGGAGCTGTACGTCGGCGGCGAAGGCGAGGACGGCTTCACGGGCCGCGTCTGGAAGCTCGCCACCGCGCCCGGCACCGGTGTCACCGGCACCAGCGCGACCGCCTTCAACCTCGCCACCCTCGGCGGGCCGACCGGCGGCGCCTCGTTCGGCGTCCACTTCTCCGGCTGACCCCGGCACCCCGCCCCACACGAAGGAACACCTCATGCGCCAGCGCACCCTGCTCACGGCCGCCGCCTGCGCGGCCACCGCCCTCGCCGTCACCGGTACCGCCACGACCACCGCCGCAGCGGCCCCCGTCCCCGCCCCCGCCAAGCCCGTAGTCACCGACTTCAACGGCGACGGATACCCGGACTTCGCCATCGGCGCCCACACCGCCACCGTGAACGGCCTCAAGCGCGCCGGCGCCGTCACCCTCGCGTACGGCTCCCCGAAGGGCCTGCGCTACGAGGTCGTCAGCCAGGCCACCGAGGGCGTCCCGGGCGACCCGGCCACCGACGGCAAGTGGCGCGAGGTCACCGCCACCGGCGACTTCGACGGCGACGGCTACGACGACCTGCTCCTGAACTGGATGGAGCAGAACACCATCCTCTGGGGCAGCGCCAAGGGCATCACCGGCACCGGCACCACCCTGCCCAAGGGCACGTACACCGACGGCGACCCCAAGCTGCTCGGCGGCGCCGTCGGCGCCGGCGACCTCAACGGGGACCACACGACCGACCTCGCCTTCCGGGCGCTCGGCGGCACGGGCGGCTACGGCTTCACCGTGCTGTACGGGCCCATCAGCCGGAGCACCGGAAAGGCCGCGCACAACGACTTCCGCAACATCCAGAAGCTCGACAAGATCGCGGGTCCGAGCGACCTCTTCGTCGGGGACGTCACGGGTGACGGCCTGGCCGACGTGACCGTCAACGGCTACTGGGTCAACCACGAACCCAAGAGCGCCGTCCTCAAGGGGAGCAAGACCGGGCTGGTCAAGGCCGCCGGCACCATCAAGCAGGTCGCGGCCTGGGGGAACGCCGGCACCTCCGCGTTCGGCGACGTCAACGGTGACGGCTACCAGGACCTCGTCGTCACCCTCTTCGTCGGGGCCAAGCCGTCCCTGAGCGTGAACTACGGCGGCCCGACCGGCCTGAACGCCACCCGCCCCGCCCGCCTCGTCGCGCTCGACGGTGCGACCGGCGGCCTCCAGGTCCCCCAGGGCGGATTCTCGGGCGGCGCCCTGTCCGTCGTCGACACCGACGGCGACGGCTTCGCGGAGATCGTCGTCGGCGCCCCGTACAAGGACTCCGGCAGCGGTGCCACCACCGTCGCGGAGGCCGGCGCGGTGCACGTCTTCCGCGGCAGCGCGACCGGTGTGACCACCCTCGGCCGCAGGTCCTTCACCCAGGGCACGGCCGGCGTGCCGAGCACCTCGGAGAAGGGGGACCACTTCGGCTCGGCCGTCCGGGTCCTCGACACCGACAAGAACGGCGTGCCCGAGCTGTACGTCGGCGGCAACGGCGAGGACGCGCACACCGGCCGCGTATGGAAGCTCGCCACCGCGCCCGGCACCGGCATCACCGGGGCCGGCGCGACCAGCTTCGCCCTCACCTCCTTCGGCGGCCCGTCCGGCCCGTCGAACTTCGGCTACCGCTTCGCCGGCTGACCCGGCGACCCGTACCGACGACGCCGCCCCCGCCGGACCAGGTCCGGCGGGGGCGGCGTCGTACGGAGCAAGGGGCTGCGCGGCTCACACGAAGGCGAGGTCCACCAGCCAGAAGCACAGCGCGGCGACCAGGGCCGCGGCCGGCATGGTGATGAACCAGCCCAGGATGATGTTCTTGGCCACGCCCCAGCGGACGGCGTTCACGCGCTTGGTCGCGCCCACGCCCATGATCGCGGAGGTGATCACGTGGGTGGTGGAGATCGGCGCCTTGAAGACGAAGGCGGTGGTGAACATGATCGAGGCACCGGTGGTCTCCGCCGCGAAGCCCTGCGGCGGGTCCAGCTCGATGATCTTTCGGCCCAGGGTGCGCATGATGCGCCAGCCGCCCGCGTACGTACCGAGCGAGAGCATCACGGCGCAGACGATCTTGACCCAGACCGGGATCGGGTCGCCGGCGCTCTGCACGTCGGCGATGACCAGGGCCATCACAACGACACCCATCGTCTTCTGGGCGTCCTGGAGGCCGTGACCGAGGGCCATGGCCGCCGCCGAGACCGTCTGCGCGATGCGGAAGCCGCGCTTGGCCTTGTGCGGGTTGGTCCGGCGGAAGATCCACATGATCGCGACCATCACCAGGTAGCCGGCCAGCAGGCCGACGACCGGCGACAGGAACATCGGGATGACGACCTTGTCCAGAACGCCGTTCCAGATGACCCCGATGCCGCCGGCGAGCGCCGCTCCGACCATGCCGCCGAAGAGGGCGTGGGAGGAGGACGAGGGGAGGCCGAAGTACCAGGTGATCAGGTTCCAGACGATCGCGCCGACGAGCGCGGCGAACAGGACCCACATACCCTGGCTGCCCGTGGGGGTCTCGATGAGCCCCTCACTGACGGTCTTGGCGACTCCGCTGCCGAGGAAGGCACCCGCCAGGTTCATGACCGCCGCCATGGCGAGGGCCGCGCGCGGGGTCAGCGCCCGGGTCGAGACGGAGGTCGCGATGGCGTTGGCGGAGTCGTGGAAGCCGTTGGTGTAGGTGAATCCGAGCGCCACACCGATGGTCACGACCAGCGCGAAGGTGTCCACTGGGTTCAGGACTCCTTGACGGCGATGGTCTCCACCGTGTTCGCGACGTGCTCGAACGCGTCGGCGGCCTCTTCGAGGACGTCGACGATCTGCTTGAGCTTCAGCACCTCGATGGCGTCGTACTTGCCGTTGAAGAGGTGGGCGAGCAGCCTGCGGTGGATCTGGTCGGCCTGGTTCTCGAGGCGGTTGACCTCGATCCAGTACTCGGTCAGGTTGTCCATCGTGCGCAGGTGGGGCATGGCCTCGGCGGTCAGCTCGGCCGCCCGGGCCAGGACCTCGATCTGCTGCTCGACGCCCTTGGGGAGCTCCTCGACGTTGTAGAGGACGACCAGGTCGACGGCCTCCTCCATGAAGTCCATGATGTCGTCGAGGGACGAGGCCAGGGAGTAGATGTCCTCGCGGTCGAACGGCGTGATGAAGGAGGAGTTCAGCTGGTGGAAGATCGCGTGCGTCGCGTCGTCGCCCGCGTGCTCCGCCGCCCGCATCCGCTCCGCGATCTCGGCCCGTGCGGACGCGTCCGCCCCGAGCAGTTCCATCAGGAGCTTCGAGCCCGTGACGATGTTGTCCGCGGATGCGGCGAACATGTCGTAGAAGCTCGTCTCCCTGGGGGTCAGACGAAATCGCACGTGAGGTCCTCGGGGTATCGGATTCGGTCAGGCTGATGCTAGGCGCATCCTCCGGCCACGGCTAACCGGCAGTTCCCCAGTGTCCTCCATCAGGCAGAGTGAGGAGCATGGCCCCCTGCCCCTTGGGGCCGGCGCGTACCCTATACCCATGAGGGGTATCCACTCGGGCATCCCCTCGACCCGACCACGGGAGACACGATGACGACCACCGAGGCGGCCGGCACCACCGAGGCGGCCGATCACGCGCACGGAGTGCACGGCTACCACCACCAGAAGGCCGAGCACCTCAAGCGGCTGCGCCGCATCGAGGGCCAGATCAGGGGGCTCCAGCGGCTCGTCGACGAGGACGTGTACTGCATCGACATACTCACGCAGGTCTCGGCCAGCACGAAGGCGCTGCAGTCCTTCGCCCTCCAGCTCCTGGAGGAGCACCTCCGCCACTGCGTGGCCGACGCGGCCGTGAAGGGCGGCACCGAGATCGACGCCAAGGTCGAAGAAGCCACCAAGGCCATCGCCCGCCTCCTCCGCACCTGACCCCGCCCCGGAGCCCCCTCCCCATACCCCGGGGGCGATTTCCAGCCGCCACCCAGCCCACGGGGCAACTCCCGCCCCGGGGCGACGGGACGGCGGCGCCACGCCCAGCCCGCGCGGCATTCGAACGCAAGGCCCGGGGGACCGACCCCGCAGGGCACCCCAACAAGCAGACCCGCCCGCGACAGGCGGCGACGCCCCTCAGGCCCCCCGAACCAGAAGCACCTCGTCGATCCGGTCCAGACTCAACCGCTCCTCCTCCACCGCAGAGGCAGCGATGATCAACTCCCCGCACAGCTCGATCTCGGCGAGGGCCACGTGGTCCTGGACAGTCGCACCGGCCGCCGGTGTCACACCCATCACCCTCTCCTCGCCGTCCGCCGCCCGGGGCGCCCATGACGTCCTACGTCCCTGCACCACCCCGACCCCGGGCGGTTCCCGAAGAACCCCCGACGCACCCGGCCCGGCCAGGGAACACCGCACCCGCCCCGGGGGACGGGCCCGTACGCACTTCTCGGACTCCCAGCGTAGGGACGCGGGCACGCCCCGCGCATGACACGGATGGACCATTTCCGGATACCCCGGGACGACCACTCCGCGCGCCCCTCTCCGCTATTCGGCGATCTTCCCCGCGAAAATGTCCCGGCTCGCCGGCAATTGCACCGTGACCGGCGTTCCGAAACCGTAGAGCAGCGTGGTCGACGAGACATCGATCACGCCATTGTTCTCGTAGCTGAAGCGGTGCCGGACCTTCCGGAGCCGTCCCGCCTCGTCGAGGTAGGCGTCGAACGGCACCACGTCCTTGCTGAACCCTTTCGCCGCCGCCTCCAGCGCTCCCCGCGCATGGGGCGAGGCCGCTCGCGCGGCCCGGGCGATGTCGGTCGTACCGCGGTAGTGCCGGACCTTCGTACCCGCGAGCTCGGTCTCCCCGACGTACGACACGTCCCGCGCCCCGCGCAGCAGCTCGGCGGCCGCGACCGGGTCGGTGGCGCCCCCGGTGACGAGGTTGCCGTCGGAGAGCGAGGTGGTGTCGACGCGCACCCACTTGTCCGCGGGCACGCCCGCGCCCCGGTTCTTCATGTACAGCGCCCCGGGGGTCAGCAGCTCCGTGATCGGCCGGTGCTCGGCCTTGCCCGCCGCATCGTCCGGCAGCATCACGACCAGCTGGCCCATGCGGTTCCTGAAGTCGACCCCGCCCTCACCGCGGATGGTCACCCTGGTGCCGCCGGTGGCCATCTCCATCGCCGTACGCGCCCGAGCACTCCCGCTGCGCGCGAGCACGTCCGCCGCCGCCCGCACCGCCGCACTGCCGTCAGGGGCACGTTCCTCCGCGGCACCGCCGCACCCGGACGCCGCGCCGATCACCACCGCGGCGGCGGCCAACGCCCCACCCGTGCGCCTGTGCTGATGCACCACCATCGCCTGCCAACCCCCAACGCCTTAACGCTGCTTGCCCGAGGCCCCCACCCGCTCCGGATAACGACGCCCCGGGTTGCCCGTCACGGCGTCCCGACCGAAAACCAGCCCACCCTGCCGACCCGCCCACGGCCCCCGGCCGACCCGGCCGGATCCCCGTCCCGGCCCGCACACCACCGCCCCGGCCCGGGTACCGTGAAGGCGTGGACCCGCACACCACCCCGCGCCGACAACACCCGCCCGTCACCGCCGTTCCGCTTCCCGCCACCCCCGAGTCGGACCGGCCCGACGAACCCGCCGGCCCGGGCGACGTCCCGCAGCAGCGCCGGGATGACGACGCGTCCGCTCAGGTGCACGCCACGGAAACCGGCGAGCGCGGCGCGTTCTGCACCGCCCGCTGCACCTGCGGCTGGCGCGGCCCGGCCCGCCGCTCCCGCGACCTCGCCCGCAAGGACGCCGCCGCCCACGAAACCCACCCGAACTGACCCCACCGCCCCACGCGGCCGATGCCCAGCCCCCACCGGACCCGGAAGCCGCCACCCGAACCGGAGGGGCGTAGCGATCGTGGGCGGCCTATGCCCAGCCCCCACCGCACCCGGAAGCCGCCAACCAACCGGAGGGGCGTAGCGATCGTGGGCGGCCTATGTCCGGCCCCCACCAACCCGCACCCGCCACCCGAACCGGTGGGGCGTAGCGATCTGAGGCGCTGACCCGCTGGCCGGACTCAACGGACCGGAGTCTTCACGATCGTCCCGGGCGTCTTTCTGGGCCTGTCCGCCGAGGTTTTGCCTTTCCGGGCCGGGTCGGGGAGTCAAGGGTGGAGCGCAGCGGAATCGCCGCAGGCGACGCCCGAAGGGCGCCCTTGACGCCCCGACCCGGCCCGGAAACCCTCGGCAGGCGGACAGGCCCACCACCCCTCACCCGTCCGGCCACCCCCGGGTGGCGCCCCGCATCGGGTCCGGATGCCCTGGACGGAACACCCGGCTCAGCGGTACCCCCTGCGCCGGCCCACGGTCCACGTCCACGTCCACAGGGCGGAGATCCATGCGACCCAGGTTCACCCTCGCCGTGTACGCGCTGACGCTCGGCTTCGCGCTCTCCCCCGCGCTCGCCCTGGCCGCCGGCAAGCCCTCCGCCAAACCCCCCGGCCGCCCCCTCGGGCACCCGCCCGACCAGCCCCTCGGCCGCGCCCAGGCCCGCCCGCTCGGTACCGCGGACGGCCCCGGCGACCTGGCCCTGGCCATCGGAGCCACCGGCGCGGCCGCCACGGCCACCGGCCTCTGGCTGCGCTCCCGCTACCGCCGCGGCGACAGCCTGGACGCGCCCAGCACCAGTACGGACCAGGAGCGGAACTACAGCCAGAACCCCAACCAGAACCCCAACCGGAACCAGCACCACAACCGGAACCAGCACCGGAACCACAACCGGAACAAGCACCAGCACCCCAACCGGAACCAGCACCAGCACCACAAACAGAACGGACCCCAGCCCCCACACCCCGCCCCCCAACCACCCCCAGGGAGCGCCCCCTGAACTCCGGCCGCCCGCGCCCCCGCGGAGCGATCCGCCTCTGCTTCGGCGTGGCCGTACTCTGCCTGCTGGCCGCCGCCCTACTGGCCGTACTGGAGCGCCTCGCCTGACTCCGGGAGACCCGATCCCGTCACCCGCCGGCCGCATCGCGTCAAGCAGCCGCCCACGTCAAGCAGCCGCCGCCCACGTGATGCCGCCGCCCACGTCAAGCAGCCAGATCCCGCTCTCCCCGCACCCCCACCGCCACGTCAACCCCAACCCCAACCCCAACGTCAAGCCCAACCCCAACGTCAACCCCAACCCCGTCCCCCTGCGCACCCCGGCTCAACTCGACGGCCAGCGGCGCCCGCACGTTCCGCGACCGCACCAGCCACCCCGCGCGGGGCGACCGGGCGACGGCCCGTACGACCGGGGCCAGCAGCGCCAGCGCCAACGGGGCGAGCAGCAGCACCACGGCCGTGCCGAGCGCGAACCCGCCCACCACGTCGGTCGGGTAGTGCACGCCCATGTAGACGCGGCAGAACCCCTCGAGCAGCGCCAGCCCGATGCCGACCAGCCCGAGCCGCCGGTGCGCCACGAACAGGCCGACGCCCAGCGCCATGGCGAGCGTGGCGTGATCGCTGACGAAGGAGAAGTCGGTCTTGCCGCCGACCAGCACCTCGATGCCCTCGTGCTGCCGGAACGGCCGCGGTCGGCCCACGAACCCGCGCAGCGGGACGTTCACGAGCAGTGCGAGTCCGGCGGCCAACGGCGCCCAGACGAGCGCGGTGAAGGTGTCGACGGCCTCCGCCTCGCCCTGGCGGCGCGCACCGCGCCAACACCACAGCACCAGGAGCACGAGCGCGAGGACCAGCCCGTACTCACCGATCAGGCCGACCGCACGGTCGACCCAGCCGGGGGCGTCCTTGGCGAGGCCGTTGACGTCGTACAGCAGGCTTACATCGGGGTTCGGCCCACCCGTCGCGAGTCCAGCCATCGTGCTGCGGCCCCTTGCCCTTGCCTCGTCCCCTGCGGGCGCACGCCGTCGTGTGCCCTCCGGCCCCCTTGATCAACCCCCGATGACCATGGAACGCCCGTTCTGGCGCGTACGTTCCACTCTCCACCGAATGATCACCCCAACGTTATCGAAAGGTGACTCATCGTCGCAGCCGCAGGCCCGAACCTCACGGAGTGTCACTTGAGCCCTTCCGGCGGGGAAGTGCTTCCGCGCCGTCCTTGGTGACCCTGGTCGCGCCGAAGTAGTCGGGGGTGTCGATCTTGTCGAAACGGATGACAGCCCCGGTGTACGGGGCGTTGATCATGTATCCGCCGCCCACGTACAGACCCACGTGGTGGATCGCCCGCGAGTCGGCCAGGTCGTCGGAGAAGAACACCAGGTCACCGGGCATCAGCTGGTCCCGCGACGGGTGCGGCCCGGCGTTGTACTGGTCGTTCGCCACCCGCGGCAGCTCGACCCCCACCGTCCGGTACGCCGCCTGCGTGAGCCCCGAGCAGTCGAACCGGCCGTTCTGCTCCGGCGTGCCCTCGCCGCCCCAGAGGTACGGCGTACCGAGCTTCGTCTGCGCGTAGTTGATGGCCGCGGCGGCCTGCTGCGAGGGCGCCACGCGGCCGACCGGCGCGGCGAAGCTCTTGGCCAGCGCGGTGATGACCTTGACGTAGTTCTGCGTCTCCCGGTACGGGGGCACGCCCCCGTACTTGATGACCGCGTACGCCCCCGCGTTGTACGCGGCGAGCATGTTCCGGGTCGGGTCGCCCGGCACCTTCTTGACATAGCCCGCGAGTTCGCAGTCGTACGAGGCCGCCGACGGGATGGCGTCGGCCGGGTCCCACACGTCCCGGTCGCCGTCGCCGTCCCCGTCGATGCCGTGGCCCTTCCAGGTCTCCGGCATGAACTGGCCGATGCCCAGCGCTCCGACCGGACTCCGGGCCCGCGGATCGAACCCGCTCTCCTGGTACAACTGCGCCGCGAGCAGCGCCGGGTTGACGGCCGCGCACAGGTTCCCCCAGCGCTCGACGAGCCCGCGGAACTGCATGGGCACGGCGCCCTTGGCCAGCCCGACCGACCGGCTCGGCCCGACGAGGCCGGCCGCCGCCGAGTACGTCCCGACGACGAGCAGGCCCAGGAAACACAGGCACAGCCCGACACCGACACCGCTGGCCACCCAGAATCTGCGCACCCGTCAACCCTCCCCCATCGGCGCCGGGTTCAGTGGCGTTTCCCCGTGTGCCGTGACGACTATTCCACGCGCGGCCCGCCGCGCGGCGAGGGCATCGAGGTCGTACGGGGGCACACCCGCGGCAGCACGCCCGAACACCCACGCGCCCACCACGCCCCACGCCCCCGCGCCAGGCGCCCCGCGCCCACGCGCCCACCAAGCCCGCACTCCCACCCCGCGGAGCTCACCTCCCGGCTTGCCTTCCCCCACCCCACCCCACCCCACCCCACCC
>NZ_JOGB01000040.1 GCF_000719335.1 Streptomyces sp. NRRL S-87
ACCCCACCCCGACCCGAACGCCCGACCCCCAGCACCCACTCCGACCCGAACACCCACCCCGACCCGACCACCCGACCCGAGCCACTCCCACTGCTGACCCGACCAGGCATCCACCCCACCGACGACCACCCGAACCCCACCCGTCCACGACGACCCTCGCCGATCCGACGCCCCTTCCACGACGACCTCCGGGAACCGGCCTCCTCAGCCTCCACCCTCCCGGACCCGACCCCCTCGGAACGGGGACCCCCTCGGCCCCGGATCCGACCCGAAAGGAGCCGCCCTTCGCACCATTGACCGACCCTCCCCGACCCCGGCGGCCGCCCCGCCGGAACGGACGCGGGACGGGGGACACGGCGTACTGCACCGCGCCGGATCCCCCGTCCCGCGTCCGCGTCCGCGTCCGGTACCGGCCCCCCGCCGACGCCCCCCGCCCCGGACGCACCGGGCGACACGGCCAGGTCCCCCTGGCTAGAGCCTCTCCTCCATGCGGATGGCCGTCTCCAGGTCCTCGTGCGCCCGCCCCGTACGGCCCTGCTGCTGCTCCAGCAGCGCGGCGGCAATGGCATCGAGCTTGCGCTGGATCGCGTGCTCGGCGCGGCGCTCGGAGTTCTTCAGCAGGGCCAGCAGGAGCAGGGACACGGCCCCGATGGCGTCCCCCGCGATGTTCTGCCACTCCAGCCCCAGGCCCGCGACGTGCACCACCACGAAGGCGGCGACCAGCGCGACGCAGACCAGGGAGAAGACCGAGGAGCTCGTGAAGTTGGACGCGAGCTCGGCCAACCGCTCGAAGCGGTTGCGGCGCGCCTCGCCCGTGCGTTCCGCAGGATGCTGGAAGGCCATGTGCCGCTGCTGCCCCCGACGCGCGCGGGCACACCTGCCCCGGACGCACGGCCCCGCAGCCGGCCCCGCATCCGCCACCCCAACCGCCACCTCATCCGCCACCCCATCCGGCCCCGCATCCGCCACGGCATCGAGCCCCGCACCCGCCCCCGGCCGCACCGCCGCATCCGGCTCCGCCCCCCGCCGACCGGCCCTGCCCGCCCACCGCTTTCGAGTGACCCCGCTGCCCGGCTCCGCCGCGCCGCGCCCGCCGCCCCGGAATCATCGCTGGCGGCCGGTCATGCCCCGGTCACGCGGAACGGCCGGAGACGGCTCCCTCCGCGTCCCCACCGCAAGGCCGGCCCCGCCCCGCGCGACCCGGCTCCGGCCGCCGCCGGGAGACACACGTGCACATCCTGCTCGTCGCGAGCGCCTTCAACAGCCTGACCCAGCGGGTCCACGCCGAACTGCGCGACCACGGCCACCGCGTCGCCGTCGAGCTCGCGCTGCCCGGCACCTGCCTCGCCGGGGCGGTGGACCGCCACGACCCGGACCTGGTGATCGCGCCGATGCTGCGCACCGCCCTCCCGGAGGAGGTCTGGTCGGCCCGGACCTGCCTGATCGTCCACCCGGGGCCCCCGGGCGACCGCGGCCCCTCCTCGCTGGACCACGCCCTGCACGACCGGGCGGACCGGTGGGGCGTCACCGTCCTCCAGGCCAACGCCGAAATGGACGGCGGCGACGTCTGGGCCTCGGCGGACTGCCCGCTGCCCCCCGTCGGCAAGAGCGACCTCTACCGCGGCGAGATCGCCGACGCGGCCATGGAGGCGGTCCTCGAGGCCGTGGAGCGGTTCGCCTCGGGTACGTACGCGCCCCGGCCCCAGGACGCCGGCCCCGTCCGCCCGGCGGTCCGCCAGGAGCAGCGGCGCATCGACTGGGACGCCGACCCCACCGAGCGCGTCCTGCGCGTCCTGCGGGCCGCCGACTCGCGGCCCGGCGTCCTCGACGACCTGCTCGGCACCCCCTGGTACCTGCACGGCGGCCACCCCGAGGACCGCCTGCGCGGCCGGCCCGGGGAGCTCCTGGCCACCCGGGCCGGCGCGATCTGCCGGGCCACCACCGACGGCGCCGTGTGGATCCCGGAGCTGCGCGCCCCGCGCGTCCCGGGCGGACCCGCCCCGGTCAAGCTCCCCGCCACCCTGGCGCTCGGCGACCTGCTGCCGACGCTGCCCGAGCGCCCGGCCCCGCCGGCCTCCGCCCGCGGCCGGCGCACCTGGTCCGACATCGGCTACCACGAGGACGGTGCGACCGGGTTCCTGACCTTCTCGTTCCCCGGCGGCGCCATGAGCACCGCACACTGCCGCCGGCTCCTCGCCGCCTACCGGGCCGCCTGCACCCGTCCCACGTCGGTCCTCGTCCTCGGCGGCGGCCGGGACTTCTTCTCCAACGGCATCCACCTGGGCGTCATCGAGGCCGCCGCCGACCCGGCCGCCGAGTCCTGGGCCAACATCAACGCCATCGACGACCTCGTCGAGGCGGTCCTGACCACCACCGACCGCCTCGTGGTCGCCGCCCTGGGCGGCAACGCCGCCGCCGGCGGCGCCATGCTCGCGCTGGCCGCCGACGAGGTCTGGTGCCGGGCCGGCGCCGTCCTGAACCCGCACTACCGCCTGATGGGCCTGTACGGCTCCGAGTACTGGACGTACACCCTGCCGCGCCGGGTGGGGGACGCGGCCGCCGCCCGGCTGATGGCCGACGCCCTGCCCGTCAGCGCCGCCGCCGCCCGGAACGCCGGCCTGGTCGACCGTACGGTCGCCTGCGCCCCGGGAGCCTTCGCCGAGCGGACCGCGGCGCTCGCCGCCCGGCTGGCGGCCGCACCCGGCACCCAGTCCCGGATCGCCGCCAAGAAGGCGCAGCGCGAGCGCGACGAGGCCACCCGGCCCCTCGCCGCGTACCGTGCGGACGAGCTGGCCCGGATGCGGGCCGTCTTCGACGACCCCGACGCGCCCTACCACGCCCTGCGGCGGGCCTTCGTGCGCAAGGAGCGCCCCACCGCGACCCCGCCCCACCTCACGGGCCCGGGTCACCGGACCGGCCGTACATGACGGGGCGCTCGCGCCACCGCCCTGTTAGCAAGAAAGGTAGGCCGCCCACGGCGGTCCGTCCCCCACCGCCCTCCCCGAGGAGGAACCCCGCATGAACGCAGCAACGCCGGTCGAGGCCGACGCCCCTCCGATCCACATCCTCTGGATCAACGCAGGTCTGAGCTGCGACGGGGACTCCGTCGCGCTGACCGCTGCCATGCAGCCGACCATCGAGGAGATCGTGACGGGCGCGCTGCCCGGTCTGCCGAAGATCCACGTCCACTGGCCGCTGATCGACTTCGAGTGCGGACCGGTCGGAGGCGCCGACACGTTCATCGAATGGTTCTTCAAGGGCGAGCGCGGCGAGATCGACCCCTTCGTGCTCGTCGTCGAGGGCTCCATCCCCAACGAGCAGATCAAGCAGGAGGGGTACTGGTGCGGCTTCGGCGACGACCCGGAGACCGGCCAGCCCATCACGACGAGCGAGTGGATCGACCGGCTCGCGCCCAAGGCCCTGGCCGTCGTCGCCATCGGCACCTGCGCCACGTACGGCGGCATCCACGCCATGGAGGGCAACCCCACCGGAGCCATGGGCGTGCCCGACTACCTGGGCTGGGACTGGAAGTCCCAGGCCGGCATCCCGATCGTGTGCGTCCCGGGGTGCCCGATCCAGCCGGACAACTTCTCCGAGACGCTCACCTACCTGCTCTACCAGGCGGCCGGCTCGGCCCCGATGATCCCGCTCGACGACAAGCTGCGCCCGACCTGGCTGTTCGGCAGCACCGTCCACGAGGGCTGCGACCGGGCCGGCTTCTACGAGCAGGGCCAGTTCGCCGAGACCTACGACTCGCCCAAGTGCCTGGTCAAGCTCGGCTGCTGGGGCCCGGTCGTCAAGTGCAACGTGCCCAAGCGCGGCTGGATGAACGGCATCGGCGGCTGCCCCAACGTCGGCGGCATCTGCATCGCCTGCACCATGCCCGGCTTCCCGGACAAGTTCATGCCCTTCATGGACGAGCCGCCCGGCGCCAAGGTGTCGACGAAGACCAGCGGGGCGTACGGCGCCGTCGTCCGCAGGCTCCGCTCGATCACCCTCCACACGGTGGACCAGGAGCCCAAGTGGCGCCGCACCGGCCCGAAGCTCGCCACCGGCTACCGCCCGCCGTGGTGACCCCGGCACCTCCCCGCACCAGCCCGCCCCGCAACTCCCGCACCCCGGAAGGCTCACGGCACAGACGATGACAACTCCGAAGACCAGAACGGCCGGTGACGGCAACGGCCTCGTGGAGATGGCCTGGGATCCGATCACGCGGATCGTGGGCAGCCTCGGCATCCACACGAAGATCGACTTCAAGCAGAAGCGGGTCGCCGAGTGCTACAGCACGTCGTCGGTCTTCCGCGGCTACAGCGTGTTCATGCGCGGCAAGGACCCCCGCGACGCGCACTTCATCACCAGCCGCATCTGCGGGATCTGCGGCGACAACCACGCGACGTGCTCGGTGTACGCGCAGAACATGGCGTACGGGGTCAAGCCGCCCCACCTCGGCGAGTGGATCATCAACCTCGGCGAGTCCGCGGAGTACATGTTCGACCACAACATCTTCCAGGAGAACCTGGTCGGGGTCGACTACTGCGAGAAGATGGTCCGCGAGACCAACCCCGGGGTCCTGGAACTGGCCGAGCGCACCGAGGCCCCGCACGCCGCCGAGCACGGCTACCGCACGATCGCCGACATCATGCGCTCCCTCAACCCCATCGAGGGCGAGTTCTACCGCGAGGCGCTCCAGGTCAGCCGCTACACGCGGGAGATGTTCTGCCTGATGGAGGGCCGCCACGTGCACCCCTCCACCCTCTACCCCGGTGGTGTCGGCACCGTCGCCTCGGTGCAGCTGTTCACCGACTACATGAGCCGCCTCATGCGGTACGTCGAGTTCATGAAGCGCGTCGTCCCGCTCCACGACGACCTCTTCGACTTCTTCTACGAGGCGCTGCCCGGGTACGAGGAGGTCGGCCGGCGCCGCGTGCTGCTCGGCTGCTGGGGCGCCCTCAACGACCCCGACCACTGCGACTTCACGTACGCCAACATGACCGACTGGGGACGGAAGATGTTCGTCACCCCGGGCGTGGTCGTGGACGGCAAGCTGGTCACCAACGACCTCACGCAGATCAACCTCGGCATCCGCATCCTCCTCGGCAGCTCGTACTACGACGACTGGGAGGGCCGGGAGCAGTTCGTCACCCACGACCCGCTCGGCAACCCGGTCGACCCGCGCCACCCGTGGAACCAGCACACCATCCCGGCCCCGCAGAAGCGGGACTTCGACGACAAGTACAGCTGGGTGATGTCGCCGCGCTGGTTCGACGGCAAGGACCACCTCGCGCTCGACACCGGCGGCGGACCCATCGCCCGGCTCTGGTCGACCGCGCTGTCCGGCCTGGTCGACGTCGGGTACGTGAAGGCCACCGGGCACAGCGTCGTCATCAACCTGCCCCGCACGATGACCAAGCCGGAGACCACCTTCGAGTGGCGCATCCCGAAGTGGAGCAACGCGCTGGAGCGCAACCGCGCCCGCACGTACTTCCAGGCCTACGCGGCCGGCATCGCGCTGCACTGTGCCGAGAAGGGCCTGGCCGAGGTCCGCGCCGGACGCACCCAGACCTGGGAGAAGTTCGAGGTCCCGGACGAGTCCATCGGCTGCGGGTTCACCGAGGCCGTCCGCGGCGTGCTCTCGCACCACATGGTCATCCGCGACGGCAAGATCGCCAACTACCACCCGTACCCGCCGACCCCGTGGAACGCCAGCGTCCGCGACTCCTACGGCACGCCGGGCCCCTACGAGGACGCGGTGCAGAACACCCCGATCTTCGAGGAGAACCCGCCGGAGAACTTCAAGGGCATCGACATCATGCGCGCCGTGCGCAGCTTCGACCCCTGCCTGCCGTGCGGCGTGCACATGTACGTCGGCGGCGGCAGGACCGTCAAGCAGCTGCACGTCCCCACCGGCCTGAGCGGGCTGGGCGGATGAGCGCGCGCACCGTGCCCGACGCCCGGGAGGCCGGGCGCCGCGTGGAGGAGATCCTCGACGGCCTGGCCGGGGCCGGGGACCGCCCCGCCCTCGCGGCCGCCGAGGAACTCGTGCGGGTCCTCATGGAGTTCTACGGCGCAGGTCTCGCCCGCCTCGTCGACGGCCTCGATCCGGCCCGGCTGCCCGGGCTCCTCGACGACGAACTCGTCGGCGGCCTGCTGGCGTTGCACGACCTGCACCCCGAGGACGTCCACACCCGCATCGGCCGGGTGCTGGCCGCCGCGCCGGAGCCCGTCGAACTCGCCGGGTTCGACGAGACCGAAGGGGTGCTCAGGCTCCGGCAGGCTGCCGCGGGCGGCGGCTGCGGATGCGGCTCCGCCGGTACGGACACGGCCCGCCGGACCCTGGAGGACGCGGTCGCCACCCTGGTGCCCGAGGTCGTCTCGGTCGAACTGGAACCCGCCGGGAGCACCGGGCCGCGGCAGCCCCTGCTCCAGATCGGCACCCGGCCCCCGGCCCCGGCGCGGGCCCGGTGACCGCCGCCGCACCGCACACGGCGAGCCCGCTCGGAAGGGGCGGGCTGCGCCGGTTCACCGGACCGCGTCCGCCGCGGCCGGAGGTGTGCGAGCTGTGCGGGACGCCGGTGGCCGGCGACGGCCACCGGCACGTGGTCGAGACGGAGCGGCGGGCGCTGGTGTGCGCCTGCCGGGCCTGCGCGACGCTCTTCGACCGGCCCGGCGCGGCCACCGGCCGCTACCGGGCCGTGCCCGACCGCTACCTCTCCGATCCGGACCACCGCCTGGACGAGGGGGCCTGGGAGCTCCTGCGCATCCCGGTGGGTGTGGCGTTCCTCTTCCGCAACGCGGCCCTCGACCGGCCGGTGGCGCTCTACCCGAGCCCGGCGGGCGCCACCGAGAACGAACTCGACCCCGACGTCTGGCAGTCGGTCCTCGACTCCGGCCCGCTCGCCGGACTCCTCAGGCCCGACGTGGAGGCCCTGCTGCTGCGCCGCACGGACGGTCGCACCAGCTGCCACCTCGTACCCATCGACATCTGCTACGAACTGGTGGGCCGCATGCGCCTGCTGTGGCAGGGCTTCGACGGCGGCGCCGAAGCCCGCACCGCCCTGGCGGAGTTCTTCGCCCGGGTCGAGCACCGGGCCCGCCCGGTCGGCCGGGTCGGCCCGGTCGGCCCGGACGGGACGGACGGGACGACGGGCGGGACCGCGAACCGGCCCGCCCCGGCGACGTCCACTCCCGCGGCCTCCGAGCCGCCGACCCCGGACCCGACGGCCCCGACCCGGACGGGGGCGGCCCGCCCATGACCGACCTCACCTTCGCCTGCACCGGCGTGACCGCCGACCCGTACGCCGCCGGCCCCACCCTGGTCTTCCGGCTGCGCATCACCGCGCCCCCGCAGACCCGGGTGCACGCCCTCGCCCTGCGCTGCCAGCTGCGCATCGAACCGGCCCGGCGCTCCTACGGCCCCGCCGAGGCCGAGGGGCTGACCGACCTGTTCGGCGAACGCTCCCGCTGGGGCACCACCCTCAACCCCCTCCAGTTCGCCCAGGTCGCCCTGATGGTCCCGGGGTTCACCGGGGAGACCGAGGTCGACATGCCGGTGCCGTGCACGTACGACATGGACATCTCGGCCGCCCGCTACTTCGACGCCCTCCGCGACGGCGCCGCCCCGCTGCTCCTGCTCTTCTCGGGCACGGCCTTCACCGGACCCGGCGGCTTCCAGGTCGCACCCGTGCCCTGGGACCGGGAGGCGGCCTTCCGGCTCCCGGTGTCCGTCTGGCGCGAGATGGTCGAGCAGCACTTCCCCGGCTGCGGCTGGCTGAAGCTGCCCCGCGAGACCATGGCCGCGCTGCTCGCCTACCGCTCCCGGCACTCCCTGGCGTCCTGGGAGTCGACCGTACGGGCCCTGCTCGACGCCGCCGCCGCGGCCGAGGCCGTACCCCCGCCCGGCGCCCCGCCCCCGCCGTCCGACGCCCCGGCGCGCTCCCACCGGCTCGGTGCCATCCTGTCCCGGACCGGCGGCGAGAGGCCCGCGCCATGACCACCACCCGCGCCACGACCCCCGCCACGCGCAGCGCACACCCCGGAACCGCCGGGTTCGCGCACGCCCGGCAGGTCGCCGACGCCGTCCTCTTCGAGGGGTACGTGCTCTACCCGTACCGCGCCTCCGCCGCCAAGAACCGGCTGCGCTGGCAGTTCGGCGTACTGGTGCCGCCCGCGTGGGGCCCCGCGCACGGCGAGCACTCGACCTCGCGGACCGAACTGCTCATGGAGCCGCGCGGCACGGACGCCGTGCTCGCCGTCGAGCTGCGCTTCCTGCACGCCCTGCGCCGGACCGTCCAACGGGTGCTCCCCGACGGAGGCTTCGAGGACACCGCCGAACTCCACCTGCCCGACCGGGTGCTGGTCCCCTGGGACGAGGGCGCCGAGGAGCGGGTCGAGTTCGCCGTACCCGTCGGGGACCTGCTCGGCGACGGACACCTCCAGCCGTTCGCCCGGCGGGCCCGCGAGGAGACCGAACCCGTCCACGACTCCGCCGGCCGCACCGTCGGCCGGCTCGTCCGCCGCGCCGCGCCCGTCCAGGGCGCCGTACGGCTGCGGGCCACCGAACTCGACGTCCCCTACCGGGCGTTCCGGCTCACCGCCACGGTGGAGAACACCAGCGGCTGGGTCCCGGACGGCGCCTCCGAAGCCGCCGACCGCGACGCCGCACTGCCCCGGTCGCTGGTCGCCGCGCACCTGCTGCTCGGCCTGAGCTCCGGCTCGTTCCTCTCGATGACCGCGCCGCCGGAGTGGGCCCGCGCGGCGGTGGCCGCCTGCGAGAACCGGCACACCTGGCCGGTGCTGGCCGGCGCACCGGGCCGGGCGGACGTCGTCCTCTCCTCGCCGATCATCCTCGAGGACCATCCGGCCATCGCCCCGGAGAGCGCCGGGGCCATGTACGACGCCACCGAGATCGACGAGATCCTCGCGCTGCGCACCGCGGCCCTCACCGAACAGGAGAAGCGCGAGGCCCGCGGCACCGACGCCCGGGCCGCGGCCGTCGTCGACCTTGCCGACTCCCTCCCCCCGGAGGTGCTGGAGCGCCTGCACGGCGCGGTCCGCTCGCTGCGCGACGTCACGGGCGACGACACCGGCCTGACGCTCCCGGGCGACGACGGCCCCCGGCCGCTCCCGAGCCACGGCAGCCCGTGGCCGCTGCCGGGACACGACGGCCCGCTGCCGGGACACGACGGCCCGCTGCCGGCCCCGGGCCCGGACGCCGGCCGCCCGCCGGAGTCCGCCGACCCCGACCTGTTCCGGCCCGACACCCCCTGGTGGGACCCGGCAGGCGCCGCCCCGGCCGGCCCGCCGCCCGACCGGGTCCTGGTCGACGGCGTCCTCGTCGGCGAGGGCAGCCGGGTCCTGCTGCGCCCCGGACTGCGCCGCACCGACGCCCAGGACCTGTTCCTGGCGGGCCGCGCCGCCCTGGTGGAGTCCGTGCTGCACGACGTCGACGGCGTCGTGCACCTGGCCGTGACCGTCGAGGGCGACCCGGGGGCCGACATCCGCCGGGAGCAGGGACGGTTCCTGTACTTCCAGCCCGACGAGGTCACCCCGCTGCCGGACGCCCCCGGTTCCGGGTCCCCCGGGGAGGAGGCGTGAGCGGCCGGACCCTGGTCGCCGGCATCGGGAACGTCTTCCTCGGGGACGACGGCTTCGGCGTGGAGACCGTACGGGCCCTGGCCGGACACCCGCTGCCCGGTGCCGCCGAGGCGGTCGACTTCGGCGTCCGCGGCGTGCACCTCGCCTACCAGCTGCTCGACGGCTACGACACCCTCGTCCTCGTCGACGCCACCGCCCGCGGCGGCGCGCCCGGAACCCTCTACCTCGTCGAGGTCGACGAACCCGGGCGGATCCCGGTGGAGACGGAACGGGCCGCCGTCCTCGACGGCCACCAGATGTCCCCGGACACCGTGCTCGCCCTCCTGGGCACCCTGTGCGCGGGCACCGGCGGCAGCCCTCCCGGACGGATCCTCGTCGTCGGCTGCGAACCGGCCTGCCTGGAGGAGGGCATCGGGCTGACCGAGCCGGTGGCCGCCGCCGTGCCGGAGGCCGTACGGATGGTCCTGGACCTGCTGGACGAGGCCGCCCGGCGACCCGCCGCCGGCCCCGTCGGCACACCGGAGCCGCGCACCCCCGCCGGCCTCCCCGAGAACTGAAGGAGACACCGTGAAGAAGGTCCTCGCCGGCGCCGTGTTCGCCGCGCTCGCCGTCGTGTTCGCGTCCCAGCTGCCCGACCTCCGGCGGTACCTGCACATGCGCCACATCTGACGCGCCGGACCGCGCGCACCGCCTCCGGTGCGCGCGGTCGCACCGCCGAACGGCGTACGGGCCGCACGGCGCGACGGCGAGCCCGGCGGCATCCGACCCGCTCCGCCGGTGTAATGAGCGGCGGCAGGACGGAGTCCGATGCACGAGATGTCGATCGCCATGGCCGTCGTGGCCCAGGTGGAGGAGGCGGCCCACACCGCCGGCGCGCGCGCCGTCAGCGAGGTCCGCCTCCAGGTGGGGGAGTTGGCCGGAGTCGTCCCCGACGCACTGGCCTTCTGCTTCGAACTCGCCTGCGCCGACACGGTGCTGGCCGGTGCCGCCCTGGTCGCCGAGCCGGTTCCCGCCCGCGCCCGCTGCCGGCCCTGTGCCGCCGACTGGGACGTCGGCATGCCGCCCGACCTGTGCTGCCCCGCCTGCGGTTCGGCGGCCGGCACCGAGCTGCGGACCGGCCGCGAACTCCAGATCTCCGGCGTGACCTGGGACGACGGGCCCGCCCGCGCGCCCGGCCCGGAGCAGGCCCCGGAGCCGGCCCCGACCGCGAGCCCGCCACCGCCCCCGTGCCCGGCCCCGCCGCGCCGGACGTACCCGCCCGCGCGCGCCACCGCGAACCCCTCCCCGAGGAGCGCTGAACCATGTGCCGAACGGTCGACCTGAAACAGGCGGTGCTCGCCAAGAACGACGAGGCCGCGCACACCCTGCGCAGCCGCCTCACCGCCGCCGGCACCACCACCGTCAACCTGCTCTCCAGCCCCGGCAGCGGCAAGACGGAGCTCCTCGAACGCGAACTCGGCCTGGCCCGGCGGCGCGGCGTGACCGCCGCCGCCCTCACCGCCGACCTCGCCACCGAGAACGACGCGCTCCGACTCGCCCGCTCCGGCGTCCCGGTCAAGCAGGTCCTCACCGACGGCCTCTGCCACCTGGAGGCCCACATGCTCGGCCGCCACCTCGACGGCTGGCTCCCCGCCGGCACCCGGCTGCTGTTCGTGGAGAACGTCGGCAACCTCGTCTGCCCCGCCTCCTACGACCTCGGCGAGGACCTGCGCGTGGTCCTCGCCTCCGTCACCGAAGGCGAGGACAAGCCCCTCAAGTACCCGACGGCCTTCGGACTGGCCCACCTGGTGCTGGTCACCAAGCACGACCTGGCGGCCGCCGCGGAGTTCGACGAGACGGCCTTCCGCCGCAACGTCGAACAGGTCAACCCGGGCGTCGAGGTGGTCCTGACCTCCGCCCGCCGCGGCACGGGCCTGGGCACGCTCCTCGACCGCGCGCTGGCTCTCGGCGCCGGTACCCCCGCCCACGTCCCCGTCATGGCCGGCCGCCCCCGCGCCGACCGGCACGCCCACGCCCACGCGCACGGACACTGAGTGACCGGCGCACCGTCGGAAGCCCCCCGGCGCCGCCGCGTCACCGTGCGCGGCGTCGTCCAGGGGGTCGGCTTCCGCCCCTACGTGTACACCCGCGCGACCGCCCTCGGCCTCGCCGGACACGTCACCAACACCCCCGACGGCGTCGTCGCCGAGGTGGAGGGCCCGGCCTCGGCCGTGCGGGAGTTCTGCGAGCGGCTCGCGGCGGACGCGCCCCCGCTGGCGGTGGTCGACGCCGTCCACCACAGCGAGCTGCCGGCCGCCGGCACGACCGGCTTCACCATCGTCGCCTCCCGCACCGAGGGCGCCGCCCGCACGCTCGTCTCCCCGGACACCGCCACCTGCGCCGACTGCCTGGCCGAACTCGCCGACCCGGCCGACCGGCGCCACCGGCACCCGTTCATCACCTGCACGCACTGCGGGCCCCGGTTCACCATCGTCACCGCCCTGCCCTACGACCGCGCGCACACCACCATGGCGGGCTTCCCCCTGTGCCCCGACTGCGCCCGCGAGTACGCCGACCCGGCCGACCGGCGCTTCCACGCCCAGCCCGTCGCCTGCCCGGCCTGCGGACCGCGGCTGCGGTTGCTCGCCGGCGACCCGCCCCGGGAGGACCCCGGCACCGACCCGGTCGCCGGAGCCCGCCGGCTGCTCGCCGCGGGCGCCGTCCTCGCCGTCAAGGGCCTCGGCGGCTACCACCTCGCCTGCGACGCGTCACAGGCCGCCGCGGTCGCGGAGCTGCGCCGCCGCAAGGGCCGGGGCGACAAGCCGTTCGCGCTGATGGCGCCCGACCTCGCGACCGTCGAGCGGCTGGCGGCGGTCGGCCCCGAGGAGCGGGCCCTGCTCACCGGCGCGGTCCGCCCGGTGGTCCTGCTGCGGCGGCGCGCCGCCGGCCCGGCGGCCCCGGGCCGGGCGGCGGCGCCCCGGATCGCGGACGAGGTCGCCCCGCGCTGCCCCGACCTCGGATTCATGCTCCCGTACACGCCCGTGCACCACCTGCTGCTCGGCCTGCCCGGCGATCCGCCCGGCCCCCGACTGCTCGTCATGACCAGCGCCAACCTGACGGGCGAGCCCATCGTCACCGACGACGCCGAGGCCCTGGAGCGGCTCGCCGGCATCGCCGACGCCTGGCTCACCCACGACCGGCCCATCCACGTGCCCTGCGACGACTCGGTGGTCCGGATCTGCGACGGCGCGCCGCTGCTCGTACGGCGCTCCCGCGGCCACGCGCCGCTGCCGCTCACGCTGCCCGTGCCCGTCCCGGCGGCCCTCGCGGTCGGCGGGGACCTCAAGAACGCCTTCTGCCTCGGCCGCGACCGGCAGGCCTGGCTGTCCGCCCACATCGGCGACATGGACTCGCTCGCCACCCAGGCCGCCCACGAACGCGCCGAGCGGCAACTGGAGTCCATCACCGGCGTCACCCCCCGGCTGCTCGCCGCCGACCTGCACCCCGGCTACCGGTCCACCCGCCTCGCCGAGCGGCACGCGGCCGGCCGGCCGCTCGTCCACGTCCAGCACCACCACGCGCACGTCGCCGCCGCCCTCGCCGAGCACGGCCATGACGGTGCCGCCCCGGTCATCGGCATCGCCTTCGACGGCACCGGCTACGGTGACGACGGGGCGGTCTGGGGCGGCGAGGTGCTGCTCGCCGACTACCGCGGCTACCGGCGCTTCGCACACCTGGCGTACGTCCCGCTGCCGGGCGGCGACGCGGCCGTGCGCCGGCCCTACCGCATGGCCCTGGCCCACCTGTGGGCGGCCGGCCTCGACTGGGCGCCCGACCTGCCCTGCGCGGCCGCCTGCCCGCCCGACGAACTGGCCGTGTTGAAGCGCCAGTTGGAGCGGGACCTCAACTGCGCCCCGACCTCCAGCATGGGCCGCCTCTTCGACGCCGTCTCCTCACTGGCCGGGATCTGCCACCTCGCCGGGTACGAGGCGCAGGCCGCGGTCGAGCTGGAGGCCGCGGCACTGGCGGCCGCGGACGCCGACGACGGCCCCGGCTACCGGTTCGCCCTGCGCCACCCCGCCCCCCGGGGCCGCCGCGACGCCCCCGCCGCGGAAGACCCGCTCACCGCCGACCCGGCCCCCCTGCTGACCGCGGTCGTCGCCGACCTGCGCCGCGGCACCGCGGCCCCGGTGATCGCGGCCCGCTTCCACCGCGCGGTGGCCGGACTGGTCCTCGAGCTCGGCGAGGCCGCCCGCGACCGGCACGGGCTGGAGACCGTCGCCCTGACCGGCGGGGTGTTCTGCAACACCGTGCTGTCGACCGCCTGCGCGCGGTTGCTGCGCGGGGCCGGGTTCACGGTGCTGCGCCACCGGCAGGTCCCGCCGAACGACGGCGGCCTGGCGCTCGGCCAACTCATGGTGGCGGCCGCCCGACAGGGCTCGGCCGGATCGGACGGACGCGCCCCAGCGGCGGCCACGGAACGAGGAGGAAGCCATGTGCCTGGCGGTACCCGGCAGAGTGGTTGACATCGGCGAGCGGGACGGCACCCGCATGGCCACCGTCGATTTCGGCGGGGTGGTCAAGGAGGTCTGCCTGGAGTACCTGCCCGACCTGCAGGTCGGCGAGTACGCCATCGTGCACGTCGGGTTCGCGCTGCAGCGGCTGGACGAGGCCTCCGCGAAGCAGACCCTGGAGCTGTTCGCCGAACTCGGCATGCTCCAGGAGGAGTTCGCAGACCCCTGGGAGCTCGCGGCCGCCGAGGCCGGCGGCCCCGCGTGGCCCTTCGAGGACGGTCCGGCGGCGTCGCCCGCCGGTGCGGGAGCGGTGCAGGAGGCGGAGCGGCAGTGAAGTACATCGAGGAGTTCCAGGACCCGGACCTCGCCCGCCGGCTGCTGGACGACATCCGCGCCACGGTCACCCGGCCCTGGGCGCTGATGGAGGTCTGCGGCGGGCAGACGCACACGATCATCCGCCACGGCATCGACCAGCTCCTGCCCGAAGAGGTCGAGTTGATCCACGGGCCGGGCTGCCCGGTGTGCGTCACCCCGCTGGAGGTGATCGACAAGGCGCTGGCGATCGCCGCCCGCCCCGACGTCGTCTTCTGCTCCTTCGGCGACATGCTCAGGGTCCCCGGCAGCGGCAAGGACCTCTTCCGCGTCCGCGGCGAGGGCGGCGACGTCCGGGTGGTGTACTCCCCGCTCGACGCCCTCAGGATCGCCCGGCAGCACCCGGACAAGCAGGTCGTGTTCTTCGGCATCGGCTTCGAGACCACCGCCCCGCCCAACGCCATGACGGTGCACCAGGCCCGGAAGCTGGGAATCCGCAACTTCAGCCTGCTGGTCTCCCACGTCCGCGTCCCCCCGGCGATCGAGGCGATCATGCGCTCGCCCAGCTGCCGGGTCCAGGGTTTCCTGGCCGCCGGGCACGTGTGCAGCGTGATGGGCACGGCGGAGTACCCCGAGCTCGCCGACCGCCACCGGGTTCCCATCGTGGTCACCGGCTTCGAACCGCTGGACATCCTGGAGGGCGTACGGCGGGCCGTGCGCCAGCTGGAGCGAGGGCAGCACCGGCTGGAGAACGCGTACGCGCGCGCCGTCCGCCCCGAGGGCAACCCCGCCGCCCTGGCCATGCTGGCCGACGTCTTCGAGGTCACCGACCGGGCCTGGCGCGGCATCGGCACCATCCCGGACAGCGGCTGGCGGCTGTCCGACCGGTACCGCGAGTTCGACGCCGAACACCGCTTCGCCGTCACGGACATCAGCACCCGTGAGCCGGCCGAGTGCCGCAGCGGCGAGGTGCTCCAGGGGCTGATCAAACCGCACGAGTGCGAGGCCTTCGGCACCGCGTGCACCCCGCGGAACCCGCTCGGCGCCACGATGGTCTCCAGCGAGGGCGCCTGTGCGGCGTACTACCTCTACCGGCGGCTGGACCTGGCCCCGCCGCGCCGGGCCGACGCGCCGCAACCCGCTTCCACGCCCACGCCCGCTTCCACGCCCACGCCCGCTTCCACGCCCATGCCCGCCTCTGTGCCCCCATCCGCACCCGCGCCCGCGCCCCTGGCCGTCGAGGTGGCGCCGGCGGGTACCGCCGCTCCCGGCGCGACGACCACGCCCGCCGCCACGGACGACCTGGAGGCGACCCCCGTTGTCTGACACCGCACCGCTCGACATCACCGGCTGGACCTGCCCCGCCCCGCTGCGCGACCATCCGCGCGTGGTGATGGGCCACGGCGGGGGAGGGGCGCTCTCCGCCGAGCTGGTCCAGCACGTCTTCGCCCCGGCCTACGGGGGGCCGGCCCTCGCCGGCCTCGGCGACAGCGCCCAACTCACCCTGGGCGGCGTCCGGCTGGCCTTCTCCACCGACTCCTACGTCGTCCGCCCGCTGTTCTTCCCCGGTGGCTCCATCGGCGACCTCGCCGTCAACGGCACCGTCAACGACCTGGCGATGAGCGGTGCCGTCCCGGCCTACCTGTCCTGCGGGTTCATCCTGGAGGAGGGCGTCGAGACGGCCACCGTCGCCCGCGTCGCCGAGGCGATGGGCGCCGCCGCCCGGGCCGCCGGGGTCGAGGTGGCCACCGGCGACACCAAGGTCGTCGAGGCCGGACACGGAGACGGCGTCTACGTCAACACGGCCGGCATCGGCCTGATCCCGGCCGGGGTCGACCTGCGCCCCCAGCGGGTGGTCCCCGGCGACGTGGTCATCGTGAGCGGTGAGATCGGCCTGCACGGCACCGCGATCATGAGCGCGCGCGAGGGCCTGGAGTTCGGGGTGGACGTGGTCAGCGACTGCGCCCCGCTGGGCGGCCTGGTCCAGGCGATGCTCGCGGTCACCCCCGACCTGCACGTGCTGCGCGACCCCACCCGCGGCGGACTGGGCGCGGCGCTCAACGAGATCGCGGCGGCCTCCGGCACCGGGGTCGTGATCCGCGAGGGCAGCGTCCCGGTCCCGCCCGCGGTCGCCAACGCCTGCGCCGTCCTGGGCCTCGACCCGCTGTACGTGGCGAACGAGGGCAAGCTCGTCGCCTTCGTCCCCCGGGAGCACGCCGACGCGGTCCTCGACGCCATGCGCGCCCACCCGCTGGGCCGGCACGCGGCCGTCGTCGGCGAGGCGGTGGCCGAGCACCCCGGCCTGCTGGTGGCCCGTACCGCCCTCGGCGGCACCCGGGTCATCGACCTCCCGGTCGGCGAGCAACTCCCGCGCATCTGCTGAGGCCGGCCGCCCCGGGCCGCGAGGGCGCGGCCCGGGGCGGGTGGTTCGGCGGCCCGCTCAGGGGGCGGACGGCCCCGCCACGGCCAGCGCGAGCAACCGGTCCAGCCCTGCGCGCGACTCCTCGTCGGCCGGGGCGAACGTCATCAGCCGGGGTCCCGCCGACGGGCCGAGCCACAGGTTGGTCACGGTCAGGCGCAGTTCGCCCACGTCGGGGTTGCGGAAGCGCTTGGTCCGCAGCCCCTGGCCGAGCACCTCGTGCCGCTCCCAGATCTCCGCGAACTCGGGGATCGCCTGCAGCCGCGCCAGCAGCGCCTTCCACGCCGGCTCGGCCAGGTGCTCCGCCATCGAGGCCCGCAGCTTGGCGGCCATCGTGTGCATCGTCTCGTCGAGGTTGACCACCGAGGCGCGCCACGCCGGGTCCGTGAAGGTCAGCAGCACGCAGTTGCGGTCCTCGCGGTCGAGAGCGTCCATGTCGCGCAGCAGGCGCCCGTACGTGCGGTTGTACGCGAGGATGTCGTACCGGCTGTTCTGGACGCAGGCCGGCAGCGGCTCCAACTGCGTCAGCAGCTCCCGCAGTTCGGGGGTCACGGTCGGGCACGGGCCGCCCGGCGCCGGGTCGGCGGAGCCTGCCAGGGCGAACAGGTGGGCCCGCTCGGTCGAGTCCAGCAGCAGCGCCCGCGCCAGTGCGTCGAGCACCTGCGGCGAGACCTGGATGTCCCGGGCCTGCTCCAGCCACGTGTACCAGGTCACCCCCACCGAGGACAGGTGCGCCACCTCCTCGCGCCGCAGCCCGGGCGTGCGCCGGCGGGTGCCGCGCGGGAGTCCGACCTGCTCGGGGGTGATCCGCTCGCGGCGGCTGCGCAGGAAGGCGGCGAGCTCGTGGCGTCGCACCTCGCGCTCGGCGCGGGCGGCGTCCCGTACCGTGTCCGGCGCCGCCTCCGGTGCCCGGTCCCGTACCGCCGTGGCCGCCCCGGAGGGCGGTTGCTGCTGCGTCATCGTGGCCATGCTCCCAGCGTGCGCGCTCTGCGGACCCGCACCAGGTGCTCCTGATACGGGTAGCTCCAATACCAGGATAACCACCCTCTGGTACCAGGTTCCCGGGAAGTCGACCATGGTCCCGTGACCGATACGACGACTTCCGCCGCGGACGCTGCCGCGGCCCGTACGACGACCGCCCCGGCCGGCCCCGCCACCGCGGGCCGCACCGCTCCGTCGGCCGCCCCGGGCGCACCCGAGGCCCCGGGCTCCCTGGACTCCCTCGGCTCCCTGGGTTCCCTGGGCTCCCTCGGGCTGTTCACCCTCCTCGTGGGGGCGGCCCTGCCGCTGATCGACTTCTTCATCGTCAACGTCGCCCTGCCCACCATCGACCACGACCTGGCCGCCGGCCCCGCCCTCCTCGAACTCGTGGTGGCCGGCTACGGCGTGGCGTACGCCGTCCTGCTCGTCCTCGGCGGCCGCCTCGGCGACCGCTTCGGGCGCCGGCGGCTCTTCCGGGCCGGCATGGCCGCCTTCGGCCTGACCTCGCTGGCCTGCGGGCTCGCCCCCGACGCCTGGAGCCTGGTCGGCGCCCGGGTGGCCCAGGGCGCGGCCGCCGCCCTGATGCTGCCGCAGGTCCTGGCCACCATCCAGGCCGCCACCCACGGAACGCGCAAGGCCCGGGCCATCGGCCTGTACGGGGCCACGGCCGGCCTCGCCATGGTGGCCGGCCAGATCCTCGGCGGTGTCCTGGTCTCCGCCGACCTCGCCGGCACCGGCTGGCGGGCGGTCTTCCTCGTCAACGTCCCCGTCGCCGTCCTCGGCCTGCTCCTGGCCCCCACGGTGCCCGAGACCCGCAGCGCGAGCCCCGCCCCGGTCGACGTACCGGGCACCCTGCTCCTCGCGCTCGCCCTGACCACCCTGCTCGTCCCGCTCGCCGAGGGCCGTACCGTCGGCTGGCCGCTGTGGACCTGGGTGGCCCTCGCCCTGTGGCCGTTCGCCACGGCCGGGTTCTTCCTGGTGGAACGGCACGCCGACCGGGCCGGCAAGGTGCCGCTGGTGCCGCCGAGCCTGCTGCGGCTGGTGTCGCTGCGCCGCGGGCTGGCCCTGGTCCTGCCGTTCTCCGTCGGGTTCGGCGGCTTCATGTTCGTCGTGGCGGTCGCCCTCCAGCAGGGGCTGCGGCTGGGGCCCGTCGACGCGGGCCTGGCCCTGGCACCGATGGCGGTGGCGTTCTTCCTCGCCTCGCTCGCCGGCCCGCGCCTGGTCGGCCGCCACGGCACCCGGGTGGTGACCGCCGGCGGCCTGCTGCAGGGCGCGGGGCTCGCCGTGCTCGCGGCCACGGCCTGGCGCGGCTGGCCCGACCTGGGCGTCCTGGACCTGGCCCCGGGGGTCGCGCTCGCGGGCCTCGGCCAGGGCCTGCAACTGCCGGTCCTCTTCCGCGTCGTGCTCGCCGACGTGCCGGCCGACCGCGCCGGCGTGGGCAGCGGCGTCATGGTGACCGGCCAGCAGTCCGCACTGGCCCTCGGGGTGGCCACGCTGGGCTCCCTCTTCCTTGCCCTGGTGCCGGCGTACGGCATGCGCACCGCCCTGGTCGCCGTGCTGGCCTGCCAGTTGGTCCTGGTCGCGGTCACGGTCGCCCTGAGCGTGCGGCTTCCGCGCCGCCTCAGCTGACGGGTGCGCGGCGGGACGAGAGCCCGACCGGCCGGAGCGGGCCCGGTGACGGTCCCCGGCCGCCGGCCGGTCACCGGCTCAGCGGTGACCGGCGGGCGGCGGGCGGCGGGCGGCGACCGGCGGGCGGTGCGACCAGCTCGCCCGGGCGGAGTCAGGGCGCCGGGCTGCGTGCGCCCCGGCGCGCCCGTACCGCGGTGACGCAGAGCGCCACCACCGTGAGGGCCAGGACCCCCGCCTGGGCGGCCCACGGCACGGTGACATCGGGGCCCGCCCCCGCCCCGACCACGAACCGGAGCGTGTCGGCGCGGGACAGCAGGACGCAGACGCCGACCGCACCCAGGGCCCACAGCGTCGCCGGTGACACCCGATCGGGTGCGCGCAGGCGGCCGAGTAGGAGGGCGGCCGCGGCGGCCACCACGACCCAGCCCGGCCCCCAGGCGGGATCCGCGACCACGGGCCACGCGACGACCGTCCCGCCGACCGCCACGCCCGCTCCGGCGAGGGCGAGCCCCGGCGGCAGGAACGGCAGCCGGGTCCGCGGTGCCTCGCAGTGGAACCCGCAGCAGACGGCCGCCACCGTGACCCAGGCCACCAACGCCTCGGCCGTCAGTACGGCCGGACCGCCCGTCAGCTGGACCACGAGCGGCTTCAGCGTCGGCACCGCGGCCAGGGCGACGAGCCCCCTGGCGGCCCGCCGCCGCCCGCCCACCAGCGCGGCGTACCCGGCGGCCCACAGGAGGGGCAGCAGCCCCAGCGCGACCTGCAGGGGGTCCGCTCCGAACGTCGCCGACCAGCCCCCCTCGCCGGAGCCCTGCGCGGCGCCGGCGGCGCGCAGGCCCAGGGCCGTGTACGTCAGTGCGCCGGCGGCCTGCAGCAGGACGCTGATCAGCGCGAACTGCCTGATCGCCGCGCCCGCTTCGACCCGCCGGGGGCTGGAGCCCGTCGCCCCGAGCCGGATCCGCACGGCGAGCGCGGCGATGCTCGCGGTCTCCGCCAGGCTCGGTCGCCGCAGCTCCTGCTCGTCCTCCTCGACCCCGCACAGGTAGGTGTCGACCATGTCCTCCTCCCAGCGGGCGCGGTAGTCGGCGGGCAGCATCCGGAGCACGGCGCGGTAGCGCTGCTCGAGGAGGGTGGTCATACCGCACCTCCCCAGCGCGGCATCCCGGCGGCCCCCGCCCCGCCCGGGCGCCCGGGCGCCCGCCCGCGCCCGAGTCGGCGGACCGCCGCCCGCGCCCCGGCGGCCATCCGCTCGGCCTCCGCGGCCAGGGCGCCCGCGCCGTCGTCGGTGATCCGGTAGTAGCGGCGCAGCCGGCCCTGCTGGACCTCCTCGCGGTCGAGCGCGATGAGGCCGTCGTTCACGAGCCGGTCGAGGACTCCGTAGAGGGTGCCGGCCCGCAGGACGACATCGCCCTCCGACAGCTCCTCGACCTCCTGGAGGATCCCGTAGCCGTGCCGGGCCTCGTCGGCCAGCGCGGTCAGGATGAAGAACGCCGCGCGCGTCATGTCCTTGGTACCCATGTCAGCCAGGATATACTGCAAGCCGATATATGCAGCCTCGCTGAGCGAGGTGCCGGCGATCGCACCCGCCCGGCCGAACCGGCCCCGGGCGGCGCCCCCGGCCTACTGCGGGGTCAGCGCGACCACGTCGGCGTACGTCCGGACCGCCGTGCCGCCCGTGCCGCGGGCGAGCGCGGCGATCATCGCGGCCGCGAGGCGGCCGGCGGGCACCGGCCGGTAGGGCTGCGCCGGGCCGACCAGCACCGGAGCCACCAGGGTGGCCAGCGCCATGCCCACCCGCTCGGCGGTCCGCCGCTCCTCGCGCGGTCCGAGGATGAACGACGGCCGGAAGAGCTCCACCTGCTCGTAGCCCACCGCGTCCACCTCCTCCTCCATGTCCCCCTTGACCCGCAGGTAGAAGTTCCGCGACGCGGAGGCCGCGCCGACCGACGAGACCACCGCGATCCGCCGCGCACCCGTCGCGTGGGCCATCCGGGCGACCTCGACGGTGTAGTGCTGGTCCACCGTGCGGAAGGCCTGCTGCGTGCCCGCCTTGCGGATGGTGGTGCCGAGCGCGCCGTAGACGTCGTCGACCGCGGGCACGTCCGCCGGCTTGAGCGCGTCGAAGTCCACGACGCGCACGTCCAGTCGGGGGTGCTCGACGGTCGGCGGGCGGCGGGCCAGCACCGTGAGCCGGTCGTAGTGGGGATCCCTGAGGAGCCGGGCGAGCAGCTGGCCGCCCACCAGTCCGGTCGCTCCAACCAGGAGTGCGCTGCGGGTCACGGGTGTTCCTTTCGCCGGCGATCTCTCGCACCATCGGCGGCAGCGTACTTCGCCCGTACGCGCGGACCGGCCCGGTGCTGCCGCGGCACGGCGGACGGGCCGCCCCACCGTGGGGGAGGGGCGGCCCGTCCGCCGTCGCCGGGCGCCGGGTCAGGGGAGCCGGCAGGTGGTGTGGCGGAGCGTCAGCACTCGTCCAGGCCCGGAGCGGGGTCGACCGACGTGTAGACGTCGACGGCCGGCACGTTTCCCCACTGGCCGTTGTCCAGCTTGGTCCAGTACCAGATGTCGTTGCCGCCGCCGTGGCGGTCGCCGTGGCCCCAGCACTGGAACCAGCTGAAGGCCGTGTTCAGGGGGCCCCGCACCTCGGAGCTGTACGAGCGGTGCTGGTACCCCTTGGCCCCGACGCGGTTGCCGCACCACAGGCGGCGGTCGGAGCGGACCCCGCACTCGGCGGCGGCCGCGGGGGCCTTCGCGGCCTTGACGACCGGGACGGCGGGCACGGCGGCGGCCGGCCCGACGCCGGTGGCGGCCAGGCCCGCGGTGAGCGCGACCGCGGCGAGGGCGAGGGAGAAGTGGCTGCGTGCGGACATGGTTCCTCCTTGGCGGGGCTCCGGGGAGCCCGGTGTGGGTGTGCGTCAGGCACGGCGCGTGCGCGACGGTGGTGAGGGGCCGGCCGTGGGTGAGGGCCGGCCGTGGGTGAGGGTCGCCTCGGGTGCGGGGCGGCCGTGGGCGGAGTCCGACTCCGGGTGGATGCCGGCCGTGGGTGGATGTCGGCTGTGCCGTGGCCCTCAGGGGCAGGTGGGCACGCCGTCCAGCCAGGCGGGTCCCTGGATGTAGATGTTGGTGATCCAGGCCCCGTACTCGGGCAGGTAGGACCACGCGTCGTTGGTGTAGCCGTCCGCGGTCACGGTCTCGGCGTGCTTCTGGCACTGCACGCGCACGGTGGTCGGGCCGTCGAACCGGTGGACCCGTGCGCTGGTGGTGGAGGGCTCGCGGTGCGTCCACACGTCCGTGCCCCAGGTGCGGAACGTACCGGGCTGCGCGGCCGAGCCGCCGATCCGCACCGCGCCGGCGTAGTCCCCGCCCAGCCGGACGTCGCTCACCATGATCCGGGTGCCGGACTGCCGGGCCTCGACCATCTTCCCGGCGCCGAGGTAGACCGCGATGTGGTGGATCGCGCCCCCCGAGCCCCAGGCCAGCAGGTCGCCCGGCAGCAGCGGACCCGTCCCCTCCGCGGCGCCGAACCGGGCCGTCGCCTCCGGGGTGTCGAACTGGTGGCGGGCGTTGCCGGGCAGGACGTCCCGGCCGGTGGCACGGGCGTACGCGTACCGCACCAGCCCCGAGCAGTCGAAGCCCGACCGCTCGGGGTCGTGCTCGCTGGCGGGGTCGCTCGGATCGACCTGACCGTACGTCGGACCCGGCTGCGGCCCGTGGCCGCCGCCCCACGTGTACCAGACGCCGATCTGCTCGCATGCGGCCCGAACGGCGGCCTCCGCCACGGCGGAAGCGCCGGGGGCGAGGACCCCGCAGCCCTCCGCCGCGGCCTTCGCCGGCCCCGCCCCGGCCTGCGGGACCCCGGCGCGCGCGGCCCCGCCGGCCGGTGCGGCGAACGCGGTGCCCCCCGTCACGAGCACCGCGGCCGCCGCCAGCGCGGCCCCCGTCCGCAGGCCGCTCCACCGGCCCGCCGTTCCGCCGCGCGGCGGGCCGTCCGTGGCCCGCGTCATCGGAGGGGTGTCGCCGCGGCCCCCCGTGGCCCGTGCCAACGCCTCCCGGCTCAGGGCGGCGCCGACCGCCCGCCGCCGTGCCCCGCGCATCCGCTCGACCATCTCCGTGTCCCTTCCCCGTGAACGCGGCCGGCCCGGCCCGAGGCCTCGTCCGGCGGCCACCGGCTGATCCGCCGGCCCTTCCGAGACTGGGCCGCACCGCCCCCCGGTGTCGAGGCGCCACGTGTCTCCCACCTGCACGGGAAACGGGAAACCCCGGGGAAACCCCGGCGGCCGAGGGCCTGCTGGGGGCTCGTCACCGGCTGGGAGCGGAGGGGTGGTGCGTGGGTGGCAGGGGGTGGGGGCCTGGAGGGCGCGGTGGGTCAGCCGCCACACACCTCCCCGCCCGGGTGGGCCTGTGCGGCCGCTCCGACCAGTGCGCAGACGGCGCCGATCCGGGACCCCGCCCCCAGCGACCACAACCGGACCGTCCCGTCCGTCCCGGTGCTCGTCAACCGCCCGTCGGCCGGGTCGAACACGACGCCCCAGACCGCCCCGCCGTGCCCGGCCAGGCTCGCCTCCAAACGGAAGCGGTCGGCGTCCCACAGCCGTACGGTGCCGTCGACGCCGCCGCTCGCCAGGGTGTGCCCGCCGGGACCGAACACCACGGCGCGGACCGCCCCGACGTGCCCGGTCAGCGTCGCCGCCGCCCGGCGCGGGGCGACGTCCCACACCCGGACGGCACCGTCGTTGCCGCTGCTGGCCAACCGCCGGCCGTCCGGGGCGAACGACAGGCTCCGGACCGCGCCGCGGTGCCCGCGCAGTGCCGCCCGCTCCACCCAGCCACCGGTCCGTTCCGGGCCGTCGGGCCCGCCCGCCGGGTGCTCCGCGCGCCGTGCCGCGGCGGCCGGCTCCCACAGCCGTACCGTCAGGTCGTCGCTGCCGGTCGCCAGCAGCCGCCCGTCCGGGCTGAACGCCACCGCGTTGACGAAGTCCTGGTGCCCGCTCAGCGTCGTGACCTGGCGGTGCCGTGCGGTGTCCCACAGCTTGACCGTCCGGTCGGCGCTCGCCGACGCCAGCGTCCGGCCGTCGGGGGAGAAGGCGAGGGCGTACACGGCGCCGCCGTGCCCCGTCAGTGCGGCCAGCGGCGTCCGCCGGCGGGCGTCCCAGAGCCGTACGGTCCGGTCCGCGCCGGCGGAGGCCAGCAGCCGTCCGTCGGGGGAGAACGCCACCGCGAACACCGAGCCCTGGTGCCCCGTCAGCGTGCCGAGGAGCCGGCGGCGCGCGGGGTCCCACAGCCGTACGCCGCCGTCGGCGCCCGCCGACGCGAGCAGGCGGCCGCCCGGGGCGAAGGCGGACTGCCACAACTCCGCGAACGGCCGGGTGACCAGGGCCCCGCGCCCGGTGTCCCAGAGCACGGCGGACTGGTCGAAGCTGCCGGTGGCCAGCAGGTGCTCCGGCCCGGCGGCCACGGAGAGCACGTAGTCGCCGTGCCCGGCCAGCACCTGCGTGACGCGGTGGGTGGCCGCGTCCCAGACCTTCGCCGTCCCGTCGCCCGACGCGCTCACCACCGCCGTGCCGTCGGTCGTGTAGGTCACGGAGTTGACGTCGTCGCTGTGGCCCCGCAGGACCACCGGCCGCCGCGCCGTGGCGCCGGCCTCCCCGCCCCCGTCGCCGGCCGCGTCAGGTGCGTCCGGTGCGTCCGGTGCGTCCGGTGCGTCCGGTGCGTCCGCCCGGACGTCGGTCCCGTCGCCGGGGCCTTCGCCCGGTCCGTCGTCGTCCCGGCCGTCGACGTCCCAGACGCGCACCGTCCGGTCCGCGCTCCCCGATGCCAGCGTCCGCCCGTCCGGCGCGAACGCCACGCCCAACACCACGTCGGAGTGCCCTTCCAGCGTCGCGGCGGGCCGGCCGCCGGACCCGGACCCGGACACGTCCCACAGCCGTACGGTCCGGTCGGCCGCCCCCGAGGCGACCCGACGCCCGTCGGGGGCGAAGGCCACCCCGTACACCCCGTCCGTGTGCCCGCGCAGGGTGTCCGTCAGCCGCCGCCCGGCCACGTCCCACAGCCGTACCGTCCCGTCCAGACCGCCCGACACGAGCCGCGTGCCGTCGGGGGAGAAGGCCACCGAGCGGACCCCGCCGCTGTGCCCGTACAGGGTGCCCACCGCCTGGCGCTCCGGCAGTCGCCACAGCCGCACCGTGCCGTCCGTGCCCGCGGCGGCCAGCAGCCGCCCGCCGGCCCCGAACGCCACCGCCAGCACCGAGCCGCCGTGCCCGGTGAGCACGGCGACGGACGACCGGAACCCCGGTCCGCCCCACAGCCGTACGGTGCCGTCGCTGCTGCTCGTCGCGAGCACGCGTCCGTCCGGCGCGAAGGCCACCGCGTTGACCGCGCCGGTGTGCCCGGTCAGCCGCCCGGCGAACGCCTGCGCCTGGGTGCTGAGGAGCGCCCCCCGGGCCTCGGTCGTGGGGGAGGTCCGGTACGCGCGGGCCGCGAGCAGCATCGACGCCTCCGGCTGCCCGGCCGCGACCGCCGCCGACCGCTCGGCCATGGCCTGCGACTGCGCGACGGTCCGCTCCCGCAGGGCGCTCGACCGCTGGTGGAACGCCAGCCCGCCGGCGGCGAGCGCCACCGCGAGGAGGACGGCGAGCGCGGCCAGCAGGCGGCGCTGCGTGCGGGCCTGCCGCAGCGCCCGTTGCCGCCGGCGGCGTTCCTCGGCCCCGCTGGCCGCCAGGAACTCCGCTTCCACGGGTCCGGGAGGGTGCCTGCCGTCCTGCCGGTCCGCCCATTCCTCGGCGGCGGCGAGCCGGTTGCCGCGGTAGAGCAGTTCCGGGTCGCGGCCGTCCCGTACCCAGGCGGCCGCCGCGTCCGTGAGCTGCTGGTGCACCAGCAGGTCCGCCCGGTCGTCGTGGATCCAGTCGCGCAGCCGGGGCCAGGCCCGCAGCAGCGCCTCGTGGCTGATCTGCACCGCCGACGCGCCGGCCGTCACCAGCCGGGCGCGGACGAAGGCGTCCAGGGCCGCCGCGGCGGCGCGCGGGTCCGTGACGCCCGCGGCCAGCCGGTCCGGGGCCGTGCGTCGCCGGGTCTCGACGTCCCCGTCGCCCACGTGGACCAGGCGCAGCAGCATCCGGCGGGCCGCGTCGCGCCCGGTGCGGTCGAGCCCGGTGAAGACCTCTTCCGCGGTCCGGGCCACCGCGCCGCGCAGCCCGCCGGTCGCCTCGTACCCCTCGACCGTCAGGGTGCGGCCCGCCCGGGCGTACCAGGTGACCAGCAGTGCGTGGGAGAGCAGCGGCAGCGCCCACGCCGCGCCGGCGGCGGTGCCGTCCTCGGCGCCCGCGTCGCGCAGCAGCAGCTCCACCAGGCCGGGCTCGAGCAGCAGCCCGGCCCGCTCGGCCGGGCCGGTCACGGCCGTGCGCAACTCCTCCGGCGTCATGGGGGCGAGGACGTACAGCCCGTGCGTGAACACCTCGGCCAGCTCCGGATAGGCCAGGCACCGCCCGCTGAAGTCGGCCCGTAGGCCCAGCACGACGAGCACCGGGCCACCGTCGCCGTCCGGTCGTGCCCGGTCGGGGGCCGCGTCGGGGGCCGCGTCGGGGGAGCGCGGTCCGGCCAGGGACGTCAGGGCGGCGAAATAGGCCCGCCGCTCCGCCTCGTCCCGGCACAGGGTGAAGACCTCCTCGAACTGGTCGACCACGAGCACGACCCCGGCCGGCCCCGGGCCGGTCCCCGACGCCCCTCCCGCACCTGTGCCCCCTCCCGGACCGGTGCCCCCATCCGGACCTGTGCCCCCAGCCGGACCCGCGCCCGGCCCCGGACCCGCGCCCGGACCCGCGCCCGGACCCGCGCCCGGACCCGCGCCCGGACCCGCGCCCGGACCCGAGTCCGGACCCGAGTCCGGCACCCTCGGCAGCGGTACCCCCACTGACCCCAGCGTCCGCAGGAGTTCCGCCACCGGGTGTGCGGTCGGCGTGCACACGGCCACCCGCCAGGCCCCCGTACCGGCGGGGCCCCCGCCGTCCGCGCCCCGCCGCAGGGCGGGTACGAGTCCCGCCCGCAGCAGCGAGGACTTGCCGGCACCCGACGGGGCCACCACCGCCAACGGGCCGGTGCCCGCGCGCGTCCCGAGCCGGGCCAGCAGGGCGGCCGTGGTCCGCTCCCGCCCGAAGAACCAGTCCGCGTCCTCGGTCCCGAACGCGCTCAGCCCCCGGTACGGGCACTCACCCGCCCCCGACCCCGGCGCGGGCCTCGTCTCCGGCCGGCGGGCCGACGGCACGTCGGGCACCAGGCGGGCCAGGGCACCCGCCGCCCCCAGCGCCGTGTCGCAGCGGCGGGCCAGGTCGGCGGTGGGCGGCTTGCCGCCGTTCTCGATCTTGCTGAGGTAGCCCTTGCTGTAGTGGACGAGCCGGGCCAGCGCCGCCAGGGACAGACCGCGCTCGGCCCGCACCCGCCGCAGGGCCGGCCCGAACTCCTCCGGCCGGCCCGCGTCCTGCCGGGCACGGCCGGTTCCCTCGGCCCCGTCCGGTGACAGACCGGGTGTCCCGTCCATACGTGCCTCCGCGCTGTTGCGGCTGCTCACGCTAGCGAGAGCGCCGCCGTTCGCGCACGGACGGTTACCCGTTCGGCTGATTCCCGGCCGTCGGCGCCCCCGGCCGCGGCGGCACGGCCGGTAGCGGGGGCACCCGTGGTCTACGGCCCCGAGGGTGGCGGTGCGTCAGGCCAGCGCCAGCACCGACCGGACGACCCCGCGCAGCACCTCCACCGGGTCCGCACCCGCGTCCGCCCGCGACGACCGCCAGGCCACGAACCCGTCCGGCCGTACCAGCACCGCGCCCGCCGCGGTCGTACCGTGCGCCTGCGCCCAGTCCGCGCCGCCCTCGGCCACGAGGTCCCCGTCCGCGCCGATCCGGTACGCCTCCAGCCGGACGGACAGCTCGCGCGCGACCCGCTCCGCCGCCGCGTGCCAGCCGCCCTGCTCGGACGCGTCGCTGAGCAGCACCAGGGAGCGCTCGTACAGGTCGAGGGTGGAGAGCCGGTTCCCGGAGCCGCGCCGCAGCCACAGGTGCGGCGCCCGGCTGCCCGGTTCGCCCGTGAGCCGTACGCCCTCCGGCACCACCGGCTGCTCCGGGTCGGTGCCGACCACCGCGCCGCGCGGGTAGCGGTAGGCGAGCGCGACGTCGAGGATGCCGCCCTGCCTGCCGCCGGGGCCGGCCGCGGGCTCGTACCCGGGGTGGCTGTGCTCGGCCGAACGGGCCGTGGCCCGGGCGCTGGTGGCCTCGGCGACGGGGCGGCGCTCGGCGTCGTACGAGTCCAGCAGGCCGGGGCCGGCCCAGCCGCCGAGCACGGCGGCGAGCTTCCACGCCAGGTTGTGCGCGTCCTGGATGCCGGTGTTGGAGCCGAACGCGCCGGTCGGCGACATCTCGTGCGCGGAGTCGCCGGCCAGGAACACCCGCCCGCGGCCGTACCGCTCGGCCACCCGCTCCGCCGCGTGCCACGGGGCCCGACCCGTGACCTGGACGTCCAGGTCGGGCACGCCCACCGCGCGCCGGATGTGCACCGCGCACCGCTCGTCGGTGAAGTCCTCCAGTGTCTCGCCTCGCTCGGGCCGCCAGGGCGCGTGGAACACCCAGTTCTCCCGGTTGTCGACCGGCAGCAGGGCGCCGTCGCCCTCCGGATGGGTGAGGTAGCAGACGATGAAGCGGCGGTCGCCGACCGCCTCGGCCAGCCCGCGCGAGCGGAACGTGATGCTGACGTTGTGGAACAGGTCGCCGGGGCCGTTCTGGCCGATGGCCAGGTGCTCGCGGATCGGGCTGCGCGGTCCGTCGGCGGCCACCAGGTAGTCGGCGCGGATCGTGGTGTGGTCGCCCGTGTCGCGGTTCTTCACCAGCGCCGTGATCCCGTCGGCGTCCTGGTCGAACGACAGCATCTCGGAGCCGAAGCGCAGGTCGCCGCCCAGGTCGCGGGCGCAGTCCAGCAGCACCGGCTCCAGGTCGTTCTGGCTGCACAGGCACCACCCGCTCGGGCTGAACCGGGCCAGGCCGCCACCGGGGTCGATCTCGCGGAACAGCCACTCGCCGGCGTCGCCGACCAGGCTGGGCGTCTGGAGGATGCCGTGGTTGTCGGCGAGGACGGAGGCCGCCTGGCGGATCCGGGCCTCGGCGCCGGCCACCCGGAAGAGTTCCATCGTCCGGACGTTGTTGCCCCGGCCGCGCGGGTGGATGGAGGTGCCCGCGTGCCGCTCCACGAGGGTGTGGCGTACGCCGAGCCGGCCCAGGAACAGGGACGTGGACAGGCCCACCAGGGAGCCGCCGACGATGAGAACCGGTACGCGGTGGTCGAATTCTTCGTTCATCAGTTCATCCGTTCCTCAGATCCTCCGGTGACGGACCGGGACGTGCGGGGACGGGATGTCCATGCCCGGCCGTGGGCCGTTTCGGACGGGCAATCACCCACCTGGTGCACAACACCGCACGTCACCCAGGTGGTTCACACCACTCGCGGACCCGCCGGGACCGGCACAGGATCGAGGGCGACGGTGACCGGCCCTTCCCCATGGCCGCGCCGGTCGCTCCTGCCCCCCGAAGGAGACGCGAGCAGGATGACACTCACGGAACAGTCCCTTTCACGTCTGGCGGAACGGGTCTCCCAGTCCGCGTTCGACGGCTCCCGGCTCCGGGTGGTCCTGCTGATGGACCTGCACGACGGCATCCAGCAGCAGTTCCTGACGGCGTACGAGCACGTGTGCGAGCAGATGGCCGCCGTGCCCGGACACATCAGCGACCAGCTGTGCCAGTCCATCGAGAACCCGGCGCAGTGGCTGATCACCAGCGAGTGGGAGAGCGCCGAGCCCTTCCTCGCCTGGGTCAACAGCGACGAGCACGTGGACATGGTGCGGCCGCTGAGCGCCTGCGTCCGCGACACCCACTCGCTCCGCTACACCATCCTGCGCGAGACCGGCAGCGGCCCCGAGGCGGCCCCCGCCCCGGTCGGCCTCCGGCTCCAGGCGGCGCCCCGCATCGGCGACGGCATCGTCCGCCACGCCCTCACCTTCACGGTCCGGCCGGGCAGCGAGGCGAAGGTCGCCGAGATCCTCGCCGGCTACCAGTCGCCGCAGGCGCGCGTCGACGACACCACGAGCCTGTGCCGCACCTCCCTCTTCATGCACGGCAACCGCGTGGTGCGCGCCGTCGAGGTCCGCGGCGACCTGATGTCCGCCCTGCGCCACGTGGCCCGCCAGCCGGAGGTGCGCGCCGTCGAGGAGGCCATCAACCCGTACCTGGAGCAGGACCGCGACCTCACCGACGCCGAGTCGGCCCGCATGTTCTTCATGCGCGCCGCGCTGCCGGCCGTCCACCACGTGCGCCCCCACTCCGCGGAGCCGGGCGGGCTCCCGCCCGCCGACGGTGACGAGCCCGGCGTCCGGCGGCACGCCCTGTACTACCCGGCACGGCCCGGCTGCGGCATGGCCCTGGCCCGGCTCCTCGCCCGCCAGGACGCGGCCGCGGCGCACGACCCCGGCCATCCGGTGTACGCGGCCACGATCTTCCAGCGGGACGACGTCGTCGTGCGCCTGGTCGACGTACGGGGCAGCCTGGAGGCCGACCCGGCCCGCGCCCTCGGCGTACACGGCCCGCGCAAGGCCGCCGTCCTGACCCGGCTCCTCGACCACGGGGCCCTCGGCTCCGACGGCCGCGTCGACGGCCCCGCCGACGTCGCCCGCCTCCTGCGCGCTACCGACATGCGCCTGGTCACCGACCGTCGGGCGCCCCAGTCCTGACGTCCACGGCCGCCGCCGCGGCCGACCCCACCCCTCTGGAGGAACCATGAGCAAGCAGCGGCCCCGAGTCGTGGATCTCGGTGAGATCGAGCCCAACCGAAGGCGCGGAGGTGATCTGCGCGCCATGCTCACCCCCGCCACCGTCGGGTCCACCAGCGGGTTCATGGGGGTGGCCCTCGTCGACCCCGGCGACCGGATCGGCGAGCACTACCACCCGTACTCCGAGGAGTTCGTGTACGTCGTCGCCGGCGAGCTGGAGGTGGACCTGGACGGCGTACCGCAGCCGCTGCGGCCGGGCCAGGGCCTGATGATCCCCGCGTACGTGCGCCACCGCTTCCGCAACGTGGGCGACACCGAGGCGCGCCTGGTCTTCCACCTCGGTCCGCTGGCCCCGCACCCGAGCATGGGCCACGTCGACACCGAGGGCCCGGACGCCGCGCTGGAAACCGCGGCCGGGATGCGCCCGCCGGAACCGGAGGCCGTGTCGTGAGCCGGCGCGTCGCGGTCACCGGCATAGGCGCGGTCGCCCCGGGCGGGGTCGGCGTACCCGCGTTCTGGGATCTGCTGGCCTCCGGCCGCACCGCGACCCGCGGCATCACCTTCTTCGACCCGGAGGGGCTGCGCTCGCGCATCGCGGCGGAGTGCGACTTCGACCCGCTCGACCACGGCCTGACCGTGGAGCAGGCCGAGCGCTGCGACCGCTACGTCCAGTTCGCCCTCGTGGCCGCGCGCGAGGCGGCGGTCGACGCCGGCCTTGCCGCGGACCAGGTGGACCCCTGGCGGCTGGGTGTCAGCCTCGGCACCGCCGTGGGCGGCACCACCCGGCTGGAGCACGACTACGTCCTGGTCAGCGAGCGCGGCGCGCGCTGGGACGTGGACCACCGGGCGGCGGGCGCGCACCTGCACCGGGCCTTCTCGCCGAGCACCCTCGCCTCGGCGGTCGCCGAGGAGTTCGGCGCCCACGGGCCCGTGCAGAGCGTGTCGACGGGCTGCACCTCCGGGCTGGACGCGGTCGGCTACGCCTTCCACGCCATCCAGGAGGGCCGGCTGGACGTCTGCATCGCCGGCGCCGCCGACTCGCCCATCTCGCCGATCACGATGGCCTGCTTCGACGCCATCAAGGCGACCTCCCCCAACAACGACGACCCCGCGCACGCCTCCCGCCCCTTCGACGCCCGCCGCGACGGGTTCGTCATGGGCGAGGGCGGGGCCGTACTCGTCCTGGAGGACCTCGCCCACGCCCGGGCCCGCGGCGCCCGCGTGTACTGCGAGATCAGCGGCTACGCCACCTTCGGCAACGCCTACCACATGACCGGACTGACCACCGAGGGCACGGAGATGGCCCGTGCCATCGACACCGCCCTCGACCAGGCGAGGCTGGACCCCACGGCCGTCGACTACGTCAACGCCCACGGCTCCGGCACCCGCCAGAACGACCGGCACGAGACCGCCGCGGTCAAGCGCTCCCTCGGCGCCCACGCGTACGACACGCCGATGAGCTCGATCAAATCCATGGTCGGGCACTCCCTCGGCGCGATCGGCTCCATAGAGCTGGTCGCCTGCGTCCTGGCCCTGGCCCACCAGACCGTGCCGCCCACCGCGAACTACGAGATCCCCGACCCCGAGTGCGACCTGGACTACGTGCCCCGCGAGGCACGGCCGCGCAGGCTGCGGCACGTGCTGTCGGTGGGCAGCGGCTTCGGCGGCTTCCAGTCCGCGGTCGTCCTCGGCAGGCCGGACGGGAGCGCACCATGAGCCAGCCTCATTCCCGACGCGCCGTCATCACCGGCATCGGCGTGGTCGCGCCGAACGGACTGAGCGTCGACACGTTCTGGAAGTCCACCCAGGAGGGCATCGCCGTCCTGGACCGCGTCACCCGCGAGGGCTTCGGCGACCTGCCGCTGCGCGTCGCCGGCGAGGTCCGGGGCTTTGATCCGGCCGCCCACGCCGAGGACCGCTACCTGGTCCAGACCGACCGCTTCACCCACTTCGCCATGGCGGCCGCGGACCTCGCGTTCGCGGACGCCGGACTGACCGGGGTCGACCTGGACTCCCCGTTCTCGGTGGGCGTGGTGACCGCGGCCGGTTCGGGCGGCGGCGAGTTCGGCCAGCGCGAGCTCCAGCAGCTGTGGGGCAAGGGGAGCCGGTACGTGGGCCCGTACCAGTCCATCGCCTGGTTCTACGCCGCCAGCACCGGCCAGATCTCGATCCGCGGCGGCTACAAGGGCCCCTGCTCGGTGGTCGCGAGCGACGAGGCCGGCGGGCTGGACGCCATCGCGCACGCGGCCCGGGCGGTCCGCCGCGGCACGCAGGCCCTCGTGGTCGGCGCGACCGAGGCGCCGCTGGCCCCGTACTCGGCGGTCTGCCAGCTGGGCTACCCCGAGCTGAGCACCCTCGCCGATCCCGACCGCGCCTACCGGCCGTTCTCGGCCTCGGCGTGCGGCTTCGTGCCGGCCGAGGGCGGGGCCATGCTCGTCGTCGAGGACGAGGCGGCGGCCCTGGCCCGCGGTGCCCGGGTCCGGGCCGTCGTGGCCGGACACGCCGCCACGTTCACCGGGGCCTCGCGCTGGCAGGAGTCCCGGGACGGCCTGGCCCGGGCCGTCGAGGGCGCGCTCGCCGAGGCGGGCTGCGCCCCCGAGGAGGTCGACGTCGTCTTCGCGGACGCCCTCGGCATCCCCGCCGCGGACCGGGCCGAGGCGCTGGCCCTGGCCGACGCCCTGGGCCGGCACGGGTCGCAGGTGCCGGTCACGGCGCCGAAGACCGGCATCGGGCGGGCGTACTGCGGTGCACCCGTGCTGGACACCGCGGCCGCGGTCCTCGCCATGGAGCACGGCCTGATCCCGCCCACGCCGAACGTCTACGACATCTGCCACGACATGGACCTGGTGACCTCGCGGGCCCGGCCCGCCCGGCTGCGCACCGCGCTGGTGCTCAGCCGGGGCCTGATGGGGTCGTGCGCGGCGCTGGTCCTGCGGCGCGGCGACGGCGGTCAGGACTGACGGGCGCCGTCCGCGGGCCCGGTCCCGCACCCGACCGACGCCGGGCCCGACGGAACCGACCCCGTACCCCGGCGACCCCGTACCCGACCGACCGACCGACCGACCCCGTACCCCGGCGACGCCGGTCCCCGCCCGGTCCCCGATCCCGGTCCCTGACCACCGATCCCCGAACACCGAATCCCGCACCACGAAGGAGGAGCTCCTCCCATGACCATCCAGATGGAACTCACCGTCCAGCAGCTGGCCGCCCTGATGAAGAACGCCGCCGGCGTCGCGGTCGACCCCGAGGCGCTGGAGACCGCGGCCGACTCCGGCTTCGACACCTTCGGCCTGGACTCGCTGGGCCTGCTCGGCATCATCAGCGACCTGGAGAACAACCACGGCACGGCCATGCCCCCGGAGGCCGAGCGCTGCCGCACCCCGCGGGAGTTCATCGACCTCGTCAACAGCACCCTCGCGGCCGGAGCGTGACATGAGCGGACACACCGAGAACGAGATCGTCATCGCCGCCCCCCTCGACCTCGTCTGGGACACCACCAACGACATCGAGAACTGGCCGGACCTGTTCAGCGAGTACGCCTCCGTCGAGGTCCTCTCCCGGGAGGGCGCCACCACCACCTTCCGACTCACCATGCACCCGGACGAGAACGGCACCGTGTGGAGCTGGGTCTCCGCGCGGACCACGGACGAGGCCGCCCGCACCGTCCGCGCCCACCGCGTCGAGACCGGCCCGTTCGCGCACATGAACATCCGGTGGGAGTACGCCGAGACCCCGGACGGCACCCTCATGAAGTGGACGCAGGACTTCGCGATGAAGCCCGACGCCCCCGTGGACGACGCGTGGATGACCGGCAACATCAACCGCAACTCGCGCGTCCAGATGGCCCTCATCAGGGACAAGATCGAGCAGGCGGCCCGCGAGCGGAACACCGCCTCCGTCCTGCCGAACTGACCGGCCCACCGCCCACCAGACAGGACCCCCATGCACCACGCCCTGATCGTCGCCCGCATGGCGCCCGGCTCGGCACCCGACATCGCCGGCGTCTTCGCCGACTCCGACCGCGGCGAGCTGCCCCGCATCATCGGGGTCAGCCGGCGCAGCCTCTTCCAGTTCGGTGACGTGTACCTGCACCTCATCGAGTCCGAGAACCCGCTGGGCCCGGCCATCGCCAAGGCGAGCACGCACCCCGAGTTCCGCGGCATCAGCGAGCGTCTGGAGGCGTACGTCAGCCCGTACGACCCCGAGACCTGGCGCAGCCCGAAGGACGCCATGGCCCACTGCTTCTACCGCTGGGAGCCCACCCGCTCCCGGGCCTGACCGGTCCCGACGGCCGACGGTCCGGCTCCGCCCCGTGCGGAGCCGGACCGTTTTCGTGCGTCCATGTCCGACATGCCCCTCCGTCAATTCCCGCCCCTGGGCATAACTTTGGCGTCTCTTGATCAACACCTGCCCCTGACGTGAACTGTTCCTGACAACCATGGCGCGGTACCGCCCGCACACCGGTCACCCCGGAGTGCGCGGCCAACCCCACACACGTCATGGCAGGGACATACATGAGAAGACGACGCAGCGGGCAGTCACGCGCGCTGATCGCCGCCGCCGCGGTGCTGCCGGCCCTCGCGGGCGCGCTCACCTTCGGCGCCCCGTCCGCCCAGGCCGCCGATCCGGCCCCCGGCGGACGCGTCGCACTGCAGGGCACCCAGCCCGCCTGGGCCACCGGCCCGGCGGACCTCGGCAGCGCCGCGCGCCAGGCCACGGTCACGGCCCGCGTGCACCTCGCCGGCCGCGACCCGCAGGGCCTGACCGCCTTCGCGACCGCCGTCTCGGACCCGCACTCGCCCCTCTACGGCCAGTACCTGACGGCCGACCAGGCCCGCAGCCGGTTCGGTGCCACCGAAGGCCAGAAGGCCGCCGTCGCCGCCTGGCTGCGCTCCGCGGGCCTCACCGTGACCGCGACCAACGACCACTACATCGAGGTCACGGGCACCGTCGCCGCCGCCGAGCAGGCCTTCGCCACCCCCCTGCACAGCTTCCGCAAGGACGGCCGCACCTACCGCGCCCCGGTCCGCAACGCCACCGCCCCGGCCTCGGTCGCCGCCGCCGTGCTGACCGTCTCCGGCCTCGACGACGCCCCGCACCGGGCCTCGCACAAGGACACCCTGCCCCGCCCGGGCCAGGGCTTCCGCAACTCCGGCCCGTTCTCCAGCTACTACGGCTCGCGCACCGCGACCTCCCTGCCGTCCGCGTACGGCAGGAAGGTCCCGTACGCGATCAAGGGCTACACCGGCCGCCAGCTGCGCGCCGCCTACGGCGCCGGCCGCTACACCGGCAAGGGCGTCACGGTCGCGATCACCGACGCGTACGCCTCGCCGACCATCGCCAAGGACGCCCGCACGTACGCGGCCCGCAACGGCGACGCCCCGTACCGCACCGGCGGCCTGCGCCAGGTCACCCCGGCGAAGTACACCCACGTCAAGGACTGCGACGCGGCCGGGTGGTACGGCGAGGAGACCCTCGACGTCGAGGCCGTGCACGCGGTCGCTCCCGAGGCGAAGATCGTCTACGTCGCGGGCGCCTCCTGCAACGACCCCGACCTGCTCGACGCCCTCGACAAGGTCGTCGACAAGCACCTCGCCGACATCGTCTCCAACTCCTGGGGCGACGTCGAGGCCAACCAGACCCCGGCCCTCGCGGCCGCCTACGACCACACCTTCAAGATGGGTACGGCCGAGGGCATCGGCTTCTACTTCTCCTCCGGCGACGACGGCGACGAGGTCGCCAACACCGGCAAGAAGCAGGTCGACACCCCCGCCAACTCCTCCTGGGTGACCGCGGTCGGCGGCACGTCGCTGGCCGTCGGCAAGGGCGACACGTACAAGTTCGAGACCGGCTGGGGCACCAAGAAGGCCGCCCTCTCGGCCGACGGCACGTCCTGGACCGGCTTCCCGGGCGCCTTCACCAGCGGCGCCGGCGGCGGCACCAGCACCACCGTGGCCCAGCCCTTCTACCAGCGCGGCATCGTCCCCGACGCACTGGCCAAGGCCAACGGCACCAAGCGCATGCGCACCGTGCCCGACGTCGCGGCCGTCGCCGACCCCAACACGGGCTTCCTGGTGGGCCAGACGCAGTCCTGGGCGGGCGGCAAGCTCGCGTACGGCGAGTACCGCATCGGCGGCACCTCGCTCGCGGCCCCGGTCATCGCGGGCATCCAGGCGCTGGCCCAGCAGGCGCTCCAGAAGCCGATCGGCTTCGCCAACCCGGGCTTCTACAGCCGTGTGAACTCGCGCTGGCCGATGCTCCACGACGTCACCGACCACCCGCTGGGCGCCCAGGGCCTGGCCGTGGCCCGCGTCGACTTCGTGAACGGCGTCGACGCCAGCGGCGGCCTGGCGACCTCGGTCCGCAGCCTCGGCAAGGACAGCTCCCTGCACGCGGTCCGCGGCTACGACCTGGTGACCGGCGTCGGCTCCCCGGGGCCGTACTACGTCGCCTCGCACAGCCGGCGCTGACACCCTGACGGCACCGTGACGGACGGGCCGGGGGTCGATGACCCGACAGGTCATCGACCCCCGGCCCGTCTTCCTGTGATGATCAGTACGTCCCGGCCGGCCACCCCGGCCGGGAGGCGCGACCGACCACCGACCGGGAGGACTGCCCCATGCCCGCCTACGCGATAGCCCACCTGCGCGACGTGACCCCGCACCCCGACATCCCCGAGTACATCGAGCGCATCGGCGCCACCATGGCCCCGTACGGCGGACGCTTCCTGGTGCACAACACCGCGCACGAGGTCCGGGAAGGCGACTGGCCCGGACACGTCGTCCTCATCGGCTTCCCGGACATCGCCGCGGCCCGCGCCTGGTGGGACTCCCCGGCGTACCAGGAGATCGCCCCGCTGCGCTCCCGCCACATCACGGGCGACATCATCCTCGTCGAGGGCGTCCCCGAGGGCTACGACCCCACCGCGACCGCCGCGGCCATGCGCACCGCGTTCCCGTCCTGACCGGGTCGCCGGGCACCGGCCGTCCACGCGCCCGCGGGGGATGCCGTTGAACGAGTTCTCCGAACGCACCACGTCCGTCGGAGGTGTGGGGACGGACCGGCCGTTCTTCGAGTCCGTCAGGTACTCGGCCCGGTGTCAGGACTGCGCTGCGGAGCCGGCGTGCTGGGGTGTCCAGGCCCTGGTGAACGGCTCGTTGCGCTGGGACGCGGCGTTTACGATGTACTTGTCATGATCACAATGAAGGTGCTCGGCGCGTTCCGGGTCGAGGTCGACGGCCGACCGGTCGACGCCGGCGGTCGGCTCGCCCGGATGGTCCTGGTCCAACTGCTGCTCGCCCGCGGGGCGGTCGTACCCACGGAGCGGATCATCGAGCGGCTGTGGCCGGCCCGCGTGCCGTCGAGCGCGCAGGCGTCGCTGCACGCCTACGTCGCACGCCTGCGGCGCGTGCTCGAGCCGGAGCGGGCCCCGCGTACGCCCGCCCGGCTGCTGGTCAGCGCGCCGTACGGATACGCCCTGGCCCTGGCGCAGGACGCCGTGGACGCCTGGGTGTTCGAGAGCCGGGTGGCGGACCGCTCCCTGGCGGAGCTGCCTGCCGGTGCCGCCGCCGAGGGCCTGGCCGGGGCCCTGGCCTCGTGGGGCGGTCAGCCGTACGCCGAGTTCGCCGACGCGCCGTGGACCGCCGGTGAACGCGCCCGCCTGGAGGAGCTCCACCGCACCGCCCGGGAACGGCTCGCCGCGGCACGGCTGGGCTGCGGGCAGGCAGCCCAAGCCCTCGCCGACGCGGGCGCGCTGACCCGCGAGCAGCCCTTGCACGAGGAGGGCTGGCGGCTGTTGGCCCTCGCCCTGTGGGCCCGCGACCGTCAGGGGGACGCCCTGGCCGCGCTGCGGCGGGCCCGGCACGTCCTCGGGGAGGAGCTCGGCGTCGAACCCGGGCCCGCCCTCCTGGAACTGGAACAGGCCCTGCTGCACCAGCGCCTGGACGTGCTCCACCGGGCGACCGGGTCGCCGGCCGCGGCCACCGTGCACGCCGGGGCGGCCACCACCCCGGTGCCGGGTCCGGCACGCGCTCCGGGCCGGGCGACGGCGGCGCATCCGGTCACGGCCGACGTCCCGGCGACGGCCGCAGGTCCGGAAACGGCCGCGGATCCGGCGACGGCCGCTGTGGCTGCACCGGCCGCCGGAACGGCAACGGCCGCGGATCCGGCCACGGCGGTCGTCCCGGCAACCGCCACGGAGCCGGGTGCTGCCGCGGCCCCGGCAGCACCACCGGCCCCCGGCCGCGGGCAACCGGCGCTGCTGACGCCGGAGCTGCTCCTGGGGCGGGACGCGGAGCTGGCCGGGCTGGCCGCCGCCGCGGACCGGGCCCGGGCCGGACGGGCCCAGGTGGTCCTGGTCTCCGGCGAGGCCGGCATCGGCAAGTCCAGCCTCCTGCACACCGCCGTCCGCCAACTGCCCGAGCAGGGCTGGCTGGTCGGCCACGGGCAGTGCCCGGAGACCGACGGGGCCCCGCCCGGCCGGGCCTGGTTCGACATGCTGCCGGACCTGGCGCGGACCGCGTCGCCGGGCCCGTACGCCGATGAGCTCAGCCCCCTCCTGGCCCCCGGCACCGCGGGCGACTCCGCGCAGCCGGAGGGCAGCCCGGCCCGGCGCTTCCGCCTGCACAGGGCGCTGCTCGGCTGGCTCCGGGACACGGCCGTGCGGCAGCCGCTGGCGATCGTGCTCGACGACCTGCACCGGGGCGACTCGGAGAGCATCGAGCTGTTCCTGCTCTGCGCCGAGGAGCTGCGCGACGTACCGCTGCTGCTGGTGGGCTCGTACCGGACCGGCGAGGGCGATCTGACCGGGGCGCTCGCCCGGCTGGCCGCCTGCTCGCCGGTGCGGCTGGCGTTGGGCGGCCTGTCGGACGACCATGCGGTGGAGCTGCTGCAGCGCGGCGCGGCGGACATGAGCGACCACGCCGCGGTGGCCCTGGCGGAGCGGGCCGGGGGCAACCCGTTCTACTTGCGCGAGAGCGCGCTCCTGCTGGCCGGCGAGGGCGAGCAGCAGGCGCTGGCCCGGGTTCCGCAAGGGGTCCAGGACGTGCTGCGGCGACGGCTGGCCCTGCTCGCGCCGACCGTCACGGCCGGGTTGCGGCTGGCGGCCGTCGCCGGCCGCGAGGCCCCCGTGGCCCTGCTCGTGCACGCCGCCGACAGCGATGCCGAGCAGCTCCTCGACGCGCTGGACACGGGAGTGACCGCCGGTCTGCTCACCGAGCCGCGTCCGGGCACGGTCCGCTTCACCCACGCCCTCGTCCGGGACGCCCTGGAGGGCGACCTCACGCGCCTGCGGCTGGCCCGGATGCATTCCCGACTGGGCCGGGGCCTGATCGCCCTCGGCTCGGACGACGTCGCCGCCACCGCCCACCACCTCCTGCGGGCGGCCGCGGTCGTGACCGCCGACGCCGGGCCCGCGGTCCGCCACGCCCGGCTCGCGTGCGAGCAGGCGGTGCGCCGCTACGCCCCGCAGAACGCCGAGGCCCTCCTGGACGCGGCCCTCGGGCTCCTCACGGACCATCCGGCCGCCTTCGCCGACCAGGATGTGGCGCTGTTGCGGGTGATGCTGCTCGGGCAGCTGGTGGACTGCCGGATCCGGATGGGAGCCGTGGTCCCCGCCCGGGAGGCGCAGGAGCAGGCCGTCCGGGTGGCCCGGGCCGAGGGCCGGGCAGACCTGCTGGTCGCGGCCTGGACCACCTGGACCGAGCCGACGCCCTGGCGGGTGCGCCCGTACGCGGCCTCCGACCCGGAGGCCGTCGAGGAGCTCGGCGAGCTCCTGGAGGACCCGGGGCTGACCGACCGGCAGCGCTGCCTGCTCCTGGACCAACTGTCCGACGCACTGGACGACACCGATCCCCGCGCGGTGGCCGTGGCACGGCAGGCCGTGGACCTCGCCCGGACCGTGGGCGAACCGCGACTACGGGGCCTGACCCTCACCTCCCTGCTGCGCAAGGTCGACTGCGAACTCGACCCCGCCCCCTACCTGGAGCTCCACCGGGAACTCGGCGAGGTGGCCGACGCCCAGGACAGCCCCGAGTACTCCTGGATGAGCGCCTACACCGCCGCCCGGATCGCCGCCGCCGACAACGACCCGGCGGAAATGGAACGGTGCCTCGTACGGGCGGACGGGATCGCCCGGCGGTACGGGCTCCAGGGCGCGTTCGCGGTGGCCAGGCTGCGCCGGCCCATGCTCGCCATGGCCCGGGGGCGGTTCGAGGAGGCCGAGGAGGCCATGGCGTCGGCGGTGGCGGAGCTGCGCGCCCGGGGAGCGGTGGACCTGAGCGGGCTGGCCGCCCTGGGCCTGGGGTGCATGCGGCTGCAGCAGGGCCGGCTGGCCGAGATGGTGCCTGTGCTGCTCGTGGTGTGGGAGCGGTACAAGCCGCACAACGAAGGCCTCGCCGCGCTGGCGCTGCTGGCCGACGGCCGTCCCGAGGAGGCCCGGGAGATCTTCGGCCAACGCGTGCCGCTGCGGCGCGACTTCGCCTTCTCCATCCTGGCCGGGCTGCGCGGCATGGCCGCCGTCGCCCTCGGCGACACGGCGGCCGCCACCGAGGTGTACGAGGACCTGGTGCCCCTGGAGGGGCTGGCCGGCGGCACGAGCAGCCTGAGCCTCGCGTTCCGGCCCGTCGCGCAGACCCTCGGGGAGCTGGCCGGGTTCCTGGGCCGCCCCGAAGCGGCCCGGCGCCATTTCCGCGAAGCCGAGCGGGTGGCGGCCGCCTGGGACTCCCCCCACTGGGCGGGCGCGGCGCGGTCCGCCCTGGCCGCACTGCCGCCGGCGCCCGCGTAGCGCGGGCCGTCACCGCAGGGGCGGCCGGTCCGGGGAGGGCCCGGCCAGTTCGGCCATGAACTCCGCCGCGAGGTCGAGGAACTGCTCGGGCGACTCCGTGGTCAGCTGGAGGTCCACGAGCACCTCGTCGCTCCCCGCCCGGCACATCGCCCGGAGGTGGTCGCAGATCTGGCGCACGGTCCCCGTGCGGTGGGTCTCCGCAGGGTCGGCCTCGGCGGTCGTGACCTCGGGGTTCACCCGGAACACCCGGCGCAGTCCGGCCGGGTCCCGCCCGGCCCGCTCGGCGGCCTCCGCGGCGACCGCCCAGAGGCCGTCGAACCAGGGCAGCGGCATCGAGGCGCCGAGCCAGCCGTCCGCGCGCCGGCCCACCCGCTCCAGCGCGGGCGGGGTGAAGCCGCCCAGCAGGACCGGCGGCCTGGGACCCTGGAGGGGTTTGGGGAGGACGGTCGACTCGGGGATCGTCCACAGCGGCCCGGTGTGGGCGACCGTGTCGGACCGCCACACGGCATCGAGGACGTCGAGGGTCTCCTCCAGCCGCGCGCCGCGGCCCTGCCAGGGGATCCCGGCGGCCTGGTACTCCTCGCGCATCCAGCCCAGCCCGAGGCCCACGTCCAGGCGTCCGCGGCTGATCAGGTCGAGGGTCGTCAGTGCCCGCGCGAGCACCAGCGGCGGCTGCCACAGCGCGTTGAGCGTGCTGCTGCCGAGGCGTACCCGCTCGGTGGCCGTGGCCGCCAGGCCCAGGGCGAGCAGCGGGTCGAGGTGGGTGGCGTACCGGACGGGCATCGGCTTGCCGCCGGGGTAGCCGTCGGGGGAGACGAGCGGGGCCAGGAGCCGGTCGGCCACCCAGAGGCTGTGGCAGCCCAGTGCCTCCAGCGCCGTGCACATCGCGGCGGTGCGGTCGGGATCGGCGAACGGGCCGAACTGGGGGACGGAGAATCCGATGCGCATCGGTGCGGGTACCTCGATCGGGGCGGGGACGGGACGGGGCGGGGACGGCACGGGGCAGGACGGCACGGGACCGGGCGGGGCGGGGCGGTCCGGAGGAGGAGGTGGGGATCCGGGAGCGGGGCCCGGGGAGGGCGGCCGGTCGCCGACGGCACGTCAAGAGGCGGCGTGCCGACCGCGGATCCGGTCGGTCTCGCGGCGGTACTGCCGCTGCCCGAGGAGCTTCCACAGCACGCGGGCGGGCAGGGGCAGACGGGCGAGGAACTCCTCGCGTTCCTCCGGCGGCGTGTCCTCCAGGATCGCGCCCAGGGCGATCATCAGCCGGTTGCGGGGCGTCTCGGCGAGGCCGCGTTCCCCCACCGCACGCCACTGCTCCTCGTTCACGTGCAGGGCGACGAGCGGCATGACCTCCCGTTCCTCCTCGTCGAGGTGGGCGCACAGCTGACGGTGGTGCCTGCGCAGCGCCTCGGCGAGTTCGTCACGGTCCTCGGGCAGGGCCCGCGCCTCCCAGCGGTCCATGAGCCCCTGGACCGCGGCGATCCCGTCGGAGAGCTCGCGGTGCTGCGCCTCCATCGCGAGGACCTGCTCGGCGTCGAGGTCCAGGTGGCGCAGCAGCACCGGCCAGAGCACCTCGTCCTCGCCGGTGTGGTGGGCGTGCAGCCCGACGGAGTACTGCCGCCAGTGCTCGGCGAGGACCCCGGAGCGCGCCGTGTCGGCGGGCCGCACGTCCTGGACGAGTTCGGCCAGCAGGCGCGACTCGCGGCGGAACACCTGGTGGATCATCGCCATCTCGCGGGTGTAGGGGTGGGTGGGGGAGTCTGTGTTGCTCGAAGTCATGGCACCAGTCTTCGGAACCCTGTTGCAGGGCACTTGCACACGACTTGCGCGTCACGACGGGCGGCCGGACCGGACCCGCCGCACCGCCGCCCGGACCCGGCGGCCCCGCTCGTACCGCAGCCGCGAGTGCCGGTCGAGCTCCTCCAGCAGCCGCTGCGAGCGCTTGTCCACGTCGAGCTCGTCCAGCACCCGGTCCGCGTCCGCGAGCAGCGCCCCGTGCAGCTGCCACTGCGCGGGCGCGCCCCGCACCTGGTCCAGCAGCAGGTCCGCCAGCAGGTCCCGGCTCCGGCGGGCCATCCGCAGCTCGGCCGTCAGCCGCCGCTCCTGCTCCTCCGCGTTGGGGCTCACCTGGGCGGTGACCAGCCGCGAGAAGCTGTGCACGGCCAGCGCCATGTGGCCGAACAGGTCCTGCACCGCCCGGGTCACCGGGGGAGAGAACAGCGGCTCCTCCTCCGTACGGGCCTTCGCCAGGTCCGTCAGCGCCCGGGCCGACACGCGCAGCACCACGGCGCAGATCTCCAGGGTGTCCAGCCCGGTGCGCAGCACCAGCCGGAACATCAGCCCCTCGCGGACCCGCGGGTTCATCCGCAGACTGTCCTCGGCCTGCCGCAGTGCCGCGTCCACGCCGGCGATGTCGTTGTCCAGGCGCCGTGCCTCGTGCAGGCGGGAGGCGGCCTCCGCGACGGTGGTCCGCCCGCTCAGCTCCTCCACCATGCCCGTCATCAACGCGGCCATCCGGGTCGCCAGGTCGTCGATCGCCCGGCTGGCCGGCTCGACCCACACGGGCGGCGCGACCAGCAGGTTGAACAGCAGGCCGACCACCGCCCCGATGACCGTCTCCAGTACCCGGTCCCAGGCCGTGGCGCCCACCTGGGTCACCCCCAGCACCAGCATCGCGCTGATCGCGACCTCCGGGACGAACTCGTCGACCCGCACCAGGTGTCCGACCAGCAACGACGCCAGGATGATCAGCCCGAGGCTCCACCAGGTCAGCCCGACCAGCGCACTGAAGCCGATGGCGATCAGTACGCCCGCCACCACCGAGTTGACCCGCCGCACGCTGGTGGTGACCGTGGCGTACAGGGTCACCTGGACGACGAGCAGGGCCGTCAGCGGCGCGGTCAGCGGGGCCGGCTCGTTGCTGAGCTGCAGCGCCACGACGTACGACACCACGGCGGCCCCGGTCGAACGGACGCTCTGGACCACCACCGGATTGCGGCGGGCGCGCCGCAGCTTGCTGAGGACAGCGGGTTGTTCGGACATGCCTACGCCCTTTCCCCACCCACCCCGTCCGATCACATGCGACCCGCCGGCCCCGTCCGCCCCGCCGGCCTTTTCGGGCCCGTGGCCCCGCCGGTCAGCGCCGCCCGAGCACGCCCCGGACGTACGCGGCCTGGCCGGCGTGCTGCAGGTCGTCGGAGAGCACGCTGACCAGCCGCACACCCAGCGTCACGGGCGGGTCCCACGCGGTGTCCACCACCCGCTCCAGGTCGGCCGCGGTCAACGATCGCAGGTACCCGACCGACCGGTCGTGCACGGCGTCGTAGTACCCGAGCAGCAGCTCCGCCGACTCCACCCGCACCTGGCCGACCTGGTGCGCGGTCTGTCCGTACCCGGTGGCCCCGCGCGACACTGACAGCCCGAACCGGTCGTACCAGCCCTCGGCCGTCCACACCTGCTCCTGCCCGGCGACGTCGGCGACGTGGTCGTCCTGGATGCGGGTGAGGTGCCAGAGCAGCCAGGTGATGGAGTTGGCGCCGGGGTCGACCCGGGCGTTGAGCTCCTCGGCCCCGAGTCCCTCGGCGGCGCCGTGCACCACCTCCCGGATCCGGCTCCAGCCGTCCAGCAGGATGTCCGTGGCCTTCATCCGCGCCTCCTTCGCCCGGTACGGCGGCCCCGGACCACCACTGTGCCGCCTGCGGGCCCGCTCCGCCCGCCGACGGCCCGGCGCAGGAGCGCGCGGGGCCGCCCGCGGGCACGGGCGATGCGGGGTGCGGCCGGCGGAGCGATGGTGGTGGTTGTGGACGTCGCCGCGGTGACCGAGGAGCTGTTCGGGCTGCGCCCCGCCGAGTTCACGGCCGCGCGGGACGCGTACGTGGCCCGGGCCCGCCGGGAGCGGGACACCGACGCCGCCCGTGCCCTCGGCCGGCTGCGTCGGCCGACCCTCGCCCTGTGGGCAGCGAACCTGCTCGTCCGGGCCCGTCCCGACCGGGCCCGGGACCTGGTGCGGCTCGGGGCCGAGCTGCGGGCCGCGCACCGGGAGCTGGACGGTGCCCGGCTGCGGACCCTTTCCCACGAGCAGCACGCGCTGGTCGCCGAGCTGGCCGCGGAAGCCGCCCGACTGGTGGCGGCGCGCGGCGAGCGCGCCGCGCCGGGCCTGCGGGAGGACACCGGCCGGATCCTCCTCGGACTGCTCGCCGACGAGGCGGCCGGCCGGGACTGGGCCGACCGCCGGCTGACCGCGGCGCCCGCCCCGCGGACGGGCTTCGAGGGCCTGGAACCCGCCCCGGGCGCCCTGCCACCGCCCGCCCCGGTGCGTACCCGGCCCGCCCCCGCCCCGAAGCGGTCCGCCGAGACGGCCGACGCCCCTGTCCGGTCGGCCGAGACGGCCGACGCCCCTGTCCGGTCGGCCGAGACGGCCGACGCCCCTGTCCGGTCCGTCCGGGAGCGCGCGGCCCGTGAGCGCGCGGGCCGTGAGCGCGCCGCGCGGCTCGCCGCCGCCCGCCGGGTCCGGGACGGGGCCGAGGAGGAGCTGCGGCGCGCCCGTGCCGCCCTGGCGGACGCCGCCGACGCACGTCGGGCCACCCGGGCGGAGGCGGCCGCCCTGCGCAGCGAACTCGACGCCCTCAGGACGCGCCTCGCGGCGGCCGAGGCGGCCGCCGACTCGGCGGAGGCCGGGCACCGCCGGGCCCGACAGGAGCTGCGCCGGGCCGACCGGGCCGCCGAGGAGGCCGCCGCCGACCTCCGCGCCGCCGAGCGCGACGCGCCGTCCGGGCCCACGCTGGAGGCATGAGTACCCAGAGCCGTCGGGCAGCGCGCGAGGGCATCGCGGGTCTCCTGGAGAGCCCAGTCGTGGGCATGGCCCCCTGGATCATCTTCGGCATCCTCTCCGGCCCCGGCCGCTTCGAGGTCTCGGTGGGCATCGCCCTCGCCGTGGCGGTCGTCCTGGTCGCGGCGGGCCGGTGGGCGCACCCCGGCAGCTCCTGGAAGCTGCTGGAGCTCGCCGACCTCGTCTTCTTCACCGGGCTGGCGATCATCGGCGCGGTGGCGGACGACCGCACCCTCCGGTGGTTGGAGACCTACTCCGGGGAGGTCTCCAACCTCGCGCTGGTCGCCATCGCCTTCGGATCCATGGCCGTACGCCGCCCCTTCACCCTCGCCTACGCCCGGGAACAGACCGACCCCTCCGTGTGGGACACCCCGCAGTTCCTCCGGGCCAACCAGGTCATCACCGGCGTCTGGGGCCTGGCCTTCCTGGTCGGAGCCCTCACGGGCGGCTACGGAGACCTCGTCCTGCACGATCCCGACAACCTCTGGACCGCCTGGATCATCCCGGTCCTCGCGCTGATCGCGGCCGTGCGGTTCACCCTCTGGTACCCCGAGGCCCTCCGCGCCCGCGCCCAGAGGGACGCCGGCCGGCCGGGCCCGGAGCCGCCGGGCCTGAACGCCCTGCTGGCACCCCTGGCCGGCCTGCTCGTACCGGTCGGGGCCCTCGTCCTGATCTTCGAGGACGGCCTGTGGTGGCTGGGCGTCGGCCTCGTCGTCGCGGGCGTCCTGGCAACCAAGGCCCTGCACACGGCCACCTGACGGCAGGGGCCGCGCGTGCGGCGTGCCTCACCCGGTGTGCGACCGGTACGCCCGCATCGCGAGCGGCATGAAGACCGCGGCGATGCCCGCCGCCCAGACCAGGGACCACATGATCGCCCCACCCGGCGGGGTGCCGAGCAGCAGGGCCCGGACGCCGTCCGACAGGTGCGTGACCGGGTTGATGTTCACCCACGCCTGCAGCCACCCGGGCATCGTGTCCACCCGGACGAACGCGCTGCTCGTGAACGTGATCGGGAAGATGAAGGTGAACGCGAAGACCTGCACCTTCTCGGCGTCCCCGGCGAGCATCCCGGTCAGGACGGCCGTCCACGCCATGGCGGCGGCGAACACCATCAGCAGCAGGGCCGCGCCGAGGAGGCCGGTCACGCCGCCGGTGACCCGGAAGCCCAGCAGGGTGCCCAGGCCGATCATCAGCAGCATCGCCCACAGCTGCTTGGCGAGGTCGGCGGCTATCCGCCCGAACAGCGGGGCGGAGCGGGCGATCGGCAGGCTGCGCAGCCGGTCGAACACGCCCTTCGTCAGGTCCGTGTTCAGCGCCATGGCGGTGTACATGCTCATGAACAGGGTGTTCTGGACGATGATCCCCGCGAGCGCGTACTGCAGGTAGTCCTGCGGGGAGCCCGCCATCTGCCCGCCGAAGACGTACGTGAACAGGAACACGAACATGATGGGCGTGATGCTGTAGTCCACCAGCTCCAGCGGGTTGTGCTTCACCGAGACGAGGCTGCGCCAGGCCAGCGTGGCGGTCTGGCGCAGGGCCGCCAGCACCCCCACCCGGCCGCCGCGACCCGCGGAGTACGGGAGCGTCGTGGCCGTCATGACGCCCTCCCCGCCGCCGCGTACCGGTCGTCGTCACCGGCATCCGGTGCGCCGCCGTCCGGCTCCCCGCCCGTCGGCCGCGCGCGGTGGCCGGTCAGCGCCATGAAGACCTCGTCCAGCGACGAGCGGCGCAGCGTCAGTTCGCCGACCGCGATGCCGGCCTGGTCCAGCCGCCGCACCACGCCGGGCATGATCGCCGGATCGTTGACCGGGGCGATGACCCCGTCGCCCTCGATCGCGGCCTGCGGTCCGGCCTCCCGCGCGACCAGCGCGTGGGCCTCCGGGAGATCGGCAGGGCGGACCGGCCGCAACTGCAGCACCTGGCCGCCCACCTGGGACTTCAACGCGTCGGGGGTGCCGTGGGCGATCACCCGCCCCTTGTCGATCACGACGATGCCGTCCGCCAGCCGGTCGGCCTCGTCCAGGTACTGGGTGGTGAGCAGCGTGGTCATGCCCTCCGCGACCAGGCCGCGCAGCATGTCCCACACCTCGCCGCGACTGTGCGGGTCGAGTCCGGTGGTCGGCTCGTCGAGGAACAGGATCCGCGGCCGCCCGACCAGGCTGGCCGCCAGGTCCAGCCGGCGCCGCATGCCGCCGGAGTACGTCTTGGCGGCCCGGCCCGCTGCGTCGGACAGGTGGAACCGCTCGAGCAGCTCGCCCGAGCGGGCCCGCGCCGCGGCCCGCGACATGCCCAGCAGCCGGCCGATCATGACCAGGTTCTCGGTACCCGTCATGTTCTCGTCCACCGCCGCGTACTGCCCGGTCAGGCCGATCAGCGACCGGACCAGCCGCGCCTCCCGCACGACGTCGTGCCCGCCCACCTCGGCACGCCCTGCGTCCGGGGTCAGCAGCGTCGCGAAGACGCGGACCGCGGTCGTCTTCCCCGCGCCGTTCGGCCCGAGCAGCCCCAGCACGGTCCCGGCCGGGACCTCGAGGTCCACCCCGGCCAGCGCGCGGGTCTCCTTGAACCGCTTGGCCAGGCCCTCGGCCCGGATCGCGTACGTCATGGGATCACCCCGTTCCTCGCGGACGGCGGAAGCAGTCCCCTCCACTGTGACCCACACCACTGACAGCGGCTCGTCCCGCCCGGACCAGTGACGTCACCGGGGCGCCGCCCCGGCAAAATCGGATGGCCGTTCGGCGCCGAGCACTTAACCTCCCGGCATGAGGATCACGACGGTACGCGCGGTCAACCGGCTCACCACCCGATGGGCGCAGGCCGCGGTCGACGGGGAGCAGGGCACGGTCCTGACGGCCGCCGGCCTCTGGCCGCTGCTCGCCCTGCTCGCCGACGGCGCGGCGGGCCCGGCCCGCAAGGAGTTGGCGGAGGCGCTCGGCCTGCCGGCGGACCGGGCGGCCGGCGCGGCCGGAGAACTGCTGGCCGGGCTGGGCCGCGTGCCCGGCCTGGCGGCGGCCACCGGGGTCTGGACGAGCGCGGACCTGCCGTTGCAGCCGGGCTGGACGGCCCGGCTTCCCGGCGGGACCCGGGGCACGCTCACCGGTGACGCCGAGGCCGACCGCACGGCGCTGGACGGCTGGGCCGCGGACCGGACCGGCGGGCTCGTCGACCGCGTGCCCGTGCCGCTCGACGCGGCACCGCCCATGGTGCTGGCCTCGGCCCTGGCGCTGCGACTGCGCTGGATCCGACCGTTCGTGGCCGTCGGGGACGAGCTCTACGAGGGTCCCTGGGCGGGGCGCGAGGTCGTGAAGCTCCTGCGCAGTACCTCGCTCCTGCACCGGGTGCGGGTCGCCGAGGCCGCGTGCGGCCCGGTGACCCTGCTGGAGGTCGTCGGGGACGGGGGCGTCGACGTCCACCTGGCCCTCGGCGCACCCGGGACCCGGCCGGGGGAGGTGCTCGAGGGCGCGGTCGCCGCCGTCACCCGGGCCGTCGGGTCGGTCGACGGTTTCGCCCTGCCCGTGGGGGCACCCGGCCCCGGCCTCACGGTCGGCACCCGGTTCTCGTACCGGCCCGGACCCCGGCTCGACATCGAGACGGTGGCCTTCTCGGTCGACGCCGACCACGATCTGATGGAACGTCGCGGCCTGTTCGGCCTGGAGACGGCGTCCGACACCGGCTTCGGGCACTTCCCCGGCATCAGCGACAGCCCGCTGGCCGTCGGCTCGGCGGGCCAGACCGCGGTCGCCCGGTTCCACGCGGAGGGCTTCGAGGCGGCCGCCGTCACGGCGGTGGGGATGGCCGTCGGCGCGGCCGCGTCCCCGCCCCCGTACCGGACCCGCCGGATCGAGGTCTCCTTCGACCGCCCGTTCGGCTTCCTCGCCGTGCACCGCACCTCGCGCCTCGTCCTCGCCGCCGGCTGGGTCACCGACTCGGTGCCGTACGAGCGGACGGACGACGACCTCTGGGACGACGACTTCGACGACGACTTCGACGACCACTGACGACGTCCACGACCGGACAGCGTGGCCGTGGGTCCGACGGCTCCCGCGTCCACGTCAGCAACTTCGACGCGGACACCCTGTCCGTCATCGACACTGCGACGGCCCGCGCGACGGACACGGTGGCCGTCGGCGACGGGCCGACCGGCGTGGCGGCGGCGCGGGGAAGGCGGCCCTGACCCGGGGCCCGCACCTCATTCGTCTCCGTCTCCGTCCCCGTCCCCGTCCTCGAGTTCGAGTTCGTACAGGTCCTGGAGCTCCAGCCCGTCGGCGCCCAGTGCGGTGTTCTCCGCGTGCTCGCGCATCCGCGGGCCGTACTCCGGGTCCTCGGCGAGCGAGGTGTACGTGTCGAAGTCCAGATCGACGACTTCCGCCAGGTCGGCGAGGTACACGTCCAGACCGGGGTACATCACGGCGACGTACGGCAGGTCGTCGATGTCGGTGACCAGCACCGGGTACTCGCCCGTGGAGTCCGGCGAGCCCAGGTAGAGGAGCCGGCGCGAGTCGCTGCCGCCGACGAGCGGCAGGCACACCGCGGGCAACAGCCTCTCGAACTCGGTGAACGAGTCGACCATGGGGCCGCCCCCGCCGTACATCCACTCCGCCGTCGCGCCCAGCCCCCGGTCCCCGAACACCGGCGCGTGCGGGTCCTCGTACCAGCCGACGGACGAGAACCAGGAGCTGTCGAACGCCAACCACCGCCGCAGGCTCGGCGGCAGCGGCCGCCCGCCGGGCAGTCTGAGCCGGTCTATCACCTCGGGCGCGAGCGGTACCGGTTCGGTCACGTCGGGCGCGTCCGTCGTGGGCCAGCCGTGTTCCCTGACCCGCTCGATCACCCGGTCGACCAGTGCCGCGCCGTGCATGTTCTCGTTCATGCGCCGCACTGTGCCAGACGCCACCGACAACACCCGCACGGGGCCGCCCGTCGTGACGGCGCCGGCCACCGCCTGCCTGTGGACGGGGGGACCGCCGGCGCGGCCTCCTGCGCGGGAGCCCCGCCCCGGGCCGCGGCCGACCCTTCCTCCACGGGGCGTTGTCGGTACCGGATGGCAGGCTGGACCCATGGACGAGCGGATCATGCGCGGACGGGTGTACGGGGCGGACCACGACGACCCGGAAGCCGGCCTGCGCCCAGGACACGCCTACGTGGAGCTGGTCGGCGGCCCGCTCGACGGCCTCCTCCTCGACGTCACGGGATGGACGGAGGCCGACCGGGCCGAGGGTGCCCTCCTGCCCACCGAGATAGGCCGCTTCGGCCCCGGCGGCCGCTCCGCGTACGGCCCCCGGGCAGGGGTGCCGGGCCGGTTCGACTGGCGCGGCGACCTCAGGTAGGGGCGGCGCCCCGTCGACGGGCCCGGGGGACCGGTCGACGGGGCGCGGACCGGGGTCGGCGCGTACGGGGGCCGGCTACGGTGCCGGCGTCGCCGGGCAGGTCGCGTCCGCGGCCGGCAGCCGACCGGTCAGCAGGTAGCGGCTGCCGTGGCGGTCCATGCAGTCGTTCCCGGCGAACAGGAACTGGCCGTGGTTGCCCCCGCCCGCGACGACCAGCCGGGACCCGCCCAGCGCCCCGTGCATGCGGCGCGCCCCCGCGACCGGGGTCGCCGGGTCGTCCTGCGCCTGGAGCAGCAGGACCGGCGGCACCTTCACCGAGCCGATCTTCACGGGCCGGGCCGTCGGGGCCTTCCAGTAGGCGCAGGGCGCGCTGTACCAGGTGTTCAGCCAGGCGAACAGCGGCGCCTTGCGCGCCGAGGCCGCCGTGTCCCGGTGCCAGGTCGCCCAGTCGCGCGGCCACGCGTCGTCCACGCAGTTGTACGCGAGCTGCGCCGCGGCCACCCCGCCGAGGGCCAACTGGTCAGTGGCGCCGAGCAGACGGTCCGCCGCGCCGCGCCGGTAGTCGGAGACGGCCTGCGCCACGTCGCCCCACGTGAGGTCCGTGTACATGGCGGACGCGAGCAGGTCGTCGAGCTCGGCGGAGCCCGCCCGGCCCCCGGCCGGCCGGGCGGCCAGCCTGCCCCGGACGGCGTCCCAGGCGGCCGACACCTTCGCCGGAGTGGCACCCAGGTGGTACGTGCCGTCCTTCGCCGCGACCCAGGCGAAGAACTGCCCGGCCCGGTGCTGCAGCGCCGGGTTCTGGTCGAACTGCGAGGCGTACGTGGTGACGGTCGGGTCGACCACGCTGTCCAGGACCATGCGGCCGGTGCGCGCGGGGAAGAGCGTGGCGTACGTGGCGCCGAGCCGCGTCCCGTACGAGTACCCGAGGTAGTCCAGCCGGTCGCGGTGGAGTGCGGCCCGGATCCGGTCCAGGTCGCGGGCCGCGTTCTCGGTGGTCATGTACGGCAGCAGGTCCCCGGAGGCGGCCCGGCACTGCTCGGCGACCTTCCGCGCCACGGTGCGCCGCGCCCGTTCCTGGGCCGCGTCCGCGGGCGCGTACGGCAGCGCCGGGTGCTTGGTCAGCGTGCGGGTGTCCCCGCACGAGACGGGGGTGCTGGCGCCCACCCCGCGCGGGTCGAAGCTGACGACGTTGTACATGGAGCCCAGGTTCGCCGGCATGGAGCCCCACACCAGCTTCTCGGTGCCGATGCCGGGCTCGCCCGGCCCGCCGGGGTTCACCACGAGGGTGCGCGGGGCGTTCCCGGTGCCGGCGATCGACAGGGTCAGCGTGATCTGGCGGCCGTTCGGCCGGGCGTAGTCCAGGGGCACCTTGAGCGTGGAGCAGTACGTGCCCCGCGGCGCTTCGGACCCCGCCGGACACGCGGTCCACAGGAGGGCCCCGGGCCCGGGGGTCGCAGGGGGCGCCGTCGCGGTCCGCGCCGCAGGGGCCGGCGGGGAAGGGGCCGACGCGGCGGTGGCCGGCGGGCCGGCGGCCGGGGTCGCGCCGGCCGCCTGCGGTCCGGCCAGCGCGACCAGGCCGAGCGCGGTCGCGACGGCCGCACCGCGTCGTACGAGGGGAGGGGTCAGGACGGGCACGTGCTCCTGCTTTCGGTGGATCCACCACGGACGGAAGGCAAGAGGGGACGGAGCGTCAAAAGGTTGTCCCGTCCGCAGGGTTACCGCCCGGCACGGCGCGCGCCTGCGCAACGCTGGACGCGGCCCCCGTGGCGAGGCGAGCGGGAGCGGCCGAAGCCGCGCGCTGCCGTTTCGGAGACGGTGCGCGGCGGCGTGACGCATGCTGGGAGCGGCGGCGTCGTGGGGCTGGGGGTCGGTGTGAACGGTGGCAGGCGTGCGCGGGCGGGTTCCGTCGTCAGTGGGTTCGCAGCGGCGGCGGCCTGCGCGCTGGGTGTGGTGACGAACTACGCCGCGAGCGCCGTGCCGGACTGGGCCTCCCGTCCGCCGGTCGTGTGGTCGGTCTTCGGTGCGCTGGCCGTGGGTGCGGTCGTCCTGGAGCTGGTCGGCCGCCGTCTGGGCGCCGTCGAGTCCGCGCGGAGCGCCGCGCAGGTGGGTCCGTGGCCGGTGAGGCGACCGCCGGTCGCCGGCATGGCCTCCCTGCGCGCGCCCCAGGGCTCGGGCGCGGTCCGAGGCCGTGACGGCGAACTGGCCGCCCTGCGGCGGCTGCTGGCCCGACCCCAGGGCCGGTACGCCGTGGTGTGCGGGGTCGGCGGCATCGGCAAGACCACGTTGGCCGCCGCCCTGGCGGACGTCGCACGCGGGGAAGCGCGGAGGGTGTTCTGGATCCGCTGGCGTGCCCCGGACGAGCTGGCCGAGCAGATGATCCGCGTTGCGCTGGCCTGCGGCCTTCCCGATGCCCGGCTCGAGGAGGCCCGGGCGGGACGCGTCGCGCTGCCGGACGTGGTGTGGGAGCAGTTGGAGCGCACCCCCGCCTGGCTCCTGGTCCTCGACAACGTCGACACCCCGCAGGCCGTCGGTCCTGACGGCGAGGACGTCGCCTCCTACCGGGGGTGGATCCGGCCCGGCGGCCGGGGCCTGCTGCTGGTCACCAGCCGGAACGCCGATGCCGCGGTGTGGGGCGCGCGAGCCGTCCTCCACCGCGTCGCCCCGCTGGAGCCCGCGGCCGGCAGCCAGGTCCTCAGGGACGCGGCACCCGGCGCGGGGACCGCCGACGAGGCACGGGCACTGGCGGAGCGGCTGGGGGGCCTGCCCCTGGCGCTCCACGCCGTGGGCCGCTACCTGGGCGCCCCCGGCAGCCGCCACCGCAGCTTCACCGCCTACACCGCCGCCCTCGACACACAGCTGGGCACTCTGCTCGGCGCCACGCAGCTCCGGGCGACCGACCCGGCCGTCGGGCGGACCCTCGTACGCCACACGTGGGAGCTGTCCCTCGACCAGCTCGCCGCCGACGGTACCCCCCTTGCACGGTCGGTGCTGCGACTGCTGGCCCTCCTGGCGCCCGCCCCCGTCCCCGTCCGCCTCCTCACCCCGGAACTCGTCACCGAAGCCACGGAGCAGCAGACGGGCGTGACCGAGGTCGAGGCCGCGCTCAACGGCCTCCACACCTACGGACTCGTGGACACGCCCACGGGCCACGACGGGCAGCCCGTCCTCGGACAGGTCCTCCTGCACCCCCTCGTACGCGAGATCACCGCCCACATCCACGCCACCGAATCCGAGGCCCGCGACCGCTACCGGCAGGCCCTCGTGGGGTGCCTGGTCGATGCGGCCCGGGCCACAGGTGCTCGGGCCGCCGACTGGGACGGGGCCCGCCTCCTCGCCCCCCACCTCCTCGTCGCCGCGGCGGACACCGCCAACGAGGACGACCGCGACCTCGCCGACGCCGTCGACCACGTCGGCCGGTCCCTCAGCGCTGCGGGCGACTACGGCAGTGCACTCCAACTACGCCAAGCCGCGCACGAGATCACTGCCCGCTCCCTGGGCCCTGACCATTCCGACACCCTGAACAGCCGCAACGACCTCGCCAACGCGCTCGACCTCTTCGGCCGGCACCAGGAGGCGGCCGACCTCCACCAGCAGGTCTTCACCGCCCGTGAACGCATCCTCGGCCCCGAACACCCCGACACGCTGCTCAGCCGCAGCAACCTCGCCAACGCGCTGGACCACCTCGGTCGACACCAGGAGGCGGCCGACCACCACCGGCACATCCTGGCCACCCGCGAGCGCGTCCTCGGCACCGATCACGTGCACACCCTGCACAGCCGCAACAACCTCGGCCTCGCACTCGGCTACCTCGGCGAGCACCAGGCCGCGGCCGAGCTGCACCGGGAGGCGCTGTCGGGGTACGAACGCGTCCTCGGCGCCGACCATCCCGACAGCCTGAACAGCCGCAACAACCTCGCGCTCGCGCTCGACGACCTCGGCCGGCACCGGGAAGCGGCCGATCTTCACCAGCAGGTCCACACCGCGTACGCGCGGGTCCTCGGCCCCGATCACCCGGACACCCTGAACAGTCGCGACAACCTCGGCCTCGCACTCGGCCACCTCGGCCACCACCAGGACGCGGCCGACCTCCACCGTCAGGTGGTCGCCGCCTTCGAACGCCTCCTCGGACCGGCGCACCCCAGCACCCTGACCAGCCGCAACAACCTGGGCCTCGCGTTGGAGAACCTCGGGCACCACCGCGATGCCGCCGACCTCCACCGACAGGTCCTCGCCACCCGCGAACGCGTCCTCGGTCCCGATCACCCCCGCACCCTGGAGAGCCGCAACAACCTCGCAGCCGTGCTGCGGGCCGCGGGGCGCGCCGGCCGGGGGTCGGGGTCCAGGACGAGGCGTCGGTTCCTGAACGCCGGACGCCGTTGAGGCGTGTGCCGTCGCCCTGCCGGTGCGCCTCGCCGCACGGGACGGGCGGCTGCGGCCGCAGCCCCGCCGCCGCGAGCGCGGCCGTGGCGCGGCGCAACTGCCCGTCGTGGGCGGCCCGCTGCGTCAGCGCGGCGGGCAGGGCTTCACGGGGGCGAGGTTCTGCACGTAACGGGCCGAGACCCAGCGGCTCGTCGAGCCGACCAGGCGGTACCAGAGGTCGTTGCCGTCGACCTCGTCGCCGTAGTTCTTGCACACGAGCTCGATCCTGCTCCCCGACCGCAGGCTGCCCACGACCGGCGCGTGGACGAACGGCTTGCTGCGGACGTTGAGCTCGGACCGGGCGAGCACCCGGCCGACCGCGTACCCCTGACCGGACGAGCCGTCGGAGTCCTCGTCGTCGGCGGGCTGTTCGGCCCAGGGACCGTCGCCCGCGACGTGGCCCTTCGGCGCCGCGTCGGCGCGCGGCCCGTCGTCGGCCGCGGCGGCCGCGCCCCAGCCGGCGAGACCGAGCACGAGGCTCGCGGACGCCAGGACGACGACGGACCTGCGGGGCTTCGACATGGCCAACTCCTCTGCGAAGACGGTGAAGACATCGGTCCGGCCGCGCCGTCCGGCCCTGGGGGCGGGCGGGCGCCGGGTACGACTATCCCCAGGTCGGCGCCGGTCGCTCCGACGGCACGGCGCCGGTTAACCCGATCTGTCCAACGGACGTGACGGGCGGGGGGTGAACCGGAGCGGGCCGCTGGAGGGCGGCGGGGCGACCGTCCTCCGCCGGGCCCGGCATGACACGCCCCCCAATGGCCCATCGATCCGTCCCGCGGGCCGGGCGGCCTAGCGTGGTCGACATGAAGAGCCGTCACATCCTGTCCCTGGCATGCACCGCAGCCGCCTGCGGCTCGCTCCTCGGCGCGGCCCCACCGAGCACCGGCCCCCTGGTCCACGTCGTCCGGCCCGGCGAGTCGATCCAGCGCGCCGTCGACACCGCCCGCCCCGGGGACACCGTCCTGCTGGTCGGTGGCACCTACCGCGAGAGCGTCCGGGTGACCACGTCGGGGTTGACACTGCGCGGCCTGGGCCCCCGTACCGTGCTCGAACCGGCGGTTCCGCCGGCCGCCGTACCGCCCGCGTCGCCGCCCGCGGCCACGGCCGCCGCGCGGGCGGCCGACAGCTGCGCCCTCGCCGGGAACGGCATCTGCGTCGAGGGCGCCGACGGGCGTCCCGTGTCCCGCACCACGATCACCGGGCTGGTCCTCTCCGGCTTCGCCAAGAACGGCCTGTGGGCCTCCGGGACGGACCGGCTGACCGTGCGCGGGGTGACCGCCCGGAACAACGGGCAGTGGGGCATCGCCCAGGAGCACTCCACCCGGGGCGTCTTCGTGGGCAACGTCGCCACCGGCAACGGCGACGCGGGGCTCTTCCTCGCCAACACCGTCAAGACCGAGGGCGGCGCCACGGACACCGGCGGCGCGCTGGTCGCCCGGAACCGGCTGCAGGGAAACCGCATCGGCGTGACCGTCCGGCGGCTGCGCAACCTCACGGTCGAGCGCAACGACATCACGGGCAACTGCGCCGGGGTCTTCGTCGTCGGCGACGAGACGCCCCCGCGGGCCGGCGACCTGACCGTACGGGCCAACCGCGTCGTGGCGAACAACAAGTACTGCCCGAAGACCGCCCGGCTGCCGTTCCTGCAGGGCGTCGGAGTGGTCCTGACCGGGGCCGAGGACACCCAGGTCACCGGGAACCTGATCACGGACAACGTCGGCACCTCCCCGCTGTCCGGCGGGGTCGTGCTCCTCAAGAGCTTCGTCGGCGTCACCAACGAGCGGAACCGGATCACCGGCAACACGCTGCGCAGCAACGCCCCGGCCGACCTCGTCGACACCGACGCGGGCCGCGACAACGTCTTCCGGGACAACGCGTGCGCGGCGTCCCGGCCGGCGGGCCTGTGCTGACCCCTCCGGCCCCGCACCCGGCCCCGCACCCGGCCCCGTACGCGGACCCGAGTACGGCCCCGCACCCTCCGGCCCCGCACCCGAACACCCCCCGATCCAGCACGACGAAAGGCCGCACATGACGACGACCGCGCGCACCACCGAGCCGGCAGCGGGCGCGGCACCCCCGCCGTCCATGCGGCTGCGGGAGCTCGTGTTCGGGGCGGCCTGCGCCGCCGCCCTCCGCTCGGCGGTCCGGCTCGGTGTCGCCGACGCCCTCGGCGACACCCCCATGGCCGTCGAGGACCTCGCCGCCGCGGTGAAGACCGAACCCAAGCCGCTGCGCCGCCTGCTGCGGGCCCTGACCTGCTACGGCGTCTTCACGGAACACGCCGACGGGGCGTTCGGGCACACCGACATGTCCCGGCTGCTGCGGGAGGACGACCCGCACAGCCTGCGCGCCATCGCCCTGTGGTGCACGGAGCCCTGGACCTGGGACGCCTGGCCGCGCCTCGACGAGGCGGTGCGCACCGGCCGCAACGTCGTCGAGGACCTGTACGGCAAGGAGTTCTTCACCTACCTGAACGAGGACGCGCCGGAGTCGGCCGACGTGTTCAACCGCGCCATGACGACGTCGAGCCGGCAGTCCGCCCACGACGTCGCCGAGTTCCTCGACCTGTCCAGCTGCTCGTCGGTCGCCGACATCGGCGGCGGCCAGGGCTTCGTGGTGGCGAGCCTGCTGGAGAAGTACCCGTCCATGCACGGCACCCTGCTCGACCTCCCACGGGTGGTCGAGAACGCCGATCCGCGGCTGCGCCCCGGCGGCGCACTGGCGGAGCGGGTGCGCATCGTGCCCGGGGACTGCCGCGTGGCCGTCCCGGTACGGGCGGACGTGTACGTCATCAAGAACATCCTGGAGTGGGACGAGGACAGCACCGCCCGCACCCTGCACAACGTCATCGAGGCGGGCGGGCCCACCGCGCGCGTCGTGGTCATCGAGAACCTGGTCGACGACACGCCGTCGATGAGGTTCAGCACGGCCATGGACCTGCTCCTGCTCCTCAACGTCGGTGGCGCCAAGCACACCACCCGCAGCATGGTCTCCCTGCTCACCTCGGCCGGCCTGGCCGTGGGGGACGTCCGTCCCGTGAACCCGTACCTCCACGCGTTCGACTGCACCGTGGCGCCGTGACCCCTGCCGGCCGGCCGCTCGTACGACCGGTCACCGGACGCGGTGCCCGTCCCCGTACGAGCGGGCGCCGTCCCCCGTACGAGCGGTCGCCGGGCTCCCGCGGCGACCGCGGGGGCCCGGCGACCGCCGGTCGGAGGTACCGCCCACCCGTCAGACGTCCGGCGACCGCCGGTCGGTGATGAGCCGCATCCGTGCGGTGTCGAGGAAGCGGGCCAGGTCGGCCGGACCGAGCCGTGCGGGGTCGACGGGGCCGGCGGGGTCGGTGTCGAACAGCGTCGTCAGCTCCGCCGCCCGCACCGGGTCGGGCAGGCCCAGGCACACGACCGGGTCCGCCGCCTCGAGTTCGCCGCGCACGTCGATCATGCGCACCACGGTCTCGTCGCGCTGGAAGATCGTGCTGCGCAGCACCGGGCTGCCGGGGTCCTCCGCGGCCGCCACGTCCTGCCAGGCCAGCAGCTCCGCCAGGCGCATGCCGTGCTCCGGCCGGGCCGGGTAGTGCAGGGCGTACCGGCGCACCGGGGCGCCCGCCCCCTCCGCACCGGCGGTCTGACCGGCCGCCACGTGGTGGAGGGCGGGCAGGGCCGCCCGGGTGAAGAACACCCGTGCGCTACCGGGGTCGTCGAGGTCCCGGTCCTGCTCCAGGTACGGATTGATGGCCTCCTCGACGGCCCGTACCTCCGGCTGCCGGGCCACGTACCGCAGTGCCGCCATCAGGTCGCCCTTGACCTCGACGGCCCGTACGACCCGGTTGCCGTGCATGAACAGCGAGGTGCGGCACAGCCGCGTGGAGTCGTCGACCCGGGGCTCGGGGGAGGCGTAGTCGGCGAGGATCCGTGCGACGGCCTCCTCGCTGCCGGGCCTGACCGTGAACGTCAGGGCGTGCCGGACCACCCCGTCCCCGATGCGCGGGAACGTCTGCAGGCGGCGGGCCTCCGCCGGAACCCCCGCGGCCGGGCCGCCGGTCTCCCGTACCACGTGGAAGCGCAGGGACCTCGTGTCGCGGACGCAGCCGTGCAGCGGCTGCACCATGCGGACGTGCTGCTCGCTGTTGATCCAGGAGAGGAACGGCGGCGCGCTCTCCCACTCGCTCGTGATGAGCCATTGGGAGGGGTTCTCGATCGACTGGCACAGCTGGTCGCTGATGTGCCCGGGCACGGACGCGACATGGGTGGAGAGCTGCTCGTACGCCTCCAGGAACTGCTGCTGCGCGCCGTCGTACACGTGCACCATCAGGACGACGCGGAGCCTGGAGCCGTCGAACACGGACTGGGAGACACGCTGCGACATGCGCCGCCGCAGCGATTCTGGATCACGTTCGGACGTTGTGGTCATCCTGCGCACATCTCCTTGCCGCGGGGGCGCCATGGGTCGGCCCGGCCACGATCGAGTGCCGGCTGCTTCGGGATCGGCCCGGGTCGGAGCGGTTCGCGCCGGCCGGGCCCGAGATGAAGAGGCTCTCTGCCAGGAGCAAGAGGGAGCAGCGAGCCCTACACGTGAGCGTGCCCGAGGACGGCGCATCGCGCATGCCCAGGCGGTCCGACCGCGTACGCCGGGCGGCCCCGCGCCCGAACCCCCGCCCGCCGTACGCCCGCCCCCGCACCGGGCGGCCGCCGGGGTGCCGGCCCCGCGGCGGGGTCTCAGCCGGTGCCCTCCGTCCGGGGGAAGCGTGGCGCGGCCCCCGGTGACGGACCGGGTGCGCGTTCGTGCGCGATCCGGCGGGGTTTCGAGCATGTATTGACATGTCTGCGTCGACTGCGCTGCACTGGTGCCCGCCGCCACCACCCCTGTCGTCCCGACCCGTCTGGGGAACCCATGCGACCGATCGGACTCCTCGTCGCCGCGGTCTGCGC
>NZ_JOGB01000041.1 GCF_000719335.1 Streptomyces sp. NRRL S-87
AGGCCCACCCCTGGGGCAAGGGGGCTTCGCCCCTGGCCTGCGGCCACCCCAGGCCCGGGCCTGCCTCCGGACCAGCCTGCCATGACGCCTCAAGAGGCTTCCCCACACACCACGGGGCGGACCGGATGATGGGGCGGACCAGGTAGAGGGCCACCCGGGTAGTGGGCGGCCGGAGCAGCGGGTGGGCCGGAGTAGCGGGTGGGCCGGGCGGTGACGGGCCGTCGAGCGGCCCGGCCCGGGCGCCCGGGCCCCGGACGCACGAAGGCCCCGGCTCGGGGAGCCGGGGCCTTCGGAAGCGTTCGGGCGGGGCGGAGCCTCAGAGGCTGACGCCGTGCGAGCGCAGGTACGCGACCGGGTCGATGTCCGAGCCGTACTCGGGCGACGTACGGGCCTCGAAGTGCAGGTGCGGGCCGCTGGAGTTGCCGGTCGAGCCGGAGAGGCCGATCTGCTGGCCGGGGACGACCGTCTGGCCGACGTGGACCTGGATCGAGGAGAGGTGGCCGTACTGGGTGTACGTGCCGTCGTGCATCTTGATGACGATGTTGTTGCCGTACGCGCCGCCCCAGCCGGCCTCGACGACGACGCCGACGCCCACCGCGTGCACCGAGGTGCCGGAGGCGGCGTGGAAGTCGATGCCGGTGTGGTGGCCGGAGGACCACATGCCGCCACCGGACATGTACTGGGTGCTGACGTACGAGTGCGAGACGGGGGCGACGTACGTGTTCAGGCGCTTGCGCTCGGCCTCGCGGGCGGCGCGCTCCTTCGCCTCGCGCTCGGCCTTGGCGCGGGCCTCGGCCTTCGCCTTGGCCTCGGCGGCACGGGCCTGCGCGTCGGCCTCGGCCTTGGCCTTGGCGGCGGCGATCTCGGCGGCGGCCTGCTGGGCCTCGGCCTGGGCCTCGATCTGGCCGGAGACCTCGTCGGCGACGACGACGGCGTTCAGGCCGGTGTCCTCGGGGCCCTGGGAGTGGGTGTCCGTGGCCGCGAAGGCCGGACCGGCCAGCGAGCCGACGACGCCGGTGGTCGCGAGGGCGGCTATGCCGGCCACGTTCGCGCTCTTGCGGGTCATGCGGCTGGGACCGCGGTGCTTGCCGGTGCCACGACTGCCGAACGCCATGAAAAGGCTGTTCCTTTCCTTCCCTCTCGCCTACCGGGTTAGCTGACGGGTTCGGAGCAGGAAGGTCTCCTACGGGCCACCTCTGACGAGGCGGTCCGATTCACCCCAGGGGACGTGTGGGTCCCCGGCTCCCCAGGCTCGCGCCTGACGGGGACTCGGCGATCGCTGTCCGGTGCCGCGGTTTGCGGCGCTTGCAGCTGACGGACAGCGGGACTGACGCTAGGCGGATCTTCAGACAATCACCAAATGGTCACGGCCTTTTGTGGCCTACGCCACGGGGCATTACGTCCGCCACCCCATCAGAAACGGACAAGACGCAACAAGAAGGGCCCTGGCGGACGAACCGCCAGGGCCCTGCGAGGCCGGGCTTCCAACTCGCCCGGGTCGAGACGTCAGTTGGTGACCACCGTCACCTCGCCGATGCCCAACGCCCGCACCGGCTCGGCGATCTGGGACGCGTCGCCCACGAGCACGGTCACCAGGCGGTCCACCGGGAAGGCGCTCACGACGGCCGACGTGGCCTCCACGGTGCCGGTTTCGGCGAGCCGGGCGTACAACTGCGCCTGGAAGTCGTCCGGAAGCTCCTGCTCGACCTGGTCGGCCAGGGTCCCGGCCACGGCCGCCGCGGTCTCGAACTTCAACGGGGCCACGCCCACCAGGTTCTGCACGGCGACGTCGCGCTCGGCGTCGGTCAGACCGCCCTCGGCGAGGGTGCGCAGCACCTTCCAGAGGTCGTCCAGCGCCGGCCCGGTGTTCGGGGTGTCGACCGAGCCGCTGATGGCGAGCATCGCGGCGCCGGTGCCGGCGGCCGTGGACCGCAGCACCTGGCCGAAGGACCGCACGCCGTACGTGTAGCCCTTCTCCTCGCGCAGGACGCGGTCCAGCCGGGACGTCAGGGTGCCGCCGAGGCAGTACGTGCCGAGCACCTGGGCGGGCCAGACGCGGTCGTGCCGGTCGGGGCCGATCCGGCCGATCAGCAGCTGCGTCTGCACGGCACCGGGACGGTCGACGATGACGACCCGCCCGGTGTCGTCCGCGGTGATCGGGGTCATCGGGTGCGCCACGGCCGCGCTGCCGGTCCAGCCGCCCAGGGTGTCGGCCAGGACCGCGTCGAGGTCGGTGCCGGCCAGGTCGCCCACCACGACCACGGTGGCCGTGGAGGGGCGTACGTGGGCCTCGTAGAAGGCGCGTACGGCCGCGGAGTCGATCCGGGCCACGGTCTCCTCGGTGCCCTGGCGCGGGCGGGAGGCACGCAGGGAGGCCGGGAAGAGCTGCTTGGAGAGCTCCTTGGCGGCCCGGCGCTGCGGGTTGGCCTGCTCGTGCGGGATCTCGTCGAGCCGGTTGCGCACCAGGCGGTCCACCTCGCTGTCGGCGAAGGCGGGGGCGCGCAGGGCCTCGGCCAGCAGGCCGAGGGCCTTGCCCAGGCGGGAGACCGGCACCTCCAGCGACACGCGGACGGCCGGGTGGTCGGCGTGCGCGTCCAGAGTGGCGCCGCAGCGCTCCAGCTCGGCGGCGAACTCCTCGGCCGAGTGCTTGTCGGTGCCCTCCGACAGCGCCCGGGCCATGATCGTGGCCACGCCGTCCAGGCCCGCGGGCTCGGCCTCCAGCGGGGCGTCGAGGATGATCTCGACGGCCACCACCTGCTGGCCGGGGCGGTGGCAGCGCAGCACGGTCAGCCCGTTGTCCAGGGTGCCGCGCTCGGGGGCGGGGAACGCCCACGGTCGGGCCTCGCCCGGCCGGGGCTGCGGGTGGAAGGTCATCGCGGAGGCGACGTCGGCGCTCACTGGTCTGCCCCTTCGGCATCGTTCTCGGCACCGTCCGCGGCGACGGCACCGTCTTCATCGGCGGCCGCGGCGGTCAGCGGCTCGTACACGAGGACCGCGCGGTTGTCCGGGCGCAGCCGGGCGGCGGCCACGGCCTGCACCTCCTCCGGCGTGATGTCCAGGACGCGGCCGACGGCGGTCAGGGCGAGCTGCGGGTCGCCGAACAGGACGGCGTACCGGCACAGTTCGTCGGCGCGGCCGGCCACCGTGCCCAGCCGGTCCAGCCACTCGCGCTCCAGCTGGGCCTGGGCGCGCTCCATCTCCTCCGAGGTCGGGCCCTCGGCGGCGAAGCGGGCGAGCTCCTCGTCGACGGCGGCCTCGATGGCCGGCACCTCGACGCCGCCGGAGGTCTTCACGTCCAGCCAGCCGAGGGACGGCGCGCCGGCCAGCCGCAGCAGGCCGAAGCCCGCGGCGACCGCCGTCTGGTCGCGGCGGACCAGGCGGTTGTGCAGGCGGGAGGACTCGCCGCCGCCGAGGATGGTCAGGGCGAGGTCGGCCGCGTCGCACTCGCGACCACCGTCGTGCGGGAGGCGGTAGGCCGCCATCAGGGCGCGGGCCGGCACCTCCTCGGTGATCTCCACGCGCTGCTGGCCGCCCATGACGTCCGGCAGCGTGCCGTCGCGCGGCGGCTGCTTCCCGTCGTGCGCGGGGATGGTCCCGAAGTACTTCTCGATCCACGCGAGGGTCTGCTCGGGGTCGATGTCGCCGACGACCGACAGGACGGCGTTGTTCGGCGCGTAGTACGTGCGGAAGAACGCCCGGGCGTCCTCGAGGGAGGCGGCGTCCAGGTCGGCCATCGAGCCGATCGGGGTGTGGTGGTACGGGTGGCCCTCGGGGTAGGCCAGGGCCACGAGGCGCTCGAAGGCGGTTCCGTACGGGACGTTGTCGTAGCGCTGGCGGCGCTCGTTCTTCACGACGTCCCGCTGGTTCTCCATGGACTCGTCGTCCAGGGCTTCCAGCAGGGAGCCCATCCGGTCCGCCTCCAGCCAGAGGGCGAGCTCCAGCTGGTGGGTCGGCATGGTCTCGAAGTAGTTGGTGCGCTCGAAGCTGGTGGTGCCGTTGAGCGAGCCGCCGGCCCCCTGCACCAGTTCGAAGTGGCCGTTGCCCGGGACGTTCGCCGAGCCCTGGAACATCAGGTGCTCGAAGAGGTGAGCCAGGCCGGTACGCCCCTTGACCTCGTGGCGCGAACCGACGTCGTACCACAGGCAGACCGCGGCGACCGGGGTCAGGTGGTCCTCGGACAGCACCACGCGGAGGCCGTTGGCCAGCCGGTGCTCGGTCGCTGTCAGGCCGCCGGAAGCGGCCTGCGCGGTGGCCGTGTGACCCATGGGCATGTGATCCCTTCGATCGCAAGAGAGAGAGTCCTGCCACTGTATGCAAGCGCGGGACCGGGCGGAGAAGTTCCCGCCTGACCCGGGTCGGCGTCAGGGTTGTCAGTGCATCGGTCCACAATGGACGCCGTCAGACCCCCATCCCGGATCACGAGGAGCCGCAGCGCGATGGCCCGCCGCAGCACGAAGACCCCGCCGCCGGAGGATTTCGAGGAGAGGATCCTCGACATCGACGTCGTCGACGAAATGCAGGGCTCCTTCCTTGAGTACGCCTACTCGGTGATCTACTCGCGGGCCCTGCCGGACGCGCGCGACGGCCTGAAGCCGGTGCACCGCCGGATCGTCTACCAGATGAACGAGATGGGCCTGCGCCCCGACCGCGGGTACGTCAAGTGCGCCCGCGTCGTCGGCGAGGTCATGGGCAAGCTCCACCCGCACGGAGACGCGTCCATCTACGACGCCCTGGTCCGCATGGCCCAGCCCTTCTCGATGCGCCTGCCGCTGGTCGACGGCCACGGCAACTTCGGCTCGCTCGGCAACGACGACCCGCCGGCCGCGATGCGCTACACCGAGTGCCGCATGGCCGACGCCACGAGCCTGATGACCGAGTCGATCGACGAGGACACGGTCGACTTCACGCCGAACTACGACGGCCAGGAGCGCGAGCCCGTCGCGCTGCCGGCGGCGTACCCGAACCTGCTGGTCAACGGCGCCTCGGGAATCGCGGTGGGCATGGCCACCAACATGCCGCCGCACAACCTGGGCGAGGTCGTCGCGGCCGCCCGCCACCTGATCCGTTACCCGAACGCGGACCTGGAGGCGCTGATGCGCTTCGTCCCGGGTCCCGACCTGCCGACCGGCGGCCGCATCGTGGGCCTCCAGGGCATCAAGGACGCGTACGAGTCCGGCCGCGGCACCTTCAAGATCCGCGCCACGGTGACGGTCGAGGACGTCACGGCCCGCCGCAAGGGCCTGGTCGTCACGGAGCTGCCGTTCACGGTCGGCCCCGAGAAGGTCATCGCGAAGATCAAGGACCTGGTCGGCTCGAAGAAGCTGCAGGGCATCGCGGACGTCAAGGACCTCACCGACCGCGCGCACGGACTGCGCCTGGTCATCGAGATCAAGAACGGCTTCCACCCCGAGGCCGTCCTGGAGCAGCTGTACAAGCTCACGCCGATGGAGGAGTCCTTCGGCATCAACAACGTGGCGCTGGTCGACGGCCAGCCGCTCACGCTGGGCCTCAAGGAGCTGCTGGAGGTCTACCTCGACCACCGCTTCGACGTGGTCCGCCGGCGCAGCGAGTTCCGGCGCGGCAAGCGCCGCGACCGCCTGCACCTGGTCGAGGGCCTGCTGGTGGCCCTGATCGACATCGACGAGGTCATCCGGCTGATCCGCTCCAGCGAGAACTCCGCGCAGGCGAAGGAGCGCCTGATGGAGCGCTTCTCGCTGAGCGAGGTGCAGACGCAGTACATCCTCGACACCCCGCTGCGCCGGCTCACCAAGTTCGACCGCCTGGAGCTGGAGTCGGAGCGCGACCGGCTGAAGGCCGAGATCGAGGAGCTGACGAAGATCCTCGAGTCGGACGCGGAGCTGCGCAAGCTGGTCTCCGCCGAACTGGGCGCGGTGGCCAAGAAGTTCGGCACGGACCGGCGCACGGTCCTGCTGGAGTCGGCGGGCGCCCCCGTGTCGGCGGTCCCGCTCGAGGTCGCGGACGACCCGTGCCGGGTGCTGCTGTCCTCGACCGGCCTGCTGGCCCGTACGGTCACCGGGGACCCGCTGCCGGAGGGCGACGGGAAGCGCGCCAAGCACGACGCGATCGTCTCGTCGGTGCTGGCCACGGCCCGCGCCGAGGTCGGTGCCGTCACCTCGGCGGGCCGCCTCCTGCGCGTCTCGGTGATCGACCTGCCGCAGCTGCCGGACACGCACGCGGCACCGACCCTGGCCGGCGGCGCACCGCTGTCGGAGTTCCTCTCCCTCGAGGGGGACGAGCAGGTGGTGTGCCTGACGACGCTGGACGAGGCCTCGGCCGGCCTGGCGCTGGGCACCGAGCAGGGCGTGGTCAAGCGCGTCGTGCCGGACTACCCGGCGAACAAGGAGGAGCTGGAGGTCATCACCCTCAAGGAGGGCGACCGGATCGTGGGCGCGGTGGAGCTGCGCACCGGCGAGGAGGACCTGGTCTTCCTCACCGACGACGCACAGCTGCTGCGCTACCCGGCGGGGCAGGTCCGCCCGCAGGGCCGCCCGGCGGGCGGCATGGCCGGCATCAAGCTGGCCGACGGCGCCCGGGTGATCCACTTCTCGGCGGTGGACCCGGCGGCGGACGCGTACGTCTTCACGGTGGCCGGCTCGCAGGGCACGCTCGACGACTCGGGTTCGACGGCCAAGCTGACGCCGTTCGACCAGTACCCGCGCAAGGGCCGGGCCACCGGCGGCGTGCGCTGCCAGCGCTTCCTCAAGGGCGAGGACAAGCTGGTCTTCGCGTGGGCCGGTTCGGCCCCGCTCCGCGCCGCCTCCGCCAACGGCGGCCCGGTCGCCCTTCCGGACCCGGACCCGCGCCGCGACGGCTCGGGCACGCCCCTGGACAGCCCGGTCGCCGCGATCGCGGGCGCCCCGCTGTAACCCCGCCGCGCGCTCGCCCCGACGCCCCCGGCCACCCCGGCCGGGGGCGTCGGCGCACCCGGCGGACGGCCCGGCCGGGCACCCGGAGGGGATGCCCCGAATCGGGCCAACCCCGTCCGAGCCTCAACTAAAGTCGGGGAAGAACTGAATGCGGGGGGAAAGGCGCAGCGTATGAGCCGTCGGGGCAACGGGGTCTTCGCAACCTGGGCCGAGGCACAGCACCAACTCCATCAGGCCCAGTTGGTGCAGCAGCGCGAGGCGGAGCGGCGTCAGCGGGCCCACGAGCGGGACCTGGCCCGCAGCCGCCGGGAGCAGCAGGCGGCGCACCGGCAGTACCGCGAGGCCGAGGCGCGGCGCCGCACGGAGGAGCTCGACGCGAAGGTCGCCGCACTGGAGGGCCTGCTGGCCGCCGGATGCCGCGCGCCCGCGTTCCGGATGTCCGCCATGCGGCGGCCCGAGCAGGTGGAGCCCTTCGCGCCCGGCGCGCTGGCCCGACCGATACCGATGCCCGACCCGCAGGCCTTCCGGGCCCCGTCCGGCGGGTGGTCACCGGGCGGCGGGCGCCGGGCCCAGGAGGAGGCGCACGCCCGCTACACGCAGGCCTGGCACGCCGCGCAGGCCGCCGAGGCCGACCGGCAGCGCCGGCTGGCGGACTACCGCGCGCAGTACGACCAGTGGGCGGCGTCCCAGCTGGCCGAGATCAGGCGGCACAACGACGGCCTCGCCGAGACGGTGGCCGCCCTGCGCGCCGGCGACCCCGACGCGGTGGTGGAGTACTTCTCCGCGGCCCTGTACGCCTCCACGGCCTGGCCCGCCGAGCTGCCCCGGCGCCTCACGGCGGCCTACGACTGCGCCGCCCGCCAGCTCGTCGTCTCCTGGGAGCTGCCCCGTTACGACGTGGTGCCCGAGGCCAGGCTGGTCAAGTACCTGCCGTCGGTGGACCAGGAGAGGGAGACCGCCCGGCCGGTCACCCAGCGCCGGGCCCTGTACCGCGGCACGCTGGCGCAGTGCGTGCTGCTGGTGCCGCACGCGCTCTTCGCGGCGGACGAGTACGGCGTCCTGGACTCCGTGGTCGTCAACGGGTTCGTGGACGACCACGACCCGGTGACGGGACGGCGGTCGGAGGTGGTGGTGGCCACGGTCACGACCTCCCGGTCCACCTTCGCGGGCCTCCACCTGGCCCAGGTCAGTCCGGTGGACTGCCTGGTGGAGGGCCTGCGCGGGCAGCTGTCCACGAAGCCCGAGCAACTCGCCGCCGTACGTCCGGGCCGGACGCCGGAGGCGGTAGGCGCCGGAGTGGTCGCGCACGGCCCCGACAGCGGTGGCCCGGAACCCGACCTGCACGCGATGGATCCGATCGAGTTCGAGCACCTGGTGGCCGCCCTCTTCCGGGCCATGGGGATGGAGGCGGTGACCACCCAGCGGTCGAACGACGGCGGGGTCGACGTCGAGGCCGTCGACCCGGCCCCCATCCGCGGCGGCCGCATCGTCGTGCAGGTCAAGCGCTACCGGAACACGGTGAACCCCTCGGCGGTGCGCGACCTCTACGGCACGGTGCAGAGCTGCGGGGCGAACAAGGGCGTGCTGGTGACCACGTCCCGGTTCGGGCCGAGCTCCCACGCGTTCGCGGAGGGCAAGCCCCTGGAGCTGGTGTCCGGCGCGGATCTCGTCGAGCTCCTGCACCGCCACGGCCTGCGCGGCCGGCTGGGCGACCCGGCGGCCCCGCCGGCGGCCGCCGGAGCCCCGCCCACCCACAACATCCTGGCCATGAACTGGTCCGGGGCCGTCCGGCTCGACGTCTGCGCGCTCGTCTGCACCGGGAACCGGGCCCTCGGGGACGACTGGTTCGTCTTCTTCAACAACGACCGGACCCCCGACGGCTCCGTGCGCACGCGGACCGTCCCGGCGCCGGACAAGGCGGCCCTGGAAGTGGCCTTCGAGGCGCTGCCGAGCCGCGCCGACCGGGTCGTGCTCGTCGCCGCGGTGGATCCCGACGACCCCCGCTCCACCGACCTCGCCGGGTTCACGGACGCCCACATCCGGCTGCTGGACGCCGCGGGCGCGGAACAGGGCCGGCTGGACGTCTCCGACGGCCGCCCGGGCGAGACCGCCCTGGTGCTGGGCTCCTTCCGGCACCGCGGCCACGACGACTGGGACTTCGTCATCGGCGGCAAGGGCTACCGCGGCGGTCTGGCGGAGCTGCTGGCCGACTTCGGCATCGAGGCCGCATAGGGGGTGCCGAGGCCGCCTCGGGGGTGCCACGGTCGGGACGGGCCGGTCGCACGGGCTACTCCAGCTCGTCGGAGTCGTCCCGCCCGGCGCCGGCCGCGGCGGCCGCGGCGAGCTCGGGCACGTACCGCAGGACCCCCCACATGCTCTCCGGCCCCGCCTCCTGCGGGGCGGGCTCCCGGCAGGCCTCCAGAGCACGTGCGACGGCCTCTCCGTCCGTACCCGAGCCGATCAGGACGAGCCGGGTGACCCGGGGCTCGTCACGGCCCCAGGGATGCCGGGCGAACCGCAGGTAGCGCCCCACGGCGTGGATCTCGTACTTCTCCCGGTGCCCGGGTACGCCGAAGTAGACGAAGCCCTTGATGCGGTACAGCCCCGCCGGCCTGCCGTCGAGGAAGTCCATGAAGCGGCGCGGGCTGAGGGCCTGCTCCGAGACGAAGCCGACGCTGTCGTAGGCGGCGTGCAGGTGTCCCCCGTGCGCCCCGCCGCACGCGTCATGGTGCTCGGCCGCCTCGGCGAGCAGGTCCTCGAACGAGAGCTGGCCGCACGTCTCGCTCCACTCCACGCGGTCGAAGAGCAGCTCCGGATCGATCCGCCCGTGATCGGCCGCCACCACCGGCACCCCCGGGCACAGCCCGGCCAGCACGGCCTCGACGCGCGCCAGTTCCGCCTCCCCGACCCGGTCGGCCTTGTTGAGCACCACGAGGTCGGCCACGGCCAGGTGCCGGTCGGTCTCCGGGTGCCGGGCGCGGGTGGCGTCGAACTCGGCCGCGTCGACGACCTCGACCGTGCCGCCGTACCGGACCGCCGGGTTCTCGCTGGCCAGCAGCATGCGGACCAGCTCCTGCGGCTCCGCCAGCCCGCTCGCCTCGATCACGATGACGTCGATGCCGTGCTCGGGCCGGGACAGCTTCTCCAGGTACGCGTCGAGCTCGCTGCCGTCCACCGCACAGCACAGGCAGCCCCCGCCGAGGGAGACCATCGAGTCCCCCACCTGCCCGGCCACCGACATGCTGTCGATCTCGATCGAGCCGAAGTCGTTGACCACGACCGCGATCCTGGTGCCGCGGCTGCTCCGGAGCAGGTGGTTGAGGAGGGTGGTCTTACCGGACCCGAGGAAGCCGGTGAGGAGGACGACGGGAATGGGCTGGCTGCTGCTCACGCCGACCGATGGTAGTCAGCCCGCACCCCACCGTCCCGTCCCGGTGCCCGGCCCGGGCACGACTGGCGAAGGTCTCGAAGCCCCGCCGGCCGTCCCGTGGGGTGTGGGCCCCACCAAGCCAACACCCACCCCCCTCACCCCATCACCGGCACCACCTGCGGCGGAGTGGGCCCCGAGTACCGCGCCGCCGGCCGGATGATCTTCGAGTCCGCGGCCTGCTCCAGCACGTTCGCGCTCCACCCGACCACCCGAGCCACGCAGAACGTCGGCGTGAACATCTCCCGCGGCAGCCCGCACAGCTCCATGACCACGCCCGCGTAGAACTCCACGTTCGTGTGCAGCTCCCGCCCCGGCTTGAGTTCCGCCAGGATCGCCTCCACCCGCGCCTCCACCTCCACGGCGAAGTCGACGAGCGGTCCCCCGAACTCCCGGGCGATCCCCCGCAGCATCCGCGAGCGCGGGTCCTCCGTGCGGTAGACGGGATGGCCGAAGCCCATGATCCGGTCCCCCGCGAGCACGCGCTCCCGGATCCAGCCGTCGATGCGGTCGGTGCTCCCGATGGCGTCGAGCGTGTCCAGCGCACGGCTGGGCGCACCGCCGTGCAGCGGCCCGGAGAGCGCGCCGATCGCCCCGGTCAGGCAGGCGACGACGTCCGCGCCGGTGGAGGCGATGACCCGGCCGGTGAAGGTGGAGGCGTTGAAGCCGTGGTCGATGGTCGAGATCAGGTACCGCTCGACCGCCCGCACCTCGGCCGGCCCGGCCTCCTGCCCGGTCAACATGTACAGGTAGTTCGCCGCGTAGGGCAGGTCGTCGCGCGGCTCGACCGGTTCGAGGCCCTGCCCGAGCCGGTGCAGCGCCGTGAGCAGGGTGGGTACGGCGGCACACGCGGCCAGCGCGTCGGCCGCCCGGCGCTCGGGCCCGAGGTCGTACACGGGCCGGAAGCCGGCCGCCGCGCCCAGCAGCGACAGGGCGGTGCGCAGCCCGGCGAGCGGGCCGGAGAGCGCGGTGGCCCGGGCCAGGGCGGGCAGGGCGTCGCGGACCTCTGCGGGCAGGTGCCGGAGCGGGGCGATCTCTGCGGCGAACGCGGCGCTGCGCTCCCGGTCCGGGAGTGCGCCGCGGAACATCAGGTACCAGACGTCCTCGAACGAGCGCCGTTCGGCGAGCTCGACGGCGGAGTACTGGCGGTAGTGGTAGAAGCCCTCGCGGCCCCGGACGTCACCCAGGGCGGTGTCGGTCACGACGACGCCGGCGAGTCCGCGGGGCACCTCGACGCTCGTGGTGGTGGTTGCGGTGTTGTCCATGACTCGACCATCCATGCTTGACTGCATGCATGTCAATGTTGATTGAATCAATATATACAGAGGTCGGTAGGGTGGCTGCATGACCGATCCCGCGGCGGCCCCGGAGGGCCGGCTCACCACCCGCCAGGCCGCCGAACTGCTCGGCGTGAAGCCCGCGACCGTGTACGCGTACGTCAGCCGCGGCCTGCTGGCCTCCCGCCGCGAACCCACCGGCCGGGGCAGCACGTTCGACGCCGCCGAGGTCTCCGCGCTGGCCCGGCGCACCCGGCGCGAGGCGGCGACCCCGCCCGGCGAGCTGACCGTACGGACGGGCCTGACGCTCATCGAGGCGGACCGGTACTGGTTCCGCGGCGTGGACGCGGTCGCCCTGGCCTCGCGACACCGGTACGAGGAGGTGGCCGAGTGGCTGTGGACCGGCCGGCTCCCGCGCGGGGCGCGGTTCACCGCCCCGCCGGAACTCCTGGCGGCCGCCCGCCGGGCGGTGGCCGCGCTCCCCGAGCACAGCGGGCCCGTGGACCGGCTGCGGGTGGCCACGGCCGCCGCCGCGGCGGCCGACCCCCTGCGTTTCGACCTGTCTCCGGAGGCGGTGCTGGGCACGGCCCGCTCGCTCATCCCGACGCTGGTCGAGGCCCTGCCCACAGCCGGGCAGGAGCACCGGGGCGAGGGCCGGCTGGCCTGGCGCCTGTGGACGCGGCTGACCGCGCTACCGCCGACCACCGACGCGGTCGGCGCCCTCGACCTCGCGCTCGCCCTGCTGACCGACCACGACCTGGCCGCCTCGACGCTGGCCGTCCGCGTCGCCGCCTCGGCCCACGCCCACCCGTACGCCTGCGTGTCCGCGGGCCTCGGCGCCCTCGACGGGCCCCTGCACGGCGCGGCCGGCCCGTTGGCCCACCGCATGCTGACGGAGGTCATGGAACGCGGCGGAGCCGCCCCCGTGGTGGCCGACCACCTGCGCTCGGGGCGCCGCATGCCGGGACTGGGGCACCGGCTCTACGCGGGCGAGGACCCGCGCGCGACCGCCCTCTTCGCGCGCCTGGCGGACCTCCCGCAGGCGGGGCCGGCGCTGGCCGCGGCCCGCGACGTGGTGGCGGTGACCGCCCGGCAGGGACGCGGACTGCACGCCAACGTGGACCTGGCGCTGTCGGTGCTCACGGTGTCCCACGGCATGCCGGTGGAGGCCGGCGAGACCGTCTTCGCGGTGGCCCGCACCGCCGGGTGGATCGCCCACGTCCTGGAGGAGTACGGCGAACGCCCCCTCCGCATGCGCCCCAGCGGCCAGTACGTGGGCCCCCGCCCACCCCAGCCGCTGCCCTGACGTCACCCGCGCCCACCCCGAACCGTGACCGACCAGGCGTACCGGATCCCCCTGAGCCGACCTACCGTGGCACGTCATGAGCACCACACAGCGAACCGGCCCGGCGGGCAGCACCGCCCCCCGCCGCCGGAGGCCCCGGCCCCGGCTGCCGCGACGCGTCTTCTCCCAGGTGCTCCTGATCCAGCTCGCCGTCGCCACCGGCGTCACCGTCCTCGCCACCGGCCTGTTCCTCGCCCCGCTCGGCCACCAGCTCGACGACCAGGCCATGCGCCGCGCCCTGGCGATCGCCCAGGGCGCCGCCGCCGACCCCCGCCTGGCCGCCGACCTGCTGACCACCCCCGCCACCCCCGACGGCCCCGTCCAGGAGACCGCCGAGCGGATCCGCAGGGCCACCGGCGCCGAGTACGTCGTCGTCCTCGACCGCAACGGGATCCGCCGCTCGCACCCCAGCCGTGCCCGGATCGGCCGACACGTCTCCACCGACCCCGCCGAGGCCCTCGCCGGCCACGAGGTGATGGAGATCGACGACGGCACCCTCGGCCGCTCCGCCCGGGGCAAGGTCCCGCTGCGCGACGCGCGCGGCGCCATCGTCGGCGCGGTCTCCGTCGGCATCGCGTACGACAGCGTCCGCGACCGGCTGCTCGGCGCGATCCCGGGCCTGCTCGCGTACGCCGGCGGGGCGCTGGCGGCCGGCGCGCTCGCCGCGTACCTGATCTCCCGCCGGATCCAGCGCCGCACCCGGGACCTCGGCTTCTCCGACATCGCCGCGCTGCTGGCCGAGCGCGAGGCGATGCTGCACTCCATCCGCGAGGGGGTGGTGGCACTGGACGCGGAGGGCCGGATCCGGCTGGTCAACGACGAGGCGCAGCGCCTCCTCGGCCTCACCGACGCGGACACCGAGCGCCCGCTCGACGAGGTGCTGGGCGCGGGCCGCACCACCGACGTACTGGCCGGCCGCGTCACCGGCACCGACCTGCTCACCGTCCAGGGGTCTCGGGTCCTGGTCGCCAACCGCATGCCCACGGAGGACGGCGGGGCCGTCGCCACCCTGCGGGACCGCACGGAGCTGGACCGGCTGGGCCGCGAACTCGACTCCACCCGCGGCCTGATCGACGCCCTGCGCGCGCAGGACCACGAGCACGCCAACCACCTGCACACGCTCCTCGGCCTGCTGGAGCTCGGTCTGCACGACGAGGCGTCGGCGTTCATCACCGAGGCCGCCGGTGTGCACCGGACCACCGCCGAGCAGATCACCGAGAAGGTCCACGACCCGCTCCTCGCCGCCCTGCTGGTGGGCAAGGCGGCGGTCGCGGCCGAGCGCGGCGCGGCCCTGACCCTCTCCCCCGCCGCCTCCCTCCCGGACCGCTTGGTGGACCCGGGCGGACTCGTGACCATCGTGGGGAACCTGGTGGACAACGCCCTCGACGCGGTCGCCGGCCGGTCCGCGGCCCGGGTCGAGGTGGACCTGCGGGTCCGGGGGCGCGCGGTGGAGGTGGCCGTCCGCGACACCGGCCCCGGCGTTCCCGCCGACCGGCGCGAGGAGGTCTTCACGGAGGGCTGGTCGACCAAGGAGGCCGCACCGCACGGGGCTCCGCGCGGGCTCGGGCTGGCGCTCGTACGGCGGCTCGCGCAGCGGCAGGGCGGCACGGCCCGGGTGGCCGGGGCCCCGGACGGCGGCGCGGAGTTCTCGGTCCTGCTCCCGGAGGCGCTGCGATGACCGGCCCTGTCCCCGACCCCGACCGCGGGCCCGCACCGGTGCCCTGCTCCCCCACACCGTCCCCTTCCTCCCCCTCCCCCGCCCCCGACCCCACCCCGGTGGACGTCCTGGTCGTCGACGACGACCCGCGGGTGGCCCGCGTCAACGCCGCGTACGTGGCCAAGGTCCCCGGCTTCCGGGTCGTCGGGCAGGCACCGACGGCGGCGGCCGCGCTGGAGTTCGTCCGGGCCCACGCCGTGGACCTGGTCCTGCTCGACCACTACCTGCCCGACGAGAACGGCCTCGACCTGGTGCGGCGGCTGCGCGAGCGGGGCCACCACACCGACGTGATCATGGTCACGGCGGCCCGGGACCTGGCCACGGTGCAGTCGGCGATGCGGCTGGGGGCCCTGCAGTACCTGGTGAAGCCGTTCACCTTCGCGGGGCTGCGCTCGAAGCTGGAGGCGTACGCCGGGCTGCGCCGTACGCTCGCGGCGGGCGGCGAGGCCGAACAGGCCGAGGTGGACCGGATCTTCGGCGCCCTGGCCGCCGCGGCGGCCCCGGTCGACCTGCCCAAGGGGCACTCCCCCGCGACCGTCGAGCTGGTCCGCCGGGTCCTGATGGCGGACGGCGGGGCCCTGTCGGCGCAGGAGGTCGCTGAGCGCGCCGGACTGAGCCGCCAGACCGCCCAGCGCTACCTGAAGCTGCTGGAGCGCGGCGGGCGGGTCCGGCTGAGCCTGCGGTACGGCGAGACCGGCCGGCCGGAACACCGCTACGCGTGGGTGCCCGCCGCGACCGGGAGCGGCTGAGCCACACCGCCACGGCGCACGCTCAACCAGCCCCACCCCCGCCCCCGCACGGCGTCACACGGCCCCCGCCCCCGTCAGCGAGCGGACCTCGGTCTCGGCGTACGCGTCGTCGTCCGCGCTGTCCGGCGAGGTGACCGTGCCCAGCCAGCCGGCCAGGAAGCCGAGCGGGATCGAGACGATGCCGGGGTTCTGGAGCGGGAAGTACTGCAGGTCCAGCCAGGGGAAGAGCGAGTCGGGGCTGCCCGACACCACCGGCGAGAGGACCACCAGGACGACGGCCGGAACCAGTCCGCCGTACACCGACCAGACCGCGCCCCGCGTGGTGAACCCGCGCCAGAACAGCGAGTACAGCAGCACCGGGAGGTTGGCGGAGGCGGCGACGGCGAAGGCCAGGCCGACCAGGAACGCCACGTTGAGGTCCTGGGCGATCAACCCGAGGCCGATGGCGACCACGCCGATGCCGACGGCCGCGGTCCGGGCCACCGTCACCTCGCTGCGCTGCTTGGCCCGGCGCCGCTTGAGCGAGGCGTACAGGTCGTGCGCCACGGACGCCGAGGAGGCCAGGGTGATGCCGGCGACCACGGCGAGGATGGTGGCGAAGGCGACGGCGGCGACGAAGGAGAACAGCAGCGTCCCGCCCATGCCCTCGCCCCCGAGGAACTTGGCGAGCAGCGGTACGGCCGTGTTGCCGGAGGCGTTGGAGGCCTTGACGCTCTCGGGTCCGACGAGTGCGGCCGCGCCGAAGCCCAGCACGATGGTCATCAGGTAGAAACCGCCGATCAGGGCGATGGCCCAGACGACGGAGCGGCGGGCGGCCCGGGCGGTGGGCACGGTGTAGAAGCGGCACAGGATGTGCGGCAGGCCTCCGGTGCCGAGGACGAGTGCGAGGCCGAGGCTGATGAAGTCGAGGCGGGCGGTCCAGCCGCTGCCGTACTTCAGGCCGGGGCCGAGGAAGGCGCGGCCGTGCCCGCTGCGGTCGGCCGCGGTGAGCAGGAGCTCGTTGACGTTGCCGTGGAAGCGGACGAGGACGAGCACGGTGAGCGCGACCGCCCCGCCCATCAGGAGGACGGCCTTGACGATCTGGATCCACGTGGTGGCGCGCATGCCGCCGAAGGACACGTAGACCACCATCAGGGCCCCGACGCCGATCACGGTCCAGGCGCGGGCGGCGCCGCTGGTGCCGCCGAGCAGCAGGGCGACGAGGCTGCCCGCGCCGACCATCTGGGCCACCAGGTAGAGCACGGACACGGCGACGGACGAGGTGCCGGCGGCGATGCGGACGGGGCGTTCGCGCATCCGGGCGGCGACCACGTCGGCGAGGGTGAACCGGCCGCAGTTGCGGACCAGTTCGGCGACGAGGAACAGCACCACGAGCCAGGCCACGAGGAAGCCGACCGAGTAGAGCAGGCCGTCGTAGCCGAAGAGGGCGATCAGGCCGGAGATACCGAGGAAGGACGCGGCCGACATGTAGTCGCCCGCGATGGCGAAACCGTTCTCCAGCGGTGAGAAGAGCCGGCCGCCGGCGTAGAACTCCTCGGCGGAGCCGTGCCGGTTGCGGCTGACCCAGGTGGTGATCGCGAGGGTGGCCGCGACGAAGAGACTGAAGAGGACGAGGGCGAGGGTCTGGTCGCTCACCGGCCGGCCCCCTCGGCTCCGCCGCGGGCCTCGCCGTGCCCGTGGTGCGGAGGGTGACCGCCGTGCTCCGCGGCGCGCGCCGACGGACCGCCGGTGCGGGCCGCGTGCTCGCCGGTGCGGGCCTGCTCGAACACCGTCCATCGCAGGTCGAGCGCCGCACTGTCCCGGCGCAGCCGGGCGTGCCGGGCGTACGCCCAGGTCAGCAGGAAGGTGGAGAGGAACTGGCCGAGGCCGGCCAGCAGCGCCACGTTCACCGCCCCGACCACCGGCCGGGCCATGAGGTCCGGTGCCGCGGTCGCGGCCACGACGTAGGCCACGTACCAGGTGAGGAACCCGGCGGCGCCGGGGACGACGAAGCGGCGGTAGCGGCCGCGCACCTCCTGGAAGGCCGCGCTGGCCTGGACCTCGCGGTAGATCTCGGCCGCCGAGGCGGGCCGGGCCGGGGTCCCGGCGGGACCGTCGGCGCCGGGTACGGGGTCGACGCCCGCGCCCGGGTCCTCGGCCTCCCCCCAGCCGGCGGCCAGCGCGTCGTACCAGGGGTCGTCGAGCCGGATCGTTCCGGCATCGCGGCGGTCGTGCTTGTCCACCGAACTCTCCTTGTCCGCGGCGGCCTTGGCCGCGTGCCCACAAGGATGTGCGGAGGGGGTGCTTTCCGGACTGGTGTCCCGGACCTGTTCACCCCATCAGGTGACGGGTGAGCAGGGCCGGGACACCGGTCGGGTCGGCGTCAGGCGTCGATGCGCGAGCGGTCCAGCGTGGCCGCGGAGCTGGTGATGAACTCCTTGCGCGGGGCGACCTCGTTGCCCATCAGCAGGTCGAAGACCTGCTCGGCGGCGTCCAGGTCGCCGATGTTGATCCGGCGCAGGGTGCGGTGCCGCGGGTCCATGGTGGTCTCCGCGAGCTGGTCGGCGTCCATCTCGCCGAGGCCCTTGTACCGCTGGATCGAGTCCTTGTAGCGGATGCCCTTGCGCTGGTACTCGAGCAGGGTCTGGCGCAGCTCGTTGTCCGAATACGTGTACACGTACTTGTCCTGGCCCTTCTTGGGCTGGACCAGCTCGATCCGGTGCAGCGGCGGTACGGCGGCGAAGACCCGGCCCGCCTCGACCATCGGGCGCATGTAGCGCTGGAAGAGGGTCAGCAGCAGGGTGCGGATGTGCGAGCCGTCGACGTCGGCGTCGGTCATCATGATGACCTTGCCGTAGCGTGCCGCGTCGATGTCGAAGGTGCGGCCCGAGCCGGCCCCTATGACCTGGATGATCGCGCCGCACTCGGCGTTCTTCAGCATGTCCGAGACGGACGACTTCTGAACGTTGAGGATCTTGCCGCGGATGGGCAGGAGCGCCTGGAACTCGGAGTTGCGGGCCAGCTTCGCGGTGCCGAGCGCGGAGTCGCCCTCCACGATGAACAGCTCGCTCCGGTCGACGTCGTCGCTGCGGCAGTCGGCCAGCTTGGCGGGCAGCGAGGAGGACTCCAGCGCCGTCTTGCGGCGCTGGGCCTCCTTGTGCTGGCGGGCGGCGATGCGGGTGCGGGCGGCCGCGACGACCTTCTCCAGCACCGCGCGGGCCTGCTGCTTGTCGTCGCGCTTGGTCGAGGTCAGGAAGGCCTTGAGCTCCTTGGCGACCACGGCGGCCACGATCCGGGCGGCGGCGGAGGTGCCGAGCACCTCCTTGGTCTGGCCCTCGAACTGCGGCTCGGCCAGCCGGACGGTCACGACCGCGGTCAGGCCCTCCATGGCGTCGTCCTTGACGACGTCGTCCTCGGCGACGCGCAGCAGCTTGGTGGCGCGCAGGACCTCGTTGACCGTCTTGGTGATGGCGCGCTCGAAGCCGGAGACGTGGGTGCCGCCCTTGGGCGTGGCGATGATGTTGACGAAGGACCGGACCGTGGCGTCGTACCCGGTGCCCCAGCGCAGGGCGATGTCCACGCCGAGCTCGCGGGTGACCTCCGTGGGGGTCATGTGGCCGCGCTCGTCGAGGACCGGGACGGTCTCCTTGAAGGTGCCCTGGCCGGTCAGTCGCAGCACGTCGGAGACGGGCTTGTCCTGGGTGAGGAACTCGCAGAACTCACTGATGCCGCCGTCGAAGCGGAAGACCTCCTCGGTCTTGCCGGCGCCGTCGATGGCCCGCTCGTCGCGGACCACGATGGTCAGCCCCGGCACGAGGAAGGCGGTCTGGCGGGCGCGCTGGTAGAGGTTCTCCAGCGCGAGCCGGGCGTCCTTGAGGAAGATCTGGCGGTCGGCCCAGTACCGGATGCGGGTGCCGGTGCGGGTCTTGGGCACGCGCTTGGCCTTGACCAGGCCGTTCGCCGGGTCGAAGGGGGCGTCGGGGCCCTGCTCGGTGAAGAGGCCCGGCACGCCGCGCCGGAAGCTGATGGCGTGGGTGGACCCGTTCCGGTCCACCTCGACGTCGAGGCGGGCGGAGAGCGCGTTCACCACGGAGGCGCCCACGCCGTGCAGGCCGCCGGAGGCCGCGTACGAGCCGCCGCCGAACTTGCCGCCCGCGTGCAGCTTGGTCATGACGACCTCGACGCCGGACAGGCCGGTCTTGGGCTCGACGTCGACGGGGATGCCGCGGCCGTTGTCCTTGACCTCGACGGAGCCGTCCTCGTACAGGACGACCTCGATGTGGTCGCAGTAGCCGCCCAGGGCCTCGTCGACGGAGTTGTCGATGATCTCCCAGAGGCAGTGCATCAGGCCACGGCTGTCGGTGGACCCGATGTACATGCCGGGACGCTTGCGGACGGCCTCGAGCCCCTCAAGGACGAGCAGGTGCCGCGCGGTGTAGTTGGAGCCGTCCCGGTCTGCTCCGGTCAGCAGCGCGCTGGAAGGCACGGACGTGTCGGCGGTCACGCAGTTCGCTCCTCGCTGAATTTCTGGTCTTGCCCGATCGTGCGCAGGCTGGCTCGTTAGCCGGTCTGAGGGTACCGAGGCCTGGTAGAGCCGATGCAACGCCACCCTCGCGCTTCTTCAGCCTAGTGCAGAGTCGCATGGATGTTCGATCGCTCGATGGAGTGAAGCAAACATCACGTTCCCTTCCAGGCATGAACCATTTAGGGTTCGGGCACGTCCTCATGAACAACCGGCACACACGCCGGGGAGGACGACAACCGCGACAAGCACCTACCGACAACGCGAAACCGTAAAGCAACGCACGCCACGCAATACGGCTCATTCGCCGCCAACCGGCAGCAGCCGACCAGCTTCGGGAAGGAATGTTTCGAGGAAGAGCCGCGAGCGGGAACGTTTACGGCCTGGTTGGATGTTGACCCTGGTACGACAGCTCGTCGAGCTAGAGAAGAGGCGACGTGACTACTGTTCTGACCCCCGCGACCCCGCTGACGGCCGCCGACCGATGCGACCGTTGCGGCGCCCAGGCATATCTGCGCGTCGTCCTGATGAGCGGCGGAGAACTGCTCTTCTGCGCCCACCACGGTCGCAAGTTCGAGCCGGAACTCAAGAAGATCGCCGCGGAAATACAGGATGAGACCGAGCGGCTGACCGCCGCTCCGGCCACGGCCGACACCGAGGAACGCTGACCTCGCATCCCGACGAGCCAGTGCCGGTCCAGGACCGGCCGCCGGGCGGCTCCCCTGCGACCCAGGGGAGCCGCCCGTCCTCGTGTCCGGGCCCGCCGCTCACCCCCGGAGCCCCTGCGCGGGCGCCCGTGAGGCGTCGGCCTTCCGGCCCGCCGGCCCGGCCGCGCCCTCGCCGCTGCCCGGCGTCGCGTCCGCCCCGGCCCGGCGCGCGATCACCTCGGCCACCGGCGCGATCCTCGTGTACACCCCGGGGCTGTCCGCGCGGCCGCAGCCGCGCCCCCAGGACACCAGCCCGATGAGCCTGCCCTGGGCCACCAGGGGACCTCCGCTGTCGCCCTGGCAGGCGTCCCGGCCCCCCTCGCGGTGCCCCGCGCACACCATGGACGCCCGCTGGAACCGACCCGTGACGTCCCCGGGGTAGGCCTCCTCGCACACCTCGTCCGCCAACACCGTCACCGGTGCCGCCCGCAGCGCGTACGCGTAGTCACCGAGGCCCGTCGTGTCCCCCCAGCCGTACACCGTCGCCCCGGACCCCGCCCCGTACCGGGAGTCGCCCGGACCGGCCAGCGGCAGGACGTACCGGGCCGGCACCTCCTCGGCCAGGGTCAGCACCGCGAAGTCCCCGGCGTTCGTGTAGGCGTCGTACTCCGGGTTCGTCCAGGCCCCGTGCACCGCGATCTCCCGGCCGCCGACCCCGAGCAGGTCGCTGCGCCCCGCGATCACCCGCAGGTCCCGGGTCGCCGCCACGGACCCGCCGAGCACCTGGCGGGCCAGGCAGTGCGCCGCGGTGAGCACCGCCCGGGGCGCGATCACCACTCCCCCGCAGAACTGGCCCGCCCGCGTACGCCCGAACCGGTCACGACTGGCCAGCGCCACCACCCAGGGGTTCTCCGCCGCACGCACCTGCCGTCCGCCGATCACCCCGCTGTCGGCCGCGACGGGAGGGGCCGCGGCCAGCGGTCCCGCGGCCGCCCCCGCCAGCAGGGTCAGTGCTCCGGCCAGGGCGCGGGCAATGGGACGACGCATGGGGCCTCCTGACTCTGGGTGTACGTGACTCCACCCAGAGTGGGACGGCCGGTCGGGGCGCGCACGGCGAAGGCCCGGCCCCACGCGGGGTCCGGGCCTGCGTACGTACCGCCGGTCGGGCTAAGGGGTGTCCTGCGGGCCTGCTTCGGGCAGCCCCTAGTCCAGGTAGTCGCGCAGCACCTGGGAGCGGGACGGGTGGCGCAGCTTGGACATGGTCTTGGACTCGATCTGCCGGATCCGCTCGCGCGTGACGCCGTAGACCTTGCCGATCTCGTCGAGGGTCTTGGGCTGGCCGTCGGTGAGGCCGAACCGCATCGAGACCACGCCGGCCTCGCGCTCGCTGAGGGTGTCGAGCACCGAGTGGAGCTGTTCCTGCAGCAGCGTGAAGGAGACGGCGTCGGCCGGCACGACCGCCTCGGAGTCCTCGATGAGGTCACCGAACTCGCTGTCGCCGTCCTCGCCGAGCGGGGTGTGCAGGGAGATCGGCTCGCGGCCGTACTTCTGGACCTCGATGACCTTCTCGGGGGTCATGTCGAGCTCCTTGGCGAGCTCCTCCGGGGTGGGCTCGCGGCCCAGGTCCTGGAGCATCTGGCGCTGCACGCGGGCGAGCTTGTTGATGACCTCGACCATGTGCACGGGGATGCGGATGGTGCGGGCCTGGTCGGCCATGGCGCGGGTGATCGCCTGCCGGATCCACCAGGTCGCGTACGTGGAGAACTTGTAGCCCTTGGTGTAGTCGAACTTCTCGACCGCGCGGATCAGACCCAGGTTGCCCTCCTGGATCAGGTCCAGGAAGAGCATGCCGCGGCCGGTGTAGCGCTTGGCGAGCGAGACCACGAGGCGGAGGTTGGCCTCCAGCAGGTGGTTCGCTTGGCGAGCTCGACCTCCTGCTCCGCGTTGAGCAGGGGGACCTTGCCGATCTGCTTGAGGTAGTCCTTGACGGGGTCGGCGGTGGCGCCGGCCACCGCGACCTGCTGGGCGGGCGCGTCGTCCTCGTCGTCGTCGGACAGGACGAAGCCCTTGGCCTCGCCGCCGGTCTCTTCCTCTTCCTCCGGTCCGCCCTTGCCGGGGCCCTCCTCGAGCGGCTCCTCCTCGGAGCCCTCGTCGGAGTCCTTCTTCCCGGCGGTCTTCTTCGCGGCGGTCTTCTTGGCCGCCGCCTTCTTGGCCGGGGCGGCCTTCTTCGCCGCGGCCTTCTTGGCCGGCGCGGCCTTCTTCGCGGGCGCGGTCTCCGCCTCGGCGTCGTCGGCAGGGGCGTCCGGGTCCACCGTTCCGGCCGCCGGCTCGGCGGGGGCCGTGGCCTTGGCGGCGGTCTGCTTGGCCGCCACCGTCTTCGTGGCCGTGCGCTTGACGGGGGTTTTCGCTGCGACGCTCTTGCGGGGGGTGCGCTTGGGCGACTCCGCGGCACTGACCATCAGCGTCACACCCTCTTCCTCGAGGATCTGATTGAGGCTGCGCAGAACATTCTTCCACTGGGTTGGCGGAATCTGGTCAGCCTCGAAGGCCCGACGCACGTCATCGCCGGCGATCTGACCCTCAGCCTTTCCCCGCTCGATGAGCGCCATGACAGACTCGGACTCGGAGATCTCCGGGGGGAGCGTACGGGATGTGCTGGCCGACACGAACAACCTCTCGGAACGATGGGAACGGCATCCGGCCCCCGTCCTGGTGCTGGACCGGAGCCGACGACCACCGGCGGGGAATGGGCCGGCGGCGCGGGCTGGGACCGGGGAGCTGCACAGCGCCCTGAGAGGCAGCTGTTTCCCTCCGTCGGCCATCACCTCTTAGGTCATCGCGCAACCTCGCGGAGCGTTACGCCCAATCTTCGTGGCCCGAGTCACACCCCTATTGCGGCGAAACCCGTTCATACGCTCGTACCAGCAGCCCGCCCGGACCCGTCAGGAGCAGGTCCGGGGCGTCGTACGAGCGGTCGCCGGCCCCGCTCACAGCGGTGTCGCCGGACCCCTCGAGGTCCGGCGACGGGGGCGGCTCAGTGCTCGCGCGGGGCGGGGACGACGCGCTCCACCTCCGGGTGCACCGTCAGCAGCTGGCGCATGGCGGACTCGGCGGCCTGGGAGTCGCCGGCCGCGAGGGCCTCGACCATCCGGGCGTGGTGCGCGACCGAGGTCTCGCTGGGGCGGTCACAGGCGGTGGCGGGGCTGCCGGAGACCTGGAGGGCGGCGGCGACGATGCCGGAGAGGTGCTCCAGCATGCGGTTGCCGGCGACCTGGATGAGCAGGGCGTGGAACTCGTTGTCGGCGCGCGCGAAGGTGATCGCGTCGCCCTGGCCGAGGGCGTGGCCCATGATCTCGACCATGTCGGAGAGGCGCTGCTGGACGTCCTGGCGGCCGTGCCCGGCGGCGAGGCGGGCGGCCAGCGGTTCGATGGTCCAGCGGAGCTCGTTGAGCTCGCGGCGCTGGTCCTCTCGCTGGGGGCCGAAGGCCCGCCACTCGATGATGTCGGGGTCGAGCAGGTTCCAGTCGCTGACGGGACGGACCCGGGTGCCGACGTTGGGGCGGGCGCTGACGAGGCCCTTGGCCTCCAGGACGCGCAGGGACTCGCGGACGACGGTGCGGGAGACCTCGAAGCGCTGCCCGATCTCCTCCGGGACCAGCGGACGGTCCGCGCCCAGGTCGCCGGAGACGATCATCTGTCCGAGCTGCTGTACGAGTTGGCCGTGGAGCCCGCGGCCGCGGCTGCCCGCCGCCCGCCGGCCGACCCGGCTCAACTCGACGTCGGGGCCGTCCCAGTGGGGCGCTCCGACGCGGTCGGCGCCGGGGGCGTCCGCGTAGGGGTAGCGGCCGAGTTCGCCCGGGCCGGCGAGGCCGGAGTCGGCATGGCGGGCGGCGGACATCATGGAATGCGCAAGGGTACTCACGACTCCTTTGTCGGCTCCGGTTCCACGGCCCTTGAGGTCTTTGGTGAAAAGCACACGAAAGGGTGATCGGTGCCACCTGCGCAATTGACGCGTTATCGTAAAGAACCGGGCCATTTCGGGGGAGTTGCGGTCCCCACGAACTGAATCCGGCTCTTCACGATCTCAAACGATCACCAGTGCACCCGGCTTCGCAGTCCTGTGAACCCGTACGCACACATGAGGACCACCAAAGACAACACGAGTGCGCTGCCGACGGGTTGGGCCATCACCCGCAAGGCCCCCATGACGACCCGGTCGGCCTCCGGCGGGACCTGCGCCCACGCCAGGTGCCGCAGCCGGGCCGCGATCCCCGCGGTGGTGTGGGCGGCGGGCCCGTCGAGGACCTTGCGCACGAGGGGCACGACGGCCACGGGGACGGCGAGGACCGCGGCCACTCCGGCGGTGGTGGCGCGGAAGACGCCGGAGGCGAGTACGCCGGCCCAGGCGCAGCCCACCAGCAGCCCCGCCCAACTGGCGGCCGGGCCGATCCGGTTCGCCGGGACGTCGACGAGGTCGGCGTCGTAGACGAGGCGCAGGGCGCCGGCGTCGGCGGCCACGGCGAGGGCGCCGATCAGGAGGGCGAGGGCGGCGGAGACGCCGAGTTTCGCGAGCAGCAGCCCCAGGCGCCGCGGCACGGTGCCGCGGTCCGCGGCCAGGGCGGGGTACCGGTACTCCTCGCCGAAGGAGAGCGCGCCGAGCAGGCCCGCGGCCAGCGCGGCGGGGGGCAGCGGGAGGTACCCCGGCCAGGCCGCGAGCAGCCGCGGCTGCGGGACCTGGCCGCCGCGGGCGAGCAGCACCGCGAAGAGCGTCGACAGGACGGTCGCGGCCAGGACGACGACGGTCGCGGTCCGCGTCCCGAAGGCGCGCCGCAGCTCGTAGCGCAGCGGCCGCAGCGGTCCGCCGATGCGCCGCACCGTCAGGGGCGGCGCGATCGGCGGCAACGCCCGCGCGTGCCGGCCCCGCCGCCCCTCGCCGCCCCGCACCGGCCCCGGGCCGTCGGACGCTCCCCCGGACGACCCGTCACCGGCCCCACGGGGCCGCACGCCGGTGGTTTCGTCGCACCCGGACGTTCGCAACGCGACGGTGTCGGGGAGCGGCCCGCCGGCCGCCCTGCGGGGGCCGTCCGACACCCCCGCGGCCCGCCAGGCCTCGGCCCGGTCGCCGTACCCGGCCGTCGGCCCCGTTTCCACGCGGCCGACCGCCGGCCCGGCGGACGCCGTGCCGGGGTCATCGCCGTACTCCGCGATCGACCACACCCCGGCCTCGCCGCCGCCCTCCGCGGGGGGCCGCACGACCACGCCGTCGCCGGACGCCGCGGCGGGCCGCGGCGCGGCGGGGTGTCCCGTCGCCGACGACACCGGCGCGCGGTCGTCGGACGGTGGGTAGGGCCGGGGCGCGGCGGTGCCGGGCGTCGAGCCCGCGCCGTGCGCCACCGGGCGGGCCGGTCCGTCGGCCGTGCCGGACGTCCCGGCGGGCGCCGAGGGATCGGGGCCCCGGCCGTCGTGGGGTCCGGAGTCCGCCGGACCGTCGCCGTGCAGCAGGCCGCTCCGCTCACCGTGGCCGGCACCGCCCCACTCACCGGCCTCCCTGCGCGCCCGGACCGCGCCCAGCGCGCTCCGGTTCCCCGACCGGTCGTGGTCGGCCGCGCCCGCACCGTCGGCGGGCGCCGCGTCGGAGCCGACCGCCCCGGCCGCCGCGCCGGTTCCGGAGGCTCCCGGCCTCCCTCCGGACGAGCCGGGGCCGTAGGCCGCCGGCGTGCCGCCGGAGGCGGGTCCCGGCACCAGCAGCCCGGGCCCGGTCCACGGGGGCAGCACGGCCCCCTTGGTGCCGATCGGGGAGCGCGGCCTGGTCGCCTCGCCCCCCGTACCGCGGGAGCCCTCCGCGCCGTCCGCCACCGACTCCAGAACCGCCCAGCCCGCGCCCCCCGGTACCGCGTCGGCCATGCCGTAGGCGGAGGGGGCGCCCGGCGACGGCTCGCTCGCAGCCGGGGAAGCCGTCCCGGACGGCGCCGAGGCCGCGGGAGCCCGCCCGGCGACCATCGCCGTCCGAGCAGCCGGGTCCCAGGGCGCCGGGGCCGCCGGACCCGAGACCGTCCAGGCCGCCGAGGTCGCGTCCGACGACGCCGGGGCCGCCGGGTCCGGGTCCGTCCATGCCGCCGAGGTCGCGTCCGACGACGCCGGGGCCGCCGGGTCCGGGTCCGTCCATGCCGCGGAAGCCGGATCCGAGGGGGCGACCGGGGCCGGGGACGGTGAAGGTCCGGCGGTGGGGGGTTCCGGCGCGCCGGGGGCGGGGTGGGGAACGGCGGAGTGCAGGGCGGAGTCCACGGTCTCGTCCGCGAGTTGGTGGAGCAGCACGCCGTGGCGGTAGGCGGCCTCACCGATCTCGGCGCAGCTGCTGCCGTAGACCGACAGCCGGCTGCCGCTCTCCTCGACCACCTCGACGGAGCGCCGCGCGGCCCGGGCCTCGCGGCCGAGCAGGGTGGCGAGCCGAGCGGCGTACGGCGTGCGCACGGCGACACGGGGGCGCAGCCGGGTGCGCGCGAACTCGGTCGCCTCCTGGTCGGCGACCAGCCGGCCGCCCTCGATGCACACGACCCGGTCGGCGCTGCGCGCGGCCTCCTTCGGGTCGGAGGTGGTGAACAGGACGGCGCCACCGAGCGTGGCGTGCCCGCGCAGCAGGCCGTGCAGCCAGGTCCGGTCGCGCGGCGAGAGGCCGTCGGAGGGCTCGTCGAGCAGCAGCGTGCAGGGATCGGCGAGCAGCGCGGCCGCGATTCCGACCCGGCGGTCCATGCCGAGGGACAGCGAGCCGAGGCGTTCGTCGCGCAGCCCGGCGATGCCGACCACGTCGAGGAGGGTGTCGGCGCGGTCGGCCGGCACCCCCACGGCGGCGCAGAGCATGCGCAGCTGGCCGCGCACCGTGCGGGCCGGGTGACCCGGTACGTCGCCGAGCAGTACGCCGACCTCGCGGGCCGGATGCGGGATCCGGTGCAGCGGGCGCCCGCGGAAGTACGTGACGCCACGGCCCGGTTCCAGCTGGAGCATCAGCCGGAGCGCCGTGGTCTTGCCCGCGCCCGGCTCCCCGAGCAGGGCGGTCACCCTGCCGGGATGGGCTTCGAACGTGAGGTCGTCCACGGCGGGCGGGAGGTTCTTGCGGGGGGCACTGGTGATTCCGATGGCCTGGAGCATCGCGCTTCTCTCGCGGGAGGTGAGACCGCTCTGCGGCACGGTGGGGGGTACCACGGGAAGATAACGCGATATGTCCGATTTTTGCTGTAACTTGGCCCGCGCCGCCCCACCCCGTCAGGCCTCCGGCCGCACCCGCACACGCCGCCCGACCACGCACGACAGGACCACCCGGCCCCGACGGTCTCGCACTCCGCCCCCTCGCCCACGGACGGTCGCGCACACGCGCGGCGGGCGCGCGGGAGCGCGGGGCGTGGTCACGCGGGACCCGTGCGCCATCCCCCGGAACCGCGCGACCCCTCGGCGGGGCTCACGGCGGACCGTGGGCGCGACCGAGTCGACGGAGCCCGCCGGTCCGCCGACGCGGCCGAGCCGGACGTACGGACGGACGGACGCCCCGTCAGATCTCCGGCCGGAGCATCGGCGGGTTCAGGAGGGTGGCGCCGCCGGCGCGGAACAGCTGGGCCGGCCGGCCGCCCTGGCGGGTCGTGGTCCCACCGGCCGGCACCAGGAAGCCCGGCGTGCCGGTGACCTTGCGGTGGAAGTTGCGCGGGTCGAGTGCGACGCCCCACACCGCCTCGTACACCCGGCGGAGCTCGCCGACGGTGAACTCCGGCGGACAGAAGGCGGTGGCGAGCGAGGAGTACTCGATCTTGGAGCGGGCGCGCTCCACGCCGTCGGCGAGGATCCTCGCATGGTCGAACGCGAGCTGCCCGACCTCACCCTCCCGTACGAAGCCGCCCTCGACGTCGAGGAGTTCGTCGACCGGCGCCCAGCGGGCGCTGTTGGCGTCGCCGCCGGCCCGGGGGGCGGGCAGGTCGGGTGCGAGGACGAGGTGGGCGACGCTGACGACCCGCATGCGGGGGTCCCGCTTGGGATCCCCGTACGTGGCGAGCTGCTCCAGGTGCGCGTGCGCCCCGTCGCCGGCTCCGGGCTCGGCCGGGTCGTGGACGCACAGGCCCGTCTCCTCGGAGAGCTCGCGGGCCGCGGCGGCCGACAGGTCCTCGTCTCCCCGGACGAAGCCGCCGGGCAGCGCCCAGCGCCCCTGGAACGGCTGCTCACCCCGGCGGACGACCAGCGCGCAGAGCGCGTGGCGCCGTACGGTGAGCACGACCAGGTCGACGGTGACTGCGAAGGGCGGGAAGGCCGACGGGTCGTAGGGCGACATGCCGCGATCATAGTCGTCTGCCTGACGATAAACAGTCCTTTCTCGATCTCCTTCACCATCCGCACCAGGAGTGCAGCCGCTTCAGACACCCAGTTGCAGCGCATCGGCGGCCTCCTCGACCATGCCCAGCCCGAGGCGGCTGATCCGGACCGCGAAGGGCTCCCCCGCCACGCGCAGCCCGGAGAGCCTCAGCGCCCCGAGCGGGGCGCTGCTGACGGGATCCAGCGCCACCGCGCCCGCCGGTGCGTCGGGGCGGATGCCGGCGAGCGCGGTCAGGACGTGGATCCCCGCGGCAGCCGCGACCGCCGCCGGGCGGCAGGCCGCCGGATGGGGAAGCGGGGCGCTGCCCGCGGTGCGCTGCGGGGCCGCGTACATCTCGGGCAGTCGGAAACCGAAGCACTCCGCGGCGTCCAACAGGCCCCGCAGCAGCCCGGTGGCCTCCTTGTCGAACCCTGCCGCCGCCAGCCCGGTGACGGCCACAGCGGTCTCGTGCGCCCGCACCGCCCCGGAGCGGTGCCCGAAGGGGTTGTGGCCGGGCTCCTTGGCACCGAGGCTGCGCAGCCCCCAACCGGAGTCCATGGCGGGGGCGCCGAGCAGGCGGGCGAGCTGCTCGGTCCGGACCCGGTCGAGGAGGCCGGGGGCGAGACGACCGCCGCCGAGCAGTCCGGTGTCGAGCAGGTGGGCCGCGGCGCCGCCGAGGTGGGCCACGGGTCTGCCGTCGGGGCGGAGCGCGGCCGCCGGTGCGCCCCCGGCGGGCGTCTCGGTCCAGAAGGCCTCGCGGAACCGCTCGCGCAGGGCGGCGGCCCACTCCCGCCACTCCTCGGCCCCGGACCGGCCGTGGGCCTCCAGCAGCTCGGCACCGAGGAGTGCGGCCCGGTGGGCGTGCGCCTGGGTCTCGCAGCGGCTCGGCCCGGCGGCCGGGTCCGCCACGAAGCCGTCGTCCCCGACGGCACTGCGCAGCCAGGCCAGGCAGCGTTCGGCGGCGGGCAGGAGGGCGGCGATCTCCGGGTCGGGCAGCCCCCACCGGCGGGCCTCGGCCAGGACCGCGGGAAAGGCGAGGGTGGCTTCGGTGCCGGTGCACCCGGGGGGCAGCCGGTGGCCGGCCGCGCGCAGCGGTCCGGGGATCCAGCCGGCGTCCGGGCCCCTGCCCTCCACCTGGGTGCGCGCCAGGGCGCGCAGGGTGCCGGCTGCGAGCCCCGGGCCCAGCGGGAGGGCCATCCGGGCCGCCCACAGGGACTCGGCCGGTGCGAGCCCGCACCGCCACGGCACCCCGGCCGCCACAAAGGCATCGGCCGGCTCGGCGGGGTCCCTCAGGAGGAGGGCCCGCAGATCGTCCACGCTGCTCCGGAACAACCGCTCGATCCGGGGGTCGTCGTCGCCCTCCGCGCGAGCCTCGGCCAGGGGGCCGGCGAGCTGGGCCACGGGCGGTCGGGGGACGCGGTCCTGGCTGGTGCGCAGTTCGATGGTGCGGGCCTCGCCGGGAGCCAGGTCGAGTTCCCAGCGCAGCAGACCCATCGATGCCAGGGCGTCGTCCGGCGGTGGTTCGGCGGTGGTGACGGCCTGCGCGTCGGCGGTGCTCCACCGCAGGCCCCCCGCGTGCACCCCGGCGGGCACGTCGGGCCCCGCCCGGCCGGCGGCGACCGCCCCCAGCTCCGCCAGGTCGGTGCCGAGGGAGATCTCCACGGGCAGCCGCAGCGGGCGCGCGGCGAAGCTGCGCAGGGTGATGCGCTCGGTGCCGTCCGCGTGCCGGACCCGGTCGACGCTGATGTCCGGGTCCGGTCCGGGGTCGGCGCCGGTGCGCACGGTGGCGGTGAACCCGGCCCGGTCCGCGCCCAGGCTGCGGCCCTGGACGGACACCGGGTCGCGGCCGGCGACCCGCAACAGGCAGCGCGACAGGAGCCGGCGGCCGGCGCGGTAGATGCCGTCCAGACCCCGGCCGGTGAGCTGGCCGTGCTCGGGCGAGATGGCGAGGCAGGGCGCAGCCACGCAGATCAGCGCGGCGTGGACGGGTGGGAGCTCGGCTGGCCTCCGGGCCGGGGCGCGCGGGGCGCGGCCGGGCGGGACGGCGGGGGGCGGCACCGACGACGGCGGCCGGCGGGCGGGGGGAACGGGGTGGGCCATGCGACGCCTTGTCTGCGTTCCGGACGGTTTCGCTGGGCGGCGGCGCGGCAGGGCTTCCTCCACCACTGAGCTGAACGCTGCAGCGGGCGGCCGGGTCACGGGCCGTCGGCACACGTGGTACCCGCTCATGGCGAGCCTCCCGCCACGCCCTTGCGGCCGCGCCGCGCGCCCTTCGTCTCCCGCCCGGTCGGCGCCGTGCGCCGCGGCCCGGTCCTCCCGGCCCTCGCGGGTCCCGGCCCGGCGGGACGGGCGCCCGCGCGACCGGTGCGCGGCTCGTCCGGGCCCCCGCGGTCCCGGAGACCGGGCTGCGACGGCGCTTGCGGTGCGGGTGCCGGGGTCAGCGGCACTGCCGACGCGTCCCGGCCCGGCCACTCCCCCGGCGACCGCCCGCCGTCCGGGACGGGCGCCACGGTCCCCTCCGCCGTCGTGGCGAGCGGCTCCCGGGCCCAGTCCGGCGGTTCCGAGGCGCGGCGCCCGCGTTCCTCGCGCAGGCACTGCCGCAGGGTCTCGGGGTCCAGCGCCGCGTTGCACGCGTGGTGGAGCAGCAGCGCGAAGCGGTAGCCGGGGTCTGCGCCCAGCGCGCGGGAGAGGGCCACTCGGGCGCTGGGCTCGTCGCCCAGGGACCAGGCGACCCAGCCCGCGAGGGTGAGCGGGGCCGCCGCGTGCTCCGCGTACTCCCCCGTGCAGCGGCGGGCCAGAGCGCGCCACAGCCGCAGCGCGGGGCCGGCCTCCTCTCCCTCCATCCACTCGGCGGCCACGTCGCGGGTCCGGCGGTCCTGGAGGCCGAGGATGAGCCGGGCCGCGTCGTCATCGGTGACCAGGGCGTCGTCCCACGCGTCCGAGCTGGGTCCGCCGTCCTCCGGCGTGGCCCGGGCCAGGCAGCGCATCACGGTGCGCGCGAGGCCGAGGGTCTCGGCGGCCACCTCGTCCCGCGAGCCGCCTTCCAGGATCCTCGGGACCAGCGCGGCGGCGGCCCGGTCCAGCGCCCGTACCTGCTCGTCGGCGGTCGCCCCGGTGAGGGGGGCGAGCCGCGCCTCCAGCTCCTTCAGGGAGCCCCGGACCTGCAGTCCGGCGTAGGTGGCCGCCGCGGCCATGACCGAGGTTCCCGGCAGGGCCACCGGGCTGCCCTCGTCCGGGCAGCAGCGTGCGTCGGGGCAGCAGTAGCTCCAGTACCGGCCGCCGGAGAGGCACAGTGCCTCCAGCACCGGGACGTCGAGCGACCCGCTCGCCACCCGCAGTCGTTGGGCCAGGGGCCGCAGCCTCGCCATGACCTGGGCGGGTGTCTCGCCCTCGTCCGGGTCCTGGCAGAGGAAGACGACGATGCCGTCGGGGCGGCCGCCGCGCCGCTCGCTGCCCTCGACCAGGGTTTCGGCGGCCTGGGCGGCGAGGTCCTCCCATTCCTCTGGTGCGGATGGGATGCCGACCCGCAGCCGGCCTCCGAAGCGTCCGCCGCTGCCGTGCACGGCGACCATCACGATCGAGTCGTCCGGGTGGTAGCCCAGCATGTACGGCAGGGCGTCGGCCAGTTCGGCCGGACTGCGCAGGGTGATCTGCTGCTCGTCCGGGAACGCGCCGCGGGCCAGGGCGTCCCGCTCGCGGGAACCGGGAGGACCGGACCCGTCCGCGAGCGGGTCGTGTGCGAGGGCATCGTGCGGACGGGGGTCGTGGGCCCGGGGGCCGGGCGGCCGGGAGTCGTGGGAACGCGGGTCGAACGGGCGCGAGTCGAAGGGGCGCGGGTCGAGGGGGCGCGGGTCGAGGGGGCGCGGGTCGAAGGGGCGCGGGTCGAAGGAGTCGGGACCGGTGGAGTCGAAGTGGTTCGCCATGCCCCGACGGTCCCGCGGACCGCCCCCGCCCCGCCAGGCCTGTGGATAACGTTATCCACAGGCCCGAGCGGCATTCGCGCGATGTCAGCGGCATCGGGTTGCATGGAGGTATGAACGCAGACCTCAGGGCCCAGGCCGATTCCGTACTCGCCCGCCTCGTCGGTGACCGGTCGGGCACCGCCCGGCTGCGCGAGGACCAGTGGCGCGCGATCGAGGCGCTGGTCGCGGACCGGCGCCGGGCGCTGGTCGTGCAGCGGACGGGCTGGGGCAAGTCGGCGGTGTACTTCGTCGCCACGTCCCTGCTGCGGGCCCGGGGCAGCGGTCCGACGGTCATCGTCTCGCCGCTGCTGGCGCTGATGCGCAACCAGGTGGACGCGGCCGCGCGCGCGGGCATCCATGCGCGCACGATCAACTCGGCCAACCCGGAGGAGTGGGAGACCATCCAGGCCGAGGTCGCCGCGGGCGAGGTCGACGTGCTGCTGGTGAGCCCGGAGCGGCTCAACAACCCCGAGTTCCGCGACCAGGTGCTGCCCAAGCTCGCCGCGGCCACCGGCCTGCTGGTGGTCGACGAGGCGCACTGCATCTCCGACTGGGGACACGACTTCCGCCCCGACTACCGCCGGCTGCGCACGATGCTCGCCGACCTGCCGCCCGGGGTCCCGGTCCTGGCGACGACGGCGACGGCCAACGCCCGGGTCACGGCCGACGTGGCCGAGCAACTGGGCACGGGGGCGGGCACCGACGCGCTGGTCCTGCGCGGCCCGCTGGACCGCGAGAGCCTGAGCCTGGCGGTCCTGCAGCTGCCCGACAACCCGCACCGGCTGGCCTGGCTGGCCGACCACCTCGACGAGTTGCCCGGCTCGGGCATCGTCTACACCCTCACCGTGGCCGCCGCCGAGGAGGTGACGGCGTACCTCCGCCAGCGCGGGCACGCCGTGGCCTCGTACACCGGCCGCACGGAGAACGCGGACCGCATGCAGGCAGAGGAGGACCTGCTGGCCAACCGGGTGAAGGCGCTGGTGGCCACCTCCGCCCTGGGCATGGGCTTCGACAAGCCCGACCTCGGCTTCGTGGTGCACCTGGGCTCGCCGTCCTCCCCCATCGCCTACTACCAGCAGGTGGGCCGCGCCGGCCGCGGCGTGGAGCACGCGGAGGTGCTGCTGCTGCCGGGCCGCGACGACGAGGCGATCTGGCAGTACTTCGCCTCGGTGGCCTTCCCGCCCGAGGAGCAGGTGCGCCGGACCCTCGACGTCCTGGCGCGGTCCGACCGCCCGATGTCGCTGCCCGCGCTGGAGCCGCTGGTGGACCTGCGCCGCACCCGCCTGGAGACGATGCTCAAGGTCCTCGACGTGGACGGCGCGGTGCACCGGGTGAAGGGCGGCTGGACCGCCACCGGGCAGCCGTGGGCGTACGACGCGGAGCGGTACGCGTGGGTGGCCCGCCAGCGGGCCGCGGAGCAGCAGGCCATGCGGGAGTACGCGGCCACGACCCGGTGCCGCATGGAGTTCCTGCGCCGCCAGTTGGACGACGAGGAGGCCGCCCCGTGCGGCCGCTGCGACAACTGCGCCGGCGCCCGGTACACGGCGGACGTCTCGCAGGCGGCGCTGGACAGCGCGCGCGGCGAGCTGAGCCGCCCCGGGGTGGAGCTGGAGCCTCGCCGGATGTGGCCGACGGGCCTGCCGGCGGTGGGCGTGGACCTCAAGGGGCGGATCCCGGCCGGCGAGCAGGCCGGCACCGGGCGGGCCCTGGGCCGGCTCTCCGACATCGGCTGGGGCAACCGCCTGCGTCCGATGTTCGCCCCGCAGGCACCGGACGTGCGCGTGCCGGACGATGTCGCGCAGGCGGTCGTCAGCGTGCTGGCCGACTGGGCGCGCGGCCCGGGCGGCTGGGCCTCGGGCGCCCCGGACGCCCCGCCCCGGCCGGTGGGCGTGGTGGCGATGGCCTCCCGCACCCGACCGCAGCTGATCGGCTCGCTGGCCGCCCGCATCGCGGAGGTCGGCCGGATGCCGCTCCTCGGCACGGTGGAGTACGCGGGCGACACCCCGGAGTTCGGGCTGCCGTCCTCCAACAGCGCCCAGCGGGTCAGGGCCCTGCACCAGCTCTTGACGGTCCCTAGAGAACTCGCGGACGCCGTGGCCGGTTCGGGTGGTCCGGTCCTGCTCGTGGACGACCGCGCGGAGAGCGGTTGGACACTCGCCGTAGCCGCCCGACTGCTCAGGAAGGCAGGCGCAGAAGGGGTGTTTCCGCTGGTCCTTGCGGTTCAGCAGTAAGGCGTTGCGTCAACAGCGGCGTGTACAGGGCGTATCGGGGAAGGATATGAACGGCATACCGACCGAATCCGGTCGGTGACGTCAAATGCTCGTTGCCGCACACTGACGGGCCACGCCAGAATTGGGGTGCCCCCGCACCGGCTCGTCGGCCCTTCTTCGGGCTGCGCCGCGGCGTGCCAGCACTCGTCCGTGCCCGTCCGCGGGCGCCAGCCGAAGGGAGGACCGTGACCTTCGGATTCGCTCCGTCCGCAGCCGCGCAGATATCCGACGCCACGGGGAACACCAGCCGCCACGGCCACGGCCGTCTGCTGGAACCCTCCGAGTGGGCCGAGGCGGGCATCCCCCTGCTGCGCAACCCGCGCGAGGTCGTCGCCGGTCTGTACGCCCGCCACAGCCCCGTGCCGCGCACCGCCGTGGTGGCCGTGCTCGGGCCGGAGGACCGGCTCGTGGCGAGCGCCTCGTTCAGCCAGGCGGTCGCGTCCGCCGACGGCTGGGACTACCGGAACGCGCTGCTGTCCCGGCTGCGTCGGGTGCTCCCGCACGACCTGCGCCGAAGAACGCCGGTGCGCACGGCGGTCCTGCTCTTCTGCCGCGACGGCGACGAGCGTTGGACCGAGGAGGACGGCGCCTGGATGTGGGGCCTGCGCGACGCCTGCACCCTGCACGGCCTGCGCTGCGGCGCGTACGTGACGCTGACCCGCGGCGGCTGGCAGGTGCTCGGTGAGGGCCGCGGCGGCCGTCAGCCCAGCGCCGGTTCGCGCCCGCTGCGACTGGCCGAGTCGGTCCCCGACGCGGGTCGCCTGACCCCGCGCATGGGCCCCGGGGCGATCGAGCCCCTGCGCCGCACCGCGGCGCGCTGAGCGCCCGTGCCGAGCGGCCTCTCGGACGGTCATCGCGAGGGGCCGCCTAGGCGGTCGGCGCCGCCGCCGAGGCGGCCGCCGCCCGGGCCGCCGCCGCGGCGCCGTACGCCGACCTTCCGTGGGGCGCCCCGCCGAGGAGTGCCCCACCGGGCGGTCCCGCCGGCGGAGGCGGCGGGACCACAGGGCGTCAGACGCCCGCGCCCAGCACGGAGTTGAACTGCTGCGGATCGCCGCACACGATCAGCAGCGTCGCGGCCCGACCCAGCGCCACGGGCAGCGCCCGCGCGACCAGTTCCTCGGACCCGCCGTTGGCGGCGACGACCACGACCGGGCGGACGGCCGCCCGTTCGGCCTGCGCCGCGTCCGCGTAGAAGACGTCGTCCCGGGCGTCGTGCTGCGCCCAGTACGAGGCCTCGCCGAAGGTGAGTTCGTGCGCGGCCCACGGGTGCGCCTCACCCGTGGTCAGCACCAGGATGTCGCCCGGCGCACGACCGTTGTCGAGCAGCAGGTCCACGGCCTCCTCGGCGGCGTCGAGGGCACCCTGCGCCGGAGCGGGGATCAGCTGGACCTGCGGCACGGCCGTCGAGACGGACGGCGCGGTGCCGGCCGCAGCGGGAACGGCGGGAGCAGCCGGAACGGGGGCCGCCGGGCGGGGTGCGGGCTTGGCCGCCTGCTGCGGGACGCGCGGCGCCGGCGGGGCGGGCCGGGGGGCTTCACCCGCACGGCTCGCCGCCGCCGGGGAGGGACCGGGGCGCCCGGGCCGAGCGGCGGCGGGACGCGGACCAGGTACGGGACGAGGGGTCTGCGCGGAACGGCTCGGGGCCGGGTTCGCCGCGGGACCCTGGGCACTCTCGTGAATCTGAGGCTCCTCAGGAGGCATGAGTGGATGTCTGTCAAACTCCGGTACGAGTCATACCGGATGGTGGTACGTACGTGCGATCAGAAATCGAAGCCGAGTTGGCCTCCGCTTTCCAGTTCCAGCGCCTCGTCGGACTTGCGTACCTTCTTGAGGTGCCGCCACTGCGGCAGCGCGTCGAGGTACGACCACGACAGCCGGTGGTACGGGGTCGGACCCCGCACCTCCAGAGCCGCACGGTGCACCGGCGAGGGATAGCCGGCGTTGTCCGCGAAGGCGAAGTCTTCTGTGTCGGGGCCGAGTTCGGCCATCATCCGGTCCCTGCGGACCTTGGCGATGACCGAGGCGGCCGCCACCGCGACGCACGACCGGTCGCCCTTGATGACCGTACGGACCTGCCAGGGCGCGCCCAGGTAGTCGTGCTTGCCGTCCAGGATCACCGCGTCCGGGCGCACCGGCAGCGCGTCGAGCGCGCGCACGGCGGCCAGCCGGAGGGCCGCCGTCATGCCCAGGGCGTCGATCTCCTCGGGGGAGGCGTCGCCGAGGGCGTACGCCGTCACCCAGCCCTCGAGCACGAGCGCGAGTTCGTCGCGTCGCCTGGGGGTGAGGAGCTTGGAGTCGGTCAGTCCCTCGGGCGGGCGGCGCAGTCCCGTGATCGCCGCGCACACGGTCACCGGACCGGCCCAGGCCCCTCGTCCGACCTCGTCGACCCCGGCGATGACCTTGGCTCCGGTGGTTGCGCGGAGGGAGCGCTCGACGGTGTGGGTGGGTGCTTCGTACGGCATGGCGCCAGATAGGTTACGCCGCCCGATACCGCCCGCGACACCCCACCCCCCGCGACCTGCACGCACGGGTGTGCCGCCGACCGTGCGGGCGGGGCCGGAACGGTCTGCCGACCTCAGGCAGGGGTCGCGGGCAGCCAGTCCGGCAGGGCCTCGGTGCGGGCCAGCCAGACGTCGGGCAGGACGTCCGTGCCCCGGCCGGCGAGCACGCCGCCCACGATGGCGCACGTCGTGTCCACGTCCCCGCCCACGTTCGCGGTGGTCCAGAACGCCGTCTCGAAGTCGCCCAGCGAGCGGGCCGCCGACCACAGCGCGAAGGGCACCGTGTCGTGCGCACTGGTCCGCCGCCCGCAGCCCAGGACCGCCGCGACCGTGCTCGCGTCGCCGTAGTCCAGCATGTCGCGGGCCCGCCGCAGGCCGGCGCCCACCGCACTGCGCGGCACCAGCGCGATCACGCCGTCGAGCAGGTCCTGAGGCGTCGGGGGCCCGGCCGGGGCGGCGGCCAGCGCGGCCGCCGCGGCCACCGCCATGGCGCCCACCACGGCCTCGCGGTGCTGGTGGGTGGTGTACGCGGAGATCTCCGCCTGGTGGGTGGCCTGCTCGGGGTCGTCGGCGTACCAGGCGCCGAGCGGGGCGATCCGCATGGCGGCGCCGTTGCCCCACGAGCCCTGGCCGTTGAACAACGCGGCGGCCAGCTCCCGCCAGTCCGCGCCCTCGCGGACCTGGCGCAGCATGCGGTTCACGGCCGGGCCGTAGCCGCGGTCGAAGTCGTGGTGCGCGGCGAAGGAGGCCGCGAGCGCGTCCTGGTCGACGCGGCCGTGCGCGGCCAGGACGGCGACCACCGAGCAGGCCATCTCGGTGTCGTCGGTCCACTGCCAGTCGCCGTCGGGCAGCTCGTGGCGCTTGAGCAGCGGGTAGTTCTGGGGGACGAAGTACTGGGAGCCCAGCGCGTCACCCACCGCCAGCCCGCGAAGGCTGGCCAGGGCGCGTGCGTAGCGCCGGTCGGGGGAGGTGTCAGGGGTCATCCCGCGTAACTCTAGCCCCACAGGTCATATGGCTGGGGTGTGGTCCACCGCTCGAAGGGCCGATCCAGCCGATACCGCCCGTCCGGACCCAGGACCAGGGTCCGGAACGAGCCGTTGTCAGGATTGGACAAGCACTCGAATTCGGCCACGGACCAGTGGAACCAGCGCATGCAGAACAGCCGCATGGTCAGCCCGTGGGTCACCAGCAGCACGTTCGGCGGGTGGTCGGGGGCCTCGAAGCTCCGGTAGAGGCTCTCCAGGAAGGCCCCGACGCGGTCGTACACGTCGGCGCCGGACTCCCCCTGGGCGAAGCGGTAGAAGAAGTGCCCGTAGGCGTCCCGGTAGGCCTTCTGCAGCCGCACGTCCTCGCGTTCCTGCCAGTTCCCCCAGTCCTGCTCGCGCAGCCGCGGCTCCTCCCGCACCCGCACCCGGCCGGGGTCCAGCCGCAGGCCCCGGAAGGTCTCCAGCGTGCGGCGGTACGGGGACACGTACGCGCTCACGCCCTCGTCGCCGAAGGTCTCGCGCAACCGCGCGCCGGCCTCGACGGCCTGGGCCCGGCCGAGCGCGGTCAGCGCCAGGGCGTGGTCGGGCTCGCGCTCGTACACGGTGTCGTCGATGTTGCCGACGGACTCCCCGTGCCGGAGCAGAACGATTCTGCGCGGTCGTGGCATCCCCCGACCCTAAGCGGCGCAGGGCGGCACCGTCGAAACGACGCTCCCCGGCCCCCGCACCGCGCCCGCCGCCGCCCGGTCGACGGTGGCCGTCAGACGGTCCAGGCCGGCTCCAGGTCGACCACGTCCCCGGTGATCCCCTCCAGATCGGCCTCGATCTGGGCCCGCAGCGACAGCCGCTCCACCCGCTCCTCGCGGTACTTGCCGTGCTCGGCGGCCGACCGCCACATCGACAGCACCATGAACTCGCGGCCCGGCGCCTCGCCGAACAGCCCGCGCAGCATCCCGGGCGACCCCGCCATGGCCGGGTTCCACACCTTCTCCTGCATCAGCGCGAAGTGGTCGAGCCGTCCCTCGCGCACCTTGCAGTGGGCCACCCGCAGCACGTCGGCGTCCGTGAAGCGCGGCTCGAAACCGGTCTTCACGTCGAAGCGGTGGTCGAACAGCGTGACCCGCCCGTCCTTGTACGTGCCGTTCTGCGCGGCGGCGAGCCGGTCGTGGGAGCGCGCCATGAAGGAGTCGTAGAAGGACCGGCTCTCCCAGAACGCGAAGACGTGCGCCACCCCGGGGCGGCTGCGGCTCCAACCGCCGCCCTGTCCCCGGAAGCCCGGCTCCCCCGGCAGCCCCGCCCATTTCCGCTGCCCGCGCTCGAACCCCCGGCGGTCCACCACCGTGCAGCGAATCCACTTGACCAGCACCGCGCCATCGTACGGGGATCAGCGCGCCACCGGTCAGACTCCCGCGCAGTAGGTCCGCACGAGTTCCGCCCCGTCGGCCTCGGACAGCTCGATGCCGAACTCGCTTCCCAGCAGAGCGATCAGCCCGCCGGGCGCGGCGGTTCGCCGGTCGGCCGTCCACGGCGGCCGCACCCGGGTCAGCTCGTCCCGGACGAGCGCCACCCGCTCGCCCTCGGCGACCCGCTGGACCACGATCTGCCCCGTGAAGTGGGAGCGGGGGTGGGTGGCGCTGTAGTGGTTCATGAGCATGAAGTCCACCGGGTACGTGGCCTGCGGCCCGAAGGCGTACAGGTCCCGCCACCCCTCGTCACCGCGCAGGACGCGCAGCACGTGCAGGCCCCCGTCCTCCCGCCCCAGGGCGTACGTCCACGGGCCCTGCCGCACCTCGCCGGTCGCGTCCAACGGCACCGGCTCCAGCGGCCCCTGGTGCCCGAACCCGGCGTCGGCCAGCCAGGACCGGCCCCCGGCGCCGACGACCAGGACGGCGTGGGTGACGGGGGTCAACACGTCGCCGCGGGTGCGGTTGCGGGCCCCGCGCGCGGCGACGTCGAAGCCGAGCCGCTCCAGCGCGGCCGCGAGCAGCGAGTTCTGCTCGTAGCAGTAGCCGCCCCGGCGGCGCCGGACCAGCTTGTCCTGCAGGCCCTTCACGTCGAGCGCGGGCGTCCGGCCCAGCGCCACGTCGAGGTTCTCGAAGGCGATGGCCAGTACGTGCGCCCGGTGCACTCCGCGCAGCGTCTCCTCCGTGGGCGCCAGCCCGCCGGCGTACCCGATCCGCGCCAGGTACGCGTCCAGGTCCAGCTCTTCACTGCTCCACATCGTCAACCCCCCGTTGGTCGTCGTGGCCCCCATCATCACCCGGCGGGCGGGGCGGGGCAGGAACGTCTCAGCCCGCGGTCCAGCCCGGGACCGTCGGCAGCACCTTCTCGGCGACGCGGAACAGGGCCGGGTCGTCAGGGGACTTGCCGTCGCGGCGCCAGATGACGAGCTCGAACGAGTCGCCCCGGTCCTTGGCGCTGCCGGCGACCAGCAGGCTGCGGGCCGGGCCGCCGGGGCCGGTCTCGGGCTTGCCGGCCCCGAGGTCGAACGAGACGGCGGTGGCCTGGACGGTGGAGACGACCGCCTGGTGCCCCAGCACGGTCTGCACCTGGGCGCCGTTCCCGAGCAGTTGTGCCGCCTCCGCGACCGGCATGTCGTCGTACGAGGCCGTGATCTTGAGGGCGTACGTGCCCAGTTGCACCGTCGCCTCCGGGGCGGCGAGCTTCTGGTCGCCCGCCATCTCCACCCAGCCCTCGCTGCCGTACGCGTTCTCCGCCCGCTCGCCCGGGGTACCGAGCAGCACCGGCAGGTCCTGGCGGTTCAGCGCCTCGCACAGTTGCGCGCCGGTGACGTACCCCTTGGGGAGGGTGCCGCGCTGGGAGCGGGAGCAGTCGGCGGGCGGGGCCGGTTCCGCCCGCTCCCGCTTCTGTCCCTGGACGTGCCAGATTCCGCCCGCCAGCCCCCCGACCAGCACCACGGCCGCGACGGCCTGCGCCCCCGCATTCACCCTCTGCTTCGTTCTTCCGGCCCGGCTCTCGGCCACGTGCTTCCCCCCTGCTGTGCGCGCCCGATGCGCGCGGGGGAGCCTAACCCGTGCCGGTTACCAGCTGGTACCGCATAAGCACGGCTCCTGGCATGCCGAAGGGGACCGGCCCTTTGGGCCGGCCCCCTTGGGGAGCCCTGCTCCGCTACCGGCGCCGGTCAGGCGCCCGCGGCGTCAGGACGTCCGGTATCAGCTGCAGCCGCTGGTGGAGCCGCAGCCCTCGCAGATGTAGCAGGAGCCGGCGCGCTGCATCTTCGTACCGCAGGAGAAGCACAGCGGGGCGTCGGCGCTCACTCCGAGCTGCATCTCGACGAGCTCGGCGTTGGTGTGCGCCTGCTTCGGCGCCGGGACCTCGGCGACGGGCTGCGGGGCGGCCGGGACGGCGGCCAGCGGCGCCGACTGGGCCAGGCCCTCGACGTCGATGTCCTCCTCGATCGGCTCGTACGAGCCGGTCTCCAGGTGGCGCTGACGCTCCTCGGCGGAGTGGATGCCGAGCGCGGAGCGGGTCTCGAAGGGCAGGAAGTCCAGCGCCAGGCGGCGGAAGATGTAGTCGACGATCGACTGCGCCATCCGCACGTCCGGGTCGTCCGTCATGCCGGCCGGCTCGAAGCGCATGTTGGTGAACTTCGAGACGTAGGTCTCCAGCGGCACGCCGTACTGCAGGCCCACGGAGACGGCGATGGAGAAGGCGTCCATCATGCCCGCGAGGGTCGAGCCCTGCTTCGACATCTTGAGGAAGACCTCACCCAGGCCGTCGTCCGGGTAGGAGTTGGCCGTCATGTAGCCCTCGGCACCGCCGACCGTGAAGGAAGTGGTGATCCCCGGGCGGCCCTTCGGGAGGCGCTTGCGGACGGGGCGGTACTCGACGACCTTCTCGACCGCCGCGCGGATGGTCTCCTCGGTCTTGGCGGTCACCTCGGCCTTCTCGTCCTCCTTCTTCTTGGCGGAGAGCGGCTGGCCGACCTTGCAGTTGTCGCGGTAGATCGCGAGCGCCTTGACGCCGAGCTTCCACGCCTCGAAGTAGATCTCCTCGACCTCCTCGACGGTCGCCGTCTCCGGCATGTTGACCGTCTTGGAGATGGCGCCGGAGATCCACGGCTGGATCGCGGCCATCATGCGGACGTGGCCCATCGGGGAGATGGAACGCTCGCCCATGGCGCAGTCGAAGACCTCGTAGTGCTCGGTCTTCAGGCCGGGGGCGTCGATCACGTTGCCGTGCTCGGCGATGTGGGCGACGACCGCCTCGATCTGCTCCTCCTGGTAGCCCAGGCGGCGCAGGGCCTGCGGGACGGTGCCGTTGACGATCTGCATCGAGCCGCCGCCGACGAGCTTCTTGAACTTGACCAGGGCCAGGTCCGGCTCGACACCGGTGGTGTCGCAGGACATCGCCAGGCCGATGGTGCCGGTCGGGGCGAGGACGGAGGCCTGGGAGTTGCGGAAGCCGTTCTTCTCGCCGAGGCGGATGACGTCCTGCCAGGCCTCGGTGGCCGCGGCCCACACGGGGGTGTCGAGGTCGTCCAGGCGCGGGGCGGCGGCGTTGGCGTCGGCGTGCTGCTTCATGACGCGCTGGTGCGGCTCGGCGTTGCGGGCGTAGCCGTCGTACGGGCCGACGACGCCGGCCAGCTCGGCGGAGCGCTTGTACGCGGTGCCGGTCATCAGGGAGGTGATGGACGCGGCGAGCGCGCGGCCGCCGTCGGAGTCGTACGCGTGGCCGGTGGCCATCAGCAGGGCGCCGAGGTTGGCGTAGCCGATGCCCAGCTGGCGGAAGGCGCGGGTGTTCTCGCCGATCTTCTGGGTGGGGAAGTCGGCGAAGCAGATGGAGATGTCCATCGCGGTGATGACGAGCTCGACGACCTTGGCGAAGCGCTCGACCTCGAAGGACTGGTTGCCCTTGCCGTCGTCCTTGAGGAACTTCATCAGGTTCAGCGAGGCGAGGTTGCAGGACGTGTTGTCCAGGTGCATGTACTCGCTGCACGGGTTGGACGCGGTGATGCGGCCGGACTCGGGGCAGGTGTGCCAGTGGTTGATCACACCGTCGTACTGGATGCCCGGGTCGGCGCAGGCCCACGCGGCCTCGGCCAGCTTGCGGAAGAGCGCCTTGGCGTCGACCTTCTCGATGACCTCGCCGGTCATGCGGGCGCGCAGGCCGAAGTCGGTGCCGTTCTCGACGGCCGTCATGAACTCGTCGTTCACGCGGACGCTGTTGTTCGCGTTCTGGTACTGGACGGACGTGATGTCGTCGCCGCCCAGGTCCATGTCGAAGCCCGCGTCGCGCAGCGCGCGGATCTTCTCCTCCTCCTTCACCTTGGTGGCGATGAAGTCCTCGACGTCCGGGTGGTCCACGTCGAGCACGACCATCTTGGCCGCGCGGCGGGTGGCGCCGCCCGACTTGATCGTTCCTGCGGACGCGTCGGCGCCGCGCATGAAGGAGACGGGGCCGGAGGCGTTGCCGCCGGAGGAGAGGAGCTCCTTGGAGGAGCGGATGCGGGAGAGGTTCAGGCCGGCGCCGGAGCCGCCCTTGAAGATCATGCCCTCTTCCTTGTACCAGTCGAGGATCGACTCCATGGAGTCGTCGACGGACAGGATGAAGCAGGCGGAGACCTGCTGGGGCTGCGGCGTGCCGACGTTGAACCACACCGGCGAGTTGAAGCTGAAGATCTGGTGCAGGAGGGCGTAGGTCAGCTCGTGCTCGAAGATCTCGGTGTCCGCGGGCGTCGCGAAGTAGCCGTACTCCTCGCCGGCCTTCGTGTACGTCTTCACGATCCGGTCGATCAGCTGCTTCAGACCGGTCTCGCGCTGCGGGGTGCCGACCGCGCCGCGGAAGTACTTGCTGGTGACGATGTTGACCGCGTTCACCGACCAGAAGTCGGGGAACTCGACGCCGCGCTGCTCGAAGTTCACCGAGCCGTCGCGCCAGTTGGTCATGACGACGTCACGACGCTCCCAGACCACCTCGTCGTACGGGTGCACGCCGGGGGTGGTGTGGATGCGCTCGATACGCAGGCCCTTGCTCGCCGCCTTGGCTCCCTTGGCGCGGGAACCACGTGCCGGACCGCTCGCCGTCTCTGTCATGCCGCTGCCTCCCATATACGGGCAAAAACGCCCTAAAGTGCCCGCGAAATTCCGAATCCGTTGGCACGGTGTGTGTCTGCTGTAGCTGTTCGCCCGCGGCACGGTGCCCCGCGGACAGGTCTGTGTCCTTCGCCCGACCGAACCGGCCGCTCTGCGGCCGGCCGGGTCAGTCGGCGGCGGAGGCGGGCTCGGGGACCTGGACGGTCTCCGCGGCCGCGGCCTCTTCATGGGGAGGACGCCGGTCGCGCAGTTCGGCGATGGCGGCCTCGAAGTCTTCCAGGGTGTCGAAAGCGCGGTAGACCGACGCGAAGCGCAGGTAGGCGACCAGGTCGAGCTCCTGCAGCGGGCCGAGTATGGCCAGACCCACGTCGTGCGTGGTCAGCTCGGCGCTCCCGGTGGCCCGCACCGCCTCCTCGACCCGCTGGCCGAGCTGGGCCAGGGCGTCCTCGGTCACCGGACGTCCCTGACAGGCCTTGCGCACGCCGGAGATGACCTTGGTGCGCGAGAAGGGCTCGGTCACGCCCGATCGCTTGATCACCATGAGTGACGCGGTCTCCACCGTGGTGAAGCGGCGGGAGCAGTCCGGGCACTGACGGCGTCTGCGGATCGACGTGCCGTCGTCGGTGGTGCGGCTGTCGACGACGCGGCTGTCGGGGTGCCGGCAGAAGGGGCAGTGCACGGCTCCGATCCCTCCCTCATGGCACGACTGAATCACCTCGGAGCACCACCGGGCAGATCCCTGCCGGGGCTCTCGAAGCAGCCACCAGCATATGCGATCCGGAGGACTCTGTCGGCCCGGCCGAACACAACCACTGGGTGGCCGCGCCAATCCAACCACTAGATCTTGGGTTGCGGCCGAAAATCGCCGCTACGGCGTGTCGCCCGCGACCGTACGGATCCGGACAGCTGCGGACAGTGCCGCGGAGGGGTGGGGGGCGACTCCCGAGCCTACAAGGAGGCGGGCCGGTCCACGGATTCCGGGACTGCCGGTGCCACACTGGGCCCAGCCCCCGACGGCCGCGGTCCGACCGGGAGGGGTACCGTAATGAGCGGATTCACCACCGAACCGGCGTTCGGTGTGTTGATCGCCCATACACCTCGTCATGTGATCACGTCCGGTGAACTGCGAATTTTCACTCGAACGTGTGTTTGGCGCAACCTTTCGAAAGCTACTACCGTTGTCCAGCCAGGGAGAGCAAGCGCATTTCGAGAGGGGCCGACGTGACCACCACCGCAGACAGTGCCACCATCACTGCCCAGAACCGCTCCCAGAGCCGACTCGAGCCGGTGCACGCCATGAATGACGCAGCCATGACTCCGGACCCGGACACGATGCGGCCCGCACGCTCGCTGCCCGGCCGACCTCCCGGCATCCGCGCGGACAGTTCGGGGCTCACGGACCGGCAGCGGCGGGTCATCGAGGTCATCCGGGACTCGGTGCAGCGGCGCGGGTACCCACCGTCGATGCGCGAGATCGGCCAGGCCGTCGGCCTGTCCAGCACGTCCTCCGTGGCCCACCAGCTGATGGCACTGGAGCGCAAGGGCTTCCTGCGCCGGGACCCGCACCGCCCGCGGGCGTACGAGGTCCGCGGCTCGGACCAGCCCAGCACGCAGCCCACCGACACCGCCGGCAAGCCCGCCGCGTCGTACGTGCCCCTGGTCGGCCGGATCGCCGCCGGCGGCCCGATCCTGGCCGAGGAGTCCGTCGAGGACGTCTTCCCGCTCCCGCGCCAGCTGGTCGGCGACGGCGAGCTGTTCGTCCTCAAGGTCGTCGGCGACTCGATGATCGAGGCCGCGATCTGCGACGGCGACTGGGTCACCGTCCGCCGCCAGCCCGTCGCGGAGAACGGCGACATCGTCGCCGCCATGCTCGACGGCGAGGCCACCGTGAAGCGCTTCAAGCGCGAGGACGGTCACGTGTGGCTGCTCCCCCACAACGCGGCCTACCAGCCCATCCCCGGCGACGAGGCCACCATCCTCGGCAAGGTCGTCGCCGTCCTGCGGCGGGTCTGACCCCGCCCCTCACGAGCGGGTCCGCCACCCGCTCTCCCTGAGCCGGACCCCGGGACCCACTGCGCCGGTCCCGGGGTCCTGTCATGCCCGGACGCGCAGGGTCGCTCCCCGCACGCCGCTTCCCCGCCCGCCGGCCGCTTCCCGCCGGGCGGCTCCCGTCGTCCGCCGCCCGCTACTTCCCGTCGGCCTGCGCCGCCGCGTCGATCGCCGCCAGCGACTTCCGCACCTGGTTGTGGTCCGTGGTGTACCAGAAGTCCGGCAGCGAGGAGCGCAGGAAGCCGCCGTACCGCGCCGTGGCCAGCCGCGGGTCCAGCACCGCCACCACACCCCGGTCGCCGGAGGCCCGTACGAGCCGTCCCGCGCCCTGCGCCATCAGGAGCGCCGCGTGCGTGGCCGCCACGGCCATGAAGCCGTTGCCCCCGGCCTCCTCCACCGACTTCTGCCGGGCGCTCATCAGCGGGTCGTCGGGCCGCGGGAACGGGATGCGGTCCATCACCACCAGCTGGCAGCTCGGTCCCGGCACGTCCACGCCCTGCCACAACGACAGCGTCCCGAACAGGCACGTCCTGGGGTCCCCGGCAAAGGTCTTGATCAACTCGCCGAGGGTCTCCTCGCCCTGCAGCAGGATCGGGTTGTCCAGCCGCGTGCGCAGCTCGTCCGCCGCGGCCTGGGCGGCCCGCATCGAGGAGAACAGCCCCAGCGTGCGCCCGCCCGCCGCGCCGATCAGCTCGGCCAGCTCGTCCATCATGTCGCCGCGGGTGCCCTCCCGGCCGGGCGTGGCCAGGTGCTTGGCGACGTACAGGATGCCCTGCTTGCGGTACTCGAACGGGGAACCGACGTCGAGTCCCTTCCACTCGGGCAGGTCCTCGCCCTCCACCCCCTCGGGGCCCAGGCCCAGTGAGGCGCCGACCCCGTTGAAGTCGCCGCCCAGCTTGAGCGTGGCCGAGGTCAGGACGACCGAGCGCTCGGAGAACAGCTTCTCGCGCAGCAGGCCCGACACCGACATCGGGGCGACGCGCAGGGTCGCTCCGAAGCGGTCGTGCCGCTCGTACCAGACCACGTCCCACTCGGAGCCGACCAGGATCCGCTCGGCGACGTCGTGCACGTTCTCCACCGACGCGAGGGCCTGCTTGCGCACCGCGTCCTCGTCCTGGACGGACTTGTCCCGGGTGGTGCCCAGCGCCGAGACCACCGTGCGCGCCGCGTCCCGCAGGGCGGCCAGCGCGTACCCGAGGTCCTCGGGGATCTCCTCCAGGCGGCCCGGCAGGGCCAGCTCCATGACCCGCTCGAAGCCCTCGGAGGCGGTCTGCAGGGAGTCGGCGACCTTCTCGTCGACCAGCTTCGCCGCGCGCTTGACCGCCCGGTTCACCTGGCCCGGGGTGAGCTCGCCGGTGGCGACGCCGGTGACCCGGCCCACCAGCTCGTGCGCCTCGTCGACGATCAGCACCTCGTGCTGCGGCAGGACGGGCGCGCCCTCGATGGCGTCGATGGCCAGCAGCGCGTGGTTGGTGACCACCACGTCGGCCAGCTTGGCGCGCTCGCGGGCCGCCTCGGCGAAGCACTCGGCGCCGTAGGCGCACTTGCTCGCGCCCAGGCACTCGCGCGAGGAGACCGACACCTGCGACCAGGCCTTGTCGGAGACGCCGGGGGTCATGTCGTCCCGGTCGCCGGTCTCGGTCTCGTCGGCCCAGTCGCGCAGCCGGAGCAGGTCCTTGCCGAGCTTGCTGGTGGGGGCGGCGGCCTCGAACTGGTCGAAGAGGCCGTCCTCCTCGTCCTGGGGGGCGCCCTCGTGCAGCCGGTGCAGGCACAGGTAGTTGGAGCGGCCCTTGAGCATCGCGAACTCCGGGCGCCTGCGCAGCAGCGGGTGCAGCGCGTCCACCGTGCGCGGCAGGTCGCGCTCGACCAGCTGCCGCTGGAGCGCCAGCGTCGCGGTCGCCACCACCACGCGCTCCCCGTGGGCGAGTGCCGGCACGAGGTAGCCGAGGGACTTTCCGGTGCCGGTGCCCGCCTGGATGAGGCGGTGCGACTGCTCGTCGATCGCTTCGCCGACGGCTTCGGCCATGGCCACCTGGCCGGGCCGCTCGGTGCCGCCGACGGCGGTGACGGCGGCGTGCAGCAGGTCGGGGAGTGAGGGCTTCGTCATAGCACCGACAACCCTACGCGGCGCCGCCGACAGCCCGTGACGGTCGCGGGCCCGGCCGGCTCCCCACCGGCGGTCTTCGGCCGTCCTCCGGCCGGGGCGGACGCCCTGGTCACGGCCGGTGCAGCGGGTTCGGCACGGTCCCGTGGACCACCGCGTGCGGCCGCCGGGGCCGGTCACGGTAGCCGTCGGCGTGCAGCCGGTTGCGGTTCAGGCACAGCCGGTCGATCCGCGGCCCGAGCAGGTCGAACAGCGCGAACCGCTCCTTGAGCTCCGGGAACCGCTCCTGGTAGCGGATGATCTCGGCCCGCACGAGCGACCAGAACTCGCCCTCCGGTACCTCCAGGCGCTCCGCGCACAGCGCCGAGAGGTAGCGGAAGACGCCGACGAACAGTCCGGAGTGGATGAACTGCGGCAGGAAGGACGCGGGCTCGGTGAGCAGCACCTCGGCCACCTGCGCCGGCATCCCGGCCCGCTCCGGCAGCGGCTCGGCGCTGACGTTCACGTCGTCGACGAAGTCCTTGACCGCGAGCCGCACCGGCACGTCGTGCTCGTCGAAGACCACGATCGCGTTCTCGCCGTGGGGCGAGAAGACGGTGCCGTACGTGTAGAGGAAGTGCAGCAGGGGCGGCAGCAGCGCGCCGAACAGCCGGCGCAGCCAGACGGCGGGCGCCAGTCCCGAGCGGGCGACCAGCTCCTCCGTGAAGGCCCGCCCGCGCGGGTCGACGTGCAGCAGGGAGGCCAGCGTCCGGGCCCGCTCGCCCGGGTCGAGCCGGCCGGTCAGGGGCTCGCGCCAGATCGCGCCGAGGAGCTCCCGGTACTGGTACGGGACCTCGGGCAGGTCGTCGTAGAAGGGGTGCCGGACGGTGACCGACGCCACCTCGCCGAGCAGCACGACCCGGGTGTCGTCGCGCAGGAAGGGGTCGGCGTCGCGCAGCCCGTGCACCCAGGCGGTCACGGCGGGCGCGGCGAGGGTCCGCTCGGTGGGCAGGCCGCGCCAGACCAGGGTGTTCAGCACCGACAGCGGCAGCTTGACGGTGTGGCGCTCGGGCCGGGCGACGTTGAGGAAGGTGCGGACGGACTGCTGGGGCAGCCGCAGGTCGGGGTCCGCCGGCAGCGGGACGAGCTGCCCGGAGGCCAGCCAGGGGGCGAACAGCGGCAGCACCACCTCGTCCCACTGCCAGGGGTGGACGGGCAGGTAGAGGTAGCCGGCCGGGTCCAGCCCCCGGGCCCGCAGCTCGCGGTCGAAGCCGGCCCTGGTGGCGGGGTCGAGCTCGCGCGCGTAGAGCCGCTCGGGCTCCGCGAGGCCGCCGGTGCCCCGGTAGGCGGCGATCGAGGTGTGGGCCGCGAGCCAGGGCAGCCGGCGCCGCTGCCGGGCCTCGGGGGCCCAGGCGGCGGTGTCGGCGGCGGAGAACCCGAGCCGGCCCTTGTTGGGTACGAGCCAGGGGTGCCCGGTCTGGTGACCTTCGAGGGCGGCGTAGTCGAGGTCGGCGAGGACGTCGGCGGTCAGTGCGGTGTGGTCGAGCCGGGCGTCGGCGGCCAGGGTGGTGCCGAGCTCGCGCAGCAGGTGCCCGAGGGTGGCGCCGTCCAGGCCGATCAGCTCCCGGGCGAGCACCACGAACCGCAGCGGGTCGAAGAACTCCACCGGGGCCGCCCCCGCGCCCGCCGGGGTGTGGGTCAGCGAGCGGGGGTCGACCCGCCAGCTGTCGTACGCGCCCCGACGCGCGCGGAAGCCGAGGGTGCCGCAGCCCGCGTCGAGCGGCAGGGTCCAGGCGTCCCGGCCCTGCGCCGGGACGGGGTCGAGCAGGCCCTCGTAGGCGAACTCCCCGAGCATCTTGGCCAGCATCCGGCGGCCCGCGGCCTCCCAGGTGGCGCTGTTGAGTTCGGGCGGGCACTGGGGGGTCGTGGGCGTCGCGGGCCGGTCCGCTTCGTGGGGCGTGGGGAAGGTCGGCACGGGGCTCCTCGGTCGGGGGCGGGACGGGTGACGCAGAGCGCTCAGAGCAGGGTGCGCAGCGCCCGCTCCCGCACCATCAGGGCGGCGCGCTTGTCAGGCAGGTCGAGCTCGGCGGAGAGCCGGAAGCCCGAGCTGAGGAAGGCGGACACGGAGGCGGTGTTGCGCACGTCGGGTTCGGCGACGACGCGGGTGCAGCGCGGCCGGTTGTCGAGCACCAGGTCGGCCGCGGCCCGCAGCAGTACGGCGCCCAGGCCCCGGCCGCGGTCGGCGGCCTCGCCGATGAGCAGGTGCAGGCCGGTGTCGTGGGGGCGGGCGGGGTAGTGCCGGGCCAGCGGGTCGAGGTCGGCCCGGTAGACCTCCCAGTAGCTCATGGGGGTGCCGTCGAGCAGGCCGAGGCAGGGGATGCTGCGGCCGTCCCCTTCGAGTTGGGCGCGCACGTGCGCGGCGGTGACCTGGTGGGATCCGGTCAGGTGCCAGAAGGCGGCCACGGCGGGGTCGTTCATCCAGCGGGTGGGCAGCGCGAGGTCGCGGTCGAGGCGCACGGGGGCCAGTTCGAAGCGGCCGGCGGGCGTGGTGGCGGATCCCCAGGTGGCCGGGGAGTCGAGCAGGTCGGCCTCGGCGAGCAGGGCGAGCAGTTCGGTGGGGACCCGCAGTTCGAGGGTGTCCTCCCCGCTCCGTTCGGTGGGTGCGGAGAGGGCCGGGGCACCGGCGTCGGTGGGCGTCATGGGCTGGGCTCCTCCGCTTCAGCTGGGGTCGTGGACGGGGTTGGCTACGGTCACGTAGACGGACTGGGTGTCGACCGGGCCGACCAGTTCGTCGAGGCCTTTGAGGCGGGTGAGCAGGTTGGCCTTGCAGCGCAGGGTGGGGGCGTCGAGCAGCAGGGCGGGCAGCGGCCCCAGGTGTGCGTGGTGGGTGAGGAAGCGGCGGAAGGCGGCGAGCAGCACGCGCTCGTCGGCCAGCCGCTGGGAGCCGAACGCCCCGATCAGCCCGAGCACGTTGTTGATGCCGAGGTAGTAGGCGAACCGCTCGTCGGTGACCTCGTCGGAGACGAAGGTGTCGCTGCGCGCGCCGATCCCGGGCAGCCGCGCCTCCAGCGCCTCGCGGTGGGACGCGCGGAAGTAGTAGCCCTGGTTGTCGCGGTAGCGGCCGCCGGCGGGCCAGCCCTCCGGGGAGAGCACGACGACGGTGTTCTGCTGGTGGGACTCCAGTGCGATGCCGGCCAGCGCGTCGAAGGCGAGGACGGGCCGGACGACGTGGTCGAGGTAGCGCAGGAACCACTCGGCGGACACGGCCGAGAGCGACCGCCCCGTGCGTGCGGCGAGCCGGGTGACGGTCTCGGCGAGCCGGGAGGTCATGGTGTCGCGCCCGGGCCACGGCCGCGGGGCGGTGAGGGAGGCGACGCAGACGGCGTCGTCGCCGGGCCCGAAGGGGTTGTGGCGCAGCAGGACGTCGAGGCCGGGTACGGGCTGCCCGTCGGCGGTGTCGACGGCCACCCAGGCGGGGTCGCGCACGATGTCGAAGCCGGGGTGCCGGGCGGTCCATTCGCGGGCCAGCCCGGAGCGCAGCAGGCGGTGCACCTCGACGCCGCGGTGCAGTTCCTTGCGGAGGTTCTCGCGGCGGGAGTTGGTGATGGGGAGGCCGAGGGAGAGCTTGAGCATGGCGGGGGCGCCGGGCCGGTGGACGGTGCGCACGGAGGAGGTGGGGTACCAGGGGTCGCCGTACGGGCCGAGGTCGTGGAGCAGTCCGGCGTCCAGGAGCGCGCGGACGGCGGGCCGGTTCCGCAGCTCGCGGGCCTGCCAGGGGTGCAGGGGCAGCGGGGTGGTGCCCGGCGGGCACGGCAGTCCGGGGGCGAGCCGCGCGAGGAGGGTGGCGGCGGAGACGGTGCGGCCGCGTTCGGTCCAGGCCGACTCGGTGGCCAGGGCCGCGCGGTCGACGGCCATCCAGTGGAGGGGGAAGGCGCCGTAGAGCTCGGGCGAGTAGGTGCGGACCTCCGCCTCGGAGAGTCCCTCGCGGCTCTTGGGGGTGGGGTGCAGGGGGTGGCCGAGCAGCAGGGACTGCTCGGCCGCGAGGAAGGGGTCGTACCGGCCGGGCGGGGTGGGGTGCTCGCGCCGGTCGGCGATGAAGTCGGCGGTCCGGCGCACCGAGTCGGCGACCCGGCCGACGAGGTCCGCCCCGCCCCGGCCGCCGCCCTCGCGGACGAGCAGCCCGGCGAGGGTGACGGCGTCGAGGGCGGGGGCGTCGGCGGGGGCGCTGGCCAGCCGGGCGGGGGCGAAGCGGTGCCAGCCGGTCTCCGACCAGTGGCGTACGGGGACCAGCAGGGCGGTGCCGGAGGCGGGCAGCGGGATGCGCAGGACGGCGGCGTCGGGTCGGGTGCGGCCGGTCTCGCGGACCCAGCAGCGCAGCAGGCTCTCGACGGCGGCGGCCTCGGCGGCGAGCGCGGGGTCCTTGTGGTCGAGCGGGTCGGGCAGGTCGCCGGGGGTACCGGCCCGGGGGGCCGGTCCGGCGGGGGTGGCGGCCGGGGCGCCGGCGACCCGGTGCAGGGCGATCCCGTCGAGCTGGCGGGGAACGGTGGCCGGTGGGGCGGCCTGGGCGGGTTGCCCGGGGAGGGGCGACCCGTCCTGGACGGTGGGGAGGGCCTGGCCACCCAGGGACGGGTGGGCCTGGCCGTGCTGCTGGTGCGGGAGGGACGGCTGGGACGGCTGTCCTTCGGGGGGTTCGGGTGTGGGACTGGAGTTCACTGGAGTTCCTTGGCAGAGGGGTCCGGATGGCTTCCGGACCGGTTGCGGGCGCCGTCGGCGGCGGCGCAGGCGACGGCGACGGCGTCGGCGAGCCGGTCGAGGACCGCCGTGGCCTGCTCGTCGGTGAGGGTGAGCGGGGGCAGGAGCCGTACGACGCTGCGGTGGCGGCCGCCGAGTTCGACGATCAGGCCGCGGCTCAGGCATTCCCGCTGGACCGCGAGGCCGAGGGCCGGGTCGGCGGGCGGGGGCCCGCCGGCGGCCGCCCCGGCCTCGGGGTCGACCAGCTCGATCCCGAGCATGAGGCCGCGGCCGCGGACGTCGCCGATGCGGGGGTGGTGGCCGGCGAGGTCGCGCAGGGCGGCCAGCATGCGCGCGCCGAGAGCGGCCGCGCGGTCGGCGAGGCGGTTCTCCCGTACGTACGCGAGGGTGGCGGTGCCGGCGGCCATGGCGAGCTGGTTGCCGCGGAAGGTGCCGGCGTGCGCGCCCGGCCGCCACTGGTCGAGCGCGGACCGGTAGACGACGACGGCCAGCGGCAGGCTGCCGCCGATGGCCTTGGACAGGACCATGACGTCCGGGACGACCCCGGAGTGGTCGACGCCCCAGAAGGCGCCGGTGCGGCCGACGCCGGTCTGCACCTCGTCGGCGATCAGCGGGATGCCGTGCGCGGCGGTCAGCCGGCGCATGCGGCGCAGCCAGCCGTCGGGGGCGGGGATGACGCCGCCCTCCCCTGGACGGGTTCGACGAGCATGCCGGCGGGGGCGGGGACCCCGCCCTTGGGGTCGGCCAGGAGGCTCTCGGCCCAGCGGGCGCACAGGTCGGCCCCGCGCTCGCCGCCCTCACCGAAGGGGCACCGGTAGTCCTGCGGGTAGGGCAGCCGGGTGACCCGGCCGCGGGGGGCGCCGCCGGAGGCGTCGAGGGATCCGGTGGTCATGCCGTGGTAGGCACCGGAGAAGGCGAGCAGTCCGCTGTTGCCGGTGGCGGTGCGCACGAGGGTGAGGGCGGCCTCGACGGCGTCGGTGCCGGCCGGTCCGCAGAACTGCACCCGGGCGTCGTCGGCCAGTTCGCGGGGCAGGTTGGCGAACAGCTCGGTGGTGAAGGCGTCCTTGACCGGGGTGGCCATGTCCAGGACCTGCAGGGGCGCGCCGGAGTCGAGCACCTTGCGGACGGCTTCGAGGACCACGGGGTGGTTGTGGCCGAGGGCGAGGGTGCCGGCTCCGGAGAGGCAGTCGAGGTAGCGGCGGCCGTCGGCGCCCTCGATGGTCACGCCCCGGGCGCGTACCGGCACGATGGGCAGCGAGCGGGCGTACGTGCGGGCGGCGGACTCGCGCAGGGACTGGCGGCGCAGGACGCCCTCGGGGCCGTCGGGACGGGGGACTCCGGCGCCGGCGGGGCCCGGGGCCTCGGCACCGGCGGCGGGTTCGGCGCCGGTGGGGCCGGCGGCGGGTTCGGCGCCGGCCGGACCGGTGGGGCCGGTGGGCTCGGCTGTCCGTTCGGGGAGGGCCTGCTCGGTCACGGCCACGGCTGTCGGTCCTCCCGGGTGAACGGCTCTCGCCTGGATGGCAGTTGGCACGGCGGGGGCACACGGTCCGGCAGCGCCGGTCGTCCGTGCGTGCGTTCCCCCGTACGTACCAACGACGCGGACCGCCCGGGATCACGGGTCGCGGCGAACTTCCTTGCTCCCCACGGTCGGTGCCGTCGGGAACCGCGGACCCGGCCTACGCCGTCCCCGAACGCAGCGGCATAGTGGGGGGCTGCACTCCACGCCTCGAAGCACCAGGGGGACTGAACACATGCGACCGATCCGACCGGCCTCCGCCACCCAGAACGGGCGAAGCTCCCGTCGCGGATCCCGGATCCTCGCGGCCACCGGGCTGTGCGCCGCCCTCGCGCTGACCGCGGGTGCCTGCGGCCCCGGGTCCGACGAGGCCGACGGCCAGCCCACGGCCGCCGCGAGCGTTCCGGCGGGTGGTGCCGAAGGCATCAAGATCCCGGACGACATCAAGAAGAAGCTCAAGGAGCACGGCCTCGACCTCGACAAGTGGCGGGGCGGCGCCTGGAAGAACTGGGACCGCGACAAGTGGCTGCGGGAGGCCCAGGACTTCGTCAACCCGATCATCGAGGACCTGTGGGACCCGGACCGGATGGGCCGGGCCAAGCAGCCCGACCGGCCGGTGGCCGACCCCGACCTCGGCAAGGACCAGGGCGTGACGGACCCGACCCCGGCGCGCGTGCCGGCGAGCGCGGTCGACGCGCCGTACCACCAGAGCGTCCCGGAGGCCGGCAAGGTCTTCTTCGACGGCCCCGAGGGCTCCATGGTCTGCTCGGCCACCGTCGTCACGGACCCGGCCCACCCCGGCAGGTCCAACCTGGTGTGGACGGCCGGTCACTGCGTCCACGCGGGCAAGGACGGCGGCTGGTACCGCAACATCGCGTTCGTGCCGTCGTACAACGACGCGGGCCGGTCCGCCGCCCGCCTCAAGGGCGCGACCCGCGACGAGGTCGCCCCGTACGGCGTGTGGTGGGGCGACTGGGCGCAGACCTCCGACCAGTGGATCGCGGGCGGCGGCCCGACGGGCGGCGCCGGCGCGCCGTACGACTTCGCGGTGATCCACGTGACGCCGGAGAAGGCCACCGGCAAGTCGCTGGAGGAGACGGTCGGCTCGGCGCTGCCGGTGGAGTTCAACGCCCCCGCCGTGCCGAAGATCGCGCGGATGACGGCCACGGGCTACCCGGCGGCCGCGCCGTTCGACGGCCAGAAGGCGTTCCAGTGCACGGACCGGCCGGGCCGCCTGTCGCTGCGCGACGGCGCCCCGGTGATGTACCGGATCGGCTGCACGATGACGGGCGGCTCCTCCGGCGGCGGCTGGGTGGCCACCGACCGCGACGGCAACCGGGCGCTGGTGTCCAACACCTCCATCGGCCCGGTGACGGCGGGTTGGCTGGCCGGTCCGCGGCTGGGCAGCGAGGCGAAGGGCGTCTTCGACGCGGTGAGCGGCAAGTTCGCCCGCTAGCGGGTGCGGTCGCACCGCGGCCGGCATGAAACGGCGAAGGCCCGCCCCCTGACGGGGGCGGGCCTTCGCCGTGTCCGGTGCTTCGCGGCGGGGCGGCCGGTCAGCCGTGGGCCGGCACGTACGGTGCCAGGTCCGCCGCCAGCTCCTCGTGCACCCGCGCCTTGAGCAGGGTGCCCTCCGGGGTGTGCTCCTCGGAGATCACCTCGCCCTCGGCGTGCGCCCGGGCCACCAGCGCGCCCCGGGTGTACGGCACGAGCACCTCGACCTCGACCGCCGGGCGCGGCAGCTCGGCGTCGATGAGGGCGAGCAGTTCCGCGATGCCCTCGCCGGTGCGCGCCGAGACCGCCATGGAGCGCTTCTCGATGCGCAGCAGGCGCTGCAGGACCAGCGGGTCGGCCGCGTCCGCCTTGTTGATCACCACGATCTCGGGCACGTTCACCGCGCCGACGTCGCGCATGACCTCGCGGACGGCCGCCAGCTGCTCCTCCGGGGCCGGGTGCGAGCCGTCGACCACGTGGACGATGAGGTCGGAGTCGGCGACCTCCTCCATCGTGGAGCGGAACGCCTCGACGAGGTGGTGCGGCAGGTGGCGCACGAAGCCGACGGTGTCGGCGAGCGTGTACACCCGGCCGGTGGGCGTCTCGGCCCGGCGCACGGTCGGGTCGAGGGTGGCGAACAGTGCGTTCTCCACCAGCACGCCGGCACCGGTGAGACGGTTGAGCAGGGAGGACTTGCCGGCGTTGGTGTAGCCGGCGATCGCGACGGAGGGCACCTTGTTGCGCCGGCGCTCCTGCCGCTTGATGTCGCGGCCGGTCTTCATCTCCGCGATCTCCCGGCGCATCTTCGCCATCTTCTCGCGGATCCGGCGCCGGTCCGTCTCGATCTTGGTCTCACCGGGGCCACGGGTGGCGAGACCGCCGCCCTTGCCGCCGCCCATCTGCCGGGACAGCGACTGACCCCAGCCGCGCAGCCGCGGCAGCATGTACTGCATCTGCGCGAGCGCGACCTGTGCCTTGCCCTCTCGGGACTTGGCGTGCTGCGCGAAGATGTCGAGGATCAGGGCGGTCCGGTCGACCACCTTGACCTTGACGACGTCCTCGAGGGCGATGAGCTGGCCGGGGCTGAGCTCACCGTCGCAGATGACCGTGTCGGCGCCGGTCTCCAGGACGATGTCGCGCAGCTCCAGGGCCTTGCCGGAACCGATGAAGGTGGCCGGGTCGGGCTTGTCGCGGCGCTGGTAGACACCGTCGAGGACGAGGGCGCCGGCCGTCTCGGCCAGCGCGGCGAGCTCCGCGAGGGAGTTCTCCGCGTCCTGCAGGGTCCCGGTGGTCCAGACGCCGACCAGCACGACCCGTTCCAGTCGCAGCTGCCGGTACTCGACCTCGGTGACGTCTTCGAGCTCGGTGGAGAGGCCCACGACGCGGCGCAGGGCCGCGCGCTCGGAACGGTCGAACTGCTCGCCGTCGCGCTCACCGTCGATCTCGTGGCTCCAGGCGACGTCCTCTTCCATCAGGGCATCGGCCCGAAGGCTCTCGCTGAAGCTCCGCGCGTCCCGCGCGTCCTGGGAAGGGTACGAAGAGGAGGTCATTGGATCCTTACGTCGTTACGGATTCGAAAAACGTGCGTCGGCTGCAACGCGTGACCGGAGCGAAAGATTCCCGGGACCGCGCCGACCTGTCGATACTGACATGCCCGTCCTGGGGCGTCACACGCTTTTCGCGGCCTTCCAGTCGGGCCGGCCGGGCATCGCGGGAGTCCTGGCGCCGTACAGCCAGTCCTGGAAGAACCCGGTCAGGTCGCGTCCGGCCTCGTCCGAGGCGAGCGCGACGAAGTCGGCCGTGCCCGCGGTGGCGTCCCGGTGCTCGGCGACCCAGCGCCGCTCGACCCGCTCGAAGGCGGCCCGGCCGATCTCCTCGCGGAGCGCGAAGAGGGCCAGCGCGGAGCCGTCGTACACCACGGGCCGGAACAGGCTCAGCGGCTGGCCGGGGGCGGCCTCCTTGGGCCGGGCCGGCGGCCCGCCGGCGGCCCGCCACTGGTCGGAGCGCTCGTACGCCTCGCGCATGCGCCGCTCCAGGGAGTACTTGCCGAGGCCGTCCGCGTAGAGGGCCTCGTACCAGGTGGCGTGCCCCTCGTTGAGCCACAGGTCGGACCAGGTCCGGGGGGTGACGGTGTTCCCGAACCACTGGTGGGCGAGCTCGTGGACCATGACGGACTCGACGTACCAGGACGGGTAGCCGGGGGTGGTGAACAGTCCGCGCTCGAAGAGGGACAGGGTCTGCGTCTCCAGCTCGAAGCCGGTCTTGGCGCGGGCGATCAGCAGCCCGTAGTTCTCGAAGGGGTAGCGGCCGACGCGCTCCTCCATCCACTCCAGCTGGGCGGGGGTCTTCGCCAGCCAGGGCTCCAGGACGGCCCGGTCGGCCTCGGGGACCACGTCGCGGACGGGCAGCCCGTGCGGACCCTCGCGGGTGAGGACCGCGGAGCGGCCGATGGAGACCTGCGCCAGCTCGGTGGCCATCGGGTGCAGGCTGCGGTACGTCCACGTGGTCCGGCCGGCGGCGGCCCGGCGGGCGGTACCGGTGCGGATGCCGTTCGCGACGGCCGTCAGGCCCTCGGGGGTGTTGATCCGGAAGGTGAACATCGCCTTGTCGGACGGGTGGTCGTTGCAGGGGAACACCCGGTGGGCGGCGTCGGCCTGGTTGGCCATGGCCAGCCCGTCCTCGGTGGTCACCCAGCCGCCGTCCTTCGCGCCGCGGGGGTCGCTGGTGTGGTGGACGGTGATGCGGACGAGGCCGTGGGCGGGGACGGGGCGGGCGGGCGTGAGGACGAGGTCCTCGCCGGCGCTCTCGAAGGCGGCGGGCAGCCCGTCGACCTCGGCGGAGGAGACGGTGCCGCGGGTGAAGTCGAGGTTGATCCGCTCCAGGTCCTCGGTGGCCCGGGCCTCGATCACGGTGGTCGCGTCGAGGGGCTGGGTGGCGCTGGTGTAGCGGAAGGACAGGTCGTACGCGAGGACGTCGTAGCCGGGGTTGCCGAGCTCCGGGAAGAGCCGGTCGCCGATGCCGAGGGCGGGCGGCGGCGGCAGGACGGCGGCGACGAGGCCGAGGGAGGCGGCGGCCAGGGCGGGGCCGCGCAGGCGGCGCAGGACGCGGTCGGCGGCGGGGCGGGGGGTGAGCTGCATGCACCACGGCAATACCAGCGGCCGCCGCCCGCGCGGGGGCGGCGCGCGACGCCCGCCACTCGAAAGGGGCGGTGCTCGGACGCGCCTGCGAGCGCCGTCCGCGGCGGGCTTCCCGCCCGGGGTCCGGTGGGGCGGGGGCGGGCTTCCCGCCCGGGGTCCGGTGGGTCAGGGGCGGGCGGCGGGTCAGACGCGGCCGACGTCGTAGACGCCCGGTACGTCCCGCATCGCGCGCATGAGCCGGGGCAGCACCGCGGCGTCGGGCAGCTGGACGGTGTAGGTGTGCCGGACCCGCTGCTCGGTGGGCGGTTCGACGGTGGCGGAGACGATGTCGGCGCCCTCGCGGGAGATCGCCTCGGTGAGGTCGGCCAGCAGGTGCGGGCGGCCGAACGATTCGGCTACCAGGGTCACGCGGCAGTCGGCGGTGGCCCGCCAGTGCACGGCGACCGGGGTGCGGCCCAGCGACCGCATCCGGTCCACGGCCGGGCACTGCACCCGGTGGACGGTCACGGCCCCGCCGCGCACGACGAACCCGGCGACCGTGTCGGGCGGCACGGGGGTGCAGCAGCCGGCCAGCCGCACGGTGGCGTCGGGAAGGTCGGCCACCGCGTTCCCGCCGTCGGCCCGGGCGCCGACCATCGGACCGGGGGCGCGGGGCACGGCGGTCTGCTGCCGGGCGTGGTCGGGGTGGGCGTTCAGCCACTCCCTGATGGCGATGCGGGCCGCCGGGGTGCGGGCGTGCTCCAGCCAGTTCGCGGCGGGCTCGGCGGCGCTGTCCCCGCCGAGCAGCGGCTGGACGGTGTCGCCGTCGACCAGCCGCGTCCCCAGGGCCGCGAGGCGTCCGTTGACCCGGGCGCCGATGCAGCCGTGGGCGGCCGTGCCGTGCAGGGCGTAGGCGGCGTCGACGCAGCTGGCGCCGGCGGGCAGGCCGAGCCGGCCGCCGTCGGCGGTGAAGACGGTGATCTCCCGGTCCTGGGCGAGCTCCTCGCGCAGGGAGCTCCAGAAGGTGTCCGGGTCGGGCGCGGCCTGCTGCCAGTCCAGCAGCCGCGACAGCCAGCCGGGGCGGGTGGGGTCGATGCGCTCCTCGGCGCGGTCGGTGCGCTCCTCGCCGGCCTCAGCGGGGGCGTAGGGGTTGCCGAGGGCGATGACGCCGGCCTCGGCGACGCTGTGCATCTGGCGGGTGCGGATGAGGACTTCGGCGACGTGCCCGTCGGTGGCGACCGCCGTGTGCAGGGACTGGTAGAGGTTGAACTTGGGGGCGGCGACGAAGTCCTTGAACTCCGAGACCACCGGCGTGAAGCAGGTGTGCAGTTCGCCCAGCACGCCGTAGCAGTCGGCGTCCTCGCCCACCAGGACGAGCAGCCGGCCGAAGTCGGAGCCGCGCAGCTCCCCGCGTTTGAGTGTGATGCGGTGGACGGAGACGAAGTGCCGGGGTCTGATGTGGACTTCGGCGGGGATGCCGGCCTCGCGCAGCACGGCGCGGAAGGCCTCGGCGATGCCGGGCAGCGGGTCGTGCTCGGCGGCGTGGGCGGCGATGAGGGCGCGGGTGCGCTCGTACTCCTCGGGGTGGAGGATCGCGAAGACGAGGTCCTCCAGCTCGGTCTTGATGGCCTGGACGCCCAGCCGTTCGGCGAGCGGGATCAGTACGTCGCGGGTGACCTTGGCGATGCGGGCCTGCTTCTCGGGGCGCATCACACCGAGGGTGCGCATGTTGTGCAGCCGGTCGGCGAGCTTGATGGACATGACGCGCACGTCGTTGCCGGTGGCGACGAGCATCTTGCGGAAGGTCTCGGGCTCGGCGGCGGCGCCGTAGTCCACCTTCTCGAGCTTGGTGACGCCGTCGACGATGAAGCGGACCTCGTCGCCGAACTCGGCGCGCACCTGGTCGAGCGTCACGTCGGTGTCCTCGACGGTGTCGTGGAGCAGGGAGGCCGTCAGGGTCGTGGTCTCGGCGCCGAGTTCGGCGAGGATCAGGGTGACGGCGAGCGGATGGGTGATGTACGGCTCGCCGCTCTTGCGCGTCTGGCCGCGGTGGGACGATTCGGCAAGGACGTACGCCCGGCGCAGTACGGCGAGATCGGCGTCGGGGTGGTGGGCCCGGTGCGCCTCCGCCACGTGGCCGATGGCGTCGGGCAGCCGGTCGCGCGGGGCGGTGCCGAGCAGCGCGGCCCGTCCGAGCCGGCGCAGATCGAGCCGGGTGCGGCCGCGGCGGCGGCTCTGAGCTGCGCCGGAGCGGAACTCCGCGCCGGCGTCGGGGTTCGTGGCCTCTGCACTCATGGGCACCTCCGGCGGCATCGACCGGCGGGGCGGGCATGGTGTGAGCCCGAAGGGCCGGTGTCTGATGCTACCGACCCCACCACGTGGCGCAGTCCGCCTCTCGCTCAGCGTGAAACGGATCACCCATTCGAGGGAAGCTCTACCCGAAAGCCGTTTCGCTCAGCCAGGCCGGATCGATCTCGCCTTCGGCGACGATGACGGCGGGTCCGGTCATCTCGACGAGGCCGTCGGGGTGCTCGGTGATCACGAGCGTGCCGCCGGGCAGGTCGACGGTGTACGTGGCCTCCTGGCCGGTGACGGCCGGGTCGGCGCCGTCGCGGCGGGCGGTGGCGACGGCCACGGCGCAGGCGCCGGTGCCGCAGGAGCGGGTCTCGCCCGAGCCGCGCTCGTGGACGCGCATGGCCACGTGGCGGGGGCCGCGGTCGACCACGAACTCGACGTTGACGCCGTCCGGGTAGGCGGCGGCGGGGCTGAACGGCGGCGGGCCGTACAGGTTCCCCGCGTCGGCGAGGTCGTCGACGAAGGCGACGGCGTGCGGGTTGCCCATGTTCACGTTGCGGGCGGGCCAGCTGCGGTCGCCGACGGAGACGGTGACCTCCCCCTCGGGGAGCACGGCGCGGCCCATGGAGACGGTGACGTCGCCGTTCTCGGCGAGGCGGACCCGCTTGACGCCGCCGCGGGTGGCGACGGCCAGGTCGCCGGCGCCGGCGAGGCCGGCGTGCTGGAGGTAGCGGGCGAAGACGCGGACCCCGTTGCCGCACATCTCGGCGATCGAGCCGTCGGCGTTGCGGTAGTCCATGAACCACTCGGCGACGTCGGCCATCGCGCGGGCCTCGGGGTGCTCGGCGGAGCGGACCACGTGCAGCACTCCGTCGGCGCCGATGCCGGCGCGGCGGTCGCACAGGGCGGCGACGGCGGCCGGTGGCAGGTCGACGGCGTTGTCCGGGTCCGGGATGATCACGAAGTCGTTCTCGGTCCCGTGGCCCTTGAGGAAGCTGAGCTGCGCGATGGTCACCGGGCCATCGTACAAAGCACCGGTGACGGGGGTACCGGCAGCTCAGGGAGTGGGACGGCCGGCACGGGGCACGGCCGGGCCGGACGGCGCCGGTCGCTAGCGCAGTCGGGCCACGCGCCAGACGGCGAGGAAGGCCAGGGTGACGACCACGACGGCGTACAGGCCCACGATCCGCCAGTCCGGGCGCTCGCCGGAGCCGCGGGCGGGCAGCCCGGGCCAGGTGTAGCCCACGCGGCGGGCGGCCATCATCCCCCAGCCGCCGGCACAGCAGCTGATGAGCAGGCCGAGCATGGCGACGACCGCGCCGCCGTCGCCGAACTCGAAGGCGAGGGGGAAGGCGAACATCAGGGAGCCGGCGGCGGCCAGCATCACGATCGGCGCGAGCTGCCAGATGCGCAGCTTGCGCTGCGGGCGCAGCTCGACCTCGACCTCGGGTACGGGGGTGTCCTGGTCGGGGCCGTCCGGGCTCAGCCGGTCGGGGTCCGCCGGAAGGCCCAGGCCGTCGGGAAGCACCACCGCCTCCGGATCGGTCCCGGTACCGTCCCGCCCGGCGTCACGAGGGCCGGCCTCCATCGCCACGCGCCCTCCCCACTGGACTTCGCTCGCTTGACGTCACCCGCCGGTCTACACAACCTGCGGAATTTGATGATGGCACGGCCAGGAGCCCGCGATGCGCGCGCGGGGCGTCCCGATGCCATCACGTGATCAGGCTGTAATCGCTCGTTCGACCAACGACTGCGCAAGTCCGGGGAGTTCCGCGCGGTCCGCCGAGGCCCCGCTGAGCCAGTGGACACGGGGGTCCCGGCGGAACCAGGAGTCCTGCCGGCGGGCGAAGCGCTTGGTGGCCCGGACGGTCTCGGCGCGGGCCTCGTCCTCGGTGCACTCGCCCGAGAGGGCAGCGAGCACCTGCTGGTAGCCGAGCGCGCGGGAGGCGGTGACGCCCTCGCGCAGGCCCTGGGCCTCCAGGGCCTTGACCTCGTCGACGAGTCCGGCCTCCCACATGACGTCGACGCGGCGGGCGATCCGCTCGTCGAGCTCGGGGCGGGCGACGTCGACGCCGATCTGCACGGTGTCGTAGACGGAGTCGGGCCCGGGGAGGTTGGCGGTGAAGGGACGCCCGGTGATCTCGATGACCTCCAGGGCGCGGACGATCCGGCGGCCGTTGCTGGGCAGGATGGCCCGGGCGGCGGCCGGGTCGGACTGGGCGAGGCGGGCGTGCAGGGCGCCGGGGCCGCGCAGCGTCAGTTCCTGCTCCAGGCGGGCCCGGACCTCGGGGTCGGTGCCGGGGAACTCCAGGGAGTCGATGGCCCCGCGTACGTAGAGTCCCGAGCCGCCGACGAGGACGGGGGTGCGGCCCTCGGCGAGCAGCCGGTCGATCTCGGCGCGGGCGAGCCGCTGGTACTCGGCGACGCTGGCGGTCTCGGTGACGTCCCAGATGTCGAGGAGGTGGTGCGGGACGCCGCCGCGCTCGTCGAGGGTCAGCTTCGCGGTGCCGATGTCCATCCCGCGGTAGAGCTGCATGGAGTCGGCGTTGACGACCTCGCCGCCGAACTGCCGGGCGAGGTGGACGCCCAGATCGGACTTACCGGCCGCGGTGGGGCCGACGACGGCGATGACCCGCGGTGCGGGAGCTGCACTTCTCACCGCACCAGTCTCGCAAACACCGGGAGTGCTCCCCGAACGGGTTACGTGACGGGCCGTGTGGGGGTTCGTTGCCCTGGCGGGGTTCCGGGACCGCGGGTCCGCCCGTTCGGCCCCCTGCGACACGGCGGAACCCCGTCCCCACGAGTAACGTTTATTGGAGTAGACATGGGCGTTTTCAGCTGGTTTCGCCGGAAGGCTTCGGCCCCTGTCCCGGAGAGCCGGGCGGGGGCCGTCGAGGCGGCCGCGGAGGCGCCGGCCGGGGCGGAAGCCGAGCGGGCCGGAGCCGGGACGACGGAGGCGGCGGCCGAGGCCGGGGCGACCGCGGAGGTGTCCGGCGCGACCGGCGGCGAGAGCCCCGGTCGCGCCGACATCCCGCGGCAGCAGTCGGCCGGCGCGGCGACGGACAGCGGGACCGGCGAGGGCGCCCGTACGTGATCCCCGCCTAGAGAAGGTGACCCATGGGCCTGATGGACAATCTCAAGGCCAAGCTCGGGCCTGCCAAGGACAAGGCCGTCGACCTCGCGCACAAGAACAAGGACAAGGCCGCCGACCTCGCCCACAGGAACAAGGAGAAGGCGGTCGGCCTCGCGCAGAAGCACGAGGGCAAGATCGGCGACAGCCTGGACAAGATGGCCAGGGCCGTCGACTCCAAGACCAAGGGCAAGTACCACGACCGGATCGCGACCGGCACGGACAAGGCCAAGGGCGCCGTGGGCAAGATGGCCCACAAGGACGACGGCGGCCCGTCCACCGCGCCCGGCGGCCCGGCGGCCGGCCCGACCGCCGGCCCGCCCGGCACCCCGCCCGCGGCCACCTGAGCCGGTTCTCGAGCACCGGGGCGCGGAACCTCCGCGCCCCGTGCTCGTGCCCCGTGCCCGGGCCCCGTTCCGGTGCCCGGGGCCGGGCCGGCGCGGTCAGGACCAGGCGGCCACGAAGTACCCGACCCCGTACGGCGCGTCCTCGTACAGCAGGCGCCCCTCCAGGCCCGCGCCCTCGGCGGCCCCCGCGAGCACCTGCCAGGGCGCCCGGCCGGCCACCAGCAGCTCTCGCGCGAGGCCGGGGTCGAGCGCGGCCAGGGCCGCGGTGTCGGCCGCGCCCAGTGCGCGCCCGGCGGCGGCGTCGAAGCCTGCGGCGCGCTCGTCGAGGTAACCGGGGGCCTTCAGGGTGCGGCAGGCGCTGCCGTCGCCCATCACGAGCAGCGCGACGCGCCCGGCGCTGCCGGCCAGCTCGCGGCCCGTGGCCAGGCAGTCCTGCGGGTCGAGCCCGGAGGCGACCGCGAGTCCTTCCACGGGCGCGCCGGACCAGTCGGTGTGCTCGAGCAGCCAGGCGGCCACGGCGAGCGAGGCGGGCAGCTCCCCCGCCGCCTCCGGCCCCGGTCCGAGGCGCACGTCGAGGTCGACGCCGACCCCCCGGAAGGACCCGCGGGCCCCCTGGGCATGACGGCCGCCCCCCTCGGGACCGGCCGGGCCGACCACGACCAGCCGGTCGGGGCGGGCGGCGGCGAGCACCGCGAGCGCGTCGGAGCACGCGGTGCGGGCGTCGGCGAGTTCGGCGGCGGCCCCGGCCGCGACCTGCGGCACGAGCAGCGGCGGACAAGGGCATACGGCGGCGGCTACCAGCATGATCGGCAGCCTATCGCTGCCACCGTGAGGGGCGGGCCCGCATGCGCGCGACGGCGCGCACCGCCCCGACCCCGCCGGTGGGTCCCGTGGTGTGGGGGGGGTAGCCGTCACGTACGCGGCGGCAGCCGGTCGGCGGGCCCCACCCCGCCGCCCGCGCCCACGCGCCGTCAGCAGGTGGACGAGCCGCACCCCGAGGTGGCGGCCGGCAGCGGCGCCGGGACGCCGATCGCCGGCAGCCCGAGCATCACGCCGGCGGGCTTGGCCTCCGCGGCAGCGGCCTGCCGCTTGGCCCAGGCGTCGCCGGAGCGGGTGCGCCGCACCTGCGTGGTCGGGCCCTCGGCGAGGAGGTGGTGCGGGGCGGCGTAGGTGATCTCGACGGTCACCAGGTCGCCCGGACGCACCTCCTGCTCCGGCTTCGTGAAGTGCACGAGGCGGTTGTCGGCGGCGCGGCCGGAGAGCCGGTGGGTCTCGCCGTCCTTGCGGCCCTCGCCCTCGGCGACCATGACCTCCAGGGTGCGGCCGACCTGCTTCTTGTTCTCCTCCCAGGAGATCTCCTCCTGGAGGGCGACCAGGCGCATGTAGCGCTCCTGGACGACCTCCTTGGGGATCTGGCCCTCCATGTCCGCGGCCGGGGTGCCGGGCCGCTTGGAGTACTGGAAGGTGAACGCGCTCGCGAAGCGGGCCTCGCGCACCACGTGCATGGTCTGCTCGAAGTCCTCCTCGGTCTCGCCGGGGAAGCCCACGATGATGTCGGTGGAGATGGCGGCGTGCGGGATGGCGGCGCGCACCTTCTCGATGATCCCGAGGAAGCGCTCCTGCCGGTACGAGCGGCGCATCGCCTTCAGGACGGGGTCCGAGCCGGACTGCAGGGGCATGTGCAGCTGCGGCATCACGTTCGGGGTCTCGGCCATGGCCGCGATCACGTCGTCGGTGAAGTCGCGCGGGTGGGGGGAGGTGAAGCGCACGCGCTCCAGCCCCTCGATCTCGCCGCAGGCCCGCAGCAGCTTGCTGAACGCCTCGCGGTCGCCCAGGTCCGAGCCGTAGGCGTTGACGTTCTGGCCGAGCAGCGTGATCTCGGAGACGCCCTCGGCGACCAGTGCCTCGATCTCGGCGAGGATGTCGCCGGGGCGGCGGTCCTCCTCCTTGCCGCGCAGAGCGGGCACGATGCAGAAGGTGCACGTGTTGTTGCAGCCGACGGAGATCGACACCCAGGCGGCGTACGCGGACTCGCGGCGGGTCGGCAGCGTCGAGGGGAAGGCCTCCAGCGACTCCGCGATCTCGACCTGCGCCTCCTCCTGGATGCGGGCCCGCTCCAGCAGCACCGGCAGCTTGCCGATGTTGTGCGTGCCGAACACGACGTCGACCCAGGGCGCGCGCGTGACGATGGTCTCGCGGTCCTTCTGGGCCAGGCAGCCGCCGACGGCGATCTGCATGCCGGGGCGCTTGGCCTTCATGGGCGCGAGCCGGCCGAGGTTGCCGTACAGCTTGTTGTCGGCGTTCTCGCGGACCGCGCACGTGTTGAAGACGACGACGTCGGCGTCGCCCTCCGCGGTGCCCTCGGGCGCGCGGACGTAGCCGGCGTCCTCCAGCAGGCCGGAGAGCCGCTCGGAGTCGTGCACATTCATCTGGCACCCGTAGGTGCGCACCTCGTACGTCTTCGTCACCTGTCCAGGGTAAAGGGGCCCGGCCGTGACATGTGCCGCGGCGGCTGGCAGGATCGCGCCCATGCCCCCCGCACTCCCCCACCCCAGCCGGCGCGTCCTCGTGGCCGGCACGGCCGCCCTGGTCGCGCTCGGCCTGCTGCTGTGGTGGCTGCTGCCGCTGGGGGCGCAGGAGCCGTCGGGTCGGCTGACGTTCAGCACGGGCGTGCGCACGGGCGTCTACCAGCGCTACGGCGAGCTGCTGCGGCAGGCCATGGCGCGGGACCTGCCGAAGGTCGACGTGACGCTGGTCAACAGCGAGGGGTCGCAGCAGAACCTGGCGCGGGTGGCCTCGGGTGAGGCGGATTTCACCATCGCGACGGCGGACGCGGTGGCCAAGTACGAGATGGACCGCAAGCCCGGGGCGGACCACCTGCGCGGCTGCGCCCGCCTCTACGACGACTACGTGCAGCTGGTCGTGCCCGCGGACTCCCCGGTGCAGTCGGCGGCCGACCTGCGCGGCAAGCGGGTGGCGATCGGGCAGCCGGGCTCGGGCGTGCGCCTGCTCTCGGAGCGGCTGCTCTCGGCCGCGCGACTGGACCCGGCGCAGGACGTCACCCCGGTCTCGATAGGCATCGACCGCATGCCGACCGAGCTGGAGGCGCACCGCATCGACGCGTTCTTCTGGTCGGGCGGCCTGCCCACCACGGCGGTCAAGGAGCTGTCGGAGCGCTACCAGATCCGGCTGGTGCCGCTGGGGGACCTGGTCCGGGAACTCCAGCGCACGGGCCCGACGGCCGCCTACTACCGGGCGGCGGTGATCCAGCAGGACGCGTACCGGCTGGCGCGGAACACCTCGGCGGTCGCCACCCTGGCGGTCCCGAACCTGCTGGTCACGACCGACAGCACCGGCGCGGCGATCACCGAGGGCATGACCCGCACGGTGATCGCCAACCGCGACCGGATCGGCGGCGAGGTGCACGCCGCGCAGCTGGTCGACCTGCGCACGGCGATCTTCACCGACCCGCTGCAGCTGCACGAGGGCGCGGCCCGCTACTACCGGTCCGTCAAGCCCTGACCGCGGGACACCGGGCGAAGCCCTGACGGGGAGCCCCGAGCGTGAAGACCCGACGGTCCGGCCCGCCCCGGGGCCCCGTGGTCCCCCGCCGCGGCCGCGGCGGGGGACCGGTGACCTCCTAGAGCAGCTCCAGGGCCGCGGCGGCGGCGCCGATGACCCCGGCGTCGGTCCCCAGGGCCGCCGGCACGACCTCCAGGCCCTGGACGAACGAGAGCGTGGCGTACGAGGACAGGTGCGCCCGCAGCGGCCCGAACAGCGTCTCGCCCGCCGCCGCGACCCCGCCCCCGATGACCGCGAGGTCGACCTCGACCAGCGTCGCGGTGGCGGCGACGGCTGCCGCCAGCGCGCGCCCGGCCCGGTCGAAGGCCGCGAGGGCGATCGGGTCCCCGCCCCGGGCGGCCACCGCGACCCCGGCCGCGCTGCGGTCGGCCCCGGCGGTCGCGCCCGCGTCCGGCTGCCAGCCCTGCGCCAGCGCCCACCGGGCGATCGACGTGCCGGAGGCGATCGCCTCGACGCAGCCGCGCGCCCCGCACACGCAGGGCTCCCCGTCGACGTCGACGGAGATGTGCCCGATGTGTCCGGCGTTGCCGGTCGGCCCCGGGTGCAGCCGGCCGTTCAGCACCAGCCCGCCGCCGACGCCGGTGGACACGACCATGCACAGCGCGTTGTCGTGGCCGCGGGCCGCGCCCAGCCAGTGCTCGGCGGCCGTCATCGCGGGCCCGTCGCCCACCAGGACGGTGGGCACCCGCGCCCCGTGGGCGGCCAGTGCCGCCCCGGTGCGGGCGAGCACGGGGTAGTCGCGCCAGGCCCCGATGTTGACCGGGCTGACGGTGCCCCGCGAGGCGTCCACCGGCCCCGCGCTCCCGATCCCGCAGCGCCGTACCCGGGCCCATGCCTCGTCCCGGGCCAGCTCGGCCACGACCTCCTCGACGGCCGCCATGACCCCGTCACCGTCGACCCCGCGCGGCGTGGCCCGCCGGGCGGCGGCCGCCAGGCTCCCGTCGGAGCGCACCAGCCCCCCGGCGATCTTGGTCCCGCCGATGTCGATGGCGGCGGTGACACCGGCGTCCCCGCCGACGTTGCGGGACGGCGGAACGGCAGGGGCGGGGCTGGTCACGGTGGTCTCCTGTAGGACGGCGGTTCCCAGTATGCGCGGTACGCCCTCCCCACCGGTCGCCCCCGCCACACACCCCGGACGCCGCGCTTGGCGCCCGGGTCCCGTCCACCGTGCGTACGGGGCCCTGTTGACCGTCCGCCAGGACGACCGCGAACGTGGTCGCCGACCCGCACACGGCGGCCGACCGCCGACCGCCGACGACACCCACGCCCCCTGCCCCCGCGAACCACCACCCCGTCACCTCGCGCCCGGGAGAAGGATGTCCACCCCGACCGCCGCCCCCGCACCCCGCACCCCGCGGTTCGGCGTCAACTACACGCCCAGCCGCGGCTGGTTCCACCACTGGCTCGACTTCGATCCGGACGAGGTGGCGGCCGACCTCGACTCGGTCGCCGCGCTCGGCCTCGACCACGTCCGCGTGTTCCCGCTCTGGCCCGTCTTCCAGCCGAACCGCACCCTCATCCGCCCGCGGGCCGTGTACGACCTCGTCCGACTCGCCGACGCGGCCGCCGCACGCGGCCTCGACGTCGGCGTCGACGGCCTGCAGGGCCACCTCTCCAGCTTCGACTTCCTCCCCGCCTGGACCCGGACCTGGCACCGCCGCAACCTCTTCACGGACCCCGAGGTCCTCTCGGGCCAGGAGGAGTACCTGCGCACGCTCGCCGCGGCCCTCGCGGACCGGCCGAACTTCCTCGGCATGACCGTCGGCAACGAGATCGACCAGTTCTCGGACGACCCCCACCCCAACCCCGACCGCATCACCCCCGCCGAGGCCGGGGCCTGGCTGGAGCGGATGCTGGCGGCCTGCGAGGCGGGCGCGCCGGGGCGGTTCCACGTGCACGCCGAGTACGACGCCGCCTGGTACCGGGACGGGCACCCCTTCACCCTCGCGCACGCGGCCCGGCTCGGGGCCGCCACCGCGGTGCACTCCTGGGTCTTCAACGGCACCGCGCAGCGCCACGGCCGGTCCGGGACCGCCACCCGCCACCACGCGGCGTACCTCGTCGAGCTGTCCAAGGCCTGGGCGGACGACCCGCACCGGCCCGTGTGGCTCCAGGAGGTGGGCGCACCCGCCCCGTTGGTCCCGCCGGAGCACGCGGCCGCGTTCACGGAGGCGACGCTCACGGCCGCCCTCGACTGCGAGGACCTGTGGGGCGTCACGTGGTGGTGTTCGCACGACGTCTCGCGCGACCTGGCCGACTTCCCCGAACTGGAGTACTCGCTCGGCCTGCTGACCAACGACCGCCGGGTGAAGCCCGCGGGCCGGGCGCTTGCCCGCACCGCCCGGCAGCGGCCGGGCCGGCCGGCCCCCCGCACCACCGCCCTGGTGCTGGACGCGGACGACGCGGCCCGCCCGCCGTCGCGGTCGGCGTGCGCGCCGGGCGGCGTGTTCTTCGAGGCCTGGGCGGCGCTGGCCGGGCGCGGGGTGCGACCCGCGGTGGTCCGGGCCGAGCTGGCGGGGGACCGTACGCATCTGGCCACGCGGGGCATACGCGAGGTGGTCACGGTCGCCGACGCGCGCTGAACTGGCGACCCGCAACGGCGTCGCCCGAAGGAGCTTCCGCATGGACACTCCCACGCCCGGCCACTCCCCCGCGCCGACCCCCGCCACGCACCCGAGCCGCCGGCGCGTCCTCACGGTCGCCACCGCCGCGCTGGCTCCGGGCCCCCGGCCTCGCGCCGCACCCGCACCCGCACCCGCACCCGCACCCGCACCTGAGGCTTCCCCCGGCCCGGGCTCCGCCCCAGGCACGCTGCAGCCGTACGCCTCCTACTGGTTCCCCCACTCCCTCCCCCCGGGCGACCCGGCTCCCGGCGTGGTCTGGCGCTCCCTCAGTTCCTGGTCCCCCGAGTCCGATCCGGACCTCCCGTACAACGCGTCGACCGTCCCCCTCGCCGACCGCTTCACCCCGGTCCCCGCACACCCGTGGGCCCGCGCCGGCCAGGCCCGCGTCAGCGCGCTCGTCTCGTTCGCCGGCACCGCCGGCAACCCCTCCCAGGGCTCGCCCACCGCCGACTACTACGCCCCCACCCACTGGGCGTACCTCGACGAGCTGGTCTTCTGGGGCGGCTCGGCGGGCGAGGGCCTCGTCCTGGCGCCCAACGCGCCGGTGACGGACGCGGCGCACCGCAACGGCGTCCCCGTCCTCGGGACCGTCTTCCTCCCTCCGGTGGCGTACGGCGGCGACCTCCGCTGGACCCGGGACCTGGTCCGCACGGACGCGGACGGCGGCTTCCCGGCCGCCGCGCAACTGGCGCGCGTGGCCGAGGCGCACGGGTTCGACGGATGGTTCGTCAACGCGGAGACGGACGGCGGGGACGTGGAGCTCGCCACCCGCATGCGCGGGTTCCTGCGGGCGCTGCGCACCCTCGGCGAGGCGCGGGGACTGCGCGTGACCTGGTACGACGCGATGGACGCCGCCGGACGGGTGGCCTGGCAGGGCGCCCTCAACGACCGCAACCAGGAGTTCTTCGAGGACCGCCGCGGTCCCGTGTCCGACACGATGTACGTCGACTTCGGCTGGACCCGCGAGAAGCTCGCGGCGTCCGGTGTGCTGGCCGACCGGCTGGGGCGCAGCCGGTACGAGTTGTGGGCCGGGGTGGACGTGGAGGCCCGCGGCTGGGAGGCCCGGCCTGACTGGGACGCCCTCCTCCCCCGCACGGGGGATCACGTCCTCTCCCTCGGCCTCTACCGTCCCGAGTGGACCAGGAACCACCTCACCGACCGTTCGCCCCGCACCTTCCACGCGGCCGACGACCGCTTCTGGACCGGGCGTTCGCTCGACCCCGCCCGCCCGGACCCGGAGGATCCGTGGCGGGCGCCCGCCACCGCCGTGGCCGACCGCTCCACCGTCACCGAGGTGCCGTTCGCGACGTCCTTCAACACCGGGCACGGGCTGGCCTGGTACGAGGACGGCGTGGTGCGCTCCAGCGCGCCCTGGAACCACCTCGGTCTGCAGGACCGGCTGCCCGGCCGCCGCTGGGTCGTGGTCACGGCGGGCGCCCGGCCGGCGGTGGGCCTGGACTTCGACGACGCCTGGCGGGGCGGCAGCAGTCTGCTGGTCGAGGGCGGGCTGACGGCGCCGACGGCCGTCGGGCTGCACGCGGTGCGGCTGCCGGTGCGGCGCGGGACGGTCCTGGACCTGACGCACAAGGTGTCGGCCGTCCTCCGGGTCGAGGTCGGAGTGGCCCTGTCCGAGCCCGCCGGGCCCGGCGCGCCGGTCCCCCACACCTGGCTCCCGGCGGGGAGCCCGACCCGAGCGGTGCGGACCGGTGCCGGCTGGCGCACGGACACGGTGCGGCTGGGCGCGCTCGCGGGGCACACCGTGCACGGCCTGGCCGTCCGCCTGACGGCTCCGGCGCCCGGACCGGGCCCGGCCGGCACCGTCCGGTGGCGCCTGGGCGCGCTGGCGGTGCGCGACCGCGGGGACGCCGGCCGGCCGGCCGCCCCGACCGGCCTCACGGTGGACGCCGCGGCGCGCTCCGACGCGGGGGCGGACGGCGCGTACCCGCCCGGGACCGGCCCGGCGGGACCGGCGGCGGGCGTAGCGGGCGCGGCCGCCCTCCGGCTCTCGTGGCGCCCCTCCCCCTACCCGGTGCGCCACTACGAGCTGCACCGGCGGTTCCCGGACGGCGGCCGGCGCTTCCTGGGCGGCACCTGCGGCGCGGCGTTCTACGTGCCGGCGCTGGAGCGGCACCCCGGCGAGCGGGCCGCCCGCCTGGAAGTGCGCGCGGTCGACGAGCTGTACCGGTGCTCGGCACCGGCCCGCGCGGCCTTCCCCTGGTGATGCCGCTCCGCCGGCACACGAGGACGGCGCCCGCCGCCTCACAGCTCCGGGGCGGTCCTCGGCACGGCGACGGTGACGCGCAGGCCGTGCGGGGGGTTGTTCTCGTACGCGAGGAAGCCCCCGCCGGCCGTGAGCAGCGAGCGGGAGATCGCGAGGCCCAGTCCCGACCCCTTGATGTTCTGGTGCCGTCCGCTGCGCCAGAAGCGGTCGCCGACGCGGGTCAGCTCGTCCTCCGTGAGTCCGGGCCCGCGGTCGGCGACGACCACGGCGGCGTACCGGTCGCGGGCCTCCGCGGTCACGGTGACCCGCTCCCCCTCGGGCGTGAACTTCAGCGCGTTGTCGATGACGGCGTCGAGCGCGCTGGAGAAGGCGATCGGGTCGGCCCAACCGGTGACCGCGGCCCGGCCGCCCTCGCTCAGCCGTACGCCCTTCTCCTCGGCCAGCGGCCGCCAGGCGGCCACCCGCTCGGCCGCCAGAGCGCCGACGTCGACCAGGGTCAGCTCGGCGCTGGTGTGCTCGGCCAGGGCGAGGTTCAGCAGGTCGTCGAGGACCTGGGTGAGCCGCTTGCCCTCGGCCCGTACGGAGGCGATCTCGGCGTTGCCCTCGGGCAGTTCCAGGGCCAGCAGCTCGATGCGCAGCAGCAGCGCGGCGAGCGGGTTGCGCAGCTGGTGCGAGGCATCGGCCACGAAGGCGCGCTGCTGTTCGAGGACCTCCTCGACGTGGTCGGCCATCTCGTTGAACGAGTGGGCCAGCCGCTTGAGCTCCGGAGGCCCGCCGGAGGCGGCGACGCGCGAGTTCAGCCGACCGGTGGCGATGTCGTGGGTGGCCGCGTCGAGGATGCGTACGGGGCGCAGCACCCAGCTGGTCAGGCGCAGGGCGGCGCCGAACGCGACCAGCATGGCGGCGGCGAGCCCGCCCACGATGACGAGCCAGCCGCGCAGGATGCGGGCGCGCATCGCACCGGTGGGCGAGTCGGTGACGACGACCGCGACGACGTCGCCGTCGAGGACCACGGGCGAGGCGACGACGAGCCGGCCGTCGGGCTGCCAGGGCCACACCTGGGGCGGGTCGTGGCTGCGCCGGCCGGCCAGCGCCTCCTCGAAGGCGCGGCGGCCCTCGCCGGTGTCGGGGAGGTTCCACCAGCCGGGCGCGCGGGCCATCGCGTTGTCGTCGCGCAGGAAGATGCCCACCCGGATGCCGTACAGCTCGTGGTAGCGGGCGAGCTCGGTCTGGAGCGTCTCGCGGCGCTCGTCGGCGCCCTCGGAGCCGGAGGCCGCGGCGTCGCTGACGAACTGGGCGAGCGAGGCGAAGCGCACGGTGTCGTCGATGCGGTCGACGACGACCCGCTGCTGCTCGGCGGCGGCGAAGCTGACGGCGAGCGGGAGCCCGAGGGCGACCAGGATGCCCGCCATCAGGACGACGAGGAGGGGGAGGAGACGGGTACGCACGGGTGGACCGGGCCGGCTAGGCGGCGGCGGGCGGGACGACCAGCCGGTAGCCGACTCCCCGGACGGTCTCGATCAGCGCGGGCATGCGCAGCTTGGAGCGCAGGGAAGCCACGTGCACCTCGAGGGTGCGGCCGGTGCCCTCCCAGCTGGTGCGCCAGACCTCACTGATGATCTGCTCGCGGCGGAAGACGACGCCGGGACGCTGCGCGAGCAGCGCGAGCAGGTCGAACTCCTTGCGGGTCAGCGGCACCTCGGCACCGTCGACGGTGACGCGGCGGGTGGCCAGCTCGACGGCGACGGGCCCGAGGCGGACGGTGTCGGCGTCGCCCGGGGTGCCGGTGCCCGCGGTGTCGTCGGCGGACGCGCCGGCGCGGCGCCGGGCGACGGCGTGGATGCGGGCCAGCAGCTCGCCGGTGTCGTAGGGCTTGACGACGTAGTCGTCGGCGCCGAGGTTGAGGCCGTGGATGCGGGAACGCACGTCGGAGCGCGCGGTCACCATGATCACGGGTACGTCGGTGCGCTTGCGGATCTTGCCGCAGACCTCGTAGCCGTCCTGGTCGGGCAGACCGAGGTCGAGCAGGACCACGCCGAAGGGCGCGGCCCCGGCGGGCAGCAGGGCCTGCAGGGCTTCCTCGCCGTTGCGGGCGTGGGTCACCTGGAAGCCGTGGCGCGCCAGGATCGCGGACAGGGCGGCGGCGACGTGGTCGTCGTCCTCCACGAGCAGCAGTCTCAAGGGTCCCCCTTCCGGATCCGGTGTCGTCTCTCGGCCTTTCGGCCCGTTCTCGGTCGGCACGTCGGCCGGCCTCGGTCAGTCGGTCGGCCGCTCGGCCGGCCGGTCGGTCGGTCATTCGGTCGGTCTGCCGGTCAGTCAGTCCGTCCGCACGCTCGTCACGATGGTCGGTCGTGAACTCGTGGAACGTACCGGACGCGTCCCGCGCGGCGGTCGGGCCACACGCTGTCGCCGGCGCTCGGACCGTCGCCGTGCGTGCCTACCCGGGTGACGTGTGTGCGTACCTGAGTAAACGGGCAGGGGCGCGCACATGACCACCAAGCATCCACGCCGATCGATCCCCCCACGTCAAGGGCCTCCGGGCCCGACGGGCCTTCCGTTATGCACCCGGTACGGACGCCGCCGCACAGCTCACCGAGGGTATCCGGGTGAAGCCGTATCGTTATCCTCAATTTCCGCTCAGATGTGATGACGCTGTGCTCACCGGCTCATTAATGTCCATGCAACCGAGAAGGACGGAGCAGGAGCCCGATGAGCGGAGTATCGGTGACCAAGGGCACGGAGGACGCGGCTGCCGCCGCCGACGGCCTGGTCGTACTGAGCGGCGTCAACAAGCACTTCGGCGCGCTGCACGTGCTCCAGGACATCGACCTGAGCATCGCGGCGGGCGAGGTCGTGGTCGTGATCGGCCCGTCCGGTTCGGGCAAGTCGACGCTGTGCCGGACGATCAACCGACTGGAGTCGATCGACTCCGGGAAGATCACGATCGACGGGAAGGAGCTGCCGTCGGAGGGCCGCGAGCTCGCAAGGCTGCGCTCCGACGTGGGCATGGTCTTCCAGTCGTTCAACCTCTTCGCGCACAAGACCGTGCTCGAGAACGTGATGATCGGCCAGATCAAGGTCCGCAAGACGGACAAGGCGACGGCCGAGCGCAAGGCCCGCACCCTGCTGGACCGGGTGGGTGTCGGGACGCAGGCGGACAAGTACCCGGCGCAGCTGTCCGGCGGTCAGCAGCAGCGCGTGGCGATCGCCCGCGCGCTCGCGATGGACCCCAAGGTCATGCTGTTCGACGAGCCGACGTCCGCGCTCGACCCGGAGATGATCAACGAGGTGCTGGAGGTCATGCAGCAGCTCGCCGCGGAGGGCATGACGATGGTCGTCGTCACGCACGAGATGGGCTTCGCCCGCTCCGCGGCCAACCGGGTGGTCTTCATGGCCGACGGGCGGATCGTCGAGGAGGCGACGCCCGACCAGTTCTTCAGCAACCCGCGCAGCGACCGCGCCAAGGACTTCCTTTCGAAGATCCTCCACCACTGACGCGACCCGCCCGCCACCACCGCCGACGCCGACGCGACGCGACGCGTCACGAACGCCGACATCGACGCGGCGGTCCTGCGGTGATCCGCGGGAGCTTCAGGCGCTCAGCCGTTAGCGTGCAAGCGCAACGCCAACAACGTCTCATCCGAGGGAAGTTCACCATGAAGGTTCTCAAGGCCGGCGCGGCCGCCGCGACCGTCGTCGCACTCGCCCTGACCGCCACCGCGTGCGGCGGCGACAGCGACAAGGACAGCGGCAGCAGCGGCGGCGACAAGAAGGTCGTCGTCGGCATCAAGTTCGACCAGCCGGGCATCGGCCTGAAGACCCCGGACGGCAAGTTCACCGGCTTCGACGTGGACGTCGCCAACTACGTCGCGAAGAAGCTCGGTTACGACGAGGTCGAGTTCAAGCAGGCGCCGAGCGCCCAGCGCGAGACGATGATCCAGAACGGCGACGTCAAGTTCATCGTCGCGAGCTACTCGATCAACGACAAGCGCAAGGCCAAGGTCGACTTCGCCGGCCCGTACCTGCTGGCCCACCAGGACCTGCTGGTCCGCGCCGACGACAACTCGATCACCAAGGCCGAGGACCTCAACAACAAGAAGCTCTGCTCGGTCACCGGCTCGACCTCCGCGCAGAACGTCAAGGAGAAGCTGGCCCCGAAGGCCGACCTCCAGCAGGTCGGCGGCTACTCCGAGTGCGTCACCGGCCTGGAGAACAAGTCCGTCGACGCCCTGACCACGGACGACTCGATTCTGGCCGGCTACGCCGCCCAGCCGCAGTTCAAGGGCAAGTTCAAGCTGGTCGGCCTGAAGCTGAGCGACGAGCACTACGGCATCGGTCTGAAGAAGGGCGACAAGGAGCTCCAGACCAAGATCAACGCCGCGCTCCAGGACATGGTCAAGGACGGTTCCTGGGACAAGTTCGTGAAGGCGAACTTCGGCCCGGCGAACTACAAGAACGAGCCGGCCCCGCAGGTCACCGAGGGCAGCTGAGTTACGCGGTGGGGCTCGCCGCCGGCCTGTCACCGGCGGCGCGCCCCGCCCGCCATCCTGGGGAGAGCGCAGGGCTACGACGTGTTCGATTTTCTAGACAATCCGCAGTACAACGTGCTCGGCGCCTTCTGGGTGACCGTGCAGCTCACCCTCTGGTCGGCTGCCGGCTCCCTGATCTGGGGCACGCTGCTGGCCGCCATGCGGGTCAGCCCCGTCCCGTTGATGCGGTCCTTCGGCACCGCGTACGTCAACCTGGTGCGCAACACCCCGCTGACGCTGATCATCGTGGGCTGCTCGCTGGCCCTCGGCTCGACGCTCGGCGTCACCCTGGGCGGTGACACCTTCGAGCAGAAGGGCTTCCGCCTCGCGGTCCTGGGCTTCATCGCGTACACCGGCACGTTCGTGTGCGAGGCGCTGCGCTCCGGCATCAACACCGTGCCGCCGGGCCAGGCCGAGGCCGCTCGCGCGCTGGGCCTGAGCTTCACGCAGGTCATCCGGCTGATCGTGCTGCCGCAGGCGTTCCGCGCCGTGATCGCGCCGCTCGCCAACGTCCTGATCGCGCTCACCAAGAACACCACGGTGGCGTCCGCGATCGGCGTGGCCGAGGCCGCGACCCTGATGAAGACCATGCTCGAGAACGAGTCCGACGCGATCCTCGCCGTCTTCGCGGTGTTCGCCTTCGGGTTCATCGTGCTCACCCTGCCGACGGGCCTGCTGCTGGGCTGGGTGGCCAAGCGAATGGCGGTGAAGCGATGAGCTCCGTCCTGTACGACACCCCCGGCCCCAAGGCCAAGCGGCGCAACGTCTACTACACGATCGGCTTCGCGGCCGTCTTCTGCGGCGTTCTGGCCTGGGCCCTGACCGTCATGGCCGACAAGGGCCAGCTGGCCGCCGACAAGTGGTCGCCGTTCGTCACGGACAGCAACGTCTGGACCACGTACCTCCTGCCCGGCCTCGGCGAGACCCTCAAGGCGGCGGCCCTCTCGATCGTCATCGCGCTCCCGCTGGGCGCCCTGCTCGGCATCGGCCGCATGTCCGACCACGCCTGGGTGCGGGTTCCGGTCGGCGCCGTGGTCGAGTTCTTCCGGGCCATCCCGGTCCTGATGCTGATGCTGTTCGCCAACCAGCTGTACGCGTCCTACGCCGACGTCGACTCCGACATCCGGCCGCTGTACGCCGTGGTGACCGGCCTCGTGCTGTACAACTCCTCGGTCATCGCCGAGATCGTGCGGGCCGGCGTGCACTCCCTGCCGTACGGGCAGACGGACGCGGCCAAGGCGCTCGGCATGCGCAAGGGCCAGATCATGTCGTACGTCCTGCTGCCGCAGGCCGTCACCGCCATGCTGCCGGCCCTGGTCAGCCAGCTCGTGGTGATCCTCAAGGACACCGCGCTGGGCGGCGCCCTCCTGGGCGTCGAGGACCTGATGGCCGCGTTCCGCACGGTGTCGGCCAACTACGCGAACACGATCGCGACGCTGGTCGTCATCGCCCTGATCTACATCGTGGTGAACTTCCTGCTGACCTCCTTCGCCTCCTGGCTGGAGCAGCGGCTGCGCCGCTCGAAGCGCGGCACGGGCGCCGTGGTGCACGCCGAGGACGTCGAAGACCTGGGGGCGGGCCCCAACCCGGCGGAGAAGGCCTGAGCCGCACCCGCGTCTGACGGAGCGTCGTCCTGACGTCCGATCAGCACCCCCCTACGCGCCGCACGGTGTGGTGGAACCCCTCCTCCGCCGCACCGTGCGGCGTCCCGCGTCCGGGGGTCACTTGACGCAAGCACGCGCAGTGGGTTGCATACGTTCTGTGATCACATTTCGGACCATCGGGGCCGCATCATGGACCCGGTGATCGTCGTCGGCGCGGGGCCGGTCGGGCTGGCCCTCGCGCTGGCCCTGGCGGGCCAGGCCGTGCCCACCGTCGTCCTCGACGACGGGCCCGGCAAGGACGAGCCGCGGCCGGCCCGTACCGTCGTCCTGCACGCCGACACCGCCGCGATGGCCGCCCGGCTCGGCTGCGCCACCCTGCGCGACGAGGGCTCCCGCTGGACGGCCTGGCGCACCGCGCGCCGCCGCCAGGAGCCGGTGCGCATCGCCTTCGACCCGTGGGGCTCCACGGCGGCCGGGGCCGAGGGCGGACCCGCCCCGCTGCACGTCCCCCAGCACGCCCTGGCCCGCGGCCTGCGCGACGCGGCCCACGCCCACCCGCTCGTCCACCTGGTGCCCGAGAGCCGGCTCGACGCCCTGGAGCAGGACGACCACGGCGTGACCGCCCACACCCGCGGCGCCGAGACCACCTGGTGGCGCGGCAGCTACCTGGTGGGCTGCGACGGCGCCCGCTCCACCGTCCGCAAGCTCCTCGGGATCCGGTTCCCCGGCCGCACCGCCGTGGAGCGGTACGCCGTGGCCGCGCTGCGCACCGAACTCCCCTGGCCCGACGAGGCGCTGCTGCACCGTGACCCGCCCGAGGAGGTCACCGCCCGCCCGCTGCCCGACGGGGTGTGGCGCCTCGACTGGCTGCTGCCCCCGCGCGGCGACCTGGTGACCCCGGACGTGCTGGTCTCCCGCGTACGCGACACCCTCGCGCGGTGGTGCGGCGGGTCCACGCCGGCGTACGAGCTCATCGACACCGGCGTGCACACCCTCCACCACCGCCTCGCCCGCCGCTGGCGCGTGGACCGGGCCTTCCTCGCCGGGGACGCGGCGCACCTGCTGGGGGCCCTGGGCACACAGGGCGTCGAGGAGGGGCTGCGGGACGCGGAGAACCTGGCCTGGAAGCTCGCCCAGGCCTGGCACCAGGGGGCCTCGCGCACCCTGCTCGACAGCTATCAGGGCGAACGCCGCACCGACGTCGCGGCCCGGCTGCGCGCCGCCGACCAGGCCATGCCGGCGCTGCGCTCCTCGGGCGGCCTGCGCGTGCTCGTGCCGGGATCGCGGAAGGCACACGCCGCCCTGCTCACCGACGCCCACCTGGGTCGCGGTCCCCTGGGCGCGGCCCCCGCGTACGGCCGCTCCGTCCTCGCCCCGGCCCCGTCGGAGGGCGCGGCGCCGACCGCTACCGAGCCGGGCGCCCTGGCCGCGGACGTACCGGTGACCGCACCGGACGGCACCACCGTGCCGCTGCGGGACCGGCTGGGGGCGGGCCGCCTGCTGGTGGTGCTGGTGGCCCCCGGCACCGGGGTGTGGGACCGCCGCCACTGGCTGCAGGCCGGGCTGATGCCCCGGCTGGCGGCCGCCGTGAGCGCCCTGCCGGCGCGCGCGGAGCTGCTGGTGGCCGACGCGTACCCGGGGGCCGCCGCGCACACGGTCCTGCTGGTGCGCCCGGACGGCCATCTGGCCGCCGCGTTCGCCGGAGTCCGGCCCGCCGAGCTGTACGAGGCCGCCGACGCGGTCCGCGGCGGCGCGCCCGAAGGGGTCCGGGCCGCGGTGGCCTCGGAGGCCGGCGCGGCGGAGTGAGGGCCGGCCCGTGACGGGCGGCTCATGACGGTCGTGTGAACGCCCGGCTCGTCCGGGCGTTGATCGATTGACCGGTTTCGTGCGGCCGTGCTGTACTCCCGGTATGACCGACACCGCTCACGTCCGCCTGTGGCGGCGGGTCCACATGGACCTGCTGCGCTACGCGGGCTGCGTGTGTCGTCCGTCCCGCTGATTCGGATCCCGCTCCCGCGCGCCCTCGGCACCGGCGCGCCCGCACGCGAACGAACCCCAGGACGGTCATGTCTCCCTCCCTCCGCACGCCTTCCACCGGCGCGCCCTCGCCCGCCGGCACCCGAACCGCAACCGACCACCGAACCCCCGCCGGCCCCACGGCCGCCGAACTCCTCGACTTCGCGCTGACCACCGCCGCCGACCCCGAGGTGGTCGCCACCCTCCCCCTCGACCCGGAGGGCCGCACGTGGGTGCGCCTCGACGGGCCGGGCGGCAGCGAGGCCTGGCTGATCGGCTGGCCGCCCGGCACCGGCACCGGCTGGCACGACCACGCCGAGTCCCGAGGGGCCTTCGCCACCGCCACCGGCCGGCTCACCGAGCGCTCCCTGGCCGTCCGACTCCCCTCCGGCGGGTGGACCAGCCTGGAGCTGGCCGAAGGCGTGGACCGCAGCCGCTCGCTGCCCGAGGGCAGCGGCCGGGCCTTCGGCCGGGACCACCTGCACGAGGTGTCCAACGACTCCACCACCGAGCACGCCGTCTCCGTGCACGCGTACTACCCGCCCCTGCCACTGATCCGCCGCTACTCGCGGAGCGGGCACCGGCTGCGGCTTGAGCAGGTCGAGCGCCCGGCGGACTGGCAGTGAGCGGCGACCGCCCGCCGGGCATCGACGCGTACCTCGACCGGGTCCGCGCGGGCCTCGACCGGCTGGACCCGCACGAAGCCCGGGCGGCCGCCGCCACCGGCGCGCTGCTGGTCGACATCCGCTACCAGGCGCTGCGCGAGCGCGACGGGCTGATCCCAGGGGCGCTGGTGGTCGAGCGCAACGAACTCGAGTGGCGGCTGGACCCGCTGGGCAGCCACCGACTGCCCGAGGCCACGGGCCACGACCTGACGGTGGTCGTGATCTGCAACGAGGGCTACGCCTCCAGCCTCGCGGCTGCCGAACTGCAGCGCATCGGCCTCCCCCGCGCCACCGACCTGGTCGGCGGCTTCCAGGCCTGGCGCGCCGCGGGCCTCCCGGTGACCCCGCCCTGACACCTCGGATCCCCGGGCGCGTGGGCACCTTGCTCAACGCCCCGGAGCCCAACGATCCACGCCCGCCCGACCCCGGTCCCCACTCCTTGGGGGTGCCTGGTGGGTCCCGTGGTGTGTGGGGGAGGCGCTTGACAGGGGTGGCAGGCTGGACCGGAGGCAGGCCCGGGCCAGGGGTGGCCGAAGGCCAGGG
>NZ_JOGB01000042.1 GCF_000719335.1 Streptomyces sp. NRRL S-87
ACCGCTGGGAGGTACCCCCAGCGGCAGGCCCACCCCAGGGGCTTTGGGGGCTCCGCCCCTGGCCTTCGGCCACCCCTGGCCCGGGCCTGCCTCCGGACCCGACCTGCCACCCCTGTCAAGCGCCTCCCCCACACACCACGGGCCGGCACTCCCTTGTGAGATGGCGGCCCGGGTGTCAGCTTCCCGACCCGTCGCGCTTGCTCCCGTGACACCGGTGGTTGCTGGTTGGTTGTGTCGGCTGTCGGCTGTCGGCTGTCGGCTGTCGGCTGTCGGTTGCGGTTGTCGGCTCGGGCCGGTGGGGGTGTGCGGCTACTCCGGGAGGTGGAAGCCGTTGAAGAGGTCGTCCATGCCTCGCAGGGCCAGGCGGGTGGGCGTGGCGTGGACCGCGAGGTCGCGGGCCGCCGTCGCGAGGGGGTTGCGGAGCGCCCCGAGGCGGCCGACCCGGCGGGCGCGGACCCGTACCGCGTCGGTCCGGTCGCGGCGGGCGGCGGTGTACGCGGCCAGGGCTGCCGGTACGGCGTCCGTGGCGTCCGCGTCGTCGCCCGCGGGGAGCAGGTGGGCCAGCACCGCCGCGTCCTCGATGCCCTGGCAGCCGCCCTGGCCGAGGTTGGGCGCCATGGCGTGGGCGGCGTCGCCGAGCCAGGCGATCCGGCCGTGGTGCAGGCGGGGGAGCGGGGCGGCCAGGTCGTAGAGGTCGTTCTGGAGGACGTCGGCGGCGTCGAGGCGGCCGATGCGGTCCAGCAGGGCAGGGATCGGGTCGTGCCACGTGCCGAAGCGGCGGCGGAGTTCGGCGCGCGCGTCGGACGGCCGCGTACCGGGGGGTACGACGGCGGTCGCGTACACGTAGTACCGCCCGTCCGAGAGCGGGGTCACGCCGAACCGCTCGCCCCGCCCCCAGGTTTCGGTCATGGCCGGCACCCGGAGGTCCGGCGCGTCCACGAGCGCCCGCCAGGCGGTCTCGCCGAGGTAGTGCAGACCGGGGTGGTCGGGGAAGAACGCACGCCGCAGCGGGCTGTGGATGCCGTCGGCGGCGACGACCAGGTCGGCGTGCAGGTCCGGGCCGTCCGTCGTACGTACGGTCGGCCGGCCGGAGGAGTCGTCGACCGCGGTCACGGCGGTTCCGTAGCGCAGGGACCCCGGCGGCAGTGCGGCGGCCAGGGCAGTGGTGAGGGCCGGGCGCGGGACGGCGATGGGGGCGGTGCCGTAGCGGGCCGCCAGGTCCGCGGTGGCGGAGCGGACGAGCCACCGCCCGCCGGCGCCGCGCACCCCCATCGTCGCGGGCACCGCGCGGCCCGCGGCGTAGGCGGCGTCGACGCCGATGGCTTCTAGGGCGCGCAGGGCGTTGGGTGCGAGGCCGATGCCGGCCCCGGTGACGGGGGGTTCGGGGGCGCGTTCGCAGACGGTGACGTGCCAGCCGCGGCGGTGCAGGGCGACGGCGGCGGTGAGTCCGGCGATACCGGCCCCGGCCACCACGGCGTGACGTTTCGGCATGGAAGACCCCCCTCGTTGGGTGTCCGGCGGCCGGGTGAACGGGGCGGTGGACCGGCCGGTCGGGCACCTGTTCCGACTGCGGAGGCCTCACTCTGCCACCCCGTCGGAAGCGGCGTCCCGGAGGCCTCTTCGACGGCCGTCACCGACGCCGCCGGGCCGCTGCGATGCGCCGGGGGGCGGTCGTACGTGTACGGCGTCGGCCGGTCGGTGGAATGCCGGGCGGCACGCGGTTGGGCCGCCCGGCCCGGCGGGAAGCGTGCCCGCGTGACGACCTCCGCGCTCCCGCCGCCCGCGGCGCGGCCCGCCCCGCCGGAACGCGCCGGGCCGACGGTGCGGCAGGCGGTCCTCGCCGGTGCCGTCGGCAACTTCGTCGAGTGGTACGAGTTCGGCGTCTACGGCTACTTCGCCACCGTCCTCGCCGCCACGTTCTTCTCCCCGACCGGCACGGTCGACACCGGCTCGCTCGCCGCCACCTACGCGGCGTTCGCCCTGGCCTTCTTCTTCCGGCCGGTCGGGGCACTGCTCTTCGGCCGGCTCGGCGACCGCGCGGGCCGGCGCCCCGCCCTGCTCGCCTCCCTCACCCTGATGACCCTGGCCACCGCGGCCATCGGAGTGCTGCCCGGCCATGCCGCGGCCGGTCCGGCCGCTCCCGTCCTGCTCACCGTGCTGCGCGCGCTTCAGGGCCTGTGCGCGGGCGGCGAGTTCGGTGGCGCGGTCTCCGTCCTCACGGAGTTCGCTCCGCCCGGTCGGCGCGGCCGGTACGGCTCCTGGCAGTCGTGCACCGTCGCGCTCGGGCTGCTGGCGGGCGCGGGCACCGCCGCCGCCCTGGCGACCGCACTGCCGGAGGGCGAACTGTACGCGTGGGGCTGGCGGATCGCCTTCCTGCTGACGCTCCCTCTGGGTGCGGCCGCGCTGGCCCTGCGGGTCCGACTCCCGGAGACCCCGGAGTTCCTCGCCGTCGCCGCCGTCCCCGCGCCGCCCGGCGGGGCGACGGCCCAGCGGGCCCCGGCCGCGGCCGGCACGGCGGCGGCCGCGCCCGACCCCGCGGCCCTGTCCCTCCCGGCCGGTGCGGCGGTCGGGGCGGTGCTGCTCGGCAGCGGGCGCATCGTCGGCTGGTCCGGTGCCGGGTACGCCTTCCTCGTCGTCCTCCCCTCCCACCTCCAGACCGCGCTCGGCACCTCCTACCGCGACGCGCTGCTCGCCACGCTGCTCGCCAACCTCGGGTTCGCCGCGGCCATCGTGCCCGCCGGCGCGCTGAGCGACCGGGTCGGCCGCCGTGCCGTCATGCTCACCGGCACCGTGCTGGTCATCGGCCTGGCCCTGCCGCTGTTCGCCCTGATCACGGACCCCGCCGCGGCCACAACGGGCAAGGCCGCGGCTGTCCTGCTCGCCGGGGCCCTGGTAGGCCTGCTGGCCGGGCCGGGGCCGGCGATGCTCGCCGAGATGTTCCCGGCCCGCGTGCGCTGCACCGGTCTGGGCACGGCGTACGCACTGGCCAACGCGGTGTTCGCGGGCTGCGCCGGCCTCACCGTCACGCGGCTCGCCCAGAGCACCGGACGCGCCGACGTACCGGCCCTCTACGCGGCCGCCGCCTGCACGTTGAGCCTGCCGGCCCTGTGGACCCTGCGCCCCGACGACCACCTGCGGCCCCTGCGGTGACCGGAGCGCACGGCCTGCGCGTGATCGGCCTGATGTCCGGGACGTCGTACGACGCCGTCGACGCCGCGGCCGCCGACCTCGCCGTGGACGGCGGCACGCTGCGCCTCACCCCGCTGGGCGCGCTCAGCCGGCCGTACGCCGCCGACCTCAAGGAGGCCCTCGTCCGGGCCCTGCCGCCCGGGGCCGTCACCATGGCGGACGTCTGCCGGCTCGACACCGGCATCGGCCGGGCCTTCGCCGACGTCGCCGTGCTCGCCGACCGCGAACTGTGCGCGGGAGCGGCGGAGCTGGTCGCCTCGCACGGCCAGACCGTCTACCACTGGGCGGACCCGGGCGGCCGGGTGCACGGCACCCTCCAGCTGGGACAGCCCGCCTGGATCGCCGAGGCCACCGGCCTCCCGGTGGCGGCCGACTTCCGGCCGCGGGACGTCGCGGCCGGCGGCCAGGGCGCCCCGCTGGTCGGCCTGGTGGACCGGATGTGGCTGCGCGGCCGCCCCGGCCGCCCGGTGGCGCTCAACATCGGTGGGATCGCCAACATCACCGCGGTCCGCCCGGCAGCGGGCACCGGCGACGGCGCGGTGGCCTTCGACACCGGTCCCGGCAACGCCCTGATCGACGCCGCCGTACGCGAACTCACCGGCGGACGCCGCGACCACGACGAGGACGGCCGGCTCGCCGCGGCGGGCGCGGTCCACGAGCCGCTGCTGCGGTACCTGCTGGCCGAGCCCTACTACCGGCTGCCGGTGCCCCGGACGACCGGCAAGGAGCTGTTCAACGGGGGCTACCTGCGCGCGGCCCTGCACGCCGCGGGACTCGAGGGACCCGACCGGGACGTCGTCGCCACCCTCACCCTCCTGACCGCCCGCACGATCGCCGACGCGGTACGTCCGCTCGGCGCGACGGAGGTGGTGGCCTCGGGCGGCGGCGTCCGCAACCCGGTCCTGATGGACCGGCTCCGTCGCGAGCTGCCGGGCGTACCGGTGCGGGAGTCGGACGGCCTGGGCCTGCCCGCGCAGGCCAAGGAGGCGTACGCGTTCGCCGTGCTCGGCTTCCTCACCGCCCTGGGACTGCCCGGCAACGCGCCCGCCTGCACGGGCGCCGTAGGCCCCCGCGTGCTCGGCTCCCTCACCCCCGGCCGGCGCCCCCTGCGCCTGCCCGCGACCCCCGCGGCCGCGCCGCACACCCTCGTCGTCACCCGGTGAGCCCGCGCCGCCGCGCGTTCAGTGCCCGGCGGCCTTGACCAGTGCGACCAGGGTGCCGATCGCCGCGTCGACGGCCCCGCCCACCAGGGCCGCGACCGTGCCGCCGCCCATCTTCAGCGCTCCGGAGCAGCCCCAGGCGAACAGCCCGGCCACGTTCACGCCGGCCGAGGTGAGCAGTGCGGTGTCGAGGGCCATCAGGCCCAGCCCCGCCGCCCCGATGAGGACCAGGGGCCCCACGGCCGACAGCAGCAGCGGACTGGAGACGAACAGCAGGCGGCGCAGCTCGCGGACGCCACCGGTGCTGCCGTGCACCACGCGGTGCGCCTGCGCGTCCGCCACCAGCGTCGCCAGCCACAGGCCGACCGAGGTCGCGCCGACCGAGGCCGCGGCGGCGGGGGCGGTGGTGTGCTCGGCCACGGCCAGGCCGATGGCCACCGCGATCATGGTGATCGCCGCGTACAGGCGCTCCTTGAGGCGCGCCGACTCCAGCTGGGGGTCCCGCGCGGGGGGCGGCTCGGCAGCCGCGCCGGGGGTGGGCTCGTGGGCCATGCGGCCACCGTAGGACGCGCGCGCCGCGCGGCCCGTACCCGGCGCACGCGGCCCCGCGTGTCCCTCCGGTCGCGGTGTCCGCCGTCCGCCCGACCGGGTGAGAGGTGAGGGGGAGGGGCGGGCGCCGGGGCCAACCCCTCCACCGGGACGGGGGTTTACCCCACCACGGGTGGGCGGTCGGCCGGATGTCGGGGGCGGGGTGGCCCTCCGTAGCGTCGGGGCCATGACGAACGACATCGACACCGACGACTCCAGTACGTACGCACGGAACGTGACGGGACGCCAGGGCGTGCTCCGCGCGCCGGGGTCGGCGCGGCGGGCGGCCGCCGCCGTGCTGCTCGCGGCCGTGCTCGCGGGTGCGGCCGCCCCCGCGGCGTTCGCCGCGACGCCCGCCCGCCCCCCGGCCGTCGCCCCCGCCGGGCGCGGCACGCTGCTCGCCCTGACCCCGGTCGGCGCGTTCGACCGGCAGCAGGTCGTCGCGTACGAGACCCAGGCCGGGATCAAGGGCGCCCCGCTGCGGTACGGCGTCCGCGCCTACCGGCTCACGTACGCCACCGTCACCCCGCACGGGCGCCCCACCACGGCGACCGGGCTGCTGGTGCTGCCCGTCGGCGGGCCGCGCCGCCTCGACCTGGTGTCCGACACCCACGGCACCGTCACCCACCGCGACAGCGCCCCCTCCGGCGGTATCGGCGACAACCGGCTGACCGCCTACCTGCACGCCTCCGCCGGGCGGGCCGTCGCCGCGCCGGACTACCTCGGGCTCGGCGGCGGCCCCGGCCGGCACCCCTACATGGACACCCGCTCGTCCGTCACCGCCTCGCACGACATGCTCCGCGCCGCCCGCGCGGCCGCCGCCCGTCTCGGCCGCCCCGTCAGCCGCGACGTGTACGTCACCGGCTTCTCCCAGGGCGGCCAGGTCGCGATGGCCCTCGGCCGCGAACTCGCCCGCCCCGGCTCCGGGTTCCGGCTCCGCGCCCTCGCCCCGATCGCCGGCCCGTACGACATCGCGGGCGAGCAGGTGCCGGCCCTGTTCGACGGCCGCGTCGACCCGCACAGCGGCGTCTTCTACCTCTCCTACTTCCTCACCGCGCAGAACCGGCTCCACCCGCTGTACAAGAGCCCGTCCGACGTGTTCAAGGCCCCCTACGCCTCCTTCGTCGAGGACCTGTTCGACGGCCGTCACCAGGAGGACGCGGTCCTCGCCGCCCTGCCCGCGGACGCCGGCCGACTCCTCACCCCGGCCTGGGCCGCGGGACTCCGCCACCCGCACGGCGTCCTGAAGGCCGTGCTCACCTCCAACAGCCGGGCCTGCGACTGGAAGCCGGCCGTCCCGGTCCGCCTGTACGCCGCCGCCGGCGACCGCGACGTGCCCATCGGGAACTCCCGCTCCTGCGCCCGCGACCTGGTCGCACACGGCGCCCGCGCGGTGCGGGTGGTCGACCAGGGGGCCGACGCCACCCACTTCGTCAGCGCTTTCAGGTCGGCGCCCCGGACGGCCCGCTGGTTCGACTCCCTGGCCGACTGAGGTCAGGGCACGGGCGCGCCGGCGGAGAGCCGGGCGAGCCGGTCCTCGGCCAGGATCCGGCGCGTCGTGACCCGGTCCGGGTAGCAGCGCATGAACATCCGTGTGAAGTGCGCCCCGTAGTGGATCTCCTCCGCACCTGGCCCCGCCCGCCGCCCGGCCGGCCGCAGCGGCCGGAGCACGGCGTCGAAGGCCGGTTCGTGGAAGTAGGCCAGCGCGTACCGCTCACGCTCGGCGAGTGCGACCCGGTGCGGCGTCGACAGCAGCGGTCCGCCCGCCAGCTCCGCCGTCAGGAACTGCATCATGTCGCCCGGGAAGACGGTGAAAACCCCCGGGACCGGAGGCACGAAGCACCACCCCGGCTCCCGTTCCCACCGGCCCGCCGTGCTCTCGCCCGGCCGCCAGTTGCACGGCCGGTCCTCGCCCGGCACGGGCGGGCGCACGTACAGTCCGCCCACCTCGTCCTGGGCGGCGATGACGAGCAGCCCGTAGTCCGTGTGCGCGCCGATCCCGCTCCCGCCCGCGACGGTGCGGGCCGGGAAGCGCAGCACCCGCATGTGGTGCCAGCCGCCGCGGGTCAGCCCGGCGAGGGCCGCGGCCCCGCGCTCCCCGAGGCGCAGCCCCAGCGCGACCAGCCGCAGCAGCCGCTCGCCGAGCTCGCCGACGACCGCGAGGTATGCCTCCATCGCCGCCCGGTACCCGGAGTCCGGCCACGGCACCGGGCCGTGCGCGGGCCAGCCCGCCCGCACCCGCGGGTGGGTAGGCGGCAGGTCCGGGGTGACGGTGAAGACCTCCGAACGGTCCGGGCGGCCCGCCGTCAGCTCCTCGCCGGAGGCGATGTACCCGCTGTACGACACGTCGCTGACCAGCGCGGCCTTCTCCGGGTACGGCCGGGCGAAGAACCGCCGGCTTGCCGCCAGGGCGTCCTCGGTGCGGGCGCGGCCACCGGCGTCCGCCGCCACCTGGAAGATCCCGTCCCGCCGCCAGGCCGCCACCATCGCCCGGCCCAGCGCGGCGTCCGCCGCCGTGCCGGCACCGCACGCCGGCATCCGAAAGGTCGTCAACTCTCCCATGAGGACGGCTCCTTAACCCACCGTTGCCGTTCCCCGCGCGCCGCGCGCGGGTTCCGTACGGCTGCACGGACCGGACCACCCCGGGTTCGCCCGTCCGGGGACAGTGACCAACACTTCCGGCAGTCGCCGGTCGGTCCGCGCGGGAGGGGGCGGCGGCACGCGGGGGCGGACCGGATCCCGTGGGGGAGCCGGTCCGCGCGGTGGTGGGGGAGTGGCCTCGGCCCTACGGCACGTTGGTGGCCGTCTCGCAGCCGACGGCCAGGTCGGTGCCCTCCTTGCCGTCGCACGTGTCGGCGGTGCCCTCGCCGGCGTCGAGCACGTCGTTGCCGCCCGCATCGGCGGCGACTGCCGGTGCGGCGGCCGGCGACCCGGCGGGGGCGCCGCCCGTGCCGGAGGCCGTGCCCGGCTCCGTACCCGTTCCCTTGCCGGACCCGGACCCGGACCCGGTACCCGCTCCGGTGCCCGCACCGGGCTCGTCGCGGCCGTGGGCGACGCGGCCGGAGTTGCTGTCCCCGATGAGCGCGTCGTCGCCCGCGCCGCCCACGATGACGTCGTTCCCGCTGCCCGTGGCCCGGGACTCGGCCGAGGAGTCCCCCGTGATCTGGTCGTCCCCGGCGCCGCCGTCGAGGAAGTCGTTGCCGCCGCCCGAGGCGTCGATGCCGCCGCGGCTGTCGCCCACCATGTGGTCGTCGCCGGCGTCGCCGTAGACGGCGTCGTTGCCGCCGCCGGTGGCGCTCGCACCGAAGGCGATGCTGTCGCCGCCGACCCGGTCGTTGCCGTCGCCGCCCCGTACGACGTCGTTGCCGCCGCCCTCGACCGGTGTCCGGGTGGAGATCAGATCGCCGCGCACGAGGTCGTCTCCCGACCCGCCGTCCACCCGGTCGTCGCCGAGTCCGCCGGCGAGGCTGTCGTTGCCGGCCTCGCCGTGCACGACGTCGTCGCCCGTCCCGGCGTCCACCTGGTCGTCGCCGTCACCGCCACGGACCGTGTCGTCGCCGGCTCCGGAGCAGACCAGGTCGTTGCCGCCGCCCGCGTCGATCGTGTCCTCGCCGGCCCCGGCGAGGATGACGTCGTCCCCCGCGGTGCCGGTGATCGTGCCGGAGCCGGTGAGCGTGACCGGCTTGCCGAGGCAGGTGGCCACCGGCGAACCGGTCGCCGAGCAGGGGAACGCGAGGGCGAGCAGGACGACGGCCGTCGCCACCGTGAGCGTCTTGCGGCGGGACATGGGCGGCCTCCGGTCGATACGGCCGCACGCGCGGCCGGCCCCGGGCCTGGGGCGAGGGACGCTGGAGACCCGGGGCCCGGCACGGGAACCCGGCCCGGGGTCGCTGTGGACCCTAGGCCGGGTCGCCACCCGGTTCAATCAAATCCTGAGGGTTGGAGGAGATTCATCCCCTATTGGCCCTGTGCGGGAGTGCGGGTCCCGGGGTCAGCGCCCCCGGACGGGCCGCGGCTGACGGACGATGCGGAAGCCGTGGTACTCGCTGGCCAGCACCCGCCCCGACCCGTCCGTGAACACCCCCGTGACGTCGTACGTCACATCACCGCCCGTGCGGCTCTTGGGCAGGCGCTCGGGCCGCAGGTGGATCTCGTACGGGCCGCCCGCCCGGAACCCGCCCAGCGGCGTCTGCGTACTGGCCGTGACCCGGCCCTCGGAGCTCCGCGTGTCGGTGAACGTCAGACCGTCGACGTCCGTACCCAGCCGGAACGTGAGCGCGACGGTGACCACCGCCCCCTCGGGCAGCTCGACGGGCCTGCGCACCGGTCCCGGGCCCAGCGGGATCCGGATCCTGTCGAGCCCCTCCGGTATGACGGAGATGTCGAGCAGCTCGAAGTCGGTGGCGACGCGTGTGACGTCCATACCCGGCGACTGCCCTGCCGGAAGGGCCGGAAACCCCGCCGCCGGCCGGATCCGGAGCCGCATCCGGATCCGTTTCGGGACACCCGTCGATCCGTGGGGCCGTGCGCGCATGTCCGGCGCCGTACCGGGCAGCCGCGCTTCCGTACGGCCGCCCGGTGCGGGCCCCTGCCCCCGGGACGGCGCGCCGACGAACGCGAGGAGTACGGATCATGGGCCATGGCGGAGACGTCATCGCAGAGCTGACCGCCGACCACGGCGAGGTGAAGGACTTCTTCCAGCGGATCGACCGCACCACCGCCGCCGACGAGCGGCGCACCCTCGCCGACAAGATGACGATCGAGCTGGTGCGCCACTCGATCGCCGAGGAGATGTACCTCTATCCCGCGGTGCGCGAGCACATCGACGGCGGTGACTCGATCGCCGACAAGGAGATCGAGGACCACGCCAAGGTGGAGGCGCTCCTCAAGGAACTGGAGGACCTCGACGCCTCCGGTGCCGCCTTCACCACCACGATGCGGCGGATCGAGACCGAGGTGCTGGACCACATCGCCGACGAGGAGGAGAACCTCTTCCCGGCGCTGCGCCGGGCCTGCCAGGCCGGGATGCTCCACGACCTCGGCGACAAGATCCGGACGGCCAAGAAGACGGCCCCCACCCGCCCGCACCCCGGCCTCCCCTCCACGCCGCCCGCGAACAAGCTGGTCGGCCCCGGCATCGGACTCGTCGACCGGGCCCGCGACCTGCTGTCCGGCCGCGGCAAGGACGACGGTGAGGAATCCGGCGGCGCGGACCGGAGCAGGGCGGCCTGAGCCATGAAGGCCGTCGTCGTCGGGGCCACCGGGAACGCCGGGACGAGCGTCGTCCGGCACCTGGCCGGAGAACCGCAGGTCACCGAGGTCCTGGGGCTGGCCCGCCGGATTCCCGAGTGGCACCCCCAGGGGGTCCGGTGGGCCGAGGCCGACGTCGATCCGGGCGGCACCTCCCTGGAGCCGCTCTTCGACGGGGCCGACGCCGTGGTCCACCTCGCCTGGAAGTTCCAGCCCGCCCGCCGGCCGGTGGAGACCTGGCGCACCAACGTCCTGGGGACCGTCCGCGTGTGCGAGGCGGCCGCCGCGGCCGGCGTACGGGCCCTCGTGTACGCGTCCTCGGTCGGGGCGTACGCGCCCGGTCCGCCGGACGGCCGCCCCGTGGACGAGTCCTGGCCCACCCACGGCTGGCCGGGGGCGGCCTACACCCGCGAGAAGGCGTACGTGGAGCGCTACCTCGACGGGTTCCAACTGGCCCATCCGGAGCTGCGGGTGGTCAGGATGCGGCCCGGCTTCCTCTTCAAGGAGACCGCCGCCTCCGAGCAGTGGCGGATCTTCGCGGGCGGGCTGCTGCCGCAGCGGCTGCTGCGCCCCGACCTGCTTCCGGTGGTGCCCGACCTGCCCGGCCTGCGCTTCCAGGCGCTGCACACCGACGACGCGGCGGCCGCGTACGCCGCCGCCGTGCTGCGGCCGGTGCGGGGACCGTTCAACCTGGCGGCCGACCCGGTCGTGGACGCCGGGGTGCTGGCCGACCTGCTGGAGGCGCGGACGGTGCCGCTGCCGGCCGCCGCGGCGCGGGCGGCGCTGGCCGCCGCGTGGCGGCTGCGCCTGGTGCCGGCCGACCCCGGCCTGTTCGACGCGGTCCTGCGGCTGCCGCTGCTGGACACCGCGCGGGCGCGCGGGGAACTCGGCTGGCGGCCCCGGCACACGGCGACGGAGGCACTGGCCGCGTTCCTGAGCGGGCTGCGGGCCGGCGCGGGCCTGCCGACCCCGCCGCTCCACGCGGCCGCGCCCGCGCTGCACCGCCGGCCGTACGCCCGTCCGCACGCGACCGGCTGACCGGCTGACCGGCCGGCCGCCGGACAGCGACGACCGGGGCCCCGTCCGGAAGGGACGGGGCCCCGGTCGTCGCCGCTCCTCACGCGTTGCCGCTCACCGAGGTGTCCTCGGGCGGCCCGCACGGGGCGGTGATGCACACCCACTCCGGCTCCGTGTGGTGCTTCTTCCCGCCCTCGCCCTTGTGCGGCCGGTGCTTCTTGAGGGGACCGTCGCCCTTGCCGGGGTCGATCCGGATGGTGCCGGGGGCGCCCGGCTCCGCCCTGTGCTCCAGCGTGGAGCTGCTGCCGGCGCCGTCGACGGCACCGCCCTTCACGACCGCGTGGGCCGTGGCGGGGGTGGCGGCGAAGGCCGTCGCGGGGACGAGGACGCCGCCCGCGGCCATCGCGGTCGAGGCGGCGAAGAGGACGAGACGGTGGGGGCGGAAGGGACGGGTCACGGTGCTTCTCCTCTGACGGAAGGGGCGGGCCGGGCGGGTGGTGCACTTCCAGTACGCCCTGCCGCGCGCCCCCCGTCATGCCCCTGGAAGTCGTGTCTTGACGCCCGGGAGGGACCTTGGTAGCCGCGCCTGGTCGCCGCCGCGTCCGCCCGGCCTTCCGGCCCACCCCGTTTCCAGCCCGGCCTTCCGGCCCACCCGTTGCCGGCCGGCCTTCCGGCCCACCCGTTGCCGGCCCGGCCTTCCGGCCCACCCCGTTCCCGGCCGGCCGCACCGTCGCGGGCCGGGCCGCGGCGTTGCGGTGGCACGGAACGCGTCCGCACCGGCACGATGGGTGACATGCCACCTCACTCGCCCCGCCTCGACGGCCGGGTCTGCCTGGTGACCGGCGCCGCCTCGGGGATCGGCAGGGCCACCGCGGCGCGTTTCCACCAGGAGGGCGCCCACGTCGTCGCCTGCGACATCGACGCCGACGGGCTGGACCGGCTCGCCGCCGACCTGCCCGGCCCGGCGGTCACCCTCGTCGTGGGGGACGTGTCCCGGCCCGAGGACGCGCGCCGCATGGTCGAGGCGGCGGTCGCCGCGCACGGCCGACTGGACGTGGCCGTCGCCAACGCCGGGGTCATCCCGCTCATGGACATCCGCGAGGCCGGCGCCGAGGACTTCGACCGGGTGATGGCGGTGGACGGCCGCGGGATGTTCCTGACGTGCAAGTACGCGATCGAGGCCATGCTGGCGCAGGGTGACGGCGGCTCGATCGTGTGCGTCTCGTCCATCTCCGGCGAGGCGGGCCAGAAGGGCCAGGCGGTCTACGGCCCGGCCAAGTTCGTCGCCAGCGGCCTGACCAAGCACCTGGCCGTGGAGTGGGCCGGGCACGGCATCCGCGTGAACGCCGTGGCTCCCGGCACGATCCGCACCGAACGGGTCGCGCGGCTCCCGGAGGAGCCCGGGGGACCCGAGTACCTCGACGCCATCGTGCGCCTGCACCCGCTGGGGCGCCTCGGGCTGCCGGAGGAGGTCGCGGCCGCGATCCTCTTCCTCGCCTCGCCCGAGGCGTCCTTCGTCACCGGCGCGGTCCTCCCGGTCGACGGCGGATACCTGGCCCAGTGACGCGCGGGCGTCCACCGGCCGCCGCCCCGGTGGATCCGGGTCAGGCCGCCGGCGCCCCGAGCAGCCGGGTGCGGAACAGGTCGAGCACCTGCTCCAGCGCCTCGCGGGTGGGCTGCCCCGGCTCGTCGACCAGGTGCTCCGTCAGCACGGAGTGCGGCGGGAGCACGGCGTCCGGGTTCGCGCTGGCGTCGTCGAGTTCGACGGCGACGAACGCGTCCCCGAGCTCGCGGCGCAGGAACGCGAACCGCTCCCCGGGCACCAACCGGTCGCCCTGGAACCGCAGTCCCAGGACCTGGAGGCCCTCGCGCTCGCAGCGCCCGCGGACCACCGCCAGCTCCGCCGGGCCGATGTCGACGGTGCCGGCCCGGCCGGGCAGGCCGGCCAGCGGCAGCGACGGCTGGGACAGCACCGGCGCCAGCAGCCGCTCGTCCGTGGCCATCGCCAGGGCGAACCCCCCGGTCAGGCACATCCCCACGGCCCCGACGCCCGGGCCGCCGCACCGTTCGTGCTCGTGCGCGGCCAGCGCCCGCAGCCATGTCACCACGCGCGAACTGCGGCCCGTCGCCATGAGCGTGAACTCGCGGCTCACGCACACGCGCGCGACGGTGCTGGCCAGGTAGCGGGCCGCCGCGACCCGGCCGTGCGCGTCGGGGTGCGGATCGCGGCCCGGCGTGCCGAACAGCACCGGCAGCACCGCCGTGCACCCGAGGTCCGCCACGCGGGCGGCGAACTCGAGCACCTTGGGGGTGATGCCCGGTATCTCCGCCATCACGATCACCGCGGGACCGGTGCCGCGGCGCAGCACGCGGCGCCGGGTGCCGTCGTGCGTGAAGCTCGTCTTCTCGAAGCCCGCCAAGTCGTGGTCAGCCATGCTCACATCCTCCACGGTGCCCGCCGCGCCGCCGCCACGAGTTCGCCGACTGTGGCGAACTTCGCGCGGGGCCGCCCCACTCGGCGGCCGCGGGCCCGCTCGGCCCGGTCGACCGCCGCGAGTCCGCGGGCGTCGACCAGCCGCCGCACCCGCCGCCGGGCCAGCCGCCGGAACCCCTCCGGCGGCCGTGCGGGGGCGGGCAGCGCACCGGCCACCGCGTCCGCGAGGAGGGTGGCGACGGTCTCGGCGGCGCAGGTCCGGTTGGCCCCGATGCCGCCCGTGGGGCCGCGTTTGATCCAGCCCACGACGTACGTCCCCGACCGGCCGACGACCCGGCCGCCCTCGTGCGGGACGGTCCCGGAGACCTCGTCGAAGGGCAGCCCGGCGACGGGCGAGCCGCGGTGTCCGACGGCCCGGACCAACAGGCCCGCCGCGATGTCCCGGGTGCCCCGCGCCCGGCCCGTGACGCGTACGGTCTCCACCCGCCCCGCACCCAGCGCCTCGACCGGGGCGCTGTGGAACCTCAGGACGATCCGCCGCCCCGGAGCGGGCGGGCGCGCCCAGTCGACCGCGGCGCGCGGCAGGCCGTGCAGGAGCGCCGCCTTGTCGCCGGGGCCCGCCGCGTCGATCGCGGCGCCGGTGCGCGGGTCGTGGCCGTCCACGACCAGCTCCACGCCCGGCAGGTGGCGCAGGGCGAGGAGCTCCGACCGGGTGTACGCCGCCTCCGTGGGCCCGCGCCGTCCGAGGACGACCACCTCCCGCACCCGGGAGCCCCGCAGCGCGGCCAGGGCGTGGTCGGCCATGTCCGTGGCGGCCAGCGCGGCCGGGTCGGTGAGCAGCCGCCGGGCGATGTCCAGGGCCACGTTGCCGTTGCCCACCACGACGGCGCGCTCGGTGTCCGAGAGGTCGACCGCGTCGGCCGGCACCTCGGGGTGGGCGTTGTACCAGGCGGTGACGACCCGGGAGGACAGGCAGCCCGGCAGCTCCTCGCCGGGGATGCCGAGCCGCCGGTCGTCCGCGGCCCCGACGGCGTACACGACGGCGTCGTGGTGCGCCGCGAGCTCCTCGGCGGAGACGTCCCGCCCCACCTCCAGCCCCAGGAACAGCCGTACGCGCGGGTGCGCGTGGAAGCGCGCGAACACGTCGGCGACCTTCTTGGTCCCCCGGTGGTCGGGGGCGACGCCGTACCGCACCAGGCCGCCGGCGACCGGCAGCCGGTCCACCAGCGTCACCCGGGCGCCGGTGTACAGCAGCAGGTCCTCGACCGCGTACATGCCGGCGGGGCCGGTGCCCACGACCGCCACGTGCAGCGGCGCGAAGTCCGCGGGGAGGACCCGCCGGAACGCGGGCGCGTCCCAGGCGTGGAAGTTCGGCCCGGCCGCCCGTCGGGGCGGTCCCGACGCGTCCGCCTGACGGGTCGGATCCGCGGCTGCCGCGCCCGTCGGCTCCTCGAAGTAGGCCGCGTTCACGGCGGCGTACGCCCCTAGCGGGCCCGTCAGGGCGTCCACCGGGAGGATCGCGTCCGCCGGGCAGGCATCGGCGCAGGCGCCGCAGGAGATGCACGAACGCGGGTCGATGTGCAGCATCTCCGTGCTGCCGAACTCCCGGTCCTGCGGGGTCGGACGGATGCAGTTGACCGGGCAGACGGCCACGCAGGACGCGTCGTTGCAGCAGGTCTGGGTGATCGCGAAGGTCATGGACGGTCCCGCTCGTCAGATCAGGTGGGCGCGCTGGTAGAAGGCCAACGCCGGCCGGGTCAGCAGGCCGGCGGAGGCGAGGAACTCCATCAGGCCGGCGCAACTGGCCCGCAGCATGGCCTTGTGGTGCTCGTTGGCCCGCGCTTCGGCCACGGCGCGCCGCTCGTCGAGGCCGGCGGCGGCGTACACCCGCCGGTTCACCATGCTGGTGACGATGACGTACGAGGCGGACGCCACCACGAACGCGTTGATCCGGCGCCGCACCCGGCCCGCGCCCGCGAGCCGGCGGCGGGTCTCGTCGCGCGCGAACTTCATGTGCCGGGACTCCTCGACCACGTGGATGTTGCTGATGGTCCGGACGAACGGCGCCACCCGCTCGTCGCGCATCCAGTCGCGCTGCATGACGTCGAGGACCTCCTCGGCGACCAGGATCGCGGCGTAGGCCGCCTCACCGAAGGCCAGCGTCTTGAAGGCGCGGCCGAGTTCGAGCGCGAGGCGACCGGGACGGTAGGCGGGCGCGCCGAGCTTCCGCGCGCCCCGGGCGAACATGATCGAGTGCCGGCACTCGTCGGCGACCTCGGTCAGCGCCCACTGGAAGCGCGCCTGCGTGGGGTCCTTCGCGTAGAGGTCGCGCAGCACCAGCTGCTGGAGGATCATCTCGAACCAGATCCCCGTGCCGGCCACCGACGCGGCCTCCTGCCGCGTCAGCTCCTTGCGCTGCTCCTCGGTCAGTTCGTTCCAGTAGCGGGTGCCGTAGAGCGTGCTCCACTCCGGGCTCGCGCCGTGGAAGTCCCTGTCGAGGGGCGTCTCCCAGTCCACCTCGGTGGCCGGGTCGTACGACAGGAGCGCCGCGGAGTCCAGCAACCGGCGGGCCGAGTCGTCCGGCGCGGGCGACGACCCGGGGGCGGGTTCCGGGGTCGGCTCCGGGGCCGGGTCGGTGGCGGGCGGGGCTGTCGCGAGCGGGGTGGTGCCCGCGCTGCTGCGTGTCATGGTGCGGCTCCCTTGGGCGTCGAACGGCGGTCCGAACCGGCCACTCGCTTGTTAGACAGGCCGTATAACAAGCTTGTTGGACGGACCGTATAACAAGCGCCCCCGCGCGGCCTACCCCTGAGTAGGAATTCGGACTCCGCATCCGCGCCGGGGCGTTGTCGGTGGCGGCTGGCAGGGTGGGGCCCATGGACGAGCGGATGCACGGGCGGATCGCGCGGGGCCCCGCGCGCGGGCCCGGACGGGAATGGGTGGAGCTGGTGGGCGGGCCGCTGGACGGCCTCGTCCTCGACGTGGCGGGTTGGCCCGCGGCCGAACGGGCCGCGGGCACCCTGCTGATGACGGAGGTCGACGACCCCGGCGGCCGCGCCGCGTACGAGGCCCGCCCGGGCGACGCGCACCGGTTCGACTGGCGCGGCTGACGGCCGCGGGAGCGCCCGTCGCGCCCGGCGGGTCCATCTGTTGGCCCAGCCCGCCCCGGTGGGCGTCACGGCACTTTCTTCCGCGGCGCCCTCGCCCCCGCCGACCTGCGGAAAGGGCCGGTGCGAGGACGCTCGGGGGACGGCCGGTGGCGGGTGGCCGGGACGGCGGCGGGTGGGCCGCAGGGGAGCGTGCGGATGTCCCCTCGGGTGTACGGCCGCACAATGAGCGCTGTCCGCTGTCCGTGCCCGTCCGCGCCGAATCGGAGTCAGCCCATGAAGGACCTCAAGTTCGAGCAGAAGCGCTCGCTGTCGCGCATCGAGGCGGCCGACCAGCTCGCCGCGCTCGCCGACGCGCTGCGCAAGGGCGGGGACGCCGAGCTGGAACTCGGCGACGTCACGCTGAGCCTGCGGATCCCCGACGACCTGCGCAGCGAGGTGGAGGTCGAGGTCGGCAGCGGCGAGGTCGAGCTGGAGATCGAGCTGAAGTGGCCGACCACCCGCCCCCGGACCGCGACCCGCCCGGCAGCCGCCGCCGAAGAGGCCCCCAAGCCGCGCAAGAGCACGCCCGCCAAGCCGCGGCGGACCGGCACCGCACGGACCGCGGCCGCGAAGCGCCCCGCCGTGAAGTCGCCCTGAGCCCCGCGGGGAACCTCTGCCCGTGACCGGTCCGGCGGGGAACCTCTGCCCGTGACTGGCCCCGCGGGGAACCTCTGCCCGTGACCGGCCCCGCGGGGAACCTTTGCCCGTGACCGGTCGTCCTTCCGTTACGGGGGCTGGCTCATCAGCTCGTATGCGACGTCCACGGAAGAGGGCCGACATGCAGGCGAACGACCCGGGCACACTCGAGACCACCCTGGCCGACGGCCGCCGGATGACGCTGTCCCTCCCGCGGACGGACGCGCCCTGGGCCGCCGACGGCATCGGCGCGCTGCGCGTCGTCCCGCCCACGCACACCGGCCGCGCCGCGGAGCCCCAACCGCTGCCCGAACGCCCCGTCCTGCCCCTCGAAGTGGCCCTCCTCGCCTTCTGACCCGCGCAACCCGGCCCCGCTCTCCGACCTGCGCGACCCACCCCGCTCCGACGCGCGCCCCCCGCCCGCCCCGCACCCCCGCGGCCGGTCCCCGCGGCGCGCCCGGGGTCGGCGGCCTGCCCGGCGTGCCGCACCGCCGTCCGCTACACAGAAGGGGGGCGGGCCGGGCAGGCGTGGGGGCACAGCCGAGGTGGGTCTCATGGCGCAGGCAGAAGGACCGGACCGGGACGGCAGCGGTTCCACGGGATCGGGACGCCGGCGCGTCCTCGGGCTGGCCGCCGCCTCCCTGGCGGCCGCCCACCCCCTGGTCGCGGCGGCGCAGACCGCGGAGGGCGCCGCGCTGCCGCCTTCCCGGGGCCTGGACGTGCGGGCCGAGAACGCCCGCCCCGGACACCCCGACTGGCGCGTCACCCGGACCGGTGCGCAGCACGACGTCGAGGGGTTCGCCGACCGTACGAGCGTCCGGCCGGGGGAGCCCTTCACCCTCCGCGTCTCGACCACCGCAGCCGCCTACACCGTCTCCGCGTACCGCATGGGCTGGTACGGCGGGGCGCGGGCCCGGCTGGTGTGGCGCTCCGAGCCGCTGCCCGGAACCCGGCAGGCGCCCGCCCGTACCGACCCCGCGACCCGGATGGTCCGCACCGACTGGGAGCCGTCCGCGCGGATCGATACCACCGGCTGGCCCGAGGGCTGCTATCTCCTGCGGCTGGACACCCGCGACGGCCGCGCCCAGCGGTACGTGCCGATCACCCTGCGGTCCCGGAGCACCGCGGGCCGCACCGTGCTCGTCAACGCCGTCGCGACCTGGCAGGCGTACAACCGCTGGGGCGGCGCCGAGCTGTACCAGGGGAGCACCGGCCGCAACGACTCGCGATCGCTCGCCGTCTCCTTCGACCGGCCGTACGTCAACCGCAAGGGCGGCGGCCAGTTCATGTTCTTCGAGGCGCCGCTGCTCGCCCTGGCCGAACGCCTCGGCCTGCCCCTCGCGTACGCCACCGGGGTGGACGTCGCCCGCGAGGCCCGACTCCTGCGGGGGGCGGCGGCCGTGCTCTCCCCCGGCCACGACGAGTACTGGAGCCCCGAGCAGCGGCTGCACGTCACGCGCGCCCGCGACCGCGGAACGAACCTCGCCGTGTTCGGTGCCAACTGCTGCTACCGGCGCGTCCGCTTCGAGCCCTCGCCGCTCGGCCCCGACCGGATCGTGGTCTGCTACAAGGAGGACTACGCCCGGGACCCCGGCTACCGCCGCGGACTGCCACCCACCCACGACTTCCGGGACGGGCCGGCCGCCGACCCCGAGAGCGCGCTCCTCGGGGTGCTCTACGACGGTTACCCGGTGGACGCGCCGTACGTCGTCTCCCGGCCTGGGCACTGGCTGTTCACGGGCACCGGCGTGCGCGCCGGGGAGTCCTTCGCGCACCTGGTGGGCATCGAGTACGACCGGGTCGACACCACCCGCCCCACCCCGCGGCCGATCGAGATCCTGGCCCACTCCCCGGTGGTGTGCAAGGGCCGCCGCAGCCACGCCGACTCGGCGTACCTCACCCTGCCGGGCGGCGCCGCCGTGTTCGCCACCGGCACCATGCGCTGGGTCGAGGCCCTGGACGCCCAGGGGCCCGGCGACGGGGCGAACCACGGCATGGACGGCCGTACGGGGCGGTTCACCCGCACCGTCACCGAGAACGTGCTGCGGGCCTTCGCGCGCGGCCCGGTGGGCCGGGTCCGGCCCGCCGCCGACAACGTGACGGCCCATTACCCGAACGGCCCGCACCCCGGCGCGTAGGCCCCGTTTACCCGAACGGCCCGCACCCCGGCGCGTAAGCGCCGTCCCGCGCATCCCCCCGGTTACTGTCCGGAAATCGTCAGATACGTTCCTTTCCTCCCGGGGGTGTGTGTTGCGGAAGACCACCGTTGCCCTGACCTTCCTCGCCACGCTCGCCGCGGGCACCGGCCTGACGGCCATGGCCGCCCCCGCCGACGCCGGCGCACCGGAGCGGGGCAGGGGCACGAACGTCCTCGTCGTCGGCATCGACAGCCGGGCCGGCCTGTCCGCCGCGGAGAAGCGCCGCCTCAACGTCGGCGGCAAGGGCTGCAACTGCACGGACGTCATGCTGCTCGTCCACCTCTCCCAGGACGAGCGCCGGGCCAGCGTCGTCTCGATCCCCCGCGACTCGTACGTCGCCTACGCGCAGGACAGCGAGCCGGCCCGGCTCGGCAAGATCAACGGCGCGTACGCCCTCGGTGGCCGGCCGCTGACGGTCAAGACCGTCGAGAAGGCCACCGGCCTGCGCATCGACCACTACCTGGAGACCGGCTTCACGGGCTTCGAGGCGACGGTCGACAACCTCGGCGGGGCCGTCGTGTGCACCACCGAACCGCTCAAGGACGACAACTCCGGCCTCGACATCCCCGCCGGTGTCCACCGCGTCGACGGCCGCGGCGCCCTGCGCTACGTGCGGGCCCGCCACATCACCAAACGCCCCGGGGACCTCGGCCGGATGCGCCGCCAACAGCGCACCGTGTCCGACCTGCTGACGAAGCTGACCGGCGAGGGCGCCCTGGCCGACCCGCTGAGCACCGCCCGTACCGTCCGGACGCTGCTGAAGACCGTGCGCACCGACGACCGGACCGACCTGGAGGACCTGGTCCGCATCGGCTGGGCGGTCGGGCGGCTCTCCGCCCGGCAGACCGAGTTCGCCACCGTCCCGCTCAAGGAGTTCGACCACCGCGTGCCCGGTGTCGGCTCCACCCTCCTGTGGCACGACGCCCGCGCGCAGGCGCTGTGGGCCGCGCTGGCGGCGGACCGGCCGATCACCGGCGATCCGCGCATCCAGCCGGTCGGCGAGGCCGCCACCCCTGCCAACCCGCCCTGGATCGCCGTGCGCGTCGATCACGCGAAGACCGCCGCCGCCCTGCGCAAGAGCAACTTCGCCGTCACCGACACCTCCAAGAACGCGCCGGCCGTACGCCCGGCGGGCCCGCCCGTCGTCCGGTACGCGCCCGGCCGCGACGACGAGGCGGCCACCCTTGCCGCGGCCCTGCCCGGCGCCCGCCTGGAGGCCGTACCGGGACATGACGCCGGCTTCGACGTGGCGGTCGGCACCGGACCCGCCACGGTGCGGACCGTGACCTACGACCGCAACGTCGCCGACGGCGCGCCCGCCACCGGCGACCGGCTGGGCTGCGCCGGCACGATGGGCCGCCCGGGTACGCCGACCGGACCGGCCCCCGCGAAGCCGCACACCGGCTGACCGACGGCCGGGGCGGCCCCGGGCAACGGGGAGGGGGTGTGCGCGCGTCGGTACGAGGAACCGCCGTCCGCGCGACGGCCCCCACCGACCGATGCCGGATCGCGCTGCTCAAGGCGGCCACGCCGCTCTGAGCCCGGATCGACGTGCGCCGGGGGATCCCGGGGGCGCACGATGGTCGTGTAGGCAGTCCCGGCCGTTCTCAGAGGCAGCGATGGCCACTGACCTCGAACTGGAGATCTCGGGCACGCACCCGGGCGGGTACGACGTGCGGGTGGTGCACGCCGCAGCCGGCGGTGAACCCCACGCGGCGCTGCTGCTCGACGTCGAAGGGCTGCTCGACCGGCGCCGCGAGCTCGAGGCGACGGTGCTGGCCTCCTCGGTGCAGGCGCGCCGCGCCGTGTCCGCCACGGAGGAGCCGGTGCGGCAGGTCGGGCGGCAGCTGTTCGAAGCGCTCTTCACCGGGCCGGTCTACGGGAGCTACCGGGCGAGCAGCGGTGTGGCCCAGGAGCGGCAGGAACGGCTGCGCATCGTGCTGCGGCTGAAGACGCCCGAGCTCGCGCTCCTGCCGTGGGAGACGCTGTTCGACCCGGACGCGGACGTCTACCTGTGCCGGCAGGAGCCGCTCGTCCGGCACGTGCCGGCCCGCTACACGCCCGAGCCGCTGCAGGTGGAGCCGCCGTTGCGGATCCTGGCGGTCGTCTCCTCCCCGCGCGGGATGCCCCTGCTGGACACCGACGCCGAACGCGCCCGGCTCGAGGAGGCGCTGGCCGAGCAGATCGAGGCGGGGCGGGTCGAGCTGACCTGGGTACCGCACGCCAGCTGGGACCGGGTGCACGGGTGCATGTTGGAGGGCGAGTGGCACGTACTGCACCTCATCGGGCACGGTGACTACGACGAGAGCGCCGACGAAGGCCTCATCGCGCTGGTCGACGGCAGCGGCGCCGCCGATCTGGTCGAGGCCTCCCGGCTGGCGGACCTGCTCGGCGAGGCCCGGCCGACGCCGCGGCTCGTGGTGCTCAACGCCTGCGCCTCGGCGCAGGGCGGGACGCGCGACGTCTTCTCCAGCACCGGCGCGACCCTGGTCCGCAGCGGCATCAGTGCCGCCGCCGCGATGCAGTTCGCGGTCAGCGACCGCGCCGCGATCCGCTTCGCCCAGGGCTTCTACACCGCCCTCGCCCACGGCCGCCGGATCGACGAGGCGGCGCAGAGCGGGCGGATCGCCATCCTCGGCACCAGCCGCCGCACCCTGGAATGGATCACCCCGGTGCTGTACGTGCGCGGCAACGCCGCCCGGCTGTTCACCTTCACCACCGGAGCCACCCCCCGCACGGTCCCGCCGCGGCCCCGGCCCGAGGGGGCCGACCCCGGACTGCGCGCCCTCTACGTGAAGGCCGCCGCGGAACTGCGCGTGGGCCGCCACGACCTGGCCGTGGAGCTGCTCGACGACCTGCTCGCCCGGGCCCCGGACGACCGGGAAGCGGTGGCGCTGCGCGAGCGGGCCGTCGGCCGGCTCGAGCTCGACCGGGTCTACCGGCGGGCGACGGAGGCGGAGGCCGCCGCCGACTGGGCCGCCGCGCTCGACGGGTACGCGGAGGTCCTCCGGGCCGAGGAGGGATACCGGGACGCCGCCACGCGGGCCGAGTGGTGCCGGTCCCGGCAGCGCGTCGCCGACCTGGAGGCGGAACTGCGCTACCACGCGGACGCCGGCCAGTGGCAGGCCGTCCTCGAGGTCAGCGACGAACTGCGCGGGCTCGACCCGGCCGCGGCCGACCTGTACGGACTGGTCGGCCGTGCCCGGCACGCCCTGCGGGAGTCCGAACAGGAACGCCGCTACGACGACGCCCGCGCGGCGGAGGACGACCGGGAGTGGGCCGTGGCCGCGGACCGGTACGAGGAGCTCGCGGCCGACGGCGGATACCGCGACGCCGCCGAGCGCGGCGCCCTCTGCCGCCGGGTCGCCGACCTGCGCTCCGCGCTGCAGCGGCAGGTCAGGGCACAGGACTGGGTGACGGCGCTCCGGACGATCGCCGAGCTGTCGGCCGTACGGGCGGACGCGGCGGCCGAGTACGCCGAGCTGGCGGGTCACGCCCGGCGGGAGATCGCGGCCGACCCGCCTGAGCTGGCCCGCATCGACTTCGGGGAAGCGGTCCGTTCGGTGGCGTGGCACCCGGGCGGCGAGGACATCGCCGTCGCGGGCGGGTCCCGGTGGGCCCGGATCTACGACACCTCCGGTGCGGAGCGGCTCAGGGTCAAGGGCGGGGGCCTGCGGTCCGCCGTGCCCGCGGTGGCGTTCAGCCCGGACGGCCTGCGGATCGCCACGGGCAGCGCCCACAACGCGGTCCGGATCTGGAGCGCCGGCACCGGCCGGCTGATGGTCGACGCCCGTCATGGCGCCCGCGTGGACTGCATCGCCTTCAGCCCCGACGGAACGCGCCTCGCCAGCGGCGGCGCGGACGCCACGGCCCGGGTGTGGGACGTCACCGGCGTCCGCGAGCAGCTGATCGCGGTGCGCCACGGGGGCAGCAGATGGACCCTCGTGCAGGACGTGGCGTTCGCCCCGGACGGGACCCGGATCGCGACCGGCGGCTCCGACGCCACGGCCCGGGTGTGGGACGCCGGTTCGGGAGGGCAGCTCCTCGAACTGGGCCACGGGGCCGGCGTGAACGCGGTGGCCTACAACGTCGACGGGTCCCGCATCGCCACCGCCGGCTCCGACGGCACCGCCCGTGTCTGGGACGCCTCCTCCGGGAAGCCGCTCCTCGAGCTGCGCCACGGTGCCGGTGTGATCGCCGTGGCGTTCAGCCCGGACGGGACCCGCCTGGCCACCGGCAGCGGCGACGCCACGGCCTGCGTGTGGGACCTGGCCGAGGAGGTGCTGCTCCTCGAGCTGCGCCACGGTGCCGCCGTGAACGCGGTGGCGTTCGCCCCGGACGGGACCCGCCTGGCCACCGGCAGCGACGACCGCACCGTCCGCCTGTGGCCCGTGGGCGACCTGTAGTGGCGGAAGGCGCGACGGGAACACGGAGGAAGGGACGCCTCGGATGGCACACCTGGTGGAATTCCCCACGGCGGACGGCACCACCGTCCTGGTCGAGGTGCGCGACCCGGCCGCGGGGGTCGTCACCCGCGGGCTCCGCGACTCGGCGGTGACGCAGCGGGCGCAGAAGACCTTCGAGGACGCGGTGCGCTGTGCACGGCCCGCGGTCCAAGGCGTGGTCGACCAGCTCCGCTCGATCGCCGACTCGCCCGACGAGATCCACGTCGAGTTCGGCCTGGACCTGCACGCCGAGGCCGGCGCCTTCGTCGCGGCGGCCAGCACCACGGCCAACTTCACCGTCTCCGTCACCTGGCACCGGACCAAGCCCCCGCCGCAGCCGCAGTGAGTCGTCCCCGCACCGCCCCGGCCGGGGCGGACGCTAGAGGGACGGGATTGCGGCGGAGACTGCGACCCCGCCGGGACCACCGCGAAAATCGACGGCCGCGCCCGCCGCGAACTGCTTGGATGCGGCCATGACCCATGAACCTCCGGCCGGGTACGAGATATCCGCCGATCCCGCCCGGATCGATCCCGCCCTGGTGTACCGGTGGCTGTCGCAGGACGCGTACTGGGCCCGCGGCCGGTCCCGCGAGAAGCAGGACCGGGCCATCGCCGGCTCGCTCAACTTCGGTGTCTACGAACGGTCCTCGGGCGCGCAGGTCGGCTATGCCCGCGTCGTGACCGACCGGGCCGACTTCGCCTGGCTGTGCGACGTCTACGTCTGCCCCGAGGCCCGCGGCCGGGGCCTCGGCACGGCGCTCGTCGCCGCCGTGCGCGACCACCTCGCGCCCTACGGCCTGCGCCGCGTCCTCCTGGCCACGTCGGACGCCCAGGGCGTCTACGCGAAGGTCGGCTTCGCCACGCTGGAGAGGCCCGAGTGCTGGATGACCCTCGGCGCCCAGTGAGAGCCGCGCCCTCGAGAGAGAACGGGGGCGGGGTCAGGCGGGGCCGAGCAGGACCGCCAGTTCGCGGTCGAGGGAGTCGGTGTCGGCCGCGGGGCCCTGGTGGAGGAGTTTGCCGTGGGCGTCCACCAGGACGTACGAGCTGGCGCCCTCGACCTCGAAGCGGTCGCGCAGGACGTGGCCCGCATCGGCCAGGTGGGGGAGCGGGACGCCGTTCGAGGGGAGGGTGAAGCCCTGCAGCCCCGAGCCGGCGTGCCCGTCGGGCTCGGTCACGGCGACCACGTTCAGGCGCCCGGTGTACCGGTCCGCGCGCGCCGCGGTCTCGAAGGCATGGGCCGGGCAGGGTGCGCAGGTGGGGGTGTAGAACCACAGCAGCACCGGCTTGCCCGCGAGCGACGTGCTGTCGAACGGCCGGCCGTCCACCGTCCTGACGGTGAAGCGCAGGGAGTCGGGCACGGTGGCGGCCGCCCGCGCCCCGGGTGGGCCGAAGACCCCGGGGTGCGACGACACCGTGTCGCCGGGCCCGCAGCCGGAAGCCGTCACCAGCAGCAGGGGCAGCACGGCGAGCCGGGCGAGCCGGGCGAGCAGGCCGGCGGTGGCGGCGGCAGGTGGGCGCATGGCGACCCTCCCAGGGTGCGGGGTCGAGTCGGAGGGGGTGGTGTCCGACGTCGGGGGGCGAAAGGGCGGGCTTGCGCTCCCGGTCCTTCCGCCCCCGTCCCCGGACAGCGGCGAATCTATGACCGGACAGAAAATCCGATGAGCTGAAACACCGGTCTCGGGTTCGATTCACCTCGATGGCCCAGCCCGGCCGACGGCGGCCGCGGGCCGGGCAGCCCGGGGCGCGCGGTGGCGCGGCCCGTCGGCGGCCGGTAGGTTCGCCCGGCCGGAGGCAGGGGCGAGAGGCACGGCTGAGGGGTGAGGGTGTGAGACAGGAGGGAGGGTCACGGGTTCTCCGTGCTCGGCGGCGTGGTCCGCTGGAGCAGTTCCTGGACGGCCGGTCCGCCGCGGTGCTCACGACGGCGTGGGACGCCGTGTTCGGGCCCGGGGGGCCGGACACCGGACCCTGACGGTCCTGCTCCACCGCGGCGCAACCGCCGCCCGGCTTTCGACACACCGGAGCAGACGCCCCGCCCCGGCCTCCCGCATGATCGGTTCACCGCCCTCCCGACGACGAAAGTGTGTGAGCCCATGTCGACCGGCATCAGCGTCCGCCCCGTGCGCGCGCAGGACTTCCCGCAGTGGCGCGCCCTCTACCGCGGCTACGCCGACTTCTACGGGGTCGAGCAGACCGAGGAGGCCGCCGGGAAGGTGTGGTCGTGGGTGACCGACCCCGGCCACGAGGTGGACGCCCTGGTCGCCGAGGGGGCGGACGGCCGGCTGATCGGCCTCGCCCACTACCGTCCCTTCGCCCGCCCGCTGTCGGCCACCACCGGTGGCTTCCTCGACGACCTCTTCGTCGACCCCGCCAGCCGCGGCTCCGGCGCGGCCGACCTGCTGCTCGCGGCCCTGCGCGGGATCGCCGCCGAGCGCGGCTGGAGCGTGCTCCGGTGGATCACGGCCGACGACAACCACCGCGCCCGCGCCAAGTACGACCAGGTCGCCACCCGCACGATGTGGGTCACGTACGACATGCCGCCGGCCGGCTGACCCGGCGCCCCGCTCCCGCCCCGGACCGGCCCCGCTCCCGCCCCGACTCCCGCCCCGGACCGGCCCCGCTCCCGCCCCGGACCGGCCCCGCTCCCGCCCCGGACCGGCCCCGGTCCGGCTCGCCCCGGCTCCGGCCCGGCCGCCGCCCCCTCCCCGCGGGCGGGCGGAGGCGGGGTTTCACGCGGTGCGCCCGCTCCCGTACAGTCCGTCACGCCCCCGCGCGGCGCAGACGACGTACGACAGCCGAACCAGGAGCAGCCCGTGGCCACACACGCCAGCCCCGGCCCCCGGCCGGCCCCGGTGACCGCCGACCCGCCGGCCGCGCCCGCCGTCGGCCCGCCGGTCCCGGAACTGGACCCCGCCCTGGTCGCGCGCCGGCAGGCGCAGGGCGCCGAGCTGGTGGACCTGCTGCGCGAGGCCCGCGACCGGCTCGGTGGAGTCGCGGCCGTCCGCCTCGGGCCCCGCCCCACCGTCCTGGTCACCGGTCCCGGGGCCGTCCAGCAGGTGCTCGCCCTGCACCCCGACCGGTACGTCAAGCGCTCGCACCGCGCCCGGCTGCTCGTCGGCGACGGTGTCCTGGCCGCCACCGGCGAGGCCTGGCAACGCCAACGGAAGCTGCTCCAGGGGCAGTTCACCGGCCCCGGCATGCGCCGCCACGAGCACCGGATCACTGCGGCCGCCCGTACCGCCGCGGCGCGCTGGGCGGCGTACGCGCGCACCGGGGCGGAGTTCGACCTCGGGGACGAGATGCGCCGCTTCGCCCTCGACACCATCTGGCGCTCGCTGACCGGCCACCCGCTCGACGCGGACACGGAACGCGAACTGACCGCCGTCGGCACCGTCATGACGGCCCTGCCGACCCTGCCGGCGGACGGGACCGCGAGCGCGGCCGTCGCGGCCGAGCTGGCCCGGATCGACGCCGTCGCCCACCGGGCCGTGGCCGCCGCCCGCGGCGGCGCCGCCGGGCCCGAAGGCCCCGGCCTGCTGCACGTCCTGGTGGAAGCCGGGCAGGAGCGCCCCGAGTACACCGACGGGCTGATCCGCGACGAGCTGGTCACCCTCCTCGTCGCCGGCCACGAGACCACCGCCACCACCCTGACCTGGCTGTACCTGCTGCTCGACCGCCATCCGGAAGCCCGCGTACGGGCCCTGGCCGCGGGCCCGGACGGCTCGCCGGAGCGCCGGCAGGCCGTGCGCGCCCTGGTCCACGAGACGCTCCGCCTCTACCCGTCCGCCTGGATCCTGCCACGCCACGCCGCGGCGGACGGCCTCGTGGGCGGGTACGCCGTCCCGGCCGGCACCGACCTGCTGGTCTGCCCGTACCTCACCCACCGCGACCCCGGACTCTGGCCGGAACCCGAGCACTTCGACCCGATGCGCTTCGTCACCCCGGGCCGCCGGCCCGGCCTCCAGGGGAGCTACCTGCCCTTCGGCATCGGTCCGCGCGCCTGCCTCGGACTGCAGTTCGCGCTGCTCGAGGCCGTCGTGCTCCTGGAACACCTCCTGCCCGCCCCCGCCCCCCGCTTCCGCTCCACCCCTGCGGGGGCGCTGTACGGCATCACCGTCCGCCCCGACGGCCCGGCACCCGTCACGCTCTCCTGACCGACGGCGGGGGGCGTCCGGCTCCTCCGGGCCGAGGCCGGGGTGCCGGCGGGTCCACCGGACGTCAGTCGCCGAGCACCCGCCCCAGGTGCGCGGCCAGCGCCTCGCCGGCCGCGGGCCCGGCGAGCGGCTCGATGCGGGTCCCCAGGTAGCCGTCCGGGCGGACGAGGAACGCCGTCGAGCCCTCGGGGTGGTACCGGAGGGCGAACTCCCCGCGCCCGTCCCGGAACACCGCCAACGGCGCGCCGTCGGCGTCCGTGGCCCCGTACGCCACCTCCGCGCCGCCGCCCGTACCCGCGTCCCCGGCGGCGGTCGTACCGACCCCGGGGCCGGCGTCCGCACCGGAGTCCGGGCCCGCGTTCCCGGCGCCGCCCGCACCGGCCGCGACGACGAACGCGGCCAGCAGGCCACCCGCCGACCGGCGGGCGGCGGCGACGAGTTCGCCGCACGCGGCCAGGTCGTCGGGCGCCGCGGCGTAGCACACCAGCACCAGCCCCCGCTCGCGCAGGAGGTCGTACAGCCGCAGCGGCACGGCCGGGACGGCGGGCGCCAGCCCACCGCAGTCGGGGGCCCGCTCGCCGGCGCCCGGCCCGTCCCGTCCCGGGCTGCCCGGTCCCACGACCGGGCTGTCCGGATAGCCGACGAGCAGCTGCGCCTCGCGGAGCAGGACGGTCGCGGCGTCGTCCGCACCGGCTCCCACGCCCTGCCGGGCATGGCGCACCGTCCGCCCGACGACCTCCTCGCCCACCGGGTGGCGCTCGGCGTGGTAGCTGTCGAGCAGCCGCCCCCGTGCGCCGTCGCCGATGCTCCTCCCGCCGCCGTCCAGGGCCAGCGCCAGCTTCCACGCGAGGTTCACGGCGTCCTGGATCCCGGTGTTCATCCCCTGTGCGCCGGTCGGCGGGTGGATGTGCGCGGCGTCGCCGGCCACGAAGGCCCGGCCCGCCCCGTACCGGTCCACCAGCCGGTGGCTGATGCGGAAGACGGACGACCAGCGCATGGCCGCGGCGGTGGTGGGTTCGGGGGACAGCCGGTCCAGTACCGCCTGGATGTGCTCGATGCCGGGCGCCCGGTCCGCCTGCAGCCCGTGCGTGATGCCGTCCCCGGCTCCGCCCGCCGCCTCCGCCCCCTGCGCCGCGGCCGACAGTTCCGGTGCCACCAGCATCGACAGCCGGTAGCGGTTGCGGCCGGGCAGCGGGATGCACACCAGGACGTCGTCGGCCGCGCCCGCCGGGCCGTGGCGGATCGCCCGCACCCCGTAGCCGGCCGGCATGCTCCAGTCCACCTCGACGTCCGCGAGCATGTACTCCTCGGGGAACGCGCCGCCCTCGAAGCCGAGTCCGAGGGACTTGCGCACGGTGCTGTGCGCGCCGTCGCAGCCGACCAGGTACCGCGTGCGCAGTTCCTCCTCGCCGTCCGGGGTGCGCAGCCGGCTGGTGACCCCGGTGTCGTCCTGGGCGAACGACAGCAGTTCGGTGCCGCGCTCGATCCGGGTCCCGAAGCGGGCCAGGTGCTCCTCGATGACGCGCTCGGTCTCGTACTGCGGCATCGCGGCGAAGCCGTAGGGCACCTCGGGCGGGAGCCGCAGGTCGATGCGGCCCTGTGCGGCGCCGTCGACGTAGACCAGTTGGCCGCGCAGGGGCACCGCGGCCTCCAGCGCCGCCCGTACCATGCCCATCCGGTCCCAGACCTCCATGGTCCGGGGCTGGATGCCCACGGCCTTGGCGTACGGCAGCCGGGCCGGGAGCCGGTCGACGAGTCGGCAGGAGACGCCCTGCCGGCGCAGCTCGGCGGCCGCCGTGAGTCCCACGGGGCCGGCCCCCACGACCAGCACGTCGGTGTCCGTCATCGGCATCTCCCGCCGGGAGCCCCCTGACCTGACCGTCCCACCCATGGTCGGCCGAACGGCCGCGACCGGCGACCCGAGCGGCGTACGCCGTCCTGGCCGCCGGCCCGCCGTGCCGCCGTGCCGCCGTGCCGAGGTGCGCGCCGCGGCTTCCCCACCGACCCCGGTCGCCCGTCCGGGTCAGTGGGGGTTGGCGGCGTGGGTGAGGGTCTCCCACGCCTCGAAGTGGTTCTCGGTGCCGGCCGGTCGGCGGCCCTCGGTGAGCGTGCGGGTCCTGTCCATGGTGACGCCCAGCCGGGTGTGCAGCGCGTTGTAGCCGACCTCGGTGGCCGGCCCCAGGCCCCGCTTCAGCGTGCCGCCGCACAGCCAGGACGGCACCGCCTCGCCGAGCTCGTAGCGGGCGTGGAAGCCGAGGGCCTGCCGGAAGCGGTCCTTGAACGCCGGGTAGAGGTCGCGCCCTTGGATCCGCGAGGTCTCGGCGACGTGCATCGCGGCGGCGATGCCCATGCCCGTGTGGCCGAAGTCCCGGCACGTCTCCTGGGCGAGCCCGTCGACGAACGTGGACTGGCCGTGCCAGTAGTCGACCAGTTCGGCCCGCGTGTCGATGCCGGACCGCGGCGGGTACTTCGGCTGGGCCCCGTCCGACTTCAGGTAGAAGTACGCGGGCACGCGGCCCAGGTAGATGCCCATGGCCTTGTCGTAGCTCGCCCGGTCGTCGAGGTGGACGGAGATGCCGACGGCCGCGTCCATCATGATGAGTTCCCAGTTGCCGTTGCTGTTCGGCCGCCCGTCGATCACCTCGGGGAGGTACACGGTGCGCAGCATCGTCGCGAAGCGGCCCCGGTTCGGCCAGCCGCCGGTGTAGGTGTGCCTGACGAGCTCGGCGGCGCGGGCCCAGGTGGAGCCGGCCCAGCCGGTCTGCAGCGGGGCGTTGCTGTTGGTGTGGTCCCTGACGACGGCCGACCACGCGTCCATCAGCTCGATCGACTTCCGGGCGTGCTCCGGGTCGCGGCTGACGTACCAGGCGAGAGCGTGGGTGTAGGCCGCTATCGCGTCCTGGCGCTCGTCCGAGCAGCCGTGGTCGGGGTTGGAGTAGGAGCCGCACTCGACGACCGCGCGGGGCTTGGGCGTTCGGGAGAGCGCAGCGTACGGGCTGGCGAGCATCTGGTCGTACGCCGCCTTCCACGGCTGCTGCCCGGCCTGCACCCTGGCACGTACGAAGTCCAGTTGGGCCCGGCTGCTCAGGACGCCCGGGTGGGCGAACGCGGCGGGGGCGGGGGGAACGGCCGCCGCGGCGGCGGGCGTCGGGGTCAAGGCCGCGGCGGGGGAGGGCACCGCGGGGGCGAGGGCCGCCGCCGCGCCGAGGGCGAGGGCGGTCAGGCCGGCGGGAAGTCCGAAACGCATGGGGGGCCTTCCGGTCGAAGGGGTTCCGGGAAGGAGGCGAACATATCCGCGCCCCGACCGCCTCGACAACGGTGTCTGACAAGAAAGTTTCCTATCAGTCGGCCGCCTCACTCCCTCCACGGGCTGACCGCACAGGCCACCGCGACCGCGCCCGCCGCGCCGAGAGCGGCGGCGAGCAGCGGGAACAGGGGCACGTGCACCACACCGTGCGCCGAGCCGGTGACCATCCCCGCGACGGCGGCGTTCGCCGGTGACGCGCCCGTCACCAGGAGCAGCAGCGCGGCGGCTGCGCCGACGGGGACGCCCCAGGCCGGGCTGCGCAGCAGCGGGCGGTTGGTCAGCGTCCCCACCGCCACACCCGCCAGCACGCAGCACAGGGCCGTCAGCACTCCGGCCAGCGTGGCGGATCCCATGGGCACGGCGGTCCGGTGGTCGCCGGAGCGGGCTTCGGAGAACAGCGCGATCACCGCGGTTCCGGCCAGCCCCACGACGGTCGACGCTCCGGCGGCGGTCAGCAGGCACGCCAGGTGGGCGCGGCGCGGGCCGACGGCGGCCGCCAGGACGTGCCGCGCGGCGGGCGGTTCGACCGTCACGCAGACCCGTACGAGCCAGGCGGAGACCGGTACGAGCGCCGCGGCAGCGTAGCCGAACCCGTCGAGGACGGGCTGGCCCGCCTGGAGGCCGACGACGAGGAAGGCGGCGTGGACGAGGACCGGCGGCAGCCACCGGTGGGACCGCAGCAGGAGGGCGCCGTGGTAGCGGACGAGGGCGGTCACGGGTGGTTCCTCTCCCCGTCGGGACGGGTGCGGTCGATGTCGAGGTGAAGGGTGCCGGCGTCAGGGGTGTGGGGGCCGGGGGTGTGGGCGGGGGTGCCGCCGGGGCCGTTCCGGGGGCCGTCGTACGGGGGGCGGCCGGCGGTCGCACCGGACCGGCCCGGGTCGCCCTCCTCCGGTGCCGTCACCTCGTGGACGTGCCACGGCGGGTCCGCGGTGAGCAGGGCGCGCAACAGGGCGTCGGAGTCGCGGGCCGCGACCCGGAAGCGGTGCCGGTCCCCGTCCCGGGTGACCGAGGGCGCCCCCGGCAGCGGCGGCGGCTGCGCCCCGGCCCCCTCGGGGTGCCGTGCCAGCACGGTCACCCGCGGCCCCGGCGTCCCGTCCGCCGGGCCGACGGACGTACCGGTCACGCGTGCGCCGGAGACCCGGAGCAGGGCGTGGGGTGCACCGGCCAGCCCGCCGGGGTTGTGGTCGACGTACACCACGGTGGTCCCGTCAGCCACCCGCTCGCGCACCGCCTGGTCCACGGCGTCGCGCGCGGCCCGGTCCAGACCCGTCCACGCCTCGTCCAGGACGAGCAGCCCGGGCCGGGCGAGGAACGCCTGGGCCAGTGCAACCTTCTGGCTGCTGCCCTTGGACAGCTCCCGCAGCGGTGTGCCGGCGTGGCCGCCCGCTCCCAGCCGCTCCAGCCAGCGCTCGCCCTCCCGGGCCGCCCCGGGCCCGGACAGGCCGTGCACCCGGCCGACGTGGCCCAGGTACTCCCGCGCGGTGAACGGCAGGTGTCCGGGGAAGCGTTCGGGCACGTAGGCCGTGGGCGGCCGGCCCGTGACCCGGCCGCGGGTGGGGGCGTCCACCCCCGCGACGATGCGGGCCAGCGTCGACTTGCCGCTGCCGTTGTCGCCCCCGATCCGCACCAGGGCGCCGGCCGGGAGGTCGAGGTCGACATCGCGCAGCACCCACGGGCCGCGCACCCCGTACCGCCGCCCCACGCCGTGCAGCCGCATGCCCATGCCCGAAACCCTCCCCGCCGCGTACGGGCCCGCGGGAAACGGACCCGGGTCAAGGGTAATTCGCTGGGCCGGGAGGGCCGTGGCCTGCGATGCTCGCCCGCATGGCAAAAGCGCGCAGGACCAGGCCCAGCCTCTACTTCTCCGTCGACATCGAGGCCGACGGCCCCATCCCCGGGCCGTACTCGATGCTCAGCATCGGCGCGGCGGTCGCCGGCCGCCAGGACGCCGACGGCTACACGGCCGCGGACCCCGAGGAGAACACCTTCTACCGCGAACTGCGCCCGATCAGCACGGACTTCGTCCCGGAGGCGCTCGCCGTGAGCGGGCTGGACCGCGAGCGGCTGCGGGTCGAGGGGGCCGAACCCGAGGCGGCCGTGCGGGATTTCACCGCCTGGGTGCGGGACGCCGCCGCCGCGGCGGGCGCCCAGCCCGTGATGTGCGGCTACCCGGCCGCGTACGACTGGACGTTCCTGTACTGGTACCTGATCCGCTTCACGGGGGAGAGCCCGTTCGGCCACTCCGGCTGCCTGGACATGAAGACCCTGTACGCGGCCAAGGCGGGCCTCCCGCTGCGCGCGGTCGCCAAGGGCACCATGCCCCGGCACCTGCTCTCCCGCCGCCGGCACACCCACCACGCGCTGGACGACGCGCTCGAACAGGCCGACCTGCTCACCAACCTGATGACCTGGCCGGGGCCCGGGCTCAGCAGGCCCTGACGGGCTGGAGGTTGTGGACGTAGCGCGCGGACACCCAGCCCTTGGCGCCCTGCAGCCGGTACCAGACCGGGTTGCCCTGGACGAAGCCGCCGCGCTTCTGGCAGTTGAGGAGCACCCGCTGCTGCGGACGCAGCGACGCGATGGCCGTCGAGTAGACGGTCGGTCGGCTGCGGACGTACAGGCCGGTCCGGGAGTCGACCTGCCCTGTGGGGTACGCGGCCTTCGCGGCGCCCGGCGCGGACTGCGCCGCGGGCGCGGGACCGCGCCGATCCGCGGTGGCTCCACCGGCCGATCCGAGCACCAGGCCCGCCGCCAGCACCGGCCCCAGTGCCGCCGCCGAGGCCCTCGTCACCATCACCTTCATGAGCGTTCGACTCCCGCCTCGCACACGGCCGGCGGAGACTCGGCCGCCGGACCACCGGGCACCCGAGCGGCACCCGTCGTGCCCCGACTATCCGTTCCCGGGACGCTGGGGGACCGGGGACACGCCCGCGTGCGGCCGTCCGGGCGATGTGCGGGTCGGTGCGGGAACGGCCGAGCGGCGGCGGGTCACTCGAAGCGGTCCGGGTCGCCGGCGCCGCGCCGGACGATCTCGGCCGCGCCGCCGGAGAAGTCGACGACCGTCGTCGGGAGCGTGCCGCAGTCACCGGAGTCGACCACGGCGTCGAGCGAGTGGTCGAGCCGCTCCTTGATCTCCCACCCCTGGGTCATGGGCTCGTCCTCGCCCGGGAGCAGCAGCGTGCTGGAGAGCAGCGGCTCGCCGAGCTCGGCGAGCAGCGCCTGGGCCACCGCGTGCTCGGGGATGCGCACGCCGACCGTCTTCTTCTTCGGGTGCAGCAGTTGGCGCGGCACCTCGGAGGTGGCGGGGAGGATGAAGGTGTACGGGCCGGGCGTGGCCGCCTTGACCGCGCGGAAGACCGCGTTGTCGATCCGCACGAGCTGGCCCAGCTGCGCGAAGTTCTGGCACACGAGCGTGAAGTGGTGCTTGTCGCCGAGGCTGCGGATCGAGCGGATCCGTTCCAGGCCCTCGCGGTTGCCCAGCTGGCAGCCGAGCGCGAAGCAGGAGTCGGTCGGGTACGCGACGAGCGCGCCGCCGCGGATCATGTCCGCGACCCCCGTGATCGTGCGCCGCTGGGGGTTGTCCGGGTGAACGTCGAAGTACTTCGCCACGGGGCGAGCTTACGCGACCTCCGGGGGCGGAGCCGTCGCCCGTCCGGGAGCGCCGCCGGACCGACACCGACCCCGGCGCGAGCCGTTCTCCGCCCGGAGCCCGCCCGCTACGCCGACGGCTTCTTGAGTTTGGCCCAGACGCCGTTGAGCGCCTCGACGTCCGCGTCGTCCAGCCGGTCGTCGAAGACCTCGGCCAGGGCCCGGCGCCGGGTGGCGTCGGCCTCGGCGAACGCCTCGTGCCCCTGAGGGGTGAGCGCGATGCCCACCGAGCGGGCGTCGGTGGGGGAGGGCACGCGTTCGACCAGGCCGCGGGCCTGGAGCGCGTCGACCACGCGGGAGACCTGGCTGCGGCTGAGCAGCGTACGGGCGCCGAGTGAGGAGGGGGCGACGGGCTTGGGCTGCGCGCGCAGCCACAGCATGACCTCGAACCAGGAGAGCGGCAGGTCGTGGCCGCGTATCAGTGCCTGGTCCACGCGCGCGGTCAGGGTCGTACCGGCCCAGACCAGACCGTAGAAGGCGCGGTCCCGGCCGGTGAGGTCTCCCATGGTCAGGTTGTCGTCACGGCTCATGCGGGCAGCCTACCGGGCTTGCGTGCATACGCACACATCTCTATGGTGTGTGCGTGTGCACGCAAACAATGTGTGCGGCATTTGATCGCTTGTGACTGGAATGAGGCCACCGATGAGCGCGACGACCGAGACCACCCGCTCCACCGAGACCACCGACAAGATCGTCCTGATCACCGGGGCGTCCTCCGGGATCGGCCTGGCGGCGGCCGTGGCCGCGGCCGGTGCCGGCTGGACGACCGTGGCCACCATGCGCAACCTGGCCAAGGCCGACGCACTGCGCGCGGCCGCCGCCGAGGCCGGCGTCGCCGACCGGGTCCACATCAAGAAGCTGGACGTGACGGACGAGGCGGCGGCCGTGGCCTGCATCGCCGAGGTCGTCGCGGAGTACGGCCGCCTCGACGCCGTGGTCAACAACGCGGGCGCCGGCCACGTCGCCACCATCGAGCAGGGCACCCTCGAGGACGTCCGCGCCACCATGGAGGTGAACTTCTTCGGCGTCGTCGCCGTGACCCGCGCCGCCCTCCCGCACCTGCGCGCCTCCCGGGGCCGGCTGATCAGCGTCACCAGCGTCGGCGGCGTGATCGGCCAGCCCTTCAACGAGGCCTACTGCGCCGCCAAGTTCGCCGTCGAGGGCTTCATGGAGGCCCTCGCCCCGGTCGCGGCGACGGTCGGCGTCCGGGTGAGCGTGGTGGAGCCGGGCGCGGTGGCCAGCGAGTTCGTCACCAACATCGGCCTCGACGTGCCGGCGATGGTCGAGGCGGCCGGCCCGTACGGGCAGGCCCTGCACGGCTACATCGACCACGCCATGAAGTCCTTCAGCACGCCCCAGACCCCGCAGGAGGCGGCCGCCCCCGTCGTCGCGGCGCTGACGGCGGACGAGCCGGCCTTCCGCATCCAGACCTCCGACTGGGCGCGGGAGTTCGTCGGCACCAAGCTCGCCGACCTGGACGGCTCCGCGGTCGTCGGCATGACGGCGGGCTGGCTCGGCTGACGGCGACGGCGACGGCGACGGCGGTGCGGGGCGCCCGGGTCACGAGCGGGCCGCGTAGGAGCGGGCGCCACCGGGGCCGGGGAGCGGCCGCCACCGGGGCCGGGTCGGCGCCGGGGTCACCGGCGGGCCGGCGGGCCCGTCACCGCGGCGGGCACCCGGTCGGCCCCGGTGCCCGGCCCGCCGACCGGGCGGGCGCCCCACGGGGTGTGGGCCGCCGGTACGGCCTCCCCGGGGGCCACCGGTCCCGGCGGGCAGCCGTCCCCGAAGGGCCGCCCGCCCAGCGCGTCGCGGCCGTGCGGGACCAGCCAGTCCGACAGGTCCGGACCCGCGGGCACGATGCCCGTGGGGTTGATGTCGGAGTGCACCACGTAGTAGTGCCGCTTGATGTGGTCGAAGTCGACGGTGTCGCCGAAGCCCGGGGTCTGGAACAGGTCCCGCGCGTAGGCCCACAGCACCGGCATCTCGCTCAGCTTGCGCGCGTTGCACTTGAAGTGGCCGTGGTACACGGCGTCGAAGCGCACCAGCGTCATGAAGAGCCGTACGTCCGCCTCGGTGATCGTGTCGCCGACCAGGTAGCGGGACCCGGCGAGCCGGTCCGAGAGCCGGTGGAGCCGGGCGAACAGTGCGGCGTACGCCTCGGTGTACGCGGACTGCGAGCCGGCGAACCCGGCCCGGTAGACGCCGTTGTTCACGTCCTCGTACACCACCGCGTTCACCGCGTCGATCTCGGACCGCAGCGCGGGCGGGTACAGGGCGGGGGCGCCGGGCCGGTGGTGCGCGGCCCACTCCAGCGAGAGGTCGATCGTGAGCTGCGCGAAGTCGTTGGTCACGACCTCGCCGGTCGTCGTGTCCACGACCGCCGGCACCGTGATGCCCCGGTCGTAGCCCGGGTCGCGGGCGAGGTAGGCCTCCTGGAGGCGCTCGATCCCGAGCACCGGGTCCCGTCCGCCCGGATCGAGGTCGAACGTCCAGCTGCGCTCGTCGTGCACCGGCCCGGCGATCGCCATGGGCAGGGCCCGCTCCAGACCCAGGAGGCGCCGCACGGTCACCGTGCGGCTCGCCCAGGGGCAGGCGCGGCTGACCACGAGCCGGTAGCGGCCGGCCTCCACGGGGAAGCCGTCGCGCCCGTCCGCGGTGATGCGGGTGGTGAGGTAGCGGCTGTCGCGGGTGAAGCCTTCGCCCTTGTGTACGTAGCTCATGTCCCGCGGCTACCCGCAACCGGCGGGCCGACGCGGTCCATGCGGCTGGGGTGTGCGGGTCGCGCGCCCCGCCCGGAGCTCAGCGGCCCTTGCGGACCCGGGCGGCCTTCCGCGCGTCGGCCAGCTGCCGCGCCTCGGCGGACTTGCGCGACTGCCCGCCCGAGCGGCCTCCGCCGCCGCTGCCCAGGCCTCGGAAGGGCACCTTGCGGGCCCGGTCCGACTCCGCGTCGCGACCGCCCGTACCGGCCGCGGATCCCGAACCGGAGCCGGAGCCGGAGCCGGAGCCCGTGCCCGGTCCGGCGCCCCTGGCGGGTTCCCCGCCCCGGCCGCGGCCCGCCGGCCCGCCCGCCGCCCCCGGGGTGGCGTCGCCGCCGGGGCCCTTCGCGGGGCGGGCCCCCGGCGCGGCCGCGTCGGCGTCCGGCAGGCTCCGCGCGCCGGTGATCCGGGCCAGCTCGGGCTCGCCCGGACGGACCGGCGTGACCACGGCCCGGATCCCCGCCGCCGTCAGCATGCGGTTCAGGTCGCGCCGCTGGCCCGGCGTGACGAGGGTGACCACGCTGCCGCCCGCCCCGGCGCGCGCGGTGCGGCCGCCGCGGTGCACGTAGTCCTTGGGATCCGTGGGCGCGTCCACGTTGACGACGAGGTCCAGTGCCTCGACGTGCAGGCCGCGGGCCGCCACGTCGGTCGCCACCAGCACGTTCACCGCGCCCGTCCGGAACTGCTCGAGGGTGTGGGTGCGCAGCGGCTGGGACTTCCCGCTGTGCAGCGCGGCCGCCTTGACGCCGGCCGCCCGCAGCTCACGGGTGAAGCGGTCCACGCCCGCCTTCGAGGCCAGGAACATCAGCACCCGCCCCTCGCGGGCCGCGATCTGCGCGGCCACGACGTACTTCTCCGTCGCCTGGACCTGGAGGAGGTGGTGCTCCACCGTCTCGCCGCCGTCCACCGGGCCGTCGTCCGCCCCGTCGACCGCGGCCAGGACGGGGTCGACCAGGTACCGCCGCACCAGGCCGTCGACCTCGCCGTCGAGGGTGGCCGAGAACAGCATCCGCTGGCCGTCGGGGTGCACCTGGTCGAGGAGCCGCGTCACCTGGGGGCCGAAGCCCATGTCGCACATCCGGTCCGCCTCGTCCAGGACCGTGATCCGTACGGCGTCGAGGGCGCAGTCCCGGCGGTCGACCAGGTCGGCCAGTCGGCCCGGGGTGGCGATGACCACCTCGGCGCCGGCCCGCAGCTCCCTGGCCTGCTGCCCGACGGACAGGCCGCCCACCACGGTCGCCACCCGGACGCCGAGCGCCCGGGCGTGCGGTGCCAGCGCGTCGGCGACCTGCTGCGCGAGCTCCCGGGTCGGTACGAGGACCAGCGCGTGCGGCCGCCTCGCCGCCGCCGCGCGGCGCGCGGCCGTCCGGGCGAGCAGCGGGAGGCCGAAGGCAAGGGTCTTGCCCGATCCGGTCCGGGCCCGGCCGAGTACGTCGCTGCCGGCCAGCCCGGCCGGCAGCGCGGCCGCCTGGACGGGGAACGGCCGCGTCACTCCGAGGCCGGTCAGGGACTCCAGGAGCGCCGCCGGCAGCCCCAGGTCGGCGAACGACACGGGCTCCGCCCCGTCGGCCGCCTCGGCACCTGCGGCGACGCCGTCGCCGTCGACGTCGACGGGCGTGGCCTCGGTGGCGCCGGAGTCGTCGGCGGCTGACGCGTGCGCGTTCATGGGGGAACCTTCCTGCGGGTTGCGGCCGAAACGCATCGGGGCCCGTACCCCCTGGGTACGGGCCCCGATGGTCGAAGCGTGCCGCCATTTTACCAGCGCGCGGCCCGCCCCCGACCCGCGCGGTGCGCCGCCGCCGCGATGCTGACGTCGCGTCGCTCGTCCGCGACCTCCACGGCGCGTGCGCCGAGGTCGTGCGGGACCTGCCCGCAGAGCCCGGCTCGTGGACGGCCTTCGTACGGCCGGCCGGTCCGCCGACGGCGGGCGGCTGAGGGGGCCGGCCGTCCCCTCCGGATCCCGTCCCACCCGGGCCGCGTCCGGACTTCCTCCCTCACGGGTGCATCCGCCGGCGGGCCGGGCGCCGAAGACAGGGACGAAACCGCCAGTGACGCGCCCACCCGGCGCCCGAACCGTCCCGCCCGCACCCGCCGCGGCGGGCCGGGTGCCGTGCCCGGGTGGGCCCCGCCCGCCCAGGAGTGGCGCCATGAACGTCTCGCTCGTCCTCTTCACCTCGGACCTCCGCCTGCACGACCATCCGCCGCTGCGCGCCGCCCTCGACTCCGCGCAGGAGGTCGTCCCCCTGTTCGTGCGCGACCCCGCCGTCGACAAGGCGGGGTTCGCCGCCCCCAACCGGCTCGCCTTCCTCGCCGACTGCCTCGGCGACCTCGACGCGGGCCTGCACGAGCGCGGCGGCCGGCTGGTGGTGCGCAGCGGCGACACGGTGGCCGAGGTCGTCCGCGTCGTACGGGAGGCCGAGGCCGACACCGTGCACATGGCCGCGGGGTGCAGCAGCTTCGCCCGCCGGCGCGAGGAGCGGCTGCGGCGCGCCCTGGAAGCCGAGGGACGGCGGCTGTACGTCCACGACGGCGTCGTCACCGCCCTGCCGCCCGGGGCGGTGACCCCGGGCGGCTCGGACCACTTCGCCGTCTTCACGCCGTACCACCGCCGGTGGTCCGCGCAGGCCCTGCGCACCCCGCTCGCGGCGCCGCGCCGGATCGGGGTCCCCGCGCACGTGCCCTCCGAGCCGCTCCCCGACCGCTGCGCCGTCCCCGCCGTCTCCGAGGGACTGGCGGCGGGCGGCGAGCGGGAGGGCCGCAAGGCGCTGACGGCGTGGCTCTCCCGCCACGCCGACGCGTACGAGGAGCGCCACGACGACCTGGCCGGCGACGCCACCTCCCGGCTCTCCCCGTACCTGCACTTCGGCGCGCTGTCCGCGGCCGAGGTGGTGCACCGGGCCCGCGCGCGGGGCGGCCCCGGCGCCGAGGCGTTCGTACGGCAGCTGTGCTGGCGGGACTTCCACCACCAGGTGCTCGCCGCGCGCCCGGAGGCCGCCGCCGAGGACTACCGGCCGCGGCACGACCACTGGCGCCGGGGCCGGGACGCCGAGGCGGACCTGCGGGCGTGGCGGGCGGGCCGGACCGGCTATCCCGTGGTCGACGCGGCGATGCGCCAGCTCGCGCACGAGGGCTGGATGCACAACCGGGGCCGGCTGCTGGCGGCCTCGTTCCTCACCAAGACGCTGTACGTGGACTGGCGCGAGGGCGCCCGCCACTTCCTCGACCTCCTCGTGGACGGCGACGTGGCGAACAACCAGCTGAACTGGCAGTGGGTGGCGGGCACGGGCACCGACACCCGCCCGAACCGGGTCCTCAACCCCGTGCTCCAGGGCAAGCGGTACGACCCGTACGGCGCGTACGTCCGCCGCTGGGTGCCCGAACTGGCCGACGTACCGGTGCGGTTCGTGCACGAGCCGTGGAAGCTCCCCGCCCCGGACCGGGCCGCCTGCGCGGACTACCCGCGACCGGTGGTGGAACTGGGGGACGGCCTGGCCCGCTTCCGGGCGGCACGGGGCGGGGCGTGAGCGGTCGCCCCGCACCAAACGGTGCACGAACGGTGCGAGTGGCGGGGGTCGGTCCCCGCCCCGGAGGCTGAGGGGGCCGGGGCCCGACCGCCCGCGGGCCCCGGCGACGTCCCGTCCGCCGCCCCGTGCCCGCGCCGGAGCCTGGAGCCCGTCGCACGGGACGGCTCCACAGCCCCGGGAGGGACCGGCAAGCGGCAGTGCGTCGCCTCAGGGCACGGCGCCCGACGGCCCGCCGGGCGGGTAGAGGCGGCCCAGGACGTCGAGGGCCTCGCCCAGCGACGCGGGGCGGGCCATCCCCGGATCCGGTGTCCGGCCCGCCCAGCCCGGCCCGGCGAGGAGCACCGCCGGCCGGGTCCGGGCCCCGCGCACGCCGAACCCGCCGGCCGCCACGGACCGGGCCAGCGCCCGGCTCGCGGTGGAACGCGCCTGGGACCACAGCACCACGGCCGCCGGCCCCGTCCGCCGCACGGCGGCGTCCAGTGCCTCGGCCGGCACGCCGGCCCCGAACATCCGGGTCGGCAGCCCACGTTCGGCCAGGCCCGCCGCGAGTGCCTCCAGCGCCAGGGTGTGCTGCTCGGACGGCACGCAGGCCAGGAGGACCGGTGCGGCCCGGGCCGCGCGCCCGCCTCCACCGCCGTACTCGTGCCCGGCCCCGGGCCACGGACCCCGCCCGGCGGGACCGCCGCCACCGTCCTCTCCGGCCCGCGCGACCGGTCGTGGCAGGGACGCCGCCCGCCGCAGCGCGGTCGAGACGTGCCAGGACAGCAGGTGCTCGACCTCCACGTACCGATCGCCGGCGGTCTCCCACTTGCGTCCCACCGCGTGCAGCGTCGGAGCCATGACCTCCTCCCACGCGGTCACCAGGCCGTGCCGCGCCACGGCGCCGTGCAGCAGTGCGTCCAGGGCCGGCGCATCCAGCCGCACCGCCGCCCGGGCCAGACCGCGGCGCTCCTGCCGCACGTCGCGCGGGACGGCCCCGCCCGCGGCGCCGCCCGGGCCCTTGGACCCGGCGCCGGTACCCGGCGCGTCGCCCGTACGCCGGACGCCACCGGGGCCGGCCGGGTCCCCGGCACCTCCGACGTCCGCGTGCCCGGCACCTCCGACGCCCGCGTCCCCGGTACCCCCGACGCCCGCGTCCCCGGCACCGCCGAGGTCCCCGGCCCCGGTGCCGCGCGCGGACCGCCCGTCGAGGGCGGCCCGGGCCGCCTCCGCCGGCGGCACGCCGGAGGCGGTGAGCCGGCACATCTCCTCCAGCTCCGCGATGTCGCGGGGCGTCCACCTGCGGTGCCGGCCCTCCTGCCGCTCCGCGGCCGGACCGATGCCGTAGCGCCGCTCCCACGAACGCAGGGTCGTGGGCGACACGCCGAGGAGCCGTGCCACGGCCCCGGTGGTGGTCCCGTACGCGGAGTCGGCCATGCGGCGATGGTACGACGCACGAGCGATGCGACCGGGAGACGAGCGCCGAACCCCTCCCGCACCGGCTCCCCACCTGCAAGGATCATGGCGGGACCGCCCGCCCACCCCGCGCGGCGGTCGCCGCCCGCACGTGCCCGAACCCGACTCCGACAGGGAGACCCCGCGTGTCCGAGCAGCCGACCACCCCCGGGTCCACCGCACCGGTAGAGCCCAGCTACGCCTCCGGCGCCTCCACGGCGCCCTTGCTCGGTGACACGATCGGGGCGAACTTCGACCGCACCGTCGCCCGCTTCCCCGACCGCGACGCGCTCGTGGACCGGGCGGCCGGACGCCGTTGGACGTACGCGGAGCTGGCCGCCGACGTGGACGCCCTCGCCCTCGGGCTGCTGGAGCTGGGCATCGTCCGCGGCGACCGCGTCGGCATCTGGGCGCCCAACCGCGCCGAGTGGACCGTCACCCAGTACGCCACCGCCAAGATCGGCGCGATCCTCGTCACCGTCAATCCGGCCTACCGGGCGCACGAACTCGAGTACGTGCTGGGCCAGTCGGGGATGCGGATGCTGGTGGCCGCCGAGCGCTTCAAGTCCTCGCACTACGCCGCCATGATCGAGGAGGTCCGGCCCCGCTGCCCGGACCTGGAGTTCGTCACGCTGCTCGACGGCCCCGAGTGGGACAAGCTGCTCGACCAAGGCCGCACCGCCGCGGACCCGGGGCGACTGGCCCGGGCCCAGGCCGAGTTGGGCCCGGACGACGCGGTGAACATCCAGTACACCTCCGGCACCACGGGCTTTCCCAAGGGCGCCACCCTCTCCCACCACAACATCCTCAACAACGGCTATTCCGTGGGCGAGCTGCTGCACTACACCGAGCACGACCGGGTGTGCATCCCGGTGCCCTTCTACCACTGCTTCGGGATGGTCATGGGGAACCTCGCCTGCACCAGCCACGGCGCGGCCATGGTGATCCCGGCGCCGTCCTTCGAGCCGGCCGCCACCCTGGCCGCCGTCGAGGCGGAGTCGTGCACGTCGCTGTACGGGGTGCCGACGATGTTCATCGCCGAGCTGGCCGAGCCGTCGTTCGACTCCTACGACCTCTCCAGCCTCCGGACCGGGATCATGGCCGGCTCGCCCTGCCCGGTGGAGGTGATGCGCCAGGTGATCGACCGGATGGGGATGGCGGAGGTGTCGATCTGCTACGGGATGACCGAGACCTCGCCGGTCTCGACGCAGACCCGGGTGGACGACTCCGTCGAGCGCCGGGTCTCCACGGTCGGGCGGGTCGGCCCCCACCTGGAGGTGAAGGTGGTCGACCCGGGAACCGGCCGGACCGTGCCGCGCGGCGTCCCGGGCGAACTGTGCACCCGCGGCTACTCGGTGATGCTCGGCTACTGGGCGGACCCCGTGCAGACGGCCGAGGCGGTGGACGCCGGCCGCTGGATGCACACCGGCGACCTCGCCGTGATGGACGCGGACGGGTACCTGAGCATCACCGGCCGGATCAAGGACATGGTGATCCGGGGCGGCGAGAACCTCTACCCGCGGGAGATCGAGGAGTTCCTGCACGGTCACCCGGACGTCCTCGACGTCCAGGTCATCGGCGTGCCCGACGCCACGTACGGCGAGGAGCTGATGGCCTGGATCCGGATGCGCGAGGGCGCCGCCCCCCTGACCGCGGACGACGTCCGGGCCTACTGCACCGGCAGGCTCGCCCACTTCAAGATCCCGCGCTACGTGCACGTGGTCGAGGAGTTCCCGATGACCGTCACGGGCAAGGTCCGCAAGGTCGAGATGCGCGAGCGCGCGGCCGAGATCCTGGCGTCCGGGGACCGGTGACGGCCTCCGGTGCCCCGCCCCGGGCCGTACCGGGGCGGGGCACCGGGGCCGAACGGGCCGAGCGGGCCGAGCGGGTGCGGATCCGGGTCAGGAGGCGGCCACGGCCCGCAGCGGACCGAGCGCCGCGGCCCGCCGGGCGGGCAGCGCCGCGGCCGCGGCGCCGACGGCCAGGGAGAGGGCGACGACCAGGGCGAGCGTGCCCCACGGGACGGCGAACGCGTACTGCGGAACGGCCCCGTTGGCGAGTCCGCTGACCCGCCACGCCCCGAACAGACCGGCCGCCAGGCCCAGCAGCGTGCCGTAGCCGGCGACGGCCAGGGACTCCAGGCGGATCATGCGGCGGACACCGGCGCGGTCCAGGCCGATCGCGCGCAGGACCCCGATCTCCCGGGTGCGCTCGGAGACCGACATGGCCAGCGTGTTCACCATGCCGAGCGCGGAGATGACCACGCCGACGGCGAGCAGCCCGAAGACCATGGTGACCAGGTCCCCCGCGACCCCGGCCTGCTCCCGGACGAGCTGGGCCCGGTCCTGGACCTTCAGCAGGGGATTGTGGTCGACGGCGGCCCGCAGCCGCCGCGCCAGCTCCGCGGAGCCGGCTCCGGAGCCGGTGGCGGCGTCGGCGCGCACCAGGACGCGCTGGACGGACCCGCGCACGAAGCCGTACCGCTGGACGTCGCCGCGGTCGGCCAGCACGTCCCGGGCGGTCGGGTTGTCCTCGTACACGCCGACGACGGTGTAGGTCCGGTCGTGGTCGCCGTCGCCCCGGCCGGGGCCGATGCCCGCCCGGATCCGGCTGCCCGTGCCGATCCGGTTCTCGCGGGCGAATCCGGTGGACACCGCGATCCGGTCGGGGCCGATGTCCGCGGCGGAGCCGCTGGTGAAGCGGAGCCGCATGACGTCCCCCACGGTCCTCGCGTCGACCCCGGAGACCTCCCGGGCGAGGGCACCGGTGGAGAGGGTGGAGTCCGCGACGGCGGAGGCGGTCGCGACACCGGGGACGGCGGCGACCCGCCGGACGGCGGCCGCGTCGACGGCGCTGGTGGCGCTGCGGGTGCTGATGACGAAGTCGGCGCTCAGACCGGCGGCCGCCTGCGCGTCCAGGGCCCGCGCGGAGGAGTGGTCGATCACGGCCAGTCCGGAGACCAGCGCGGTACTGATCATCAGGGCGACCGCGGTGGCGGCCGTACGCCGCGGATCCCGCAGGGCGTTGTCCCGGGCGAGGCCGCCCACGATCCCCGACCGGGCGGTGAGGCGGCCGAACAGGCGGATCACCGGGCCCGCCAGCAGCGGGGCCAGCACGATCAGACCGGTCACGAGGACCCCGCACCCCAGCAGTGCGGTACGGAGGTTGTCGTCCGAGGCGTCCTTCGCGCCGCCCAACGAGACCAGCAGACCGCCGCCGAGGGCGAGCAGCGCCGTGCCGATCGCGGCCCGCAGCCGGGACGGCGCGGCGGCCGGCGGCAGTCCGGCGGAGCGCATCGCGGCGACGGGCGCGATCCGGGCCGCCCGGCGGGACGGCAGCCACGCGGCGAGGACGGTGACGCCGACGCCGACGGCGAGGGAGGCCGGCACCGGGGCCGGGCCGATCACGAGGGGGCCCCGGGGCAGCAGGTCGTCACCGGTTCCGAGGGCGTCCGGCAGCACGGTGGCGACGCCGAGCCCGAGGACGAACCCCAGGGCGGAGGCGACCAGGCCGACCAGGGCGGCCTCGGCCAGCACCGAGCGGACCACCTGGCGGCGGGCGGCGCCGACGGCGCGGAGCAGTGCGATCTCCCGGGAGCGGCGGGTGACGAGCATGCCGAACGTGTTGATGATCAGGAACGAGGCGATGAAGAGCGACACCGCGGCGAAGACCAGCGGCAGCCTGGCGTAGCTGCTCGTCCGGGCGTCGATGAACACCGACTGCTGGTTCGCCAGTGCGGTCGCGGTGACCGCCTCGGCGCGGCCGGCCGGCAGCAGCGGGCCGACCCGCGCGGCGAGATCGGCCGGGTCGGTCCCCGGGGCGGCGGACAGGTCGATCCCGGTGTACCCGCCCGGGGCGTCGAACAGCTTCCGGGCGGTGGACCCGTCGAACACCGCGAGGGTGCCGCCCGCGGTGACACGGGTGTCGTGCGTGCCGACCAGGCCGACCAGCCGCATCCGCAGGACCGGGCCGTCGCCGGCCAGCGTGACGGTGTCGCCCAGGGCGTACCCGCCGGCCGCCGCGGTGCCGCGGTCCAGGGCGACCTCGCCGGCGGAGCGCGGCGCCCGGCCGGCGGTCAGCGGGTGGCGGGGGTCGGTGCCGTCGGGGCCCGGGAGGTAGCCGGCGGCCAGCCTGCCCATGGCGTCGTCGGCGCGCAGCGGCTCGCCGTCCTTGGCGGCCAGGGTGACGGAGCCGTCGAGGACCGGACGGGCGGCGGCGACCCCGGGCACGGCGGCGAGCCGGGCCACGAGGGCGTCGTCGAGGGCCGGGCGGCGCCGGTCCGCCGGGGCGCCGGGCGGGTACGTCGGCTCGATGACGACCGCGATGCCGGCGTAGTCCTTCGCGAGGGAGGCGCGGAAGGCGGCGGTGGTGGAGTCGGCGAAGACGAGCGAGCCGGAGATGAACGCGACCCCGAGGCAGACCGCCAGGACGGTCATGGCCAGACGGGCCTTGTGCGCGAGGACGTTGCGCAGGGCTGTTCGCAGCATGGTGGGCTTTCGGAGGCTGGAGGAGTACGGGCGGACGGCGACCGGCGCGGTCAGGAGGCGCGGCCCTGGGCGTCGAAGGCAAGCATCCGGTCCAGGACGGCGCCGGAGGTCGGTTCGTACAGCTCGTCCACCAGGCGGCCGTCGGCGAGGAACACCACCCGGTCGGCGTGGGCGGCGGCCACCGGGTCGTGGGTGACCATCACGACGGTCCGGCCGAGCTCCCGCACGGAGTCGCGCAGGAAGCCGAGCACCTCGGCGCCGGCACGGGAGTCGAGGTTCCCGGTCGGCTCGTCCGCGAACACGATCTCCGGGCGGGAGAGCAGGGCCCGCGCCACGGCGACGCGCTGCTGCTGGCCGCCCGAGAGCTGGGCGGGGCGGTGGGCGAGCCGGCCCGCGAGTCCGACGGTGGCGACGACGGTGTCCAGCCAGGCGGCGTCGGGCCGACGGCCCGCCAGCCGCAGCGGCAGCGTGATGTTCTCCAGGGCGGTGAGGGTGGGCAGCAGGTTGAAGCCCTGGAACACGAACCCGACCTTCTCCCGCCGCAGTCGCGTGAGTTGACGGTCGTCGAGGGCGGACAGCTCGACGCCGCCGATCCGGGCCGAGCCGGAACTCACCGTGTCCAGGCCCGCCATGCAGTGCATCAGCGTGGACTTGCCGGAACCGGAGGGCCCCATGACGGCGGTGAACCGGCCCCGGGCGAAGTCCACCGACACCGCGTCCAGCGCGGTCACCGCGGTCTCGCCCTTCCCGTACGTCTTGGTCAGGCCGGACGCGCGGGCGGCCGGCTCCGCGAGTGGGCTGCCGGCTCCGCCGGACGGGCCGGCTGCGCGGGGGGAGGGGAAGGTCTGCGACATGGGTGCTCCGCCTGGGTTGCGAGGGCCCGCGCACGGTGCCGCGGGCCTGGGGACGCATCCATCCTCAGGGCGCTGAACTGCGGAAACATCGCCCTGGAGGCGGTAGTTGGCCTCTGCCGAAAGGGCAGTCCCGGCCCGCCGGGCTCTACCGGAGGGCAGAGGCGGGCGGCGTGCCCCGGCCCGGCAGCCGGCCCCCGGAACCGCCCCGCAGTCGGCCCCCGGAACCGCCCCGCAGCCGGTCCTGGAACCCGGCCCTGGAACCCGGCCCGGTTCCGGGGGGCCCGATCGCTGTCAGGTGGCCAGGCCGGTCCGGTGGGCCAGCAGCGCGGCCTGGAGCCTGCTCGCCGAGCCGGTCTTGTCCAGGATCGCGCCCACGTGCGTCTTCACCGTGCCGGTCCCGATGCCGAGCCGCGTGGCGATGTCCTGGTTCGACAGCCCCTCGCCCAGCATCGCCAGCACCTCCCGCTCGCGGCCGGTGAGCCGGGCGATGCGCTCGTCCGCGCCGCCGCCGCCGACCGGGTCGGCGGCGCGCAGCATGCGGGAGATCACGGCCCCGGTGACGCCGGGGGAGAGCACGGCGTCACCGGCCGCGGCCGCCCGTACGGCGCTGATCAGCTCCTGCGGGCCCTCGTCCTTCAGCAGGAAGCCCGTGGCCCCCTCGCGCAGGGCCCGCACGACGTTGTCGTCGTCGCCGAAGGTCGTCAGCATCACCACCCGCGGCGCGGGATCGAGCGCCAGCAGCGGCGCGATCGCGGCCAGGCCGTCGCAGACGGGCATGCGGACGTCGAGGAGCACCACGTCGGGGTGGTGCTCGGCGGCCAGTTCGACGGCCCGCCGGCCGTCCGGGGCCTCGGCGACGACGTCGATGCCCTCGGCGTGCCGCAGGATGAGCCGGACTCCGGTCCGGATCATGGTCTCGTCGTCGGCCAGCAGGACGCGGATCGGCCGCGCGGGCTCGGTCACGGGGTCTCCCAGGGTGCGGCGTCCCGGACCGACGGGACGGTGAAGCGGTCGATGGCGACGAGCCGCTGCGCGGCGTCGAAGCAGTAGCGGGCCACGGTCAGGCCGCCGGGGCGGGCCTCGGTGGCGCCGGCGAACGGGTAGACGCAGCCGGCCGTGCCGGCGGGCCGGGGCGGTTCGCGGCCGGTGGCCGCGGCCCGGACCGCCGCGTTGTCCAGGACGCCGGACCCCCGCACCTCGTCGTACGTCATGCCGACCCGGGGGAGCGGGGGCGGCCCGGTCTCCTGGTGCGGGGCGGTGGCGTACACGAAGGCGGCGCCGAGGGCCGTGAGCACCGACAGCGCGCACAGGCCCAGGGCGAGCGTGAGCAGGTGCGCGGTACGGCGCCGTGGCGGCCCGCCGCGGTCGGCGTCCGCACCGCCCGGGCCGTCCGCACCGCCCGGGCCCTCCGCACCGCCCGGGCCGACCGCGCCGTACGGATCAGCCGCCCCGGCGTCGCGGCGGTCGGCCGGTACGGCGGGGGCGTCGCCGGGCTCGGTCGGCAGGCGCGCGTCCACGAGGAAGCCGCCGGTCGGCAGCGGGGCGGCCGCGAAGGACCCGCCGAGCAGTTCCACCCGTTCCCGCAGGCCGGTCAGCCCGCGGCCGGTGCCCACGCCCCCGGCGGTGCCCGCGCTCCCCGCGGGGGGCGCGGCGCCGTTGCGGACGGCGACCCGTACGGTCTCGTCGTCGTGCACCACGACCACGGTGACGTGGGCGGTGCTCGCGTAGCGGTGGACGTTCGTCAGGGCCTCCCGCACCACCCGGTGCACGGCGCGCCGTACCGGCGCCGGCCGCGCGTCGAGGTCCGGGCCCGTCCAGTCCAGGCGGACCGCGATGCCGCCGTGCCGGGACCCCGCCACCAGCGCCTCGACGTCGGCCCGGGTGCCGGTGGCGGGGGTGAGCGCCTCCGAGCCGGTGTCGCGGCCGAGCGGGCCGAGCACGCCCAGGGCCTGGCGCAGCTCCCGCATCGCGTCGCGCGTGGTCCGCCGGACGAGGACGGCCTCCTCGCGCAGCTCGGGGTCCGCCCCGGCCAGGGCCAGTTCCAGCCCGCCGGCGTGCAGGGAGATCAGGCTGAGCCGGTGGCCGACCAGGTCGTGCATCTCCGCGGCGATCCGCGACCGCTCGTGGATGCGGGCCTCGCTGTCGGCCAGCCGCCGGGCCCGTTCCGCCGCGTCCCCGCGCTCGCGCAGCGCGCGCACCAGCCGCCGCTGCTGCCCGTCCGCCGTGCCGACGAGGCCCGGGACGATCACGGCGGTCGGCGTGAGGACCAGGCCCAGCGCCAGCCCGTACGCCACGGAGCCCGGCCCGAGCCAGGGCCCGGACACCGTCGCGGCCACCACGACCAGGGCGCCGGCGGCGGCCAGCAGGCGGGCGCGCCGGCCAGCCCGGACCGTACGCCGCGCCGTGCCGTACGCCGTCGCCGCGGTGACCGGACCGACGCAGAACGCCAGACCGGTGAGCACGGCCAGTACGAGCGGCACGGCCGTCGGGAACCGGCGCCGCAGCGGGAAGAGCGTGCCGCCGACGGCGAGGACCGGCAGCTGCACGTACACGTGCGGCACGAGCCCGAGGTGCCCGACCGAGGCCCACACCCCCAGCCCCGCACCCAGCACGCCGACCGTCCCGGCCAGGGAACGCACGACTCCCCGGGACGGTCCGAGCGGGGCCGGAGGGGGGAGGGGGCGAGGGAGGAGACGAGCACGATCCACGCCGACCAGTATCGGTGCCGCGATCCCGCCGGGCGTGCGCCCGCGGACCGATCCGCCCTCTGCCGAAAGGCAGGGAACGACCCCGGGTCCCTCTGCCGGAGGTCGGAGCCGCCGGCGGTCAGCCGTGGCAGGCCGGGAGGAACTCCAGGCCCTCCGGGGTGCCGTAGCGGAGGACCGCGAGGTAGGCCTTGGGGACGTCGCACCCGACGTCCATCCACTGGTAGGCGAACACGCTCCAGACGACGGCGGCGGCCGCGAGCAGCCAGCGGGTGGTCTTCGACATGGGGGGATGCTGTCCCCGTGGGCACGGAGGAGTCCGTTCCGTCCCGATCGTGGCCGAAACCCGCTCCGGGACGGCGCGGAACACGGGGCGGGCCGCGTCGGCGGGGACGGAGTGCGGCGCAACCGGGCGGGCCGGTGGGCCGTCCTGACCTGCATGGGGACGACCGGGACGGGGATCGGGGCGGCGGCCGGTGCGTGGGGGCGGCAGCTGCTGCTCTTCGGGTGGACGCAGGTGCGCTGCTGCCTCTTCGCCGCCGCGCTCTTCTGCGGCATGGCCGCTTCCACCCTCCTCCCGCCGCTGCCGGTGGCGCGGTACGACCTGCTGCTCGCGTACGGGATCCTGCTGACCGTCGGCTTCCTCGTGCTCCGCTGGGAGACCCGGGGCGAGGCCGCGGTGATCGCCCTCTGCCACCTGCTCGGGCTGCTCTTCGAGCTGGTCAAGGTCCGGGTCGGCTCGTGGAGCTATCCCGAGGACGCCCTCACCAAGGTCGCCGGGGTGCCGCTGTACGGCGGGTTCATGTACGCGGCCGTCGGCAGCTACGTCTGCCGCGCCTGGCGGCTGTTCGACCTCGGCCTGACCGGCTACCGGCCCCGCGCGACCGCCGCCGTGGCCGCGGCCCTCTACGCCAACTTCCTCACCCACCACTGGATCGCCGACCTCCGCTGGGCGCTCGGCGCGCTGCTGCTCGCGGCGACGGCCGGCACGTGGGTGACGTACCGGGTGGGGGAGCACCGGCACCGGATGCCGTTGGCCGTGGCCTTCGCGCTGATCGGGTTCTTCCTGTGGGTGGCCGAGAACATCGCCACCTACCTCGGCGCCTGGACGTACCCCTCCCAGGCGGTGGCCTGGCAGCCGGTGGCGCTGTCCAAGTGGCTCTCGTGGGGGCTGCTGATCAGCGTCACCTTCGTGCTGTCCCGACCGCGCCGCGCGGCCGGACAGCGGGCCGGACACGCGGTCGGACACCCGGGCGCGGGGCCGGGCGCGACCAGGCGCGCGACCGCGGGCCGGACGGGCGGCCGGACCGCGGGTACGGGACTGTAGCAGCCTTCCGCGGCACCGCCCGGATGTTTGTCCGATGGTGATGCACTTGCCGCGAGGCCACCACATCCGGCACTAGCGTCCCGTCGCACCCCCGGGAACGCGGGTCCGCGCACCGCCCGAGCGGTGCCGTCGTACCGCTTGACGCCCGCCCGTCTCCCGGCACTCGGAGCGAGGAGGATGCGTGCTGCCCCTGCGTCTACGGTCCCTGCCGGACGCCACCCGACACACCCTTGCCGGCGGTCTCGTCATCGGCGCGCTGGCACTGACGTTGCTGGCCCTGCTGGTCCCCGTCGACTCGTTCGGCGCCCGGCCGACCGCCGCCTCGGCGTCGGCCGCGTCGGGCGACGACGGCCTCGGCACCCTGAGCACGCCGTACGGGCCGCTCACCGCCCAGGACCGGGACTTCGTGCGCAAGGTGCGGCTGGCCGGCCTGTGGGAAGGCCCGGCCGGCCGCCAGGCCCAGCAGCGCGGCCGCCGCGCCAGCATCCGCACGGCCGGCGACCACCTCGTCATGGGCCACAGCGACCTCGACCGGCGGGACATCGAGGTGGGCCAGGCCCTCGGCCTGGACCTGCCCACCCAGCCCACCGAGCAGCAGCAGGGCTGGCTCTCCGAACTCGACCAGCTCCAGGGCGACGCCTACGAGCGGCGGTTCGTCCAGCTGGTGCGCGCCGCCCACGGCAAGGTCTTCGCCCTCGTGGCGCTGGTGCGGGCCAACACCCGCAACTCCATGGTGCGCGCCCTGGCCACCACCGCCAACGCCACGGTGCTGGACCACATGACGGTCCTTGAGGACACCGGCCTGGTCGACTTCGAGGCGCTCGTCGACCCCAGCCCCGCGCCCGGCGCACCCGCGTCCTCGGCCACCATCCCAACCGCCCCCTTGACGAAGTGAAGTGATCGAATGAGTCGACAACAGGGCCACAAGCGCACCCGGTTGTCCCGCAAGGGCCTCGCCCTCGTCGCCACCCTGGCCCTGGGCGCCGGTGCCGTCGCGGTGGTCGCCCAGCAGGCCTCCGCCGGCATCACCTCCAACGACGGGGCGAGCCGCGCCGGGAACGGCACCCAGGTCGTCACCGCCACCATCGACTGCCCCGACGTGGGCGACCGGCTGACCGCCGTACCCGACCAGGCGCGGGCCGCCGTGGACCGCAACCTCGCCGACCTGGACACCCAACTCGCCGACGCCTACCGCGACCTGGCCACCGGGCGCGCCTCGGAGCAGGCGCTCCTGGGCCGGCTGGAGCAGCAGCGTGACGGGTCCATCGACCGGGTGGCCGACGCCATCGGCGACTTCGCACGGCGCCCCGGCGAACTGCAGCAGATGAGCTCCTGCTCGATCAGCCGCACCCCCGCCGACCCCGCCGACGCCGCGGCGCCCGCGAACGGCGCCTCCGCCGCACCGGACGACGCAGGAGCGTCCACCGGCGACGCCGCCGCGCAGCAGCAGGGGACGTCGGAGCGGCGCAGCAGGGGCGGCCCGAGCCGCCGCGACTTCGTGCCGATCACCGCCGTACGGCCCAACGTGCGGCGCCCGGCCCTCCAGGCCGGCGCGTCCAACGGCTCCCTCACCGTCTTCTGCGGGCGCAACGAGAACGGCCACTTCAACCCCGACAACGTCATCGTCGCCCCCGGTGTCAGCAACGGCGCCCACCACATGCACGACTACGTCGGCAACCTCGCCACCGACGCCTTCTCCAGCAACGACACCCTCGCCGCCGCCGGCACCACCTGCAGCAACGGCGACAGGTCGACCTACTACTGGCCCGTGCTCCGGCTCCGCGACGGCCGCGCCGAGCGGGACGTGAACGCCCCCGGCGGCGGCCAGGACGCGAACGTCGGCACCATCCAGCGGCCGCGCCAGGTGACCCTGCAGTTCAAGGGCAGCCCCGTGTCCGGGGTGACCGCCATGCCCCGCTTCCTGCGCATCATCACCGGCGACGCCAAGGCGTTCACCAACGGCCCGGGCAACGCCAACGCGTCCTGGAGCTGCACGGGATTCGAGAACCGCCAGCTCAAGGACAAGTACCCCATCTGCCCGACGGGCAGCGACGTGGTGCGCACCTTCACCTTCCAGAGCTGCTGGGACGGGCGCAACATCGACAGCGCCAACCACCGCACCCACGTGGCCTTCCCCGACCGCGGCGGCCGCTGCGCCAACGGCTTCACCGCGATCCCGCAGCTGGTGCAGCGGATCGTCTACCGGGTGCCGGCGGGCTCCCGGATCGCCGTGGACAGCTTCCCGGAGCAGCTGCACAAGCCCGTCACCGACCACGGTGACTTCATCAACGTGATGTCGAACCGCCTGATGGACTTCGCGGTGCGCTGCATCAACTCCGGGCGCGCCTGCAGGTAGCCCGGGTCCGCCCCGCAACCCCGGACGGCCCGGCCGTCCGGGGTTGTCCGTGCCGGAAGCCCCGGCCGTCCGGGGTTGTCCGTGCCGGAGGCCCCGTCCGTGCCGAATGCCGTCCGTGCCGGAAGCCCCGTGCATGCCGCACCGCACCGATGCCCAGGCCGCACGAGCGGCAGCCCGCACGACCGCCGCCCGGGTGCACGGGACGGCGGCCGGCAGAGCCGCGGCACGGGCGCCGGGCCCGGCCGGCCACGACAGCACCGCGCCCTCCCCCCATGAGCGGTCGGGGGAAGGGCGCGGTGCCGTCGTGGCCGGAGCTGCTCGCTCCTACAGCCCGTTGACGCGGGCCAGTTGTACGGATCCCAGCGGACGGAACTCGGTCGTCACGGACCGCACCCGGCGGCCCACCCGCGTGTGCTGGCGCCGGACCTCGGCCATCAGGCGGCGGCTGCGCAGGGCCATCTCGAGCTCGAAGCGGGTACGGGGGTCGCGCAGGCCCGGGCCGAACAGCTTCTCCAGCTGGCGCATCCGGTAGCGCACGGTCTGCGGGTGGACGCTCAGGGCCTTGGCGGCCTCCGGGGCGCCGCCGCCCTCCAGCCAGGCCAGCAGGGTGACTTCCAGGCGCTCGCTCTGCCGCGGGGTCAGGTCGGCGAGCGGCTGCAGCCAGCGGGCGGCCAGCGCATGGGCCAGCGGCTCGTCCTGCAGCAGCAGGAGGGTCGAGAGGTGGTCGTCGACGAACACGGCGCGCGGCTCCATGCCGGCCCGGGTGGGGGAGAGGGCGAGCAGCCGCATCGCCCAGCGCAGGGAGGAAGCGGTCTCGCGGGGTGGTACGGGGTGTCCGACGGCCGCGAACCGACCGCGCAGGGCGGCCTCCACGGCGGTGCGGTCGTCGGCCTCGGGGCTCGGTACCAGCAGGCACGGCTGTCCGCCCACCAGTCCGGCGAGTCCGTCGTCCAGGGCGGCGGCGAGCTGCTGGGCCTCGCCGGGGGTGGCCAGGGCGATCGCCCGCAGCGCCGGCGGCGGGGTCCAGCCGGCGGAGTCCGCGAGCTCGGCCAACTGGATGTCGGTGAGCCCCGGGTCGCCCGTCAGCGCGTGGAAGAGCTCCTGGCGGGCCCGGTCGGGTACGACGGGCGAGTCGTGGCCGCGGGCCTCCTGCGGGCCCGGGTGGTCTGCCCGGGCGTGGTGTTCGGGGACGGCGTCGGGCGCGTCCGCGCCCCGTACCCCTCCGGCGCTCCGCGTTCCGCCCGCGCCCCGTATGCCGGCCGCTCCCACGGGAGCGTCAGCGGGGTCGGTGTCCACGGACGCGGTGTCCAGGTCCTCGTGTCGCCGCGGGGACGGGCGCTGGTAACCCAGCGCGACGAGCAGGGCCTCCTCCAGTGCGCGCCGGAGCAGTTCGTCGTCCATGTCTTCGACGCCCGCCGGAAGTGCGGGTGATCCGTGCAGCATTTCCTCCACGATCTCGCCGACCAGAGCCGGGAGTTCCCTGCGCAGCACACGGCGCCACTCGCCGCGCGGGCGGGACCAGATGCGGTTGAGAAGTTCGCACATCGCTACCTCGTTCATGCCGGGTGAGGCCTGCCCGAGCGGAAAAGCGGCAGGCCCGTCGAGGTGGGCTCCCTCGCCGAACCGGTCATGTCCGGCGGGGAAGTTGAGGCCTCATCACTCCCTCCCAGAGGTAGCCCACCACTGGCTGTCCCGCGGCTGCGCAGCGTCGCGCCGCCGAGGAACGGAGCGGGCGGCAACCCCGGGGATCACCCGTCCCTGCCGCACCACTGGAACGGAATCCTCCGTGGTTACACGATGTCATGGCGACACGCCCGCCAGAAGTTGTCACGTTTAGATAAATCCTGTGGGCGCGTTGCCAAGCTCCACGATGCTTCTGCCACTCCGACGGCCGAGCTGCCGGACTTGCCGGCACCGCCGCGCAGTACCGACCACTATCCCCCCGTGGTGCCGAGCGTGAGGTGGAGCCTCGGTACGCGGGGCGCACGGGAGACCCGATGCCGCTGTCCCACACGCACCCGCCGCGAACTCACCGCGCCAGCCGTCGAAGGCGGCACGCCGGAGCCGCCCGCACCGCAGGCCGGCGGGCCGTCCGGCGCCCGCCGTTGTCCCTCGCCCCGGCGGCGGGGCGCACGCCGCGCGCCCCGCGGTACGCGGCCGGCGCCGCGCTCGTCCTCGTCCTGGTCGTGGCGGCCCGGGCCGGGGCGCTCACCCGTATATGGGAGTTCCTCGACTTCGGGGCGGGGGTGCTCTCCCTCGTCTCGCTCTCCGCCGCGGTGCTGTGGGGGTTGGCGGCCACCGACCGGACCGTCCTGGACTCCGGCCACCGGCTCCTCGCACAGGGGGTGCACCGCGCCCTCGCGGTGTCCGGCCTGGGCTTCCTCGGCCTGCACATCTGGGCCAAGATCGCGGGCGGCACCACGGTGGCCGCCTCCGCGGTCGTGCCCTTCGCCGACCGCGACCGTCCGCTGGTCATCGGCCTGGGCACCCTGGCCGGCTACCTCTTCGTGTCCGTGGCCGCCTCCGGCGCGCTGCGCAGCGCCTTCGCCACCCGCAGCCGCTCGGTGTGGTGGCGCGTGCTGCACATGGGCGCGTACCCGGCCTGGGGCGCGGCCCTGGTGCACGGGCTGCGGGCCGGCCGCGCCGCCGCCGACTGGGTGACCACGTCGTACATGCTCTGCCTGGCCGCGGCCGCGTTCCTCGTGGCGCTGCGGGTCCGGAACCGGCTGCGCGGCGCCGCCGGCACGGCCCGACCCCCCGCCGGCACGCCGGAGCCCGCCGCCGCGCCGACCCGGGCCGACCCGCCGGCCGCGGCGCCGGACGCGCGACCGCCGCTGATCGGCGTGGCGCCCGGACCCGCCGTCCCCATGATCCCCCTGGCGGACTCCCGGCCCGCCGCCGGGGACGCGCGGGCGGACCTCATCGAGACCCAGCCCATCCCCGTCCAGCCGAACCTGATCCCACCCCAGCCCGGCCCCGACCGGGCCTTCCCGGGGCCCGCGCCCCGCCTCGTCCCCGGTCCGGGACGGTGACCGCGGTGTACGAACCCCGGCCCGCCCTCGGCTCCGTGGGGCCACCCCGCCTGCTCGCCGGACTCGACCGCACCGGCCGGCTGGACCGGGTCGGACACCTGACCCTGCACGGCTCCCCGCCCCGGTTCCGCCCCGACGAACTCGCCGACCTGGCCGAGAACGTCGACCTGCGCGGCCGGGGCGGCGCCGGTTTCCCGTTCGCCCGCAAGGTGCAGGCCGTGACCCGCTCGACGGCCTCCCGCGAGGGCCGGTGCAACGTCGTGGTCAACGGCAGCGAAGGCGAACCCGCCTGCCTCAAGGACACCGCCCTCTGGCTCCACGTACCCCATCTGGTCTTGGACGGCGCCCAGTTGGCCGCCGAGTCGCTGGGCGCGGAGGAGGTGGTGGTCGGGGTCACCCGGTCGGACGTCCACGAGTCCGCGAGCGCCGCCATCGCCGAACGGGGGCCCACGGCCGTCCGGTTGCGGGTGGTGCGGCTCCCGGAGCGGTTCGTCACCGGCGAGGGCACCGCGCTCGTGGCCGGGATCAGCGGCGCCGCCGCGGTGCCCGCCGGCCGTCGCGTCCGCACCAGCGACCGGGGCCTGGGCGGCCTGCCCACCCTGCTGTCGAACACCGAGACCTTCGCCCAGCTCGCGGTCGCCGCCCGGCTCGGCGCCCTCGCCTACCGGGCCGCCGGCCTGCCCGACGAACCCGGCACCCTGCTCCTCACCATCGCAGGCCGGGTCGTCGTCGAGACCCCGACCGGCGTCCCGCTGCCGTACGTCCTGCGGCAGAGCGGCATGGACGCGGGCCAGGGGGTCCTCGTGGGGGGCTACCACGGCAGATGGCTGACCCCGCGCGACGCCAACGCCGCCCTGGTCTCCCGGCAGTCGCTGTCGGCGTACGACGCCGTGCTCGGGGCCGGCGCGGTGCTGCCGCTGCCCGAGGACACCTGCCCCGCGGGGGAGGTGGCGCGCGTGACCCGCTGGATGGCCGGCGAGTCGGCCGGGCAGTGCGGCCCCTGCGCCAACGGCCTGCCGGCCCTGGCGAAACGGCTGGAGGACGCCCTCGTCGGCGACCGGCGCGCCTTCGGGGACCTGGAGGCGCGGATGCGGGCGGTCCGGCGCAGGGGCGCGTGCAGCCACCCCGACGGTACGGCCGCGTTCGTGGCCTCCGCGCTCGCCGTGTTCGCCGACGAGTTCCACGACCACGCCCACGGGCGCGGTTGCGGCCGCGCCGTGCTCGGGGCCCTCCCGCTGCCCCCGGACGCCGCGCCACCGGAGCCGGACGGCCGCCAGCAGCTCGTCGTCGACTGGACGCTCTGCAAGGGCCACGGACTGTGCGCCGACGTCCTCCCCGACGTCGTCAGCCTCGACCCCGACGGCTTCCCGGCCCAGGCCTCGATGCCGGTCCCCCCGCGCCAGCGGGCCCGCGCGCTGCGCGCCGTACGCCGCTGCCCGGCGCTCGCCCTGCGCATGCAGGAATGACGCGGGAAACGACTGCCGGAGCAGGCGAGTTCAATGTTGGCGGGATCTGATAAATTCCGCCGCGATTCTCGCAACCGGCCCCGGAACTCCCGTATGAATTTCCCCAGCAGTAAAGGACGTCCGCCGGGCGGAGACGCTCGAGGCCAGAGACGTTCGCAATACGGAGGAGAAGACGATGGACGACGACAAGCGCCGCGGAATCATCGCCGGAACGGCAGTGGCCGTGCTCCTGCTCACCGCAGGCTGCGGAGCCGGCGGAGACCGCGCGGCCCCGGTCGGCAATTCCGTCCAGCAGCAGGGCGGCGTCGGCGCGGCGAAGGACGCGGCGGCCGGTTCGGGATACGGCTCCGGATCCGGATACGGATCGGCCGACGGGTACGGGTCCGGCTCCGACGGGTCGGACACCGGCTCCGGATACGGCGACTCGGGCGCCGCCGGGAAGGGCGAGCCGGCCGGCAAGCTCGCCGCCCGGGAGATCTCGGGCGTGGGCACCGTGGTCACGGACGGCTCCGGCGCCACCCTCTACCGCTTCGACAAGGACAGCGCCGCCCCGCCCCGGTCCGCCTGCGACGGCGACTGCGCCGAGGCGTGGCCGCCCGTCCCCGCGGGTGACGCCACCGCCGCGGCCGGTGTGGACGCCACCCTCCTCGGCGAGGTGCTCCGCTCCGACGGCACCCGCCAGCTCACCCTCGGCGGCTGGCCCGTGTACCGCTACGCCAAGGACACCAAACCCGGCGAGGCGAAGGGGGAGGGCGTCGGCGGCACATGGCACGCGCTCGCACCCGACGGCAAGAAGGCCAAGGACGCCGGATCGGCGGGCAGCAGCGGCGGCAGCGGGAGCGGGAGCGGGAACGGCACGGGAATGGAGGACATGAAGATGGACTCCAAGAGCGGCGCCGAACTCTCGGTGTTCCGCGACCCGCGCTTCGGAAATCTCGTGGCCGAGGCCTCCGGAATGACCCTCTACCGATTCGACAAGGACAGCGCCTGGCCCATGAAAATCGGCTGCGTCGGCGCCTGCGTGAATACGTGGAAGCCGGCGAAGCCGGTGGACGCGGAAAAGGTCTCCGGAATAGCCAGGAAACTCATCGGATCGGTGAAGCGGCCCGACGGGACCATGCAGCTCACCATCAACTGCTGGCCCGTCTACTGGTTCACCGGGGACAAGAAGCCGGGCGACACCAACGGCCACGGCAAGCAGGGCCTGTGGTTCGCCATCACCGACACCGGCAAGAAGGCCCCCGCGGCCGGATAGGAGACACGGCCGTGGCCCCCTCCCGCGGAACCGGCCGCGCCGCGGTCGCCGTGCTCGCCACCGCGCTGCTCCTCCCCGGCTGCGCCGCCGGCGGGCCGGCCCGGACGACGGCCCGGGAGCCGGTCCGGGAGCCGGCCGCGACGGCCGCCCGGCAGACGGCCCGCCCGCCCGGCCTCCAGCCCCTGGCCACCGCCCTCGGCTGCACTCCCACCGTCAGCGTCGACGCCGACGAACTGCGCCAGGGCGAGTGCCGGACCGCCCGCGGCGCCTACCGGCTCGTCACCTTCGCCACCGGCAACGGCCTGCGCGCCTGGCTGACCGAGGCCCGTGCGTACGGCGGTACGTACCTGGTCGGCGACCGCTGGGTGGTCACCGCCCGGCCGGAAGCCGCCCTGACACCCCTCAAGGCCCGCGTCGGGGGCCGCCTCGACGCCGCCCCCGCCCACGACCACCCCTCGGACCCGTCCCCCGACCACGCCGACCACATGGGCGGGATGAACCACCCCGCCCATGTGGTCGGCGTGGTCGGGGGACGGGTCCGAGGGG
>NZ_JOGB01000043.1 GCF_000719335.1 Streptomyces sp. NRRL S-87
GGCCTGCCGCTGGGGGCACCTCCCAGCGGTAGCTGGGGGAGGCCTGCAGGCCATGACGGGTCAAGAGGCGAGGGGACCCACACACCACGGGACGGCCCCACGAAGCGAGGGGACCCATAAACCACCGGACGGCCCCACGAAGCGAGGGGACCCACAAACCACCGGACGGCCCAACGAAGCGAGAGCCACCCCCACCCGGCCCCGGACGGGACCACTCGGCCCGCGACGGAACCACCCCGCCCCGGAAGGCGTCATCCAGGAGGGCGTCATCCACCAGGGAAGGGCCCGGCAGACCGTACAAGATCCAGCCATCGTGCTGTGCTTGTCGGCCACTGCGGCCATACTTCCCCCGGAGGGGGAGGTCAGGTGACACACGCAACGAGCACGCTCGCGCCCCGCGGCGGGAGCGCGGCCGCGCCGCCGCCCGGCCGCGGCAGTGCGTTCGCCGAGGGCGCGGCCCGGCTGCGCGCCGCCGCCGTGACCGAGCCGGGACGGCTGCGGATCATCGGGGCGCTGCTGGCCGTGCTGATCGTGTTCTTCGGAGCGGTCACGGCCTGGCAGGTGGCCGACCGGGCGGCGGCCGCCGAGGACGTGGTAGGCCGCAGCCAGCCGCTGAGCGCCGACGCCGCCAGCATCTACCGCTCCCTCGCGGACGCCGACACGGCCTCCTCCAGCGGCTTCCTGGCCGGCAGCAAGGAGAGCCGCGAGGTCCGCGCCCGGTACGAGAAGGACATCGCCAACGCCTCCCGGCTGCTGGTGAAGGCCGCCGCGAACGCCGGCCGCTCCGCCGAGTCCGCCCGCCAGATCGGCGTGCTCGGCGAGGAGCTGCCCCGCTACACCGGCCTGATCGAGCAGGCCCGCGCCAACAACCGGCAGGGCCTCCCCCTGGGCGGCGCCTACCTCCGCTACGCCAACGAGCGCATGAGCACACGCCTGCTGCCCGCCGCCCAGCGGCTGTACGAGGTCGAGACCGGCCACCTGTACGAGGACTACGGCGCCGCGGGCTCGCACCCGCTGACCGCCCTGGCGGCCGGCCTGGCCGCGCTCGGCGCGCTCGGGTGGGCGCAGCGGCGCACGTACCGGCGCACCCACCGCGTCTTCAACCACGGCCTGCTCGCCGCCACGGCCGCCTCGACGGTGGTCCTGCTGTGGCTGACCGTGGGCCACCTCGTGGCGCACAGCGACCTCGCGGACTCGCGCGTGCACGGCCAGGAGTCGCTGAAGGTGCTCAACGACGCCCGGATCAGCTCGCTGCAGGCGCGGGCGAACGAGAACCTGACGCTGGTCGCGCGGGGGGCCGTCCTGGCCACGGACAAGAAGTCGGACAAGTACGACACGGACTTCAAGGCGAACATGGCGGCCCTCGACCAGGGCCTCGCCGAGGCCGCCCGGCGGGCCGACGACGCGGCGGGCGGGGACCCGGTCGCCCGCGCGCAGGCGGGCGTACGGGCGTGGCAGGCGCGGCACTCGGCCGCCCGGGCCACCGACGAGAAGGGCGACTACGAAGGGGCGCTGGTCCAGGTCATCGACGGGCGCGACAGCACGGGCGCGGCGTTCGACCAGGTGGACGCGTCGCTGGAGCAGGCCCTGGCGCACGAGCAGCGGCAGTTCGCCCGGTCCGCCCGGGACGCCCTCGGCGCGCTCACGGGGCTCGCCGCGGGCGCGTCGGTGCTCGCGGGGCTGGGCGCCGCGGCCGCCCTCATCGGCGTGGGACGCCGACTCTCGGAGTACAGGTGAGGACACGCGTGAACCGGATACGAAGCGGAGTGCGGGCGGTGGCAGGCACCGAGGCACGGCCCCGGGCGCACACCGAGGCGGGCACCGAGGCGGGCGCCCGGGCGCACACCGTGGCGGGCACCACGGCACGCACCGGGGCGCACGCCGAGGCGCAGACCCCGGCGCGGACCGACGGGCGGGCCCGCGGCTGGGGCGGGGTGGCCGCGATGGCCGCCGCGTGCGCGCTGACGGCCGCCCTGGTCCTCGTACCGCTCTCCCGGCACTCCGGCCACCCGGACGCGACGGCGGGCGCCGCGCGCGCGGCAGCCGCCGGGCCCGCCGTTCCCGCGGCCGTCGGCGCGGTCGACGCGGCGGGCGCGGAGACCTGCGAGGACCCCGAGGCGAGCCTGCGGCCCGCCACCGCCGACGGACCGGCGATCGCCCGCATCAAGGCGGCCGGGAAGCTCGTCGCCGGCATCGACCAGAACAGCTACCGCTGGGGTTACCGCAACCCCGTCACGGGGCGCCTGGAGGGCTTCGACATCGACCTGGTCCGGGCGATCGCGAAGGACATCCTGGGCGACCCGGACGCCGTCATCTACCGCGCCATCCCCACCAACCAGCGCATCCCCGCGCTGCAGGAGGGCCGGGTGGACGTGGTCGTGCGCACCATGACGATCAACTGCAGGCGGCTGGCGGACGTGGCGTTCTCGACGGCGTACTTCGAGACCGGGCCGCAGGTGCTGGTGCCCCGCACCGCCACCGACATCACGGGCTACGACTCCTCCCTCAAGGGGCACCGGATCTGCTCGGCGAGCGGCTCCACGGCCGAGGCGGCGCTGAAGGCGCAGTCGTTCGGGGCGGACATCTCCCTGACCGTGCCCAACCAGCTCGACTGCCTGGTGCGGCTCCAGCTGGGCGAGGTGGACGGCATGGTCACCGACAACGCGCTGGCCGCGGGCCTGGCCGCGCAGGACCCGTCGGTACGGCTGGTGGGCCGGCCGCTGGCGAAGGAGTTCTACGGCGTGGCCATGAACAAGGGTGCGAGCGATTTGGTGCGCCGGGTCAACAAGGTTCTGGAGGACTATCGCCGGGGCGGGGACGGCAGCCCGTGGATGACGGCCTACCGTAACTGGCTGGAAGCGGACCTGCCCGGCATCGACGCGCCCCCGGCGCCGAAGTACCGGGACTGAGCGGCGCATGCGCGCGGGGCCCGCGGGGCACGGCTGAGAACACGCGACGACGGACGACGGACGACGAGCAACGAGCAACGAGCAACGAGCAACGAGCAACGAACGGCGGAGAGCACCGGCAGACGGCAACAAGCGGACGAACACCGGCAATCGGCACTGGAACGGCAGAAAGGGCGGCAATGGGCGGCACGGGAACCTGGCCCGGCTCCGGCTCCGGCTCCGGCAGTGGGCCCGGCTCCGGCCACCCCGGCGGCGGCCTCCCGCCCCGCCCCATGGACCGGGACGAGGTCGACCGCGCGCTGGCCCGGCTGGCCGCGGAGCACGAGGCGGTGGAGACGTCGCTGCTGGCCCTCCAGGACCACGCCGGCCGCCGCCTGCTGGAGGGCGCCGAGCTGGCCGGCCTCACCAAGGAGCGGTGGGTCACCGCGGACGCCGCGATCACCCTCCTGTGGACGTACTTCGACGCCTACACCGCCGCGCTGCGCCAGGCCCGGGAGGTGCGGTCCCGGCGCCGCTGGCCCTCGCCCCAGGAGCTGGTCGAGCTGACCGAGCGGCTGCGCGGCCGCAGCGTGACCGTCCCCGGCGCGGGTACCGCCGGGGCCGGGTTGGCCGAACGCTTCAGCCTGGCCGAACTGGTGGCGCGGATGAACGAGCTCTATGCCGCCTCCCTCGACACCGTCGTCGCGGCGGACGCCGTGTGGTCGGCGCTGCCCGCCCGCATCGACCTGCTGGCCGCCGAGCTCCGCCGGACCCGCTCCCTCGCCCATTCGGTCGGGGTGCGCCCCGGCGAGCACCCCTCCGGCGACGACCTGGAGGGCATCACCGCCGAGCTGACCGCCCTGCGCGCCGAGGTGATCGCCGACCCGCTGGGCTTCTGGCGGCCGGCCGCCGGCAGTTCGGCGCCGGGCGGCGGCCGCCCCGACACCGAGCGGTACGACCGTGCCGCCCGCGCGCTGGAGGACGTACGCCGGGAGATCGAGGCCGTGCTGCTCGTGCGCCAGGACGCCGAGCGGCGCCTGGTCAGCCTGCGCGACCTGCTCTCGCGGGCCGACCGCACGCTCGCGGAGGCGCGGACGGCGCGCGGTGAGGTGCTCGCGAAGATCGCGGCGTCCGAGGTGCCGGCGGTGAGCGGGCCGCCGACCGCGCTGCAGGAGCAGCTGGCGGCCGCCGCGGAGTACCGGCGGCACGCGCAGTGGCACCGGCTGTCGCCGCTGCTGGAGTCGCTGGAGCAGCGGGCGGAGGACGAACTGGAACGGGCCCGCGACTCGTTGACGGCGGTCACGGCCCCCCTGGCGGTGCGTGCGGAGCTGCGCGGGCGGCTGGACGCGTACAAGGCGAAGGTGGCCCGGCACGGGCTGGCGGAGGACCCGGTGCTGGTGGAGCGGTACGACCAGGCCCGGCGGATGCTGTGGAGCGCGCCCTGCGACCTGCGGGCGGCCGAGGAGGCCGTGCTGCGCTACCAGCGGGCGGCGGCCGAGGTGCTGGTGCCGCGGCAGTACGAGCCGAGGGACGGCGAATGAGCGAGTACGGGGCGGCCTGGGCCGCGGGTCCCGACGGCTACGGCGCCGGCACCGACGGCCACGGAGCCGCCGCGGGCGCCCGCGGCTACGGGACCGCTGGCGGGTCGGGCGGGTACGCAGCCGGCGCCGACGGCTACGGGACCTCCGGCGGGCCGAGCGGGTACGCAGCCGCCGCGGGTCCCGACGGATACGGCGCCGCCGCGGAGCCCTGGCGTGCCGGGACGGCCGCGGTGGCGGGCGGCGCGTGCCGGCGGCCGGGCTGCCCGGGCGCGTACGAGGACATGGGCGGCGGCAGCCTGTACTGCGACACGTGCGGCCTCGCGCCGACGCCGGCGGCGGCACCGGCCGCTCCCCTGCCGGGGGTCGGACAGGGCCGCGCGTCGGCCTCCGGGCCCTTCGCGACGGGCACGCCGGGGGTTCCCGGGGCCGGGGCGTCAGGGGCGTCGGTCGAGGCGGCCGCGGCGGGTGCCGAGGAGGTCTCGTCCCTGCCCACCGGCGTGACCCGGGCGGGTCGGGGCGGCGGCCGCGGCTCCCGCGGATCCCAGGGCTCTCAGGGCTCTCAGGGCTCCCACGGGTCTCATGGCTCCCACGGCTCCGGCCGTTCGGCCTCCTCCCCCTCGGCCCGGTCCTCCTCGCGGTCCGCGAGCTCGCGGCGCTCGGTCTCGGGCCGGCTCTCGCGTTCGCTGGCGGCTTCCGGTACGGGTTCCACCCGGTCGGTGTCGGTGCGCAGTTCGGGCTCGGCCTCCGGGCCGTCGGCGCGCGGCCGGCTCGGGGCGGGGCTGGTGACCGTGCCGGAGGTGCCGCGTCCGGACCCCGCCACGGCGGTGCTGGAGAACCCGGAGGTTCCCGAGCGGAAGCGTTTCTGCTCGCGCTGGGACTGCGGGGCGCCGGTGGGCCGGGCCCGTGGCGGCCGTCCCGGCCGCACCGAGGGCTTCTGCACCAAGTGCGGGCACCCGTACTCGTTCGTGCCGAAGCTGGGCCCCGGCGACGTGGTGCACGGCCAGTACGAGGTGGCCGGCTGCCTCGCGCACGGCGGCCTGGGCTGGGTGTACCTCGCGGTGGACCGCGCGGTCTCCGACCGGTGGGTGGTCCTCAAGGGCCTGCTGGACACCGGGGACCAGGACGCGATGGCCGCCGCGATCTCCGAACGGCGGTTCCTCGCGGAGATCGAGCACTCCAACATCGTGCGGATCTACAACTTCGTCGAGCACCTCGACCAGCGGACCGGCTCGCTGGACGGGTACATCGTCATGGAGTACGTCGGCGGCAAGTCGCTGAAGGAGATCGCCAACGCCCGCCGGCGGCCGGACGGCCGGCGCGACCCGCTGCCGGTCGAGCAGGCCTGCGCGTACGGGATCGAGGCCCTGGAGGCGCTCGGCCACCTGCACAGCCGCAACCTGCTGTACTGCGACTTCAAGGTCGACAACGCCATCCAGCAGGAGGACCAGCTCAAGCTCATCGACATGGGCGCGGTCCGGCGGATGGACGACGACGAGTCCGCGATCTACGGGACGGTCGGCTACCAGGCGCCGGAGGTGGCGGAGGCGGGCCCGTCGGTTGCCTCGGACCTGTACACGGTGGCCCGCACGCTCGCCGTCCTGACCTTCGACTTCCAGGGGTACACGAACGTCTTCGTCGACTCGCTGCCGGACCCCGAGCACATCGAGGTCTTCCGGACCTACGAGTCCTTCTACCGGCTGCTGGTGCGGGCCACGGACCCCGACCCCGCCCGCCGGTTCGCCTCCGCGCAGGAGATGGCCGACCAGCTGACGGGCGTGCTGCGCGAGGTGGTGGCGCTGCAGACCGGCAGTCCGCGACCGCAGCTGTCGACGCTGTTCGGACCGGAGCTGCGGGTGCCGGACACGGAGCTGTTCGCGGAACGGGCCGCCGAGGTGTCGCTGTTGGGCGCCCGCGAGCCGGTCGCGCCCGGCGGCGTCCTGGAGCGGCTGCGCGCCCGGTTCGGCCGCGTGACGGCTTCCGCGGGCCGCGGGACGGGCCCGGCCGCCGCCTCGGCGGCGGGCTCCCGCCCGCCCTCCGGGCCGGGTTCCGGTCCGGCCTCCGGACCGGCTTCCGCCACGGCCTCCGCACCGGCCTCCGCACCGTCGGCGGCCCGGGCCTGGGGGGCCCACCGGGCCGCGCCGGCGGGGGCGGTCTCGACGCTGGGGTCGGTCGCCACGCACGCCGCCGGGGCGCCCGGCGCACGGGGGTCCGCCGGGGCCCCGGGCGCCTCCGGACCGTGGTCCGGCGAGGGCCGGGTACCGCGCCAGGGTGGCGACCCCCGGCCGGCACCGCCCGCGGCCGGGGGCCACGCAGAGCCACCCACCGCACCCGCACCCACGCACGCGCACGCGCACGCCGCGACTCCGCCGGTGGCCGCGCCCGTGCACCCGGGACCGGCGCTCGGCCTGACCCCCGCCGACGCGGCCCGGCACGCCCTCGCGCTGCCGGTCCCGCTCGTGGACCCGGCCGACCCCAACGCGGGCTTCCTGGCGGGCCTGATGGCCTCCGCGCCCGCCGAACTCGTCGGCGCCCTGGGCGCGGCGCCCGCCGACTCCGTCGAACTGCGGCTGCGCGAGGTGCGGGCCCGCCTGGAGCTGGGCGAACCAGGCCCGGCCGAGCGGCTGCTGGACCGGCTGGAGGACGAGCACCCGGACGACTGGCGGGTGGTCTGGGCGCGCGGGGTGAACGCGCTGGCCACCGGCGACGACGCGGCGGCCGCGCTGTCGTTCGACGCGGTCTACGACGCCTTCCCGGGCGAGCCGGCACCGAAGCTGGCGCTCGGTCTGTGCGCCGAGGTGCTCGGGCAGTTGGACAACGCCGCCGAGTACTACGGGCTGGTGTGGTGCACCGACCCGGGGTTCGTGAGCGCCGCGTTCGGGCTGGCCCGGGTGCAGTTGGCGAGCGGGGACCGGGCGGGCGCGGTGCGCACGCTGGAGTCCGTACCGGAGTCGTCCATCCACTGCACCGCGGCGCGGGTGGCGGCGGTCCGCGCGCGGCTGCGCGGGCGGTCGGCCCACGAGCCGCTGCTGGACGACCTGGACGCCGCGGCCGGGCAGGTGGCGGGGCTGGAGGGGTTCGGCCTCGACGCGGTCCGCCGTGAGCACCTGACGACCGAGGTACTGGGGTCCGCGCTGGACTGGGTACTGTCGGGTAGCCCGGGGGCGAACCCCGGGCGCACCTCGCTGTTGGGCAGTCAACTTGACGAGCGGGGGCTGCGGTTCGGCCTCGAGCGGTCGTTCCGGGTCCTGGCGCGGCTGGCGCAGCGCGGTGAGGAGAGGATCGAACTGGTGGAGCGGGCCAACCGCTTCCGTCCCCGGACGTGGGTGTGAGTATGTCGCGGATGCCATGGCTGTCGGGGTGCCCCAGCTGCGCCGAACCCCTGGAGGAGGGCGACCGCTTCTGCGGCCGCTGCGGGTACTCGCTGGTGGGCGGCCCCGACCGACCGACGATTCCCCTGCGCTCCGCGGGGGCCCACCCGGCCGGGCCGGCCCGGGCCGGCGCCGCCCCGGGCCCGTCGGGCGGCGGGTTCCCGGCGGGCGCGGCCGGTTACGCGCCTCCGGCGCCCCCGGCGGCCCCGGCGGGTCCGTCCCGCCCGGACGCCGGCGCGGCGGGCCACCCCGCCGCCCCCGTCGCCCCGCCGGACTCCTTCGGCGTGCCCCGGCCCGCCGCGCCCCCCGTCCCGCCCGTCCCGCCGGCCCCGCCGGCAGCGGGCCCGTACGACGCGGCGGCCCCCGCGCCCCACGTCCCGCCGCCGCCCGCCGCGGCTCCGCCCGGCGTGCGCTTCGACGGCCCCGACCACGCGCCGCCCGCCCCGGCCGCCGGCTCGCCGGCCGCGCCGTACCCGGCCCCCGGGAACTCCCCCGCGGACCCCGGCGGCCGCGCGCCGGACGGCCCGCCCGGCGCCCCCGGGTACGCCCGCCCCGCGGACGGCCCGTACGCGCCCCGCGCCGAGCACGGCGGCATGGCGGAGCCGGAGGGCCCGTACCCGACCGCCGGCGACGGGCACCCCGTCGGCCCCCACCCCTTCGCCGGGGCCGAGCCGGGCCCGGGCCACCCCGCCGACGGCACCAGCGCCGGCACCGGGACCGGCATGAGCCCCAGCTCCGCGACCACGACCACGACCGGCACCGGCACCGGCACCGGCACCGGCACCGGCAAGGCCAACGGCACCGTGTGCGTCGCCTGCCGCGGCGGCCACGTCGACACCGACGGCTACTGCGAGAACTGCGGCCACGCCCAGCCCCGCGAGCGGGACCACATGGAGGAGGCCCTGGAGACCGTGGCCGCCGTCAGCGACCGCGGCCTGCGCCACCACCGCAACGAGGACTCCTTCGCCGTGGCCGCCACCGCCCTCCCCGACGGCTCCACCGCGACGGTGGCCGTCGTGTGCGACGGCGTGTCCTCCGCCAGCCGTCCCGACGACGCCTCCGCGGCCGCCGCGCACACCGCGAACGAGTCGCTGCTCGCCGCCCTGCCCCGCGGCGCGCACCCCCAGCAGGCCATGCACGAGGCCATCCTCACGGCGGCGAACGCCGTCGCGTCCCTGTCCGCCACCCCCGGCCACCAGAACGCCCCGGCCTGCACCCTCGTCGGCGCCGTCGTCATCCGCGGCGTCCTGGTGATCGGCTGGGTGGGCGACTCGCGCGCGTACTGGGTGCCGGACGACCGCTCGACCCCGCCGGCCCGACTCACCGAGGACGACTCCTGGGCCGCCCAGATGGTCGCCGCGGGCCTGATGGACGAGGCCGAGGCGTACGCCGACGTGCGCGCGCACGCCATCACCGGCTGGCTCGGCGCGGACGCGTACGAGGTCGAACCGCACACCGCCGCCTTCCGGCCCGACCGGCCCGGCGTGGTCGTGGTGTGCACGGACGGCCTGTGGAACTACGCCGAGTCCGCCGAGGAGATGGCCCGGGTGCTGCCGGCCGACGCCGCCGCACGACCGCTGCACAGCGCGCAGGTGCTGGTCGGACACGCCCTGGACGGCGGCGGGCACGACAACGTGACCGTGGCCGTGGTACCCGTTCCGGTGGCGGGCCCGCCCGGACCCGACGTCCCGCTCCCCGCCCCCGCCCACCCCTGAGCGGCGGCCACCGCGGCCCTGCCCGCGGCCGCCGCCGCAGTCCGAGGAGCCCGCACGTATGGCCAACTTCGCCAAGCCCCGCGCTCCGCGCTTCGCCGTCGAGGTGTACCAGAACGAGTTCCTGCCCGACGGCGGCCGGGACGTCCACGCCATCGTCACCGTGACCGCCTCGGGCGGCGCGAGTCTGGCCCGGGCGGCCGGGCCCGACGCCGCCGTGGTCGTGATGGTGGACTGCTCGGGGTCGATGGAGTACCCGCCCACCAAGATGCGCGGGGCCCGGGAGGCCACCGCGGCCGCCGTCGACACCCTGCGCGACGGCACGTCGTTCGCGGTGGTGGCCGGGACGCACAAGGCCCGGGACGTCTACCCCGGCGGCGGCCGGCTGGCCGTGGCGGACCCCGCCACCCGCGCGGCGGCGAAGGAGGCCCTGCGCCGGCTGAGCGCGGGCGGCGGCACCGCCATCGGCACGTGGCTGCGGCTGGCCGAGCGGCTGTTCGCCGCCGACGGGCCGGGCACCGGGGCCGCCATCCGGCACGCGATCCTGCTCACCGACGGCCGCAACGAGCACGAGAGCCCCGAGGAGCTGGCCGCGGCCCTGGCCGCCTGCGCGGGCCGGTTCACCTGCGACGCGCGCGGGGTGGGCACGGACTGGGAGGTCAAGGAGGTCACCGCGATCGCGGAGGCGCTGCTCGGCCGCGCCGACATCGTGGCCGATCCGGCGGGCCTGGCCGCGGACTTCACCGGGATGATGGCGGCGGCCATGGGCAAGGGGGTCGGAGACGTCGCGCTCCGCCTGTGGACGCCGCTGAACGCCGAGGTCCGCTTCGTGAAGCAGGTCTCCCCCACGGTGGTGGACCTCACCGACCGGCGCACCGGGGCCGGCCCGCGCGCCGGGGACTACCCGACCGGTTCGTGGGGCGACGAGTCCCGGGACTACCACGTGTGCGTACGGGTCCCGGCCGCCGGACTCGGCCAGGAGATGCTGGCCGCGCGGGTCTCCCTCGTGGTCCCCGGCGGCCCGGCGACGGTTCCCGGCCAGGGTGCAACCGAGGGGGGCGTCCCCGCCGTCCTGTCCCAGGGGTTGGTACGGGCGGTGTGGACGGACGATCTGGTCGCTTCGACCGCGATCAGCCCCCAAGTGGCGCATTACACAGGTCAGGCGGAGCTGGCCCAGGCCATCCGGCAGGGGCTGGAAGCCCGTAAATCGGGAGATTTCGACTCCGCCACGGCCAAGTTGGGACGGGCCGTGCAACTGGCGAGTGCGTCGGGGAACGAGGACACTGCGAAACTGCTTGCGAAGGTGGTCGACGTCGTCGATGCCGCGACCGGTACTGTGCGGCTGAAAGCGAAGGTGGCGGATGCGGACGAGATGACTCTCGAGACGCGTTCGACGCAGACCGTGCGAGTGAAGAAGTCCTGAATTGCGGCCCCTGGGGGCCTGACGGGGAGAGGGGGAAGGGCCGACATGCCGACCTGTCCGAACGGACACCATTCGGTCTCCGAAGACTGGTGCGAGGTCTGCGGTCACCGCATGGCCGGAGCGGGCGCGCCCGCCGGGGCGGTGCCTCCCCCGCCCGGGCCCTCGTACGGCGGCTACGGCTACCCGGGCCCCGACGGCGGTGCCACGATGCAGGCCGAGCTCTGCCCGCAGTGCCGTACCCCGCGCGAGGCCATGGCGCCGTTCTGCGAGGAGTGCCGCTACAACTTCCAGACCCGGACCCCGAGCCCGTTCCCGCCCGGCCGGCCCGGCCCCGGAGCGCCCGTACCGCCGCACGGCACCGGGCCCGGCGCTCCGGTGCCCCCGCACGGCACCGGCCCCGGCGGGCCGCGCCCCGGCGCGGGCATGAACGCGGGCATGAACATGCAGCCCGGCTACCCGCAGACCCAGGGCCCTCGCCCGCAGGACCCGTTCGACTACCAGGGCTCCCGGCCCTCGCAGATGAACCGGCCGGCGGAGCCCCTGCACGGCGACCCCGCCGGCGGCTACCCGCCGCCCGGGCAGCCCGGCGGACCGCAGGGCGGCTACGGGGGCGGCCACCCCGGCGCCCCGGCACCCGGCCCGCAGCAGCCCGGCGCGGACGACTGGATGCTGCCGCCGCCCGGCGGCCGCGCGCCGCACCCGCAGCAGGCCTACCAGCCCGCCGCGCCGCCGCAGCCGCATGCCCCGCAGCACCAGCAGCCGCACCCGGGCCAGGGCATGCCGGGCCAGGGCATGCCCGGCCAGCCCGTACCGGGCCAGCCGATGCCGGGCCGGCCGATGCCCGGTCAGCCCATGCAGGGCGGGCACCCCGGCAACCCCGGTCACCCGGGCGCCGGCCACCCCGGGCAGCCGCAGCAGGGCCAGGGCATGTACCCCGGTCAGCAGCAGCCCTACCCCGGCCAGGGCGGCTCCTGGAGCGCCACCATCGGTCCGGACCGCGCGTACTTCATGGCGATGATGCAGCGCAGCGGCCCGGAGGCCGCGGGCCTCAACCTGCCCGCGTACTCGCCCGAGCAGCACCTGCCGCTCACCGGCGGCCAGATCACCATCGGCCGGCGCCGCCAGTCCACCGGGGAGTCCCCCGACATCGACCTGTCGGTGCCGCCGGAGGACCCGGGCGTGTCGCACCAGCACGCCGTGCTGGTCCAGCAGCCGGACGGCAGCTGGGCGGTCGTGGACCAGAACTCCACCAACGGAACCACGGTCAACGGCGGCGACGAGCCCATCCAGCCGTTCGTGCCGATTCCGCTCGGCGACGGCGACCAGGTGCACGTCGGCGCCTGGACCACCATCACCATCCGCCGCGGCTGATCCGACCCCCCGCCCGGCCTCTCCCCGGCCCGACCTCCCGGTCGGGCCGCCGGTGCGGTCGGGCCCCGGTGCGGTCGGGCCGGTGCGGTCGGGCCACCGACGCCGTCAGGCCGCCGGCACGGTCGGGCCGCCGGTGCGGTCGGGCCCGGCGCGGTCAGTCCGCCGGTCTCCCCAGGGGCCACACGTAGGGTCCTCGGGGATCGTCCAACCAGGCCCACTCCCCCTCCGCGTTCACGGTCACCCCGAAGCGCTCCCGCCCGGGCCGCCCCTCACCGCGCCACAGGTCCAGGGCCTCGCGCGGGTGCAGCGCCTCGCCGGCCAGCGCCAGCAGGAAGTGGAAGCGGTCGTTCTCCAGCACCTCGTACGGCAGGTGGGCCGGCGGCCCCCCGGCCACACCCTGCCCGTCACCCGCCCCCGCCGCACCCACGCCCACGCCCACGCCCGCGGCCGCGGCCGGCGCGCGCTCCCCGCCCCGGAGCGGCACGAAGTACGCCGGCGTGTGCAGGAAGCGCCCCTCGGCGAAGGCCGCGTCCCGCACCGTCAGGGCGAGCAGGCCGGTGGCCATCGGGGCCAGGATCCGCGCCCCCGGCACGCACTGACCGAGCCACGCGTAGGGGATCCGGGGCAGCTCGCAGGTGGCCAGGATCCGGTCGTACGGCGCCCGGGCCGGGCAGCCGCGCGCCCCGTCACCGGTGACCACGGCCGGGTGGTGGCCGAGCCTCGCCAGGTGGGAGCGGGCCGACTCGGTGATCTCCTCGTCCAGGTCCACCGTGGTGACGTGCTCGTCCCCGAGCCGGTGGCAGAGCAGCGCCGCGTTGTAGCCCGTGCCGGCGCCGATCTCCAGGACGTCGTCCCCGTCGCGCACGTCGAGGGCGTGCAGCATCCGCGCCATCAGGGACGGCTGGGTGCTGGACGAGAGCAGCTCGGTGCCGCGCACCCGCGTGGCCAGCGGGGTGTCCGTGTAGACCCCGCGCAGCCAGCGGGCCCGGTGGCCGGGGTCGGGGTCCTCGCCCCAGAGCCGCTCGTACCCGGCCCCGCGGGCGACGTAGAAGTACGGGACGAACACGTGCCGCGGCACGGCCGCGAAGGCCGCCCGCCAGGCGGGGTCCGGCAGGTCGCCGGCCGCGGTCAGTTCCCGCACCTGCGCGGCGTGCGCCACCGCGCGCTCCACCTCGTGCGCGGCGCTGTCCGGTCCGTGCGCGCTCCGTGCGCCCATGGGTCCACTGTCCTGCCCCGGGCCGCGCACGGCGAACCGGCCGCGCCCGCGCCCCGTCGCGCGCCTGCGGGCGCCCCGGAGGCCCGCAGGCCGGGGAGAAGTCCTAGGTCCGGGGTCCTCCGTCCGGGTGTCTGAGACGATGGTCCGGTGACTGACATTCCCAAGGGCACGCTGCAGGAGCAGACCTTCTTCGAACAGGTGGGCGGCGAGGAGACCTTCCGGCGCCTGGTCCACCGTTTCTACGAGGGCGTGGCCGAGGACCCGCTGCTGCGGCCGATGTACCCGGAGGAGGACCTGGGGCCGGCCGAGGAGCGGTTCGCCCTGTTCCTCATGCAGTACTGGGGCGGTCCCACCACCTACAGCGAGCACCGCGGGCACCCCCGGCTGCGGATGCGGCACGCACCGTTCGTGGTGGACCGGGCCGCGCACGACGCGTGGCTGCGGCACATGCGGGTCGCGCTGGACGAGCTGGGCCTGGCACCCGAGCACGAGGAGCAGCTGTGGCGCTACCTGACGTACGCCGCGGCCTCGATGATCAACACGGCTGACTAGGAGGCCGCCGGCGGGCCGCCGGGCCGCCGCCGGGGCGCCGTACCAGGCCCTCACCCGGCTCACCCGGCCTCAACGGCCGCCCGGGCCGTACCCGCCGGGGTACGGGGCCTCAGACCGGCCGGACCTGGAGCGCGCCCAGCCCGCCGCCGGGCCGGCGCAGCGCCACGGACCCGTACGGGGTGCGCAGCCGCAGCCAGCCGCCGGCGGCCAGCAGCGCCACCGGCTCGGGGGCTCCCGCGGGGCCGGAACCGGGGGCTGCGGCGGGCCCGGCGCCGCCCGCGAGGGCGCGTACCGGGCGCAGGAAGCCCAGGGACTGCGCGGCGTGCACGGCACGCAGCGGGAGTTCGGTGCCGGCGACCGTACGGGACCAGATCTCGCGGCCGATGCGGTCGCGTTCGGCGCGCGTGCGCCGATCGGCGGGCAGGGCCTCGTCGCGGGCCCGGAACTCGGCGACGGCCGCGCCGACGGCGGCCCGCATGGCCTCCGCGCCCGGCAGCCCGGCGACCTGCTGCCAGCCGCCGCGCGGCGGCAGCACCCCGGCCCACGGCGGGCCCGTCACGGCCGCGGGGACGGCCGCCGTGCCGGCTGCCTCGTCCACGGACTCCAGCAGCTCGCCCGCGGAGACGGTGACGTCGAGGGGCGCGCCCGGTCCCGGCTCGGCGAGCCGGGCGGTGCGGATCGCCAGGACCTCGAACGACGGCGGCCGCCCGAAGACGGCCAGCGCCGCCCCGCCTGCCTGCGCCTGCAGACGGACGGCGGCGGCCCGGTCGTAGTGCACCAGGCGGCCCAGGAAGGCGGCGAGGTCCGCCGCCTCCCCGGAGTCGGCCAGGTGCAGCGGGAGCGTCATGCGGCGGCGCGCCCGTCGGAGCTCGCGCTGTCGTCGACGTACTCCTGGAGGAACGTGCGCTCCTCCTCGGTGATGCGGCGCGGCCGCTGCGCTTCGAGGTCGAAGGGCACGACCACCGTCTCGGCGCGTACGTAGACCTGCTCGGGGTCCTTGATCTCGTAGGCGATGACCAGCGAGGCCGCGCCTATCTTCTTCACCCAGGACTCGACGGTCACCGGCTCGTGCCGGTGGACCAGCGGACGGACGTAGTCGATCTCGTGGCGGGCCACCACGGAGCCGCCCTGGAACGACGTGGAGCCGTTCCCCGGTGCCAGCCGGAACATGAAGTCGATCCGGGCCTCCTCCAGGTAGCGGAGGAACACCACGTTGTTGACGTGCCCGAAGGCGTCCATGTCCGACCAGCGCAGGGGGCAGCTGTAGATGTGACGTGCCACGAGTCGATCTGCCTCGGTTTCCTTCTCGGCGAAGGCGGTGGCGACGGCGGCGGCTGCGGTCCGGGCCGGGGCCCGGGCCGCGCCGCCGCCGACGGCCTCAGCCTCGGGTGAGCTTCTTGTAGGTGGCGCGGTGCGGACGGGTGGCGTCCGGGCCGAGCCGCTCGACCTTGTTCTTCTCGTACGACTCGAAGTTGCCCTCGAACCAGAACCACTTCGACTCGCCCTCGTACGCCAGGATGTGCGTGGCGACCCGGTCGAGGAACCAGCGGTCGTGGGAGACGACCACGGCGCAGCCGGGGAAGTCCAGCAGCGCGTTCTCGAGGGAGGACAGGGTCTCGACGTCGAGGTCGTTCGTCGGCTCGTCGAGGAGCAGCAGGTTGCCGCCCTGCTTGAGGGTGAGCGCCAGGTTCAGGCGGTTGCGCTCACCGCCGGAGAGCACGCCGGCCGGCTTCTGCTGGTCCGGGCCCTTGAAGCCGAAGGCGGAGACGTAGGCGCGGGACGGCATCTCGACCTGGCCGACGTTGATGTAGTCCAGCTCGTCCGAGACGACGGCCCAGAGGGTCTTCTTCGGGTCGATGTTGGCGCGGGTCTGGTCGACGTACGAGATCTTGACGGTCTCGCCGACCTTGATCTCGCCGGAGTCCGGGGTCTCCAGGCCCTGGATCATCTTGAAGAGCGTGGTCTTGCCGGCGCCGTTCGGGCCGATCACGCCGACGATGCCGTTGCGCGGGAGGGTGAAGGACAGGTCGTCGATGAGGACCTTGTCACCGAAGGCCTTGTTGAGGTTGTTGACCTCGACGACGATCGAGCCCAGACGCGGGCCCGGCGGGATCTGGATCTCCTCGAAGTCCAGCTTCCGCATCTTCTCGGCCTCGGCGGCCATCTCCTCGTAGCGGGCCAGACGCGCCTTGGACTTGGCCTGGCGGCCCTTGGCGTTGGAGCGGACCCACTCCAGCTCCTCCTTGAGGCGCTTCTGGCGCTTCTCGTCCTTCTTGCCCTCGACCTTGAGGCGCTCGGACTTCTTCTGGAGGTAGGTGGAGTAGTTGCCCTCGTACGGGATCGCGCGGCCGCGGTCGAGCTCGAGGATCCACTCGGCGACGTTGTCGAGGAAGTACCGGTCGTGGGTGATCGCCACGACGGTGCCCTTGTACTGGGCCAGGTGCTGCTCCAGCCAGTTCACCGACTCGGCGTCGAGGTGGTTGGTGGGCTCGTCGAGGAGCAGCAGGTCGGGGGCCTCGAGCAGCAGGCGGCACAGGGCCACGCGGCGCTTCTCACCACCGGAGAGGGTCGTGACCGGCCAGTCGGCGGGCGGGCAGCCGAGGGCGTCCATGGCCTGCTCGAGCTGGGCGTCGAGGTCCCAGGCGTTGGCGTGGTCCAGGTCCTCCTGGAGCTTGCCCATCTCCTCCATGAGCTCGTCCGTGTAGTTCGTGGCCATCTCCTCGGCGATGGCGTTGAACCGGTCGAGCTTGCCCTTGATCTCCGCGACGCCGTCCTGGACGTTCTCCAGGACCGTCTTGGACTCGTCCAGCTTCGGCTCCTGCATGAGGATGCCGACGGAGTAGCCGGGCGACAGGAAGGCGTCACCGTTGGAGGGCTGCTCGATGCCCGCCATGATCTTCAGGACGGTGGACTTACCGGCACCGTTCGGGCCGACCACGCCGATCTTGGCTCCGGGCAGGAAGTTCAGGGTGACGTCATCGAGGATCACCTTGTCGCCGTGCGCCTTGCGCGTCTTGCGCATGGTGTAGATGAACTCAGCCAAGAGAAACCGTCCGGCAGATCGATGGATGGGCAGATACACCCCATCTTGCCAGGGGTCCACCCTGGGGGTGAAACCCATATGGTCAGCGCCCCTGAGCAGCGGCGGAAGCCGGGGCTACCGTGGCGATCACGTCGCTGTCGGTCGCTGCCGGTCACCTCTCCGCCCCGCTCGAGAGCGTCACGGCGGGTCCCCGACCGGCCCAGCCGGCCGAGCCGGGCTCAGCAGACCCCCTTGACCCTCCGTCAGACGGACGATCAGACTGGACGGTCCGTGTAGCGCCCGAGTGCGGAGCCGCCCGTGCTGGTCAACGTGGTGTCCCTGATCGTCTCCATCGTGGCCCTGACGGTGTCCGGCCTCCTGGCCCTGCGCCAGTTGCGGTCGGCGCAGAGCGCCAACGTCCTTGCGATGATCCTCAACGGCTTCAGCGAAACGCGGGACCCCGGGTACACGCAGGCCATCGAGTACGTGCTGTACCGGCTTCGGGACGACTACCCCCAGCCGATCTCCTACCTCGCCTTCGCCGAACCCCACAAGGCACACGTGCGCCGGGTCGGCCTCTTCTTCGATGATCTCGGCAAGCTCGTCGCGCACGGCGTGGTCGACGAGAAGCTCATCATCGGCGCCTACGGTCGTAGCGTCCTGCGGGCCTGGACCGTCCTCGCACCGTTCATCTACCAGGAGCGCAGCGAGCACCAGCGCACACCGTTCCGCTATTTCGAGGACCTGGCCCACCGCGTTCACCGCACCTCTCCGGACCAGGTCTACGCGCGCCTCCAGCTCGGACAGCTGCCTCCTCCGCCCGCAGGTCACGCCTCCGGGGCTCGGCACTAGGTGTATTGATCACGAGCGTTGTTGACGCTGGTCAGGGACCCCTCACCGGATCCGTTCTCACGCCCGGCGAACGCGGCGCTTGCGAGGCTGCTCCGATGAACGCACTGAGTCCCCTACCGCCGGTGGTGCCGGCCGGCACGATGAGCAGGGCCGACCAACCCGTCTTCCGCCTCCCGAACGGCTTCCGGCTGCGTCCGTGGCGGGAGCCGGACGCCGACGTGCTCGTCAGGTCCTGCCTGGACCCGGAGATACAGCGGTGGAACCGCCCCGCCCCGCTGTCACGGGACGGGGCCCGCGCCAAGATCGAGCACTGGCGCGGGCGCTGGCGGGACGAGCAGGCCGCCATCTGGGCCGTCGTGCCGCCCGGGGGCACCGCACCCGTGGGGCTCGTCGGACTCGCGGACGTCGACCTCGGTGGCGGCACCGCCGAGTTCCTGTACTGGCTACTGCCCGAGGGACGCGGGCGCGGCGCGGTGGCGGGGGCGACGAGGCGCATCAGCCGGTGGGCGCTCGACGGCCTCGGCCTGCACCGGCTGCGGATCACCCACTCCGTGGCGAACCCGGCGTCCTGCCACGTGGCCGCGAGGGCGGGCTTCGCCCTCGAAGGCACCATGCGCAGCGCACTCCTCCACGCGGACGGCTGGCACGACGAACACCTCCACGCCCGCGTCCAGGGCGACCCCGGCGCCCCCTGACCCCGGGGTCCCTTCCGCGCGTTCAGTCGTGCGGGTCGCTGTCCGTGGGGCGCTGGCGCAGGAGGAAGACGACGCCGGCGCCGAGGACCACCAGGCCGACGGCCAGGGCGGCGATGACGGGGGTGGCGTTCGAGCTGCCGCTGGCTGCGAGCCGGGTCTCAGCGCTTTCGGGGCCCTCCCCCTCCCCTCCCGCCGCCTTCGGGGCCGCGGCTCCCGCCGTGGTTTCGGGCAGCATCAGCGCATCGGCGTACGTGCGTGCCGCCAGGCGCGTGGGCGCCCACACGCCGGTGGCCGTGGCGGTGGCCGCGGACTCGCTGGAGCCGGCCACGATCTGGGGCTGGCCCGCGCCCTCGCTGGTCAGCACCCGGCCCACGGGCACGCGGGTGGCACCCTGCACCGTCACCGCGCCCACCCCGTCGGGCGTGCCCTCGGGCACGTCGAAGTACAGGCGCGTGCCGTTGGCGGCCTGGGTCACCGGGGTGCCGTCGGCCCCCGTGATCCGCACACCGGCGGCCTGCGCCGCCTGGTCCGGGGCCACCGACACGCTCTGGGCACCGGTGTGCACGGTGACCGGACCGATGCGCCCGCCCGCCGGACCCGTGACCGTGCCGGGCGTCAGGGTCAGCGAGGCCGGCGGCTCGGGCAGCCGCTTGGCCGCCTTCTGCAGGTAGTCGGCGAGCTTCTCGGCCGCCGGGTCCGCCGCCGTCACGGCGACGTGGTCCGAGAACCGCCAGATCGCCACCTGTGTGCCGGCCGCCGCCGTGTCGGCCGTCAGCGCCCCCGCCCCGGCCCGGCGGGCGAGGCCGGCCAGGTCGTTCAGCTGCGGATAGGAGTGCTGCAGGACCCACCGGATGCGGCCGGCGTCCTTGTTGCCCGCCAGCGCGCTCCCGCTCCACGCCGTTTCCGTGAACCGCGCCTCGCGGGAGGACAGGCCCGCGATGCCCACCCCGTACGTCTGCAGCGTCCCACCGCCGTCCACCTGCAGCTCGTACAGGCCGGCGGGGATCCGCCGCACCCCGGTGGGGGTGTGCAGCACGGCCTCGCCGCCGGTACTCAGCCCGGCCAGGACCGCCGTCGTGCCGCCCGTGGGTCTGAGTACCGGCGCACCGGCCGATCCCGTGTCCGCCCAGGCCACGCCCGCGGAAGCGGAACCCGTGAGCGCGGCGGCGAGGAGGCTCGCGGCCATGGCCGACGGGCGCAGCGCCACGCCCGCCGGTGTGCGGACCGTACGGACCGTACGGACCGTGAGAGATGAGAAACGTGCGAGAGGTGAAGCGGAAACGACGCCAGACACAGTCTTCCCCTTCGGGCCAGTGGCCCTCGTGCCCACGAGTACCGGGGAATCCTAGCGGTCTCGAACACTCAGACCACCGCCGCCTTCTGAGGTCCCATCAGTCCCAGCTCCCCCCTGGGTAGCCTTCGGAAGGCCGAGGTGCCGCGGCTCAGGTCGTGTCCGACGGCCCACGCGTCCACGTCTGCGGAGAACCAGCGCTTCCCTTCCTCGTCCCCCTCCTTCTCGCGCACCCGCAACCGCCCGTACACCACGAGCGGTTCGCCGACCGACACGGATCCGGCCAGGTTCGCGGCGAGCGCCCGGCGCGCCCAGACCGTGTAGAAGCTGGTCGGCCCGTCGGTCCAGGCCTGTTTCTGGCGGTCCCAGTAACGTGCCTGGACCGCCAAGCGGAATCTCGCGACGGCCCCTGCGGCGGCCTCCCGGTAGTCGATCGCGGTCGCCGCGTTGCCCATCAGTGTCACCAGCGTGTCGTGCATCCCCGCCCCCCTCCGCGGTCCGGCCTGACGGGCCGGCGCCCCCCGGTGCGGCCGCCCGCGGGGGCGGCTGCCGGACCGGGCTGTCCGGTCCGGTCTTCATGCTGCGGCCGGGGCCGGGTGGGGGTGTTCGCCCTGTGGACGACCACGCGACTGTGGACGAGTTTTGGCCAATGATTGACGGAGCGGGATGTCGGAGTCGTTATCCCGTCGCCGTCGGGAGCTTCGCGACCGTCGCGTACTGCTCCCGCACCTCCCGGTAGCGCAGCAGTTCCGCCGCCACCGGCTCCAGGACACGGGCCCGGCCGCAGCCGGCCGCGGCCTGGCGCAGCCGGTCCTCGGCCTCCTGCCCGTAGCGGCGGGCCGGGCCGCGGGCGGCGACCGTGCACATCCACTCGACCAGGGGACCTCCGACGATCCCGGCGATCATCAGCAGGACGGGGGGCAGCAACCTCGGTTCGAGGACGCCGACGATCTGGCCGACCAGCCACAGCCCGCCGTAGATCTGCAGCAGCGTCATCGAGGCCTGGGCCAGGACGGCCACCGGCCACCACGCCGGCCGCGGCGGCTTCCCGCCGGGCGCCCCCACCCCGGCACCGGCCTTCGGCGCACCGCCACCCGCGGTCGCCACGACCGCCCCCGACCCGGCTCCGGCGCCGTGCCCCGGTGCGGACCCGGACCCGGAACCCGACCCCGACCCCGACCCCGGCCCGGACGCCGACCCCGGCCCGGACGCCGACCCCGACCCCGAGGCGGACGCCGACCCCGACCCCGCCCCAGCGCCGACGACGGCGCCGAACCGGATGCCGACCGCGAGCTCGTCCAGTTCCTCCGGCAGCCGCTCCGCCCCGCGCACCGCCGCCTCGCGCACCGCCTGCGCCCACGGCTCGGGCAGCCCGGCCGCCGCGTCGTCCGCGATGATGCGGACCGCCTGCTCGACCCGCTGCCGCGCGGTGACCTCCTCCTCGGCGGGCTGTTCGGGTGCCACCGGGCCCCGCCGCAGCAGCTGCGGCGTGCGCTTGTCGTCGTACCAGCGCCACAGCCGCAGCCAGGGCGTGCCGCAGGCCTTGCCGGCGTTGCGCCGCCAGGCGCGTTCGGCGGCGAGTCCGGCCGCGTGGGCGCCCACGGCCTCGGCGATGCGGTCCTCGAACTCCGCCCGGGCCCGCTCGCCGATCTCGGGCCGGCCGTCGGCCACGTACAGCGGGCGCAGGCGCAGCGCGGCCCGGTCGACGTCGGCGGAGATCCGGCGGGTGGCGGCGCCGCGCTCCTGGGTGAACTGGCCGAGGAGTTCGCGCAGCTCGGACACGCCCTCCCCGGTGAGCGCGGAGAGGCCGAGGACGGTGGCTCCGGGGTCGCCGTGCTCGCCGAGGGCCATGCCGTCCTCGTCGAGCAGCCGGCGCAGGTCGTCGAGGACGAGGTCGGCGGCCTCCCCGGGGAGGCGGTCGATCTGGTTGAGGACGACGAAGGTGATCTCGGCGTGGCCGGCGAGGGGGCGCAGGTAGCGCTCGTGGAGGACGGCGTCGGCGTACTTCTCGGGGTCGACGACCCAGATGACGGCGTCGACGAGGCCGAGGACGCGGTCGACGTGGGCCCGGTGGCTGGTGACGGCCGAGTCGTGGTCGGGCAGGTCGATGAGGACCAGGCCGGCGAGGCTCTCGTCGCGGTCGCCGTCGCGCGGGCGGCGGCGGAGCCGGCCGGGGATCTCCAGGCGGTCGAGGAGTCCGGCGGCGCCGTCGGTCCAGCTGCAGGCGATGGGGGCGGAGGTGGTGGGGCGGCGCAGTCCGGTCTCGGAGATCTGCACGCCGGCGAGGGCGTTGAAGAGGGTGGACTTGCCGCTGCCGGTGGCGCCGGCGATGGCGACGACGGTGTGGCGGGGGGACAGTCCGCGGCGGGCGGCGGCCTCGTCGAGGACGCGGCCGGCCTCGGCGAGGGTGAGGCCGTCGAGGCGCGTGCGGGAGAGGCCGACGAGCTGGCGCAGGGCGTCGAGGCGGACGCGCAGGGCGTGCGCTTCCGTGGCGCCTGCCAGGCCGGTGCCGTCGGCGACGGCCCGTACGAGGGCGCCGGTCTCGTCGACGGCGCGGGAGCCGGTGCCGTGGGGGTCGTCGCCGTCGAAGTCCTCGTCGGCGGCGGGCTCGGCGAGGAGGCCGCGGATGCGGGTGCCGGTGGGGCGCTCGCCCTTGGCGGCGCGGCGGGCGATCAGCCCGTCGTCCCAGCCGGTGCGGCCGGTGGCTCCCTGGTTCTCACGGCCCTCGCGGTCCTCGCGGCCGGGGTCTCCGTACGGGCCCGCGTCGCCGGGGTGGCCGGGGGCGCCGTCGCGAGCCGAGGCGCTTTCCCGGTCCCTGTCCCGGTCCCTGTCCCGGCCCTGGTTACGGTTCCGGCGCCGGTCGCCGTCGCGGCCCCGGTCGTCGGCGCGGTCGGTCATGGTGGTCACCGCGCTCACCTCTCCTTCTGCAGCACGGACAGCGCGGCGATCAGTTCGGCCTGTGGTTCCGGGGTGACTTCGAGGGCGTCGAGGGGGGCCAGGCGGCGGTCGCGCTCGGTCCGCAGCACCTTGTCGAGGTGGCTGGTGACCAGCTCGTTCCCGCGGTCGCGCAGGCGTACGGCCGCGTGCACCCCGATGCGCTGCGCGAGCCGGTCCCCCGCCTGGCGGGCCCGTTTGCCGCCGAGCAGCGCCGCGACGAGCAGCGCGGCCACGGCGTCGGCGGCGGGGGCGGACTGCTTCTCCATGTGGCCGACCTCCTCCTCGGCCAGCTCTTCGACGACGCGCCGCCAGCGGCGTACGGCGATGCCGATGCGCTCCCCCGCCTCGGGGTCGGGGGTCGGCAGCGGCACGGCCCCGGCGGCCGGCTCGCGGCGCCAGGCCTCGGCGATGCGTTCGTCGGCGGCGGCGACGGCGCACTGCAGCAGCGCGGTCAGGCTCTCGGCGAGGGAGTCGAGGAGTTCGTCGGCGGTGGTGTCGAGGGGGTAGCCGCGCCAGCGGGTCAGGGCGTCCCCGGCGAGGACGGCGCCGGCCTGGAGGCGGGCGCGCACCCGCTTGCCCTCGCGCAGGTACGCCTCCTCGACCGCGGTGGTGAGCCGGACGGCGGCGGCGTGCTGGGCGGCGACGGCGGAGGCGAGCTCCGGCATGCGGCGGCTGAGGGACTCCAGGACGCCGACGGCGGTGCGGCCGACGGCCTGCTGGCGGGCGGCGGGGTCCTGGGCGCGGTGGGCGAGCCAGGCGTACAGGGGGGCGACGGCGCTGGCCGGCAGCAGTCCCCCGCCGCCGGCGGACTCGGGGAGCTCGGGGACGGTGAAGCGCGGTACGTCGCCGAGTCCGGCGCGGGTGAGGAGGGCCGCGTACTGGCGGGAGACCTCGGCGAGGAGCTGGTGGGGCACCCGGTCGAGGACGGTGACGAGGGTGGCGTCGTACTCCTTCGCGGTACGCAGCAGGTGCCAGGGGATGGCGTCGGCGTAGCGCGAGGCGGTGGTGACCATGACCCAGATGTCGGCGGCGCAGATCAGTTCGGCGGCGAGGGTGCGGTTCTCCACGACGAGGGAGTCGATGTCGGGGGCGTCCAGGAGGGCGAGGCCGCGGGGCAGGGTACTGACGGTCTCGATGCGCAGCTCGCGGGTGGGGTCCGGGGCGCCCGTGGCGCCGTGGCCGCGGTCGCGGTCGCGGGCGGTTCCGGAGAGGAGTTCCTCCTCTCCGTGGGGGAGCCAGACGCGCATCAGGTCGGGCAGGACGCGCATGCCGGCGTACCAGTGGTGGTCGTCCGGGTGGCAGACGAGGACCGGGGTACGGGTGGTGGGGCGCAGGACGCCGGCCTCGCTGACCTGACGGCCCACCAGGGAGTTGACCAGGGTGGACTTTCCGGCGCCGGTGGAACCGCCGATCACGGCGAGGACGGGTGCTTCGGGGGCGCGCAGGCGCGGTACGAGGTAGTCGTCGAGCTGGGCGAGCAGCTCGGACCGGGTCTGGCGGGCCCGTGGCGCGCCGGGCAGGGGCAGCGGCAGACGCACGGCGGCGACCCGGTCGCGCAGGGCGGAGAGGGCATCGAGCAGCTGAGGCCGAACATCCAAGGTCACCACATGCGAAGAATGCCCTTTTTTGTGTCCGTTTTGAAGCTTATACGCCCTGCGCGCGCCGACCGCGACCCGACGAGGACACGGCGGACAGATGGGATGACTGGGGCGCAGGCATAACGAGTGCACAACACGTGAGGCGTGGCTGAGCAAAAGCGGTGCGAGAATCGCACCTGCCTGCGATTATCGGGACCGCTTCACCGAACCTCCACAACGTGGCACGCGAGTGAAGCAACCGGGACAAGGCAAACGGAGCCCTATCCTTGACCCGGCACGGACGCATTCACATCCCCACCCCGGGGCTCCAGGCCGGAAACGGCCGCCTTCCGGCCCCCGTAGCTCAGTGGATAGAGCAGGCGCCTTCTAAGCGCTTGGCCGCAGGTTCGAGTCCTGCCGGGGGCGCTTCGTTCGTCCGATTGTCAGCCCTCCCTCGCGGAGGGCTTTTTCGCAGGTCAGCGCACCTTAGCGCGTGTGCTGTAGCAGCCACGTAAGGGCTGATCGGCCGCCGGGCCGGGCGCGGGCGGTCCGCGCGCCCACACCGATCCGATCTCTGCGAATCCCCACGCGGTCCGGGGTCGATGGATTAGTCATGTCTCATGGCCCGGGCGCCCGACCGATACGACCCGGTGGATCAGGGAGGCAGCGATTGTCCGGTTCCAGCGGCACCGGCATCAGCCCGGGCGGCAGCGGCGGCCCTCCGACGCCGTCCGACACGGCGGACTCCGGCACGACGACCACCTCGCAGCCACCTGCACAACCGCCGCCGGCACCGGCACCCGTCTCACCCTGGACCGTGGTCGGACCCAAGCTCCAGCACTGGTTCTTCTTCGGCGTGCTGTTCGGCGTGCTGCCCATCGCGCTCTGCTTCGCGATGAACTCCCTGTCCCGCAACGGCATGACGTTGACGCAGCTCCTGGGTCGGGGAGAACTGCTGATCGTCACCACCAGCCTGGCTGCGGCAGCCGCAGGCCAGATCATCACCAGGAAGGGCTCACCCGCCGGGATCACCAACGTGCTCGGCTTCCTGGTCTGTCTCAACATCCTGCTCGCGGTGGCCACGGCCGGACTCTTCGCCTTCGTCTCCTATGCGTCCCAGACGCCGCAGAGCATCGACGCGACCTCGGTCGCCCAGTACTCGGTCGTACTCTTCGCGAGCAGCGTCGTGACGGCGGGGTCCAGCGCCCTGATCGTGGAATGGGAGCAGGCGCAGTGAGCAACGTCTTCGGGAGCATCAGCATCGCCGTCGCGATGACTTCGGCCCTGCCGGCCGTATGGCTGGCGATCCGCCAGTTCCTGCACACAGCAGCCCACGACGCACCGGCTGTCATCAAGATCGAGAAGAACGGCGTGGAGATCCGCATCACCGGCCCGAAGGACAGCGAGGACGTCCAACGGATCGTCGACCTGCTGATGGACACCCGCGCGCCGTCCTCGACGAGCGCTCCTCCTCCGCCGGCCTCCTGACCGCCGGACGGCCGCTGCGGGGTGCGGGGGGGCCGGCCGGCGTCCGGTTCGGGTTCGCGCCGCTGCTTCCGGTCGGGGTGACCCGTTCGGGTTGGCCCGGGTGCGGCGGCGGTCGGTCAGTGGTTGACGTCGATCACCAGGCGGTTCGGGGACGTGAGGGTGTAGACGCGGTAGCTGCTGTACGTGCCGAGGGCCAGGCCGAAGCCTTCGTAGCCCTCGTAACCGCCGGTCAGGGCGTAACCCTTCACGGACGGGAGGGTCAGGGTCTGGAGGGTCGGGCCGGTGAAGGAGGACTGGCCGGTCGTGGTGGTGTTCGTGACGCCGTGCGTGTCGATGCGCAGGAACGACGTGCCGCTGAGCGGGACCGGTCGGCTCTCGCCGCTGGCGCTGTCGTAGGTCAGCGAGGTGAGTCCGGCCGTGGCCTGCCAGGTGGGCAGGGTCGGGCCGCCGAGGTCGATCACGACGCGGTCGAAGTCCGGGTGCGCGCCGGTGCGGACGTCCAGGAAGCAGGCCGAGGCGCAGGTCGGGGTCACGGCGGCCACGGGCGAGGCCGAGGTGGCTCTGAGGGTGGCCGTCGTGGTCGTGGACGCAGTGGTCGTGGTCGCGGTGGCCGCCGAGACCGTCGGGGCGGTGGCGCCGAGGAGGGCGGCGGCGGACAGGAGCGCTCCGGCGGCGGCTGTTGCGGCGCGGGCGGGGATCTTCATGGGCATGGACTGGACCCTTCGTCGGGTGGGGTGCTGGGTGGGTGGGTGGGTGCGTGGGTGGGTGGGTGCGTGGGTGGCGCATGGGTGTGCGTGGGGGTGGGTCGGCGCCGGCACGCTGGAGAGGGGCCCGATCGCGCTCGTGGTACCGAGTGGCCACGGGTCGCGGGCGGTGCGTGGTGGCGTCGCGGTGCCTGTAACTCCGTACGGACCGGGCCGAATGTAGGGGGCAGGAGCGCCCGTCCCGGTGCCGAGCGCGTCCCGTACCCAGTCCGGCCCCGGTCCCGAGACGTCCCGCAGCCTCCCCGGCGTCGTCCCAGGGCTGTCCCCGAGGGCGTCTCGGGTCGGCCCGGGACACCTCCCCGCGCCGATGCCCGGCCGGGGAGGGCGACCTGACGGTGTCCCCGGCAGATGAGGAGCCGGCAGAGGCCGCGAGCGGGCTGGGCGGGCCAACGCCCCCGTGCTGCTGGCCACTTCCCTCGACGGGACACCGCTGGATGCGGCGGGCAGCCAGCTGGCTGGATCACCGCGGTCCGGCTGGAGGCCCGTACGCTCGTCGGGTGATCGACGAGTACGGACCGCGCATCGACGCGTACGAGCTGGGCGGGGACGCCGTCCCCGCAGTCCGGTGGCCCGCGGCCGCCGAGGTGGCGCTGTGGCGGCTGGACACCACCCGCACGCGGGTCGGCGGCCGGCCGGTGGGGGACGCGCTGCTCGACGCCGCGGAGCGGGACCGGGCCGCCCGCTTCGTCCGGCCGGCGGACCGGGAACGCTACCGGGCGGCGCACGTGGGGCTGCGGGTGCTGCTGGGCGCGTACCTGGGGCTGGCGCCGGAGGCCGTACCACTCGTACGGGAGGCGTGCCCGGTCTGCGGCGGCCCGCACGGGCGCCCGGCGATCGGCTCGGTCGTCGGGGGTGACGCGTCTGCCGGAGGCGGCGGGGTCGCCGGAGCCGGGTCGGCCGGCGACGTGGCCGGCGGGTCGGCCGGGGACGCGGGCCTGCACTTCTCCCTCTCGCACAGCGGGGACACCGCGCTGGTGGCCGTCGCCCGGGTGCCGGTCGGCGTGGACGTGGAGGAACTGCCCGACGCGGCAGTGCTGGCCGACCTGCTGCTGGCGCTGCACCCGCTGGAGGCGGCGGAGCTCGGCGCGCTGCCCGAGGCGGACCGGCCCGCGGCGGTGGCGCGGCTGTGGTGCCGCAAGGAGGCGTACCTGAAGGGCACCGGAACGGGCCTGTCGGAAGGACTCGCCGATCCGTACATCGGCACGGGGCCGGGCCCGGTCCGGCTCCCGGGCTGGACGGTCCGCACCACGACCGCCCCGCCCGGGTACGCCGCCGCGGTCGCACTGGCCGACCCCACCGGACCCTGACGGGCACACGGAGCAGGCCTGACCAGGGCCCTGTTCCGGGCCCCGTTCAGAAGCAGGTCACGCGCGCGGTCGCGGACTCCGGCAGGGAGCCCCGCGCCGGCCCTGCCCCCACCCCGCCGCGGCCGCCTCTGATCGGGTGGCGCGGGCCGGGCCGCGGCGGCGCCTCGGGCGCGGCCGGGCCCGGTTCGCCGAGCATTCAGCCCATGATCGGACACCGTCTCAGGGCCATCGCCCTGCTCGGCGCCGCCCTCCTGGGCGCCGCCGCGCTCCCCGCCACCGCACAGGCCCTGCCGCCCGCCGCACCCGAGGAGACCGGCAGCTGGATCGTCGTCCTCAAGGACGGCGCCACGCCGGCCGCCACCCGCTCGCTTGCCGCCGGCTCCGGCACCGAGGTCGCGCACGTCTACGAGAGCGCGGTCCGCGGCTTCGCCGCCCGGATGACCAGCGCGCGGGCCGCCGAACTGGCCGGCGACCCCGACGTGGCCTTCGTCGAGCCGGACCCGCAACTGCACGTCCTCGGCGCCCCCGCCGGCTCGGTGCGCGACACCGACCCCGTCCTCGACGCCCAGGCCGGCGCGACCTGGGGGCTGGACCGGGTCGACCAGCGCGACCTGCCCCTGGACGGCACGTACGGCTACGAGACCGGGGCCGCGAACGTGACGGCGTACGTCATCGACACCGGCATCGCCGCCGAGCACGAGGAGTTCGGCGGCCGCGCGCGCACCGGCTACGTGGCCTCCGACCGCCTCACCCCCGGGGACTGCAACGGCCACGGCACGCACGTCGCCGGCACCATCGGCGGGGCCACGTACGGCGTCGCCAAGGAGATCGAGCTGGTCGCCGTGCAGGTGGCCGACTGCCAGGGATCGGCCTCGGGTTCGGACGTGCTCGCCGGCATCGACTGGGTCAGCCGCAACGCCACCGCTCCCGCCGTGGTCAACATCAGCATGGGCGGCGGCCTGAGCCCGTCCCTGAACACCGCGGTGCGCAACTCGGTCGCCAAGGGCATCACGTACGCCGTCGCGGCCGGCAACGAGGGCACGAGCGCGTGCATGACCTCCCCCGCCTCGGCGCCGGAGGCGCTCACCGTCGGCGCGAGCGACCGGGACGACCGGGTGGCGGACTTCTCCAACTACGGCTCCTGTCTGGATCTGTACGCTCCGGGCGTGTCGATCACGTCCGCATGGCGGACCGGCGGCACCGCGACGGCCACCGGCACCTCGATGGCCACCCCGCACGTGACGGGCGCGGCAGCCCTGTACCTGGCCGGGCACCCGGCCGCCGCGCCGGCCGACGTGGCGGCGGCGCTGACCGGCCGCGCCACCCCGGACCGGCTCACCGACGTGTCCTCCACCTCGCCGAACCTGCTGCTGTACACGGGGCCCTGAGCCGGTCCGGCCGACGGCCCGTACGGGCGCCCGCGCCTCCCGTACGGGCCGCCGCCGCGCCGGAACCGCCACCGGAGCGCCACCGGACGGCCCCAGGGTCCTGCCTGACCCTGATGGGACATCAATTTCTGTGTGCTTCCGGCGAATCCGGGCCATTGACTTCTCATCACCGTGACGCGTCAATGTCGGCCACCGCACCGGCTCGGCCTCCTCCTCACAGCGGGTGGGTGGAGGGACTCGTCATGACGAAGGAGTCGCGACCGAAGTGAGTACGAGCTACCGACGAAGAATCCTTGCCGGGGCGGGTGCCCTGACCCTGGCTCTGGCGGGTGGCGTGGTGGGGCTGGCGGGTCCGGCCCAGGCGGCCACCAAGACGACCACGATCTTCATGAACTGCGACGCGCCCGCTCCGCAGGCCGACGGCTCCGGGAACCAGAACTTCACCGTCACCCTCCCGGACACCGCGAAGGCCGGGGACACCGTGCCGGTCACGATCGACCCCGGCCCCAGCCCGCTCCTGCCGGCGTTCAGCGTCACCACCGACAACACCACCAAGGTCCACCTGCTCGTCGGGACCAAGGCCGTCACGGTGACCAGCCCCGTCGAGACCGTCACCGTCGTCGCGGGCGTCCCCCTGGACGCGAAGCCCTTCACCGCCAACCTGACGATCCCGGACGGGACCGAGGGCACCACGCTCGACGTCAAGATCGACCAGGCGGTCACGGACGCCGTCCTGGGCGGCATGACGTACACCACCACCTGCACCCCGCAGCCGCGCCCGAGCGCGTCGGTGGGGTCCGTCGCGGTCGAGGCCCTCCCGAAGGACCCGGTCACGACCAAGCTGACGCCCAACAGCGGCGGCCCGGGGACGGCCGTCGTGGCCACCGGCGCCAACTTCCCCGCGGGCGCGGTGACCTGTGCCGCGTCGCTGTCGGGCACGGACACCGGTGACACCGGCTCCGGCACGGCGGACGCGAGCGGCGTCGCCACCTGCAACATCACCATCACGAAGAAGGCCGACTCGGTCCGCATCGGCACGGCCCCCGGGAAGGCGTTCAGCTACGTCGCACCGGTCGAGGGCGTCCCGCACCCGGTCGACATCGAGGTGCTGCCCGGCCCGCTGGCCCTCGGGCCCACGGCCGGACTGCCGGCGCTGGACTTCGGCTCGATCACCATCAACGGCAAGAAGCAGTCCGTGGTGGGCGCGTTCAACGCGGCGACCGTCCAGGACTTCCGCGGCGGCAGCCTCGGCTGGGACCTCACGGTCACCCGCACGCCCTTCCTGAACACGGCCACCGGCCACGCGTTGGCCACGGCCGGCCTCGGCATCCAGCCGGCCTGCACCGTGACCAACCCGGACAGCCCGAGCGCGTGCTCCGCGGGCGCGCCCGGCGCGATCACCGACGTGCCCCTGAAGGTGGCCTCCCAGGCGCCGGGCGGGGACGAGCTCACCGGTGGTGAGTTCGCCGTCGGCGGCGGCGCGATGATCCAGCTGCCCGCCTTCATGTTCGCGGACACCTACCAGTCGGTCGTGACCTTCTCGATCGCCTGATCCGTCCGGCCTCCCTCGGGGGTGGTGCGGGGCCCCGGCCCCGCACCACCCCCACGCCCGTCCGCACGGCGCGCCGTCCCGTTCTCGCCCCGCCCCGCCCCGCGCACCACCCGCGCACCGTCCCGCTCCTGCCGCGCCCCGCCCCGCGCACCACCCCGCCCCTGCCCCCCGCCCCCGCACCGCCACCGGAGAGCCCATGCGCCCGCACCGCCCGCTGGTCCACCTCCTCGGCGTCCTGCCGGCCGTCGCCGGAGCCCTGCTCGCCGTCCTGCTCGGCGCCCCCGCCGCGCAGGCCGCCGACAACGGCACCTGGGCCGTCTTCCCGACCCCCGCGCCGGGCCAGAAGACCACCAGCCGCGCGTACTTCTTCCACCAGGGCGCGGCCGGCACCACCCTCGCCGACAGCGTGACGATCACCAACGCCACCGACGCGCCGATCACCTTCCGGGTGTACGCCACCGACGCGATGAACACCCCCTCGGGCGGGGCCTTCGCGCTGCTGCCCGTGGAGACCCGGCCCACGGGGACCGGGACCTGGATACGGCTGCCGGAGCGGACCGCGGACCGTCCGGTCACCGTGCCCGCCAAGGGCCGCCTGGACATCCCGTTCACCGTCCGGATCCCCGAGGACGCGAACCCCGGGGACCACGTCGGCGGGATCGTGGCCCTCAACACCAAGGTCGAGGGCATCAAGAAGGACGGCAAGGTGCAGGTCGGGGTCCGCCGCTCGGTGGGGGCCCGGTTCTACCTGCGCGTGCCCGGTCCGCTGACTCCCGCGCTGAGCATCGAGCACCTGCGCGTCGACCGGCGCGCCCCGCTGCTGCCGTGGACGAAGGACGCGCGGGCGGTGGTCTCGTACTCCCTGGTCAACCGGGGCAACGTCGTCCTCGACCCGCGGATCGCGCTGCACGCCGAAGGGCTGTTCGGCCGCACGGTGCTCGACCGGCGCCCCAAGGACCTCGGCCTGGTCCTGCTGCCGGGCCAGCGGGTCGACCTGACCGAGACCTGGGCCGACGCCCCGCAGCTCGACCGGGTCACCCTCACCGCGAAGGCCACCGCCGCGGGGCGGCCCGACCTCGCCGAGAGCGCGGGGACCCAGTTCCTGGCGGTGCCGTGGCCGGCTGTGGGCGTGGTGCTGGTGCTGACCGGGGCGGGCCTCGCCGCCTGGGTCGTACGCCGCCGCCGGAACCGGGGCGACGAGCCGGCCGAGGAGGCCCCGGACCTGGAGCCGGTGGCCTGACGCACAGGGCGTACGGAGCGTACGGGGCGTACGACACAGCAGGAACCCCCGGCCGGTGAGGGTGGGCCGGGGGTTCTGCTGTGGGGGGGGCGGAGGGCGTGAGGGCGTCAGTGGTTGCGCGGGAAGCCCAGGTCGACGCCGGCGTGCGGCTCCGACGGGTCGGGCCAGCGAGTGGTGACGACCTTGCCTCGGGTGTAGAAGTGGATGCCGTCGTTGCCGTAGACGTGGTGGTCTCCGAAGAGCGAGTCCTTCCAGCCGCCGAAGGAGTGGTAGCCCACCGGCACCGGGATCGGCACGTTCACGCCGACCATGCCCGCCTCGACCTCCATCTGGAAGCGGCGGGCCGCGCCGCCGTCCCGCGTGAAGATCGCGGTGCCGTTGCCGAACGGCGAGGCGTTGATGAGCGCCACGCCCTCCTCGTAGGTGTCGGCGCGCAGCACGCACAGCACCGGGCCGAAGATCTCGTCGCGGTAGGCGTCGGAGTCGGTCTTGACGTTGTCGAGGAGGGACAGGCCGATCCAGTGGCCGTTCTCGAAGCCCTCGACCGTGTAGCCGGTGCCGTCGAGGACGACGTCCGCGCCCTGGTCGGCGGCACCGTGGACGTACGAGGCGACCTTGTCGCGGTGCGCCTTGGTGATCAGCGGGCCCATCTCGGAGTCCGGGTCGTTGCCCGGACCGATCTTGATCTTCTCGGCACGCTCGCGGATCTTCTCGACCAGCGCGTCGCCGACGGCGCCGACGGCGACGACGGCGGAGATGGCCATGCAGCGCTCGCCGGCGGAGCCGTAGGCGGCGGAGACGGCCGCGTCGGCGGCGGCGTCGAGGTCGGCGTCCGGCAGCACCAGCATGTGGTTCTTCGCGCCGCCCAGGGCCTGCACGCGCTTGCCGTTGGCGGCGGCGGTGGTGTGGATGTAGCGGGCGATCGGGGTGGAGCCGACGAAGGAGACGGCGGCCACGTCCGGGTGGTGCAGCAGCGCGTCGACGGCGACCTTGTCGCCGTGCACGACGTTCAGCACGCCGTCGGGCAGGCCGGCCTCCTTGGCCAGCTCGGCCAGCTTGTTGGCGGCCGACGGGTCCTTCTCGGACGGCTTGAGGATGAAGGTGTTGCCGCAGGCGACGGCCAACGGGAACATCCACATCGGCACCATGGCCGGGAAGTTGAAGGGCGTGATGCCCGCGACGACGCCCAGCGGCTGGCGGATGGCGGCCACGTCCACGCGGGTCGACACGGACGTGGACAGCTCGCCCTTGAGCTGGGTGGTGATGCCGCAGGCCAGCTCGACGATCTCCAGACCGCGGGCGACCTCGCCCAGCGCGTCCGAGTGGACCTTGCCGTGCTCGGCGGTGATCAGCTCCGCGATCGCGTCGCGGTTGGCGTCCAGCAGCGCGCGGTAGGCGAAGAGGACCTTGGTGCGGGCGGCGAGGGAGGCCTGGCCCCAGGTCTCGAACGCGGTCTTGGCGGTCTGCACCGCCGCGTCGACCTCGGCGACGGAGGCGAGCGCGACCTGGGTGGTGACCTCGCCGGTGGCGGGGTCGGTGACCGGGCCGAAGTTGCCCGACGCGCCCTCGACGGTCCTGCCACCGATCCAGTGGTGCACGGTCTTCATTGCTGACAACTCCTTCACAGATGGCATCACAGATGGCGACGTCGCGCTGCGGCCTGCCGGTCGTACTCTTCGCGTGCTCTGACGGCCGACGTGCGGGTCGCGGTCTCGGCCACGGGAACATCCCACCACGCCTGTGCGGGGGGCGGGCCCGACACAGTGTCGGGCGTTTCGGTCTCCGCGTAGACACATGTGGGACGGTCCGCGCGGCGCGCCTCGGCAAGGGCTTCCCGCAGGTCACGGACGGTGCGGGCGCGGATGACGGCCATCCCGAGGGAGGCTGCGTTGGCCGCCAGGTCCACGGGGAGCACCGCGCCGGTGTACGAAGTGTCCAGTGCCCGCCGGCGGTAGTCGGTGCCGTACCGCTCGCCGCCCACGGCCTCGGAGAGGCCCCCGATGGAGGCGTACCCGTGGTTGTCCAGTATGACCACTTTGACCGGGAGCCCCTCCTGGACGGCGGTGACCAGCTCCGTCGGGTTCATCAGGTACGAGCCGTCGCCGACCAGCGCCCACACCGGCCGCCCCGGCTCGGCCAGGGCGACGCCGATGGCGGCCGGGATCTCGTAGCCCATGCAGGAGTAGCCGTACTCGACGTGGTACTGGCCCGGCGACCGGGTGCGCCACAGCTTGTGCAGGTCGCCGGGGAGCGAACCGGCCGCGTTGACGATCACGTCGGTGTCGTCGACGAGGGCGTCGAGGAGGCCGAGGACCTGCGCCTGGGTGGGGCGGGCGGACTCGTCGGGGGTGTGGAAGGCCCGGTCGACGAGCCCCTCCCAGTACGCCTTTGCCTTGCGGTACGTCTGCTCGTACACGGCGTCGACCCGGTGGCCGGCCAGCTCCGCGCGCAGCGCGTCGAGGGTCTCGCGGGCGTCGCCGACGAGCGGGAGGGCGGCCTGCTTGTGGGCGTCGTACGGGTCCGGGTTGAGGCCGAGGAAGCGGACCCCGGGGTCCTGGAAGAGGGTGGCGGACGCGGTGGTGAAGTCGGTCAGCCGGGTGCCGGCGGCGATGACGAGGTCGGCGGACCGGGCCAGGTCGTCGGCGGTGGCGGTGCCGGTGTGGCCGACGGCCCCCACGTCGGCGGGGTGGTCGTGGCGCAGGGAGCCCTTGCCGGCCTGGGTGCTCGCGACGGGGATGCCGGTGGCCTCGGCGAAGGCCGCCAGCGCGGCCTCGGCGCCGCTGTGGTGGACGCCGCCGCCGGCGATGAGCAGGGGGCGCTGGGCGGCCCGGATCGCCGCGGCGGCCGCGGTGATCCCGTCCCGGTCGGCCCGTGGCCGGCGTACCGTCCACACCCGCTCGGCGAAGAAGTCCTCGGGCCAGTCGTAGGCCTCGGCCTGCACGTCCTGCGGCAGGGCGAGGGTGACGGCGCCGGTGGCCACCGGGTCGGTGAGCACCCGCATCGCCTGGAGGGCGGCCGGGACCAGGGCTTCGGGACGGGTGATCCGGTCGAAGTAGCGGGAGACGGGGCGCAGGGTGTCGTTCACGGACACGTCCCCCGCGTACGGGACCTCCAGCTGCTGGAGCACCGGGTCGGCGGGCCGGGTGGCGAAGACGTCGCCGGGGAGCAGCAGGACCGGGATCCGGTTGATCGTGGCGAGCGCGGCGCCGGTGACGAGGTTGGTGGCGCCGGGCCCGATCGAGGTGGTCACGGCGTGGGTGGAGAGCCGGCCGCGGGCGCGCGCGTACCCGACGGCGGCGTGCACCATGGCCTGCTCGTTGCGGCCCTGGAGGAACGGCATGGCCGCGGGGCCGGTCTCCAGGAGGGCCTGCCCGATCCCGGCGACGTTGCCGTGCCCGAAGATCCCCCAGGTGGCGGCGACCAGCCGCTGCCGGTGGCCGTCGCGCTCGGTGTACTGGTGCGCGAGGAAGCGGACGAGGGCCTGCGCGGTGGTGAGCCGGACGGTGCGCGGCGTGCTCAACGGTCCTCCTCGGGAGCGGGGGCGGGAGCGGGGGCGGGGGCGGGGGCGGGTGCCGGGCGCCGGGGCTGCGGCCCGGGCCGGCCCCGGTGCCGGAACGGCAGCCTGGGATCGACTTCCTGCCCCGCCCACGCCTCCCGAACCCACGCGTGCTCGGGATGATCCCGAATGAGCCACTCCCGCTCGGGGTCCGGTCCGGCCATGACGTTGAGGTAGTACATGTCGTGCCCGGGCGCGGCGATGGAGGGCCCGTGCCAGCCGTCCGGGATGAGCACCGCGTCGCCGGTGCGCACCTCCGCGAGCACGTCGGTCCTCCCGGCCGGGGAGGGGCTGACGCGCTGGTAGCCGAGGCCGGGGCTGCCGTCGTGCGGGGCGATCTCGTAGTAGTAGATCTCCTCCAGCCGGGACTCGTGGCCGGGGTGGCGCTCGTCGTGCTTGTGGGGCGGGTACGAGGACCAGTTCCCGCCGGGGGTGAGGACCTCGACGGCGATGAGCCGGTCGCAGTCGAACACCCCGGCGGCGGCGAAGTTGTTGACCTGCCGCGAGCACACCCCGGCCCCCCGCAGCTCGACCGGCACCCCGCCGACCGGCCCGTACCGGGCGGGCAGCACCCGCTCGCACACGGCCCCGGCCAACGCGAACCGCCCCCCGCGCGCGCTCACGATCTCCGCCCGACCGCCCCGCGGCAGGTAGGCGAAGTCACTGGGCCCGTCGAACACGGAGTCCCGCCCACGCAACGCGAACACGACCTCGCCACCACGGGCCTGGCCGCCCCGGGCCCGGCCACCCCGGGCCCCGCCACCCCCGGCCCCGCCGGCGTTCGAGGCGCGGGGGTCCGGGCGCGGAGCCCCCGAGGAGGGCGGCGGGGGGGCCGCCCCGGTTTCGGGAAGGGGCGGGGAGGGGACCGGTTCCGCGCAGCGGACCTCGCAGCCCCCGGCCAGTGGCACCACCACCCACTCGCACTCCCCGGCCTCGTGCACGTACACCTCGCCGGCCCCCAGCGTCAGCACCCGCAACCGCGCATGCGGCAGCGCATGGTCGACCACGCTCACCCCAGCACCTCCTCGATCTCGGAGAGCACCGGCATCGCCGACGAACACGCCAGCCGGCCCGCCACGATCGCCCCCGCCGCGTTCCCGTACCGCAGCACCCGCTCCACCGGCCACCCGGCCAGCAACCCGTGGCACAGCGCGCCCCCGAAGGCGTCCCCGGCCCCGAGCCCGTTCACCACGTCGACCGCGACCGGCGGCACCTCCGTGACCGTGCCGTCGCGGTGGAGCGCGAGGACGCCCTCGGGCCCCCGCTTGACCACTGCCAGCTCGACGCCCGCCGCCAGCAGGGCGCGGCCCGCGGCCCACGGATCACGTTCGCCCGTGGCCACCGCGCACTCCTCCACGTTGCCGACGGCCACCGTCGCCAGTCCGAGCGCCCGGGCGTAGAGCTCCGGTACCCGGCTCCGCTCGCCGTCGGCCCAGAGCATCGGCCGCCAGTCCAGGTCGAACACCGTGACCCCGCCCCGGTCACGGGCCTCCAGCGCCGTGAACGTCGCCCCTCGGCTCGGCTCGGCGCTCAGCCCCGTCCCCGTCATCCAGAACACCCGCGCCGCCCCGATCGCCTCGAGGTCCAGCTCCTCGGCGCGGATCTCCAGGTCGGGCGCCTTCGGCTCGCGGTAGAAGTAGAGCGGGAACCGGTCCGGCGGGAAGATCTCGCAGAAGGTGACCGGCGTCGGGTACGCCGCGACCTCCGCCGCCCACCGGTCGTCCACCCCGAACCCCCGCAGCTCGGACCGCAGGTACGCCCCGAAGGGGTCCGCCCCGGTCCGGGTGACGACCGCGGTCCGGCGGCCCAGTCGGGCGGCGGCCACGGCCACGTTCGCGGGCGAGCCGCCCAGGAACTTCCCGAACGTCTCCGCCTCGGCGAGCGGCACCCCCGTCACCAGCGGGTACAGGTCGACCCCGATCCGCCCCATGGTGATGACGTCGTACGGCTCGTCGCTCAAGCCCGTCACCGCCGTTCCTCCGTCGTCCCTCATGCAATCCCCCTAAGCTGGCCGCATGACCTCCTCCCCGCCCGCGCCCGCCCGCATTCGGATCGGTTCGGCCCCGGACTCGTGGGGGGTGTGGTTTCCCGACGACCCCCGGCAGACCGGCTGGGAGCGGTTCCTGGACGAGGTCGCCGAGGCGGGCTACGAGTGGATCGAACTCGGCCCGTACGGCTACCTGCCGACCGATCCCGAACGGCTGGCGGACGAGACGGGCAAGCGAGGCCTGCGGGTCTCGGCCGGCACCGTCTTCACCGGACTCCATCACGGACCCGCCGTATGGGACGGCACCTGGGAGCACGTGTCGCGGATCGCGGCCCTCACCCGGGCCACGGGTGCCCGGCACCTCGTGGTCATCCCGTCGTTCTGGCGGGACGACAAGAGCGGCGCGGTCCTGGAGGACTCCGTCCTGACCGCGGACCAGTGGCGCGAACTGGCCCGGCAGACCGAGCGGTTGGGGCGCGAGGTGGGTGACCGGTACGGGCTGCGCATCGTGGTCCACCCGCATGCCGACACGCACATCGACACGCCCGAGAACGTGGCCCGTTTCCTCGACGCCACCGACCCGGACCTGGTGTCGCTGTGCCTGGACACCGGGCACTACGCGTACTGCGGCGGGGACAGCGTCGAGCTGATCGAGACGTACGGGGAACGGATCGGCTACCTGCACCTCAAGCAGGTCGACCCGGCCGTACTGGCCGAAGTGCGCGAGCAGCGGGTGCCGTTCGGGCCGGCCGTGGCGCGCGGGGTGATGTGCGAGCCGCCGCGCGGGGTGCCGGCGCTGGAGCCCGTCCTGGAGGCGGCGGGGCGGCTCGGCACGGAGCTGTTCGCGATCGTCGAGCAGGACATGTACCCGTGCCCGCCCGAGCAGCCGCTGCCGATCGCCCGCCGCACCCGCGCCTACCTGCGCTCGTGCGGACTGCGCTGACCGCAGCGCGGCGGCCCGCCGGGACGGGACGACCGCACGCCGCCGGGGCGGTCCCCGGCACCACGACCGCGCGTCACGAGGAGGGGGACCGATGACCCGACCGCTCGGCATCGCCGTGCTCGGCACCGGCCGGATGGGCGCCGACCACGTACGCCGCATCGACCGGGTGGTCAGCGGCGCCCGCGTGGCGGCCGTGGCCGACCCGGACGGCGAACGGGTCAAGGAGGTCGCCGCCGGTATCGACGGCTGCGCCGCCTTCACCGACCCCGGGGCCGCCCTCGCGGCGCCGGGGGTCGAGGCCGTGCTGATCGCCTCGCCCGGACCGGCGCACGAGGAGGCGCTGCTGGCGGCCTTCGCGCGGGGATTGCCGGTGCTGTGCGAGAAGCCCCTCACCCCGGACGCGGCGGGCGCCCTGCGGGTCATGGAGGCGGAGCAGCGGGTGGGCCGGCGGCTGGCCCAGGTGGGCTTCATGCGCCGTTACGACGCCGAGTACGAGCAGCTCAAGGCGCTGCTCGACGCCGGTGGGCTGGGACGGCCGCTGTTCCTGCACTGCCGGCACCGCAACGCCGCGTCACCGTCGTTCTTCACCACCGAGATGCTGATCAACGACTCGGTGGTGCACGAGGTCGACGCGGCCCGCTGGCTGCTGGGACAGGAGGTCACCGCCGTCACGGTGCTCTCGCCCGCCTCGTCCTCGCGGGCGCCCGCGGGGTTGCGCGATCCGCAGCTGGTGCTGCTGGAGACCGCCGGCGGGGTGGTCGTCGACGTGGAGATCTTCGTCAACTGCGGCTTCGGCTACCAGGTGGTGTGCGAGGCCGTGGGCGAGTCGGGCAGCGCCCGGATCGGGGACGGGCAGTCGATGCTGGTCCAGTCGGGCGGCCGGTGGGGCGGGGAGATCGTGCAGGACTACACGGTCCGGTTCGCCGATGCGTACGACCGCCAGGTCCGGCGCTGGGTCGAGGCGACCCGCCGGGGCGAGGTGACCGGCCCCAGCGCCTGGGACGGGTACGCGGCGGCCGCGGTGAGCGAGGCCGGGGTCAGCGCCCAGCGCACCGGCTCCCGTACGCCCGTCGAGCTGGCGCCCCGCCCGGCCTTCTACGCCTGACGCCCCGCCCCCGCGTCCCCGCCGGCCGCCCGGCCGGGCGGGGGACGGCCACCTCCCCGCCGGTCGGGGCACCCCTCGCGCCGCCCTGCGTGCCGCTTGCGTCACGGCCGTCCCCCGCCCGTGACGGATGTCCGCATTACGCGGCTCTTCCGTCACAGGGGGCCCACAACGCCTCCCCCGCTTCGATCGGGCTCGTTTCTCCGGGCACAGGCTGAGTGATCGTCAGCGCCCACGCCCGGCTTCCCCGACGGCCTCCCGGCCGACCCGCGGCGTGGCCAAGGAGGTGCCCTGCATGACCGACCGGAAGCTGTGGTCGTACAAGGAGATCGCCGCGCACATCCGGGTCCAGCCCGACACCGTGCGCTCGTACCGCAAGCACGGGCTCCTCCCCGCCCCCGACCACGTCGAGTCGGGCAAGCCGTACTGGTACGCGGACACGATCCGTGCCTGGGTCGCCCGCCGGCCCGGGAACCGGGGGCGGCGCGAGGAGTGACCTCCTCGGCCGCCGACCCCGGCCGCCGGACCCGGGCACCCCGGGCACGGGCCCCCGGACCGGGGCACCCCGGCCACGGGCCGGGTCCTAGCCCACCCGCTCCGGCACCGGGTCGGGTTCGCCCGCGGAGGCACCGGGGCCCCCGCCCCCTCGGGCTTCCGCCGAGGCTCCGCCACCGGCCGCACCGGCGGCCACGTCCCCGTCGCCGCCGTCACCGCCGTCAGCCCTGTCGGCCCCGTCGGCCCCCTCGGCCCCACCGGCGTCCGCCGGGGCGGCGGCGGGGGCGGCGGATCCGCCCTCGCTGAGGCCGAACCGGTCGTGCAGGGCGCGCAGCGGGCGGGGGGCCCACCAGGTGGCCCGGCCGGTCAGCTTCATCACGGCCGGGACCAGCAGGCTCCGCACCACCATGGCGTCCATGAGCACCGCCAGCGCGATCCCCAGGCCCAGCATCTTGGTGTTGGTCACGCGCGAGGTGCCGATGGCCACCATCACCACGGCCAGGATCACGGCTGCGGCGGTGATGAGGCCGCCCGTCTTGGCCAGCCCCGTGCGGACGGCCCGCTCGTGGTCGCCGGTGTGCTCGTACTCCTCCTTGATGCGGGATATGAGGAACACCCCGTAGTCCATCGAGAGTCCGAAGGCGATGCAGAACATCAGCACCGGCAGGGTGGTCTCGATGTCACCGGTGGAGGTGAACCCGAGCGCCCCGGACAGGTGGCCCTCCTGGAAGACCCAGACCAGCGCCCCGAACATCGCCGTCAGGCTGAGGGCGTTGAGGAGCACCGCCTGGAGCGGGATGAGCACGCTGCCGGTGAGCAGGAACACCAGCAGCAGGGTGGCCACCACGATGAGGGCCGCCGCCTTCGGCAGCTCCCGGGCTATCGCGTGCTTGCCGTCCTCCAGCCGGGCCGCCTGGCCGGCGACGGAGGTCTTGAAGGGCGCGTCGACCTTGCGGACCTCGCCGACCAGGTGCTGCGCCTCGGGGCCGACGCCCTCGCCCTCGGGCAGCACGCTGAAGTAGGCGTACTGGCCGGCCCGCACCGGTCCGTCGGTGCGCACCACGCCCGGCAGGCCGGCGAGGCGGCCGCGGTAGGCCTCGTACTGGGCGGGGGTCGCGGGTCCCTCGGCGAGGACCACGAGTCCGCCGCCTGGGCTGCCGGGGAAGTCCTCGCGGATGTGCTGCTGCACCACGTGCGACTCGGCGGTGGCGGGGAGCTGCCGGTCGTCGACCGTGCCGAACTTGACGCCGAGGAACGGCGCTCCGAGGAGCAGCAGGCCGGCGGTGGTGAGCACTGCGAACACGGGTGCCCGGCGCATCACCAGGGCGGCGGCCCGCAGCCAGCCCCGGCTGCCGTCCCGGGTGTCGGCCGCGGTGTCGGCCGTCCGGCCACGGCGCCACAGCCGGCGCAGGTCCCAGGAGTTGACCCGGTGGCCCAGCAGGACCAGCGCCGCCGGGAGCAGGGTGAGCGCGGCGGCCGCGGCGAGCAGGACCACCGCGACACCCGCGTAGGCGAAGGAGCGCAGGAAGTACATGGGGAAGAACGCCATGGCCGACAGGGAGACCGCGACGGTCAGCGCCGAGAAGAGCACCGTGCGCCCGGCGGTGCGCAGGGTGGTGCCGACGGCCGCGAGCGGCTCGTGTCCGGCGGCCAGCTCCTCGCGGAAGCGGCGCACGATGAACAGGGCGTAGTCGATGGCGAGTCCGAGGCCGAGCGCGGTGGTCAGGTTCTGGGCGAAGACCGACACGTCGGTGATCTCGGTGAGTCCGCGGAGCACCGCGTTGGTGCCGAGGATGGCGACCAGGCCGATGCCGAGCGGCAGGACGGCGGCGACGGCGCTGCCGAAGACCAGGACGAGCAGCACGAGGGTGATCGGGAGGGCGATCAGCTCGGCGGTGAACAGGTCTTCCTGGATGGTGGTGGTCACCTCGCGCTGGACCGCCACGGGTCCGCCGAGCGAGACCGTGACCGGCCCGTGCGCCCCCCGGTAGTGGGGGGCTATCCGGTCGAGGGTCTTGATGTGCTCCTTCTCCTCGCCCTGGACGCGGGCGGCGATGAGCGCCTGGTGCCCGTCCGTCGCGCGCAGCGCGGGCGACTTGGTGCGCCAGTACGAGCCGACGCCGGTGATCCCTGGTTCGGCGGCCAGGCGCGCGGTCAGCCGCTCGGCCTCGGCCGCCACGGCCGGGTCGTCCACCCCGGCCGCGCCCGCGTCGACGAGCAGGAGGAGGTTGGGCTGGCTGGCCGGGAACTCCCGCTCCAGGGCCTTGGTGGCGTACGTGGAGCTCGCGTCGGGGTCCTCCCAGCCGCCGCTGCCCATGCGCTCGGCGACCCCGCCCCCCGCGAAGACGGCGAGGACGGTGACCACGAGCGCGGCCAGCAGCGTGAACCGCGGCCGGGCGGTGACGAACCGCGTCCAGCGGCCCGGACCGGTCCCCCCGGCACCGGTGCCGCCGTGCCGACCGGCCGTACCGCCCGGCCGCGCGGCCTTGCCCCCGGGTACCCCGGGGCCGCCGGGCCCGCGGGCTCCGTCCACCCCCGACAGCGGATTCTTGACTTCGGACATGCCTCGGTGTCCCCTTCACCTGACCCGCTGCCACGGGTCGACCGTTGCCGTCGTCCACCACCGTCGAGAACCACGAGAGCCGTAGACTGGCAAACACGAGAGATCGCTCGCGTTCCCCAAGAATGCGAGCGACCACTCGCGTTTGTCAATCGCCCCCGGGAAGGAGAGGGACCGAGTGCCGAAGTCGCCGGAAGCCGCGAGCGCCGGACCGACCGAAGCGTCGGCCGCACCGCGCCGCCGCCAGGCCCGCGGAGAGCGCCGCGTCGCGCAGCTGCTGGAGGCCGCCGCGGGCGTGTTCTGCCGCAACGGCTACGCCGCCGCGAGCACGAACGCCATCGCCCGCGAGGCGGGCGTGTCACCGGGCACGCTCTACCAGTTCTTCCCGAACAAGGAAGCCATCGCCGTCCAGCTGGGCGACACGCTGCTCCACAAGGCGTACGAGACGCACGGCCAGGCGTTCCAGCCCGAGAACCTCCAGCTCCCCCTCCCCCGGATGCTGGACGCCGTCATCGACCCCGTGATCGCCTTCCAGTGCGAGAACCCGGCCCTGTGGGCCCTCATGCACGGCTCCGGCATCCCCGGCCACATCGACGCGGAGCACAAGGCCTTCCACGAGACGCTCCAGCTGCGCGTCGAGGGCGCCCTGAGCACCTTCGCCCCCGACCTGACCCCGGCCGAGCGGGCACGGACGGCCAACATGGTCCTGTCGATCTTCAAGTCGGCCCTGGACCTGATCCTCACGACCGAGGGTGACGAGCGGGCCGCCTACATCGCCGAGCTGAAGACCGTCCTGCTGCGCTACCTGGAGCCCCTGGTCACCGTCCACCCCGCGACCTCCTGACCACCCCGGCCGGCCCCGGCGGCCCCGACGGGCAGCCGGGGCCGACGCACGCCCCCGCACGAACCACCCGGGCGGAGACGGGTCGCCTTCATACCCCCTAGGGGTATAGTGTGCGTACGTGGCGGGGGACCGTGGAGGAATCCACGGGCTTCCGGCGCCCGATCGCGCACGCCCGGCAGGCGCGCCTTCAGAACCCTCGAAGAGGAGAACGACATGACCGCCGAGACGGAAACCCAGCCCACCGCCGGCTCCTGCTGCTCCAGCACCGGCTCCTGCCACGGCGGCGCGGCCGACGCCGTCGAGGTCGGCGTGACCACCGTCTACAAGGTGTCCGGCATGACCTGCGGCCACTGCGAGGGCGCCGTGACCGCCGAGGTCTCCGCCCTCCCCGGCGTCACCTCCGTCAAGGCCGTCGCCGCCACCGGCGAGGTCACCGTGGTCTCCACCACCGCCCTCGACGCCGAGGCCGTCCGCGCCGCCGTGGACGAGGCCGGCTACGAGCTCGTCGGCCGCGCCTGACACCGGGCGGTACGCAGGACCCGCGGGCCCCGGCCCGTACGCAGGACCACTGCCGGGCCGTGCCGGCCAGCTGATACTGGACCCGCACGGGCCGGCCCTCCCCTTGGAGCCGGACATGAGCAGCACCCTGCACGACGACCCGATAGCGCCCGCCGCGCCGACCCGCGAGGTCGAACTCGCCATCGGCGGGATGACCTGCGCCTCCTGCGCGGCCCGCATCGAGAAGAAGCTCAACCGCATGGACGGGGTCACGGCCTCGGTGAACTACGCCACCGAGAAGGCGAAGGTCGCCTACGCCGACGGGGTCGAGGTCGCCGACCTGATCGCGACCGTCGTGAAGACCGGCTACACCGCCGAGGAGCCGCCCCCGCCTGCCCAGCCGGAGCCCGCGGCCGGCCCCGAGGGCACGGCCGGAACCGGGGCCGGGGCCGGGGCCGGCGCGGAAGCCGGGGACGGAGCCGAGGGGGCGCGGACCGACCCCGAGCTCTCCGCGCTCCGCCACCGCCTGATCGTCTCGGCGCTGCTCGCCGCCCCCGTCGTCCTGCTGGCCATGGTCCCCGCCCTCCAGTTCGACAACTGGCAGTGGCTGTCGCTGACCCTGGCGGCCCCGGTGGTGGTCTGGGGCGGCCACCCCTTCCACAAGGCCGCCTGGACCAACGCCCGGCACGGCGCCGCCACGATGGACACCCTGGTCTCCCTCGGCACGCTGGCCGCCTTCGGCTGGTCCCTCTGGGCCCTGTTCTTCGGCCACGCCGGCATGACCGGCATGCGCCACGGCTTCGACCTCACCGTCTCCCCCGGGGAGGGCGGTTCCACGCTCTACCTGGAGGTCGCCGCCGGGGTCATCGCCTTCATCCTGCTCGGCCGCTACCTGGAGGCCCGCTCCAAGCGGAAGGCCGGCGCCGCCCTGCGCGCCCTGCTGGAGCTCGGCGCCAAGGACGTCGCCGTGCTGCGCGGCGGCACCGAGGTGCGCATCCCCGTCGCACAGCTGGCCGTCGGCGACCGGTTCGTCGTCCGGCCCGGCGAGAAGATCGCCACGGACGGGCTGGTCGTCGAGGGCGCCTCGGCCGTGGACGCCGCCCTGCTCACCGGCGAGTCCGTCCCCGTCGACGTCACCGTCGGCGACTCCGTCACCGGCGCCACCGTGAACACCTCGGGGCGGCTGGTCGTCGAGGCGACCCGCGTCGGCGCGGACACCCAGCTCGCCCGGATGGCCAAGCTGGTCGAGGACGCCCAGAGCGGCAAGGCCGAGGTGCAGCGGCTGGCCGACCGGATCGCCGCCGTCTTCGTCCCGATCGTCCTGCTGATCGCCCTGGGAACCCTGCTGACCTGGCTGTTCGTCGGCGGCGACACCACCGCCGCGTTCACCGCCGCCGTAGCCGTACTGATCATCGCGTGCCCCTGCGCCCTGGGCCTGGCCACGCCGACCGCACTGCTGGTGGGCACGGGGCGGGGCGCCCAGCTGGGCATCCTGATCAAGGGGCCCGAGGTGCTGGAGTCCACCCGCCGCGTGGACACCGTCGTCCTCGACAAGACGGGCACGGTCACCACCGGGCGCATGGCCCTGTACGACGCGGTCGCCGCCGACGGCACCGATCCCGCCGACCTGCTGCGGCTGGCCGGCTCGCTCGAGCACGCCTCCGAGCACCCGGTCGCCCGGGCGGTCGCGGCCGGCGCCGCCGAGCGCGTCGGGGCCCTGCCGGTCCCGGAGGGCTTCCGGAACGTCGCCGGACTCGGAGTCGAGGGCGTGGTCGACGGCCACGCGGTCCTGGTCGGCCGCGAGAAGCTGCTCGCCGACCGGTCCGTCACGCTCCCGGTCGAGCTGGCGCGGGCGAAGGCCGGGGCCGAGGCGGCGGGGCGCACTGCGGTCCTGGTGGCCTGGGACGGGGCGGCCCGCGGCGTCCTGACCGTCGCCGACGCCGTCAAGGACACCAGTGCCGAGGCGGTCGCCCGGCTGCGCGGCCTGGGGCTCACCCCGGTCCTGCTGACCGGTGACAACCGGGCCGTGGCGGAGTCGGTGGCCCGCGAGGTGGGCATCGACGAGGTGATCGCCGAGGTGCTGCCGCAGGACAAGGTCGACGTCGTCAAGCGCCTCCAGGCGGAGGGCCGTACGGTCGCCATGGTCGGGGACGGGGTCAACGACGCGGCCGCCCTCGCCCAAGCCGACCTGGGCCTGGCGATGGGGACGGGCACGGACGCGGCCATCGAGGCCGGGGACCTCACGCTGGTCCGGGGGGACCTGCGCGTGGCGGCGGACGCGATCCGGCTCTCGCGGCGGACGCTGGCCACGATCAAGGGCAACCTGTTCTGGGCCTTCGGCTACAACGTGGCGGCGCTGCCGCTGGCCGCGGCGGGCCTGCTCAACCCGATGATCGCAGGGGCCGCGATGGCCTTCTCCTCGGTCTTCGTGGTGTCGAACAGCCTGCGCCTGAGGTCTTTCCGCTGATCCTCCGATGATCCTCCACTACCGCCCCGTAACCCTTCCCGTGGGGGGTCGCGGGGCGGTAGCGTTCGCAGCTCCCGCACAGATCCTTCACACGAGACACAGATCACAGGGACACGAACGTAACCATCCGGGGGTGACGCGAGTCTAATGAGCTGATGCCATGAACGTCTTGGGGGACGTTCGGGGACGTCTTGGGGGACGTCCGGGCGTCGGCCGGCCGGGGCACCGTGCCGTCGGGGAGCTTGAGCGGCCCTCCCGACGCCGTGCGGGTCCCGGCAGACAGCGCAACCCATTAGGGGTCGCGGCCCGTGAGGGCACGCGGCCCCTTCGCCGACACCCGGCCCGGGTCCCGTGGGGGGAATCCGCTCCGGGGATGGGAAAGCGCCCCGTCTTCGACCCGTGGGGGGATCGACGGCGGGGCGCTTTTCGCGTGCCTCGGGGCCTTGCCGCGGTCAGCGGGCCTCGACCGGGACGAAGTCGCGCTCGACGACGCCCGTGTAGATCTGGCGCGGGCGGCCGATGCGGGAACCCGGCTCCTTGATCATCTCGTGCCACTGGGCGATCCAGCCGGGGAGCCGGCCGAGCGCGAAGAGCACGGTGAACATCTCGGTCGGGAAGCCCATGGCGCGGTAGATCAGACCCGTGTAGAAGTCCACGTTCGGGTACAGGTTGCGCTCGACGAAGTAGGAGTCCGCCAGGGCGTGCTCCTCCAGCTTGAGGGCGATGTCCAGCAGCTCGTCGCTCTTGCCGAGCGCCGAGAGGACGTCGTGCGCCGCCGCCTTGATGATCTTCGCGCGGGGGTCGAAGCTCTTGTAGACGCGGTGGCCGAAGCCCATCAGGCGGACGCCGTCCTCCTTGTTCTTCACCTTGCGGATGAAGGAGTCCACGTCGCCGCCGGCGGCCTGGATGCCCTCGAGCATCTCCAGCACCGACTGGTTGGCGCCACCGTGCAGCGGGCCCCACAGGGCGCTGATGCCGGCGGAGATCGAGGCGAACATGTTCGCCTGCGAGGAGCCGACCAGGCGGACGGTGGAGGTGGAGCAGTTCTGCTCGTGGTCCGCGTGCAGGATGAGGAGCTTGTCGAGCGCGGAGACCACGACCGGGTCGAGCTCGTACTCCTGAGCCGGCACGGAGAAGGTCATGCGCAGGAAGTTCTCGACGTAGCCGAGGTCGTTGCGCGGGTAGACCACCGGGTGGCCGACCGACTTCTTGTACGCGTACGCGGCGATCGTGGGCAGCTTGGCCAGCAGCCGGATCGTCGAGATGTGGCGCTGCTTGTCGTCGAACGGGTTGTGGCTGTCCTGGTAGAACGTCGACAGCGCGCTGACCACGGAGGACAGCATGGCCATCGGGTGCGCGTCGCGCGGGAAGCCGTCGTAGAAGCGCTTGACGTCCTCGTGCAGCAGCGTGTGCTGGGTGATCTCGTTGCGGAACGACGCGAGCTGGTCGACGGTCGGCAGCTCGCCGTTGATCAGCAGGTAGGCGACCTCGAGGAACGTCGAGCGCTCGGCGAGCTGCTCGATCGGGTAGCCGCGGTAGCGCAGGATGCCCTGCTCACCGTCCAGGTAGGTGATCGCGGATTTGTAGGCAGCGGTGTTGCCGTAGCCGCTGTCCAGGGTGACCAGACCGGTCTGGGCGCGGAGCTTCGAGATGTCGAAGCCCTTGTCGCCGACGGTGCTGTCGACCACCGGGTAGGTGTACTCACCGTCCGCGTACCGCAGTACTACAGAGTTGTCGCTCACGTCATCCCTCACCGACGTAGTGCCTCTTCTTCGAGGTGCCCTGACTGCCTCTACCTTCCCCCATTTGGCGCAGGAGAGTGCACTCGGGGTCGGCCTTTGGGCCCTATGGCGGCACTGAGTGCCGTCAACCTGCTCATACTGCCCCCTCCGTGCCAGAGGTGGAAACCCCAATGATCGATCATTTCTTGGTGATGTTTCCCACCGGTATCCGGCCGGACAGCCTCGGGGCCACCGCCGTGTACCTCCTGCCTGCGGAAACGGTACGCACCGCCTGGCCGAGGGCCTTGCGGGAACCGACCAGCACGACCAGTTTCTTCGCCCGGGTGACCGCCGTATAGAGAAGGTTCCGCTGGAGCATCATCCAGGCGCCGGTGGTGACGGGGATCACCACAGCGGGATATTCACTCCCCTGGGAACGGTGGATGGTGACGGCGTACGCGTGCGCCAGCTCGTCGAGCTCGTCGAAGTCGTACCCGACCTCCTCGTCCTCGTCGGTACGGACCGTCAACCGCTGATCATCGAGGTTGAGGGCGGTCACCACGCCCACTGTGCCATTGAATACCCCGTTCGCGCCTTTCTCATAGTTGTTGCGGATCTGGGTGACTTTGTCCCCCACGCGGAAGACCCGGCCGCCGAACCGCTTCTCGGGCAGTTCCGGCCGCGCCGGGGTGATGGCCTGCTGGAGGAGGCCGTTGAGGTGACCCGCGCCCGCCGGGCCGCGGTGCATGGGCGCCAGCACCTGTACGTCGCGCCGCGGATCGAGCCCGAACCTGGCCGGAATCCGACGGGCCGCCACGTCCACCGCCAGTCGCCCGGCCTCCTCGGTGTCCTCCTCGGCGAAGAGGAAGAAGTCCGGCAACCCCTGGGTGAGCGGCGGCTGGCCGGTGTTGATCCGGTGCGCGTTGGTCACCACCCCGGACTGCTGGGCCTGCCGGAAGATCCTGGTCAGCCGGACCGCCGGGACCGGCCCGCCCTCGGCCAGCAGGTCCCGCAGCACCTCGCCGGCGCCGACCGAGGGGAGCTGGTCGACGTCCCCGACCAGCAGCAGGTGGGCCCCCGGGGCCACCGCCTTGACGAGCTTGTTCGCCAGCAGCAGGTCGAGCATCGAGGCCTCGTCGACCACCACCAGGTCGGCGTCCAGCGGCCGGTCCCGGTCGTACGCCGCGTCGCCGCCGGGCTTCAGCTCCAGCAGCCGGTGCACCGTGGAGGCCTCGGCCCCGGTCAGCTCGGCCAGCCGCTTGGCGGCCCGGCCCGTGGGTGCGGCCAGCACCACCTTGGCCCGCTTGGCCCGGGCCAGTTCGACGATCGATCGGACGGTGAAGGACTTCCCGCAACCGGGCCCGCCGGTGAGAACGGCCACCTTGCGCGTGAGCGCCAGCTTCACCGCGTCGCGCTGCTCGGGGGCGAGCTCGGCCCCGGTGCGGGCGGCCAGCCAGGACAGGGCCTTGTCCCAGTCGACGTCCCGGAAGCCCGGCATCCGGTCCTCCTCCGCCGACAGCAGCCGCCGCACCTGCCCCGTCAGCGACAGCTCGGCCCGGTGGAACGGCACCAGGTAGATGGCCCTGAGGGGGTCCCCGCCCAGGGGATCCGGCACGGACTCCCGTACGACGCCGCCCTCGCCGGCCGCCCCTTCCGCGGCCAGCTCGGCAAGGCACTCGATCACCAGGCCGGTGTCGACCTGCAGGAGCTTGACCGCGTCGGCGATCAGGATTTCCTCGGGCAGGAAGCAGTGGCCCTGGTCGGCCGACTGGGACAGCGCGTACTGCAGGCCCGCCTTGACCCGCTCGGGACTGTCGTGCGGAATGCCCACGGCCTGGGCGATCCGGTCGGCGGTCAGGAAGCCGATGCCCCACACGTCGGCGGCCAGCCGGTAGGGCTGGTTCCGCACCACCGAGATGGAGGCGTCCCCGTACTTCTTGTAGATGCGCACCGCGATGGAGGTGGAGACCCCCACGCCCTGGAGGAAGACCATCACCTCCTTGATGGCCTTCTGCTCCTCCCACGCCGCGCCGATGAGCTTCGTCCGCTTCGGGCCGAGTCCGGGCACCTCGATCAGGCGCTTCGGCTCGGCCTCGATGACGTCGAGCGTGTCGGTGCCGAAGTGCTCGACGATCCGGTCGGCGATGCGCGGGCCGATGCCCTTGATCAGGCCCGAGCCGAGGTAGCGGCGGATGCCCTGCACGGTCGCGGGCAGCACGGTGGTGTAGTTCTCCACGCTGAACTGCCGCCCGTACTGCGGGTGCGAGCCCCAGCGGCCCTCCATCCGCAGGGACTCACCGGGCTGCGCGCCGAGCAGCGATCCGACGACCGTGAGGAGGTCGGCACCGCCGCGGCCGGTGTCCACCCGGGCCACCGTGTAGCCGTTCTCCTCGTTGGCGTACGTGATCCGCTCGAGCACCCCTTCCACCACCGCCAGATTCGACATGCCCCGACGCTACCGCCGCCCGCCGACAGCGCGTTGGGCCTGTGGACGACCGCTCTGCCGGAAACGGCGGAAAGGGGGCCCGGCCACGGAAGCGGCGAGGAGGGGCGGGCCGCGGAAAACAGCGAAGGGGGTCCGGCCGCAAGCGACCGGAACCCCCTCGCGTGGGTCCCCACCCTGTCGGAGACTTCCCGATCCCCCCAGATCCCCTCCCGGAAGTTCCGACGCCATGTACGACCCACGACCCCCGCGGACGGTTGCACGCACGGACGAGATTTATTTTTCCGTTACCTGAACGGCCCCAAGGCGCTCACGATCTGCCGCCAAATGGCCACACACATAACGTTTCCGACATGGCAGGGGTGCTCGCGCAGCCCGGCAAGCCGGTGGCCGCCCCTCACCCGTGCGGACCCGGCCCGGCTATTTTGGGCCCATGGACACGGCCCGGCCCCGCCCCTCCCGCGACGACGTACGGCTGCGCGACCCCGAACCCGGCGACCTCGGCTGGATCGTGCAGCGGCACGGCGCGCTCTACGCCGCCGAGTACGGCTGGAACGCCGACTTCGAGGGCCTCGTCGCCCGGATCGTCGCGGACTTCGCCGAGGACCACGACCCGCACCTGGAGCGGGTGTGGATCGCGGAGCTCGACGGCCGCCCGGTGGGCTCCGTGATGTGCGTGCGCGACGAGGCCCCGGGCACCGCCCGGCTCCGACTGCTGCTGGTCGACCCCGAAGGGCGGGGCCTGGGCATCGGCACGCGCCTGGTCGACGCCGTCATCGCGTTCGCGCGCGAGGCGGGCTACCGCGAACTGGTGCTGTGGACCAACGACGTGCTGGACGCCGCCCGCGGGGTCTACCAGCGGGCCGGGTTCACGCTGACGGCGGAGCGCCCGCACCGCTCGTTCGGAGCGGACCTGAAGGGGCAGGACTGGCGGCTTCCCCTGCAGGAGGGCCACCCGCGCTGACCGGGCCGCCGGCACGGACCCCGACCGGCCCGAACGACGTCACCGCCACGCCCCCCACCAGCAGCACCGCCGCCACCCACCGCAGCGGGCTCACCGGCTCGCCCAGCACCACCGCCGCCGAACTCATCCCGAACACCGGCACGAGCAGCGAGAAGGGCGCCACGGACGACGCCGGGTAGCGCCGCAGCAGGTACCCCCAGGCGCCGAAGCCGCACACCGTCGACACCCAGGCCACGTACGCCAGGACGCCGACCCCCGACCAGTCCAGCGACCGCAGTGCGGCCGCGTCGCGCCCGGGCCCCTCCAGCAGGAGCGAGAGCCCGAACAGCGGCAGCACCGGGACCGTGCAGACCCAGACCATGAAGTTGAGGGCGTCCGGCGGGGCCGCCCTGCGGGTCAGCACGTTGGACACCCCCCAGCAGGCCGCGGCCGCCACCACCAGCGCGAACCCCAGCACCGGACCCGAGGTGCCCTCGTCCACCGCGGCCACTGCGATCCCCGCGAAGGCCACCGCCATGCCGGCCAGCCGCACCCGCCCGGGCCGCTCCCCCAGCGCGGCGGTGGCGAACAGGGCGGTGAAGACGGCCTGGATCTGCAGCACCAGCGAGGACAGACCGGCCGGCATCCCCTCCGCCATGCCCGTGAACAGCAGCCCGAACTTGGCCACCCCGAGGGCCAGGCCCACGCCCACGATCCACTTCCACGCGACGGTCGGCCGCCCCACCAGGAACACCGCGGGCAGGGCGGCCACCAGAAACCGCAACGCGGACAGCAGGAGCGGCGGGAAGTGGCCGAGCCCGATCTCGATGACGACGAAGTTGACGCCCCAGACGGCCGCGACGAGCACGGCGAGGGCGGTGTGTACGGGACGCATGCACCGAGCATCGATCCCCTGACCGTGAAGCACCAGCGCGCATTTCTACCGGGTCGGATTCACCTTTGCTGAATCGAGGACCGGGGACCACACTGGACCCCATGCTCGACCTGGCCCGCCTCCGCGCCCTGCACGCCGTCTCCGTCCACGGCTCGGTCGCCGCCGCGGCCGCCGCCCTGGGCTACACGCCCTCCGCGGTCTCCCAGCAGATCACCAAGCTGGAACGGGAGACCCGCACCACCCTCCTGGAACGCCGCGGCCGGGGCGTGGCCCTGACCGAGGAGGCCCGGCACCTCGCGGCCACGGCCCAGGAGCTGCTGGCCATCGTCGAACGCGCCGAGACCACGCTCGAGGAGCGCCGGGGACGGCCCAGCGGCCGCCTCACGGTCGCCGCCTTCGCCTCCGCCGCACGTGGCCTGCTGCCGGCCGTCCTGGCGGACCTGGCGCGCCGTCACCCGGCCCTGGACGTCCGCCTGTCCGAGGTGGACCCGCACCTGTCCGTCGACCTGGTCGCCCGCGGCGTCACGGACCTGGCCGTGGCCCACGACTGGGACATCGCCCCGCTGCCCGCCCCCGAGGGCGTCGAGCAGGCCCTGATCGGCGAGGACCGCTGCGACCTGCTGGTGCCCGAGGACCACCCGTTCGCGCGGTGGGACCTGGTGCGGCGCGAGGACCTGGGCGGCCAGCGCTGGATCTGCCAGCCGCCGGGCCGGGTCTGCCACGACTGGCTGATGCGCACCCTGCGCACGGCCGGGTACGAGCCCGAGGTCGTGCACACCGCCGAGGAGAACCACACCATCGTGGCCCTCGTCGCGGCCGGCCTCGGCGTCTCCGTGATCCCCCGCCTGGGCACGGGGGGCCTGCCGCCGGGCGTGGTCGCCGTGCCCGTCGAACCGGCCCCCGTCCGCCGCCTCTACGCCCTCTGGCGCACCGGCGCCGCCCGCCGCCCCGCCATCACCGAGACCGTCTGCACCCTCCGGTCCCACTGGCCCCCGGCGCCGGACGGAACGCCGGGGTGACGGGCCGCGTGTGCCGCGCGCGCCGCGCGCGCCGCGTGTGCCGCGTGTCCGACGGGGGGCGGCCGGCGGCAGGGGTAGTTTGCGGGGGATGGTGTGGACTTCGCGACGGGGCTTGTTGGGGGCGGCCGCCGTGGCCGTGGTGACGGCGACGGGGGCGTCCGCGGCGGAACCGCGGGGCGGCGTGCCGCGGGGTGGCGTGCCGCAGGAGAGCGTGCCGCAGGAGAGCGTGCCGAGGCCCTGGGTGCGGCGGGTCGTCGGGCGGATGAGCCTGGCCGAGAAGGTCGGGCAGCTCTTCGTCAGCCGGGTGTACGGGCATGCGGCGACCGAGCCGGACGAGGCGGACGCGGCGGAGAACCTCAGGGCGTTCGGGGTGCGCACGGCCGCGGAGGTGGTGCGGCGCTACCACCTCGGGGGGGTCGTCTACTTCGGGTGGGCGCACAACACGCGGGAACCGCAGCAGACCGCGGAGCTCTCCAACGGGCTCCAGCGGGCCGCGCTCGACGGCGGGACCGGGGTGCCGCTGCTGCTGTCCGTGGACCAGGAGCACGGGATCGTGGCCCGGATCGGGCGGCCCGCGACCCTGTTCCCGGGGGCGATGGCGCTCGGGGCCGGCGGATCGGCCGAACGGGCCCGGCAGGCCGCGGCGGTGGCGGGGACCGAGCTGGCCGCCCTCGGACTGCGGCAGGACTACGCCCCGGTGGCCGACGTGAACGTCAACCCGGCCAACCCGGTCATCGGCGTGCGCTCCTTCGGCGCGGACCCGGAGGCGGTCGCGCGGCTCGTGGCGGCGCAGGTGCGCGGCTACCGGGAGGCCGGGATCGCCGCCACGGCCAAGCACTTCCCCGGGCACGGGGACACCGACACCGACAGCCATGTGGGGCTGCCCGCGATGCGGCACTCGCGGGAGGAGTGGGAGCGCGTCGACGAGCCGCCCTTCCGGGCCGCCGTGGCGGCCGGGGTGGACGTCGTGATGACCGCGCACATCGTGTTCCCGGCGCTGGACCCGAGCGGGGACCCGGCCACGCTGTCCCGCCCGATCGTGACCGGCGTGCTGCGCGAGCGGCTGGGGTTCCGGGGCGTGGTGGTGACGGACGCCCTCGACATGGCGGGGGTACGGCAGAAGTACGGGAACGACAGGGTCCCGGTGCTCGCCCTGAAGGCCGGCTGCGACCAGCTGCTCAACCCGCCCGACCTGGCGCTGGCCCAGCGCAGCGTGCTCGCGGCGGTGCGGGACGGCGAGATCGACGAGGGCCGGATCGACGAGTCCGTGCTCCGGATCCTCGAACTCAAGGCGCGGCTGGGACTGTTCGGCGGGGCGTTCACGAGTCCGGAGGAGGTGCGGGCCGCGGTGGGCACGCCGGCGCATCTGAGGGCTGCGGACGCCGTGGCCGCCGGGACGACGACGCTGCTGGCCAACCCCCGCGGCGTGCTGCCGCTGTCGGCCGCGAGGACGCCGCGGGTGGTGGTGACCGGCGCCGATCCGGCCTCTCCGAGCGGGACCACCGGCCCGCCGACCGCCGTGCTGGCACGGGAACTGGCCGCCCTGGGTTTCGCGGCCCGGGCCGTGCCCACCGGGCTCGCGCCCGACGCCCCCGCGGTGGCCGGGGCCGTGCGCGCGGTCCGGGACGGCGCCGACGCGGTCGTGGTGTGCACGTACAACGTGGCCGCGGGCGAGGACCTCGAGGACCCGCAGCGGACGCTGGTGCGGGCTCTGCTCGACACGGGGGTGCCCGTGGTCGGGGTGGCGGTGCGCAACCCGTACGACGTGGCCCGGCTCCCGGAGTGCGCGGCGAGCGTGGCGACGTACGCGTGGACGGACGTGGAGATGCGGGCCGCGGCCCGGGTGCTGGCGGGGGCGACCCGGCCGGCCGGGCGGCTGCCGGTGGCGGTGTCGGGGACGTACCCGCTGGGCTTCGGGCTGTCGTACTGACCGCACGGTCGTACTGGCTGTGCTGGGCGTACCGGCTGGCTGTACCGGGCGTCTTGGCTGTGCTGGGCGTACCGGCTGGCTGTACCGGGCGTCTTGGCTGTGCTGGTCGTTGACGGGGCCCGTTCGTGACTGCACGAACGGGCCCCGTCTCGGTACTTCGGGTACTTCGGGTACTTCGGGTACTACGGCCTGCGGGTCCTACGGGCGCAGGGCCGGCTCGCGCTCGACGTCGCGGCGGTCCAGCTTGGCGTCCGGCTTGGCCAGCGGGCGGGCCTTGGCCGCGTCCGCCTTCACGGCGGCCGGGGCGACGCCGCCCCACTCGAGGATGCGGGCGGTCGCGAGGGCCTTCTCCGCGTCCTTCAGCTTGGCGACGTTGGCACCGTGGTTGGCGCCGGGGGCCACCATGACGTAGCTGTCACGGGAGCCGTAGCCGAGGTGGAACGGCTCCGCGCCCCACGGGTCGTTCTGCCCGTACACGAACAGCATGTGACGGGCGTTGTGGCGCACCCACTGGTCCACGTCGTGCATCGCCCGCGGCTGGAACGTCATGGGGATGGAGCGCGGCACGAAGTTGCGCGGCGGCTGGTAGCCGTAGCGGCTCAGGCCCTTCAGCCACGGCTGCTTGATGTCGGGGGAACCCAGCTGGGTGCCCGCCTGGTAGTAGTACGGGGTGTACGTCTCCAGGCCCTGGTCGGTGTAGGCCGAGAAGCCGGAGATGGCGTCGACCGAGTCCCAGATCTGCTGGTCCGTCGCCGTCGCGGCGGCCGGGATGGAGCCGCAGTCGGCGAGCAGGCTGTACTGCCAGAACGCCCACGTGTAGTCCAGGACGACGGCCTCGTACGCCTTGTCCAGGCTGCCGACGGTGGTGAAGGTGTAGCCGTTCTCGGCGGCGTACGCCGCGTACTTGGTCTCCAGCGCGTCGCGGCGGAGGAGCGCCTCGCGCTGCACGCCGTTCAGCTTGTCGCGGCACTCCTTGGTGCCGACCCGCTGGAAGAAGCGGTCGTAGGCCGAGTCCTCCTTGTTGATGACGTCGTTGGGGGCGACGTACGCGACGACGCCGTCCATGTCACGCGGGTAGAAGCGCTCGTAGTACGTGGCGGTCATGCCGCCCTTGCTGCCGCCGGTGGCGATCCACTTCTTGCCGTAGACCGCCTTCAGCGCCTTGAAGAGGCGGTGCTGGTCGCTCGCGGCCTGCCAGATGTCCAGCTTCGACCAGTCGGCGGGCGCGGGCCGCGACGGGGTGAAGAACCGGTACTCCAGCGACACCTGGTTGCCGTCGACGATGGTCGTCGGCTCGGAGCGGCGCGGGTTGGTGTTGACGTTGTAGCCCGACGTGTAGAAGACGGTCGGGCGGGAGACGTCCTTGTGGAGCAGGGTGAACCGCTGCTCGAAGGTGCCCTTCCACGGCTTCCGGTGGTCGACCGGCTGCTTGTAGTTCAGTACGAAGAAGCGGTACCCGTCGTACGGCTTCTCCTCGATGAGGCTCACTCCCGGGATCGCGAGGATCCGGTCCTTGATGTCCGGGCCGTTCCCCGGCCCGGCGGCGGTGGCCGCCCCGGCCGTGGCGCCGGCCGCGCCCATGGTGCCGATCAGCACCACGAGCGACAGCAGCCATCTGAGCGCCTTGCGCATGCACCCTCCCCTTGAGTTCACTGCGGTCGCGGCGAACCTAGCGGGGTCAACACGCCCATGACCAGACCCGGTTGGTGCCGATCCGGTCAGGGACGGTCCGTTTGTGGTGGTAATTCGACGCAAAGACTCCCTTGTCGAGCGCGAGGGACCACAGGTGAAACGTCTCAGGAGACCGTCAGGTGAAACGTCTCAGGGGACCGTCAGGTGAAACGTCTCAGCAGAGGATCCAGCCGGACGCGACCGATCCCGCGCCCACCGCACCCCTCACATAGACACACCGGGTCAGCGCGTACACGGTGACGGGCCCGGCCAGGCGGGTGAACCTCCCGCTGTCGGCCACCGGCACACCACCGCGCGGCTGGATGCTGACCGACATCTGCTGCCGGCTGCCCGGCCTCCGCGGGATCGTGACCGCGCAGGCGTGCGTGCGCGTCTTGTAGACGTACGTCGTCCCGGTGCTGAACGGCAGGGCCTTCATCAGCCGCCCCGCGCACCCCGACGCCGCCTGAGCCGGCGCGGCCCCGAGCACGCCGAGCAGGACGGCCGCACCGGTGACGGCGACGCCCGCGGCCCTGACGGCCCTGGCGGTCGTGCGCCGGGCCGGGACCCCGGTGGCCCCGGTAGCCCCGGTAGCCCCGGTCCGGGCCCCTTCCCCGGAGCGGGTCCTTCCCCCAGAAGAAAACACCCTCGTCCCCCTCGTCCCCCTCGTCCCCTCACGCACCCGAACGTGCGTACCTACCTCGGACGCGCGAGCGGACGCCTTGGTTGCACGATGTCCGGCGGGGCCGGCCGCCGTGGGCGTGGGGGGAAACGATCCGGCCAGGGGGCGGGGGCGGTGGTGGTGCCTTCCGGGGGTGAGTCGGTGGGCGGATCGGCGCGGGCCCGGTGGGTCGGCGGGTCGGCGCGGGCCGGGCGGGTGGGCGGGTCGGCGCGGGCCCGGTGGGTGGGGCCACCCGGTGGGTGGGCCCGCGCGGGTCGTGCCGTCAGGCGGCGGCCGGCTCGTCCTCGCCGATGAACGTGCGCCACAGCTCCGCGTACCGCCCGCCGCGGGCGAGCAGCTCGGCGTGCGTGCCGTCCTCGACCACCCGGCCGCGGTCCATCACCACGACCCGGTCGGCGCGCGCCGCGGTGGTCAGCCGGTGCGCCACGACCAGCGTGGTCCGCTTGCCGGCGAGCCGGTCGGTGGCCTGGTTGACCAGCGCCTCGGTCGCCAGGTCCAGGGCGGCGGTGGCCTCGTCCAGCAGCAGCACGTCGGGGTCGACGAGCTCGGCCCGGGCGAGGGCGATCAGCTGGCGCTGGCCGGCGGAGAGGTTCCGGCCGCGTTCGGCCACCGCGTGCAGGTAGCCGCCGTCCAGCGTGGCGATCATGTCGTGCGCTCCGACCGCCCGGGCGGCCGCCTCCACCTCGGCGTCGGTCGCCTCGGGGCGCCCGTACGCGATGGCGTCGCGCACCGTCCCCGGGAAGAGGTAGGACTCCTGGGGGACGACGCCGAGCCGGTGCCGGTAGCCCGTCAGGTCCAGCTCGCGCAGGTCCGTGCCGTCGGCGGTGACCCGGCCGGAGGTCGGGTCGTAGAACCGGGCCACCAGCTTGACGAGCGTGGACTTGCCGGCGCCCGTCTCGCCCACGAAGGCCACCGTCTGCCCCGCGGGTATCCGCAGGTCTATGCCGGCCAGGGCCTCGCCGGAGCGCTCGGTCGCGACCGCCGGCCGGGACCCCTCCGCCGGGGTGTCCGACGCCCCGTCGACCGTCCCGTAGCGGAAGGACACGTTCTCGAAGGCGATCTCGCCGCGCAGCTCCCCCGCCTCGCGGGGCCGCGCGGCCTGCGGGGTCCGGGTCGGCTCGCGCAGCAGCTCCTGCATCCGCCGCAGCGAGACCGTGGCCTGCTGGTAGCCGTCGAAGACCTGCGAGAGCTGCTGCACCGGGGCGAAGAACAGGTCGATGTACAGGAGGTACGCGACCAGCGCGCCGGTGGTGAGCGTGCCCGCCTCGACCCGGCCCGCGCCCACGATCAGCACGGCGGCCGCGGCCACCGAGGACAGCAGCTGCACGAACGGGAAGTACACGGAGATCAGCCACTGGCCGCGCACCCGCGCCTGCCGGTAGTCGTCGCTGCGCGCGGCGAACCGCTGCGCCCCGCTCCGCTCGCGGCGGAACGCCTGCACGATCCGCAGCCCGGAGACCGTCTCCTGCAGGTCCGCGTTGACGACCGAGACCCGGTCGCGGGCCAGCTCGTACGCCTTCACCGACTTGCGGCGGAACACGATCGTGCCCACCACCAGAACCGGCAGCGTGGCGAAGACGATGAGGGCGAGCTCGACGTCGATGACGAGCAGGGCCACCAGGATGCCGGCGAAGGTCAGCACCGAGACGACGGCGGTGACGAGGCCCGTCTGCAGGAAGGTGCTGAGCGCGTCCACGTCCGTGGTCATCCGCGTCATGATGCGGCCGGTCAGCTCGCGCTCGTAGTAGTCCAGGCCGAGGCGCTGGAGCTGCGCGAAGATCTTGACGCGGAGCGAGTACAGCACGCGCTCGCCGGTCCGGCCGGTCACCCGGGTCTCGGCCACCTGTGCGCCCCACTGGGCGAGTACGACGACGAGCGCGAGGCCCGCCGCGGCCCAGACGGCGCCGAGCGCGAGGCGGGAGACGCCCTCGTCGATGCCGTGCCGGATCAGGACGGGCAGCAGCAGGCTGGCGCACGCGTCGACGGTGACCAGGGCGAGGCTGATGGCGAGCGGGGCCCAGAAGCCGCGCAGCAGGCGGCGCAGGCCGTACGAGTCCTCGGGTGCGGCGGCGCGCGCCTCGTCGATGTCGGGGGTGTCGTCCGCGGGCGGCAGTGCGGCCACCTGGGCGAGCAGTTCGGGGGTGGCGGGCATGCCGCCGACGGCGGCGCCCATGGAGTGGCCGCCGGGGCCGGGGAGGACGGTGGGGGTGGGGGTG
>NZ_JOGB01000044.1 GCF_000719335.1 Streptomyces sp. NRRL S-87
CCCCCCACCCACCCCCCAACCCACCGTCAACTGATCGCCACCCCGGCGCACCGCACCGGCCCGGCGTGCGTGACAATGACATCCGAGCGTTCGACTCAGCACGTTCGACAGAGCAACGAGGAGCAATTCATGGCGGGCAGCAGCCACGGACACACCCCGGCCGCCTGGACCGGTGTCACCATCGCCTTCATCGGTTTCTGCATCGCGTCGGTCTTCATGGTGATGGCCGAGCCGATCGGCTTCTGGGCCGGCATGGGCGTCGTCCTGCTCGGCGGTGTCGTCGGCATGGCCATGCGCGCCGCGGGCCTGGGCCAGAAGCCGAGCCCCGTCTCCGTCGCGCAGGCCCGCTCCGAGGCGTGACCGACCCGGTCGGCCGTACGCGCCCCGACGGCGTACTCCCGGAAGGCGCAGCCCCCGCGTGGGCTGCGCCTTCCGGCGTACCCGGGCACAATCACGGCGTGGACGACGCCTCACCGACCCCGCCGCCCGTGCCCGCGCCCGCGCCCGCGCCCGTGCCCGCGCGAGAGCCCGGCCCCCGCGCCCGGCGCGCCGCGGTGCCGCTGACGCTGCTCGCGGGGGCCGCGGCGGCCTTCGCGTACGTGGGTTCCGTCAACCCGAACCAGCCCGGCCACTACCCCGTCTGCCCGCTCTTCCGGCTGACCGGCGTGCTGTGCCCCGGGTGCGGCGGGCTGCGCAGCGCGTACGCGTTCGCCCACGGCGATCTGCCGACCGCCCTCGGGGCGAACGCGATGGCCGTGGTCGGCTACTTCTGCTTCGCGGCCTACACGGCGGTCTGGCTGTCCCGCACCCTCCGGGGGAAGCCGGCCCCGCGGATCGCCCTGAAACCGGTCCACTGGTGGGCCCTGGGGGCCCTGGCCCTGGTCTTCTCCGTCGTCCGGAACCTGCCCTTCGGTGCCGCGCTGGCGCCCTGAGGTGCGGATTCCGCATGTCCAGGTGGTGGGACCGCGCCTACGCCGTGCGAAGCTGCGGCCCATGGCGGGCTAGCATGGCAGTGCTGACCTTGAACAGCCCGACCAGCTTCGTACCCGGAAGGGGGCCGCTCGCGTGAGTGTGCTCGACGAGATCATCGAAGGGGTCCGCGAAGACCTTGCCGAACGGCAGGCCCGCGTGAGCCTCGACGAGCTCAAGGAGCGTGCCGCCAAGGCGCCCCGGGCCAAGGACGGCGTCGCGGCCCTGCGCGGCGACGGCGTGCGGGTCATCTGCGAGGTCAAGCGCTCCAGCCCCTCCAAGGGCGCGCTGGCCGCGATCGCCGACCCCGCGGGCCTGGCGGCCGACTACGAGGCCGGCGGCGCCGCCGTGATCTCCGTCCTGACGGAGCAGCGCCGCTTCGGCGGTTCGCTGGCCGACCTGGAGGCCGTCCGCGCCCGGGTCGACATCCCGATCCTGCGCAAGGACTTCATCGTCACCGCGTACCAGCTGTGGGAGGCCCGCGCGTACGGCGCCGACCTCGCGCTGCTGATCGTGGCGGCCCTGGAGCAGGAGGCCCTCGTCTCCCTCATCGAGCGGGCCGAGTCCATCGGCCTCACCCCGCTCGTCGAGGTGCACGACGAGGAGGAGGTGGAGCGCGCGGTGGCCGCCGGCGCCAAGATCATCGGCGTGAACGCCCGCAACCTCAAGACCCTCGAGGTCGACCGCGGCACCTTCGAGCGCGTCGTGCCCGAGATCCCGGCCCACGTCGTCAAGGTGGCCGAGTCCGGCATCCGCGGCCCGCACGACCTCATCGCGTACGCCAACCAGGGCGCCGACGCCGTGCTCGTCGGCGAGTCCCTGGTGACCGGCCGCGACCCCAAGTCCGCCGTGGCCGACCTCGTCGCGGCCGGTGCCCACCCGGCCCTGCGGCACGGCAGGAGCTGACCCCGACCGTGCACTCCGCCCGCCGCGCCGCCCGCCGCCCCACCCCGAGCCACCGCTCGGGGCTGGCCGGCGTGCTCGCGGCGGCCCCGGCGCGCGACCCGCACGCCCCGCTCGCCCGCGGCTGCAAGCCGCGCGGCTGCCGCGCCCCGGCCCGCCGGGTCCTCGGCCGCAGGGTCCGCTACATCCTCGGCTCGGAGCCGGGACAGGTCAACGGCATGCGATGGCGTCCCTGACGCTGCGCCGCGCGTAACAGCCGCCGCCGTCCCGCACCGCCGGGACGGGGCCGCCCGCCGTACCGCTCCGCCGGGACGGCGCGCCCCGCCGCACCCGCAGCGTCCCGCCGCCCCACGGGCCCCGGGCCCCGCCGAGCTCCCGCGCACCACCCGCGCGGCGTGCCCCGGCGCCGTACCGCCATGCGCGGTGCGCCGCCGACGGCGGGTACCGGGCCGCACCCGTGCGGCCGGTCGCGGACCCGCGCACCCGGACGGACGACGGCTCTCCCCGCGACCCGGCTGACGGCGCGTACCGTCGAGGTGCGCGGCGGCCGGGCGGAACGGCGCATACGGTGACATCACCCATTGCTTCCGAGAGGTACTGGTACTGGCCATGTCCAGCGAGTTCTTCATCCCCGACCACCAGGGGCAGGTCCCGAACTCCGAGGGTTACTTCGGAGACTTCGGCGGCAAGTTCATCCCCGAGGCGCTCGTCGCCGCCGTCGACGAGGTCGCCGTCGAGTACGAGAAGGCCAAGAACGACCCGGCCTTCGCCGCCGAGCTCAACGACCTGATGGTCAACTACACCGGCCGGCCGAGCGCCCTCACCGAGGTGCCCCGCTTCGCCGAGCACGCCGGCGGCGCCCGGATCTTCCTCAAGCGCGAGGACCTCAACCACACCGGCTCACACAAGATCAACAACGTGCTGGGCCAGGCGCTGCTCACCAAGCGCATGGGCAAGACCCGTGTCATCGCCGAGACCGGCGCCGGCCAGCACGGCGTCGCCACCGCCACCGCCTGCGCCCTGTTCGGCCTCGAGTGCGTCATCTACATGGGTGAGATCGACACCCAGCGGCAGGCCCTCAACGTGGCCCGCATGCGCATGCTCGGCGCCGAGGTCATCGCCGTGAAGTCCGGCTCGCGCACCCTGAAGGACGCCATCAACGAGGCGTTCCGCGACTGGGTGGCCAACGTCGACCGGACCCACTACCTCTTCGGTACGGTCGCCGGCCCGCACCCCTTCCCCGCCATGGTCCGCGACTTCCACCGGGTCATCGGCGTCGAGGCGCGCCGCCAGATCCTGGAGCGCGCCGGGCGGCTGCCGGACGCGGTCGCGGCCTGCGTCGGCGGCGGCTCCAACGCCATCGGCCTCTTCCACGCCTTCGTACCGGACGCCGACGTCCGCCTCGTCGGCTTCGAGCCGGCCGGCCACGGGGTGGAGAGCGGCGAGCACGCCGCCACCCTCACCGCCGGCGAGCCGGGCATCCTGCACGGCTCCCGCTCCTACGTCCTCCAGGACGAGGAGGGCCAGATCACCGAGCCGTACTCGATCTCGGCCGGCCTCGACTACCCGGGCATCGGCCCCGAGCACGCCTACCTCAAGGACATCGGGCGCGGCGAGTACCGGGCCGTCACCGACGACGCGGCCATGCAGGCGCTGCGCCTGCTGTCGCGCACGGAGGGCATCATCCCCGCCATCGAGAGCGCCCACGCCCTGGCCGGCGCCCTCGACCTGGGCAAGGAGCTGGGCAAGGACGGTCTGATCGTGGTCAACCTGTCCGGCCGCGGCGACAAGGACATGGACACCGCCGCCCGCTACTTCGGCCTGTACGACGACGCGGCCGCCGAGGAGGAGACCAAGTGAGCGCCAACGAGCAGACCGGACGCATCCAGCTGCTGAGCGACACGCTCGCCAAGGCCGCGTCTGAGGACCGGGCCGCCCTCATCGCCTACCTCCCGGCCGGTTTCCCGACCGTCGACGGCGGCATCGAGGCCGTCAAGGCCGTCATCGCCGGTGGTGCCGACGTCGTCGAGGTCGGTCTGCCGCACTCCGACCCGGTCCTCGACGGCCCGGTCATCCAGACCGCCGACGACATCGCCCTGCGCGGCGGCGTGAAGATCGCCGACGTGTTCCGGACGGTGCGCGAGGCCCACGCGGCCACCGGGGCCCCGGTCCTGGTCATGACGTACTGGAACCCCATCGACCGCTACGGCGTCGAGCGCTTCACCGCCGAGCTGGCGGCCGCCGGCGGGGCCGGCTGCATCCTGCCCGACCTGCCGGTCCAGGAGTCCGCGCTGTGGCGCGAGCACGCCGAGAAGCACGGTCTGGCCACCGTCTTCGTCGTGGCGCCGAGCAGCAAGGACGAGCGGCTCGCCACCATCACGCGGGCCGGTTCCGGCTTCGTGTACGCCGCCTCGCTGATGGGGGTCACCGGCACCCGCGAGTCCGTCGGCGAGCAGGCCCAGGACCTGGTCCGGCGCACCCGCGCCACCACCGAACTGCCGGTGTGCGTGGGTCTGGGCGTCTCCAACGCCGAGCAGGCCAAGGAGGTCGCCTCGTTCGCCGACGGGGTGATCGTGGGCTCGGCGTTCGTCAAGCGCATGCTCGACGCCCCGGACGAGGCCGCGGGCCTGGTGGCGGTGCGCGAGCTGGCGGCCGAGCTGGCGGTGGGAGTCCGCCGCGGCTAGGGAGCGGAGCTACTGACCCGTACGGCGGACTTTTAGCCCGTACGGGTGGAACTGGGACCGGGGAGGCACGCGAGTGCCTCCCCGGTTCGTTTCGCTGGACGTGAGCGAGAATTCGGAAGCGAAACGATCTGCCCGCGAGCGCCTCGCCCAGGAGCGCGAGCGGCAGAGGGCCAGGGACAAGCGCCGGCGGACCCTGATCGTGGCCTCGGCGGTGGTCGGCGTACTCGGGCTGGCCGCGGTCGTCGGGATCATCGCGGCGAACGCGGGCAAGGACGACGGCTCGTCCTCGGCCGGCCCCGTCGTCGCCCCCTCGGGCGCGGTCGGCAAGGACGCGCTCGCCATCCAGACCGGCAAGGACGGCGCCAGGTCCACGCTCGTGGTCTGGGAGGACTTCCGCTGCCCGGCCTGCAAGTCGTTCGAGACCAACTACCGCGACACGATCCACCAGCTGGAGGACAAGGGCCTCCTCAAGGCCGAGTACCACCTGGTGACGCTGATCGACGGCAACATGGGCGGCAGCGGCTCCCTGAACGCGGCCAACGCGGCCGCCTGCGCGCAGGACGCCGGCAAGTACCGCGCCTACCACGACGTGCTCTTCCAGAACCAGCCGCCCGAGACCCAGGACGCGTACGCGAGCACCGCGAAGCTGCTGGAGCTGGCGGGCCGGGTGCCCGGGCTCGACACGGACGAGTTCCGCCAGTGCGTGAAGGACGGCGAGCACAACAGCTGGGTGAAGAAGTCGTACGACGCCTTCCGGGCCGGCAACTTCCGCGGGACCCCGACCGTGCAGCTGAACGGCAAGGACCTCTTCGCCGACCAGGCCAACCCGGTCACGCCGCAGAAGCTGAAGGAGCTGGTGGAGGCGAAGGCCGCCCAGGGCTGAGCCGGCGGCTGCGGCCCCTCCCGCGGAGGTCGCTCCCTTCCCCCGGTCGCCCTCCGGTCGCCCGTACGTCCCCAAAGGGCCGCGTACGGGCGATGTGCGGCCGGGGCCGGCGCCCGCGCTTTTGCCGGGACGTTGCCGGGCGGCTTGCCCTGGCCACGGGGCGGCAGGGTACCGTCGGTCCTGCCATGGAACTTGCCTTCATCCCCAGCCCGTCGACCGGCGTGATCCACCTCGGACCGATCCCGCTGCGCGGCTACGCGTTCTGCATCATCATCGGCGTCTTCGTCGCCGTCTGGCTCGGCAACAAGCGCTGGATCGCGCGCGGCGGAAAGCCGGGCACGGTCGCCGACATCGCCGTCTGGGCCGTGCCCTTCGGCCTCGTCGGCGGGCGTCTGTACCACGTGATCACCGACTACCAGCTGTACTTCAGCGAGGGTGAGAACTGGGTCGACGCCTTCAAGATCTGGGAGGGCGGCCTCGGCATCTGGGGCGCGATCGCCCTCGGCGCCGTCGGCGCCTGGATCGGCTGCCGCCGCCGGGGCATCCCGCTGCCGGCCTGGGCCGACGCGCTCGCGCCCGGCATCGCGCTGGCCCAGGCGATCGGCCGCTGGGGCAACTGGTTCAACCAGGAGCTGTACGGCCGCGCCACCGACGTGCCGTGGGCGCTGGAGATCAGTGAGGGCCCGAACCGGGTCGCCGGCACCTACCACCCGACGTTCCTGTACGAGTCGCTGTGGTGCGTCGGTGTCGCCCTGCTCGTGATCTGGGCCGACCGGCGCTTCAAGCTGGGCCACGGCCGGGCCTTCGCCCTGTACGTGGCGGCGTACTGCGCGGGGCGCGTCTGGACCGAGTACCTGCGCGTCGACGAGGCGCACCACGTGCTGGGGCTGCGCCTGAACGTGTGGACCGCCATCGTGGTCTTCGTCCTGGCGGTCGTCTACTTCGTCGTCTCGGCGCGGCTGCGGCCGGGCCGCGAGGAGGTCGTCGAGCCGGACGTCCGTCCGGGCCGCGGCCCCTCGTCGGACGGCGAGGGCTCCGCCGAGCCGGCCGCCGACGCCCCCGACGCGAAGGCTGACAACGCCGACAACGCCGACAAGGACGGCGCCGACCGGGCGGACGCCGCAGCCGAGGCGGCGGACGCCAAGGACGCGGACGCAGACGCCGACGGGCCCAAGGCGGACACCACGGACGCCGACGCCGCGGCGGAGGACGAGCCGCAGGACTCCGCGGACGCGGACCGGGCACCGTCCGCCGAGGCGGAGGACGCCGCACCCGCGGCCAAGAAGCTCTGAGCCCACCCGGCTCCCCCCGCAGGCCCGCCCACCCGGCGGGCCTGCGGCGTTTCCGGATCCGGAGCGAAGCCCGCGAGCCGAGCCGGTCAGACCACCGGGTCCGGTACGAAGAGGCTCACCGCGTAGCCCGTGGGGTTGACAAGGCGGCCGCAGAGCATGTCGATCCGCAGGTCGTCGGGGGCCAGGTCCGGGTCCTCGGCGTACAGCCGCCGGACGACGGCGCGCAGCTCCGCGTCCGAGTTCCCCTCCCAGACCCGCTGCCAGCGCCCGGTGGGCCGGGCGGCCTCGGCCCTGGCGCGTTCCCGCTCCCGCTTGCGCTTGCGCTTCCCCTGTCCCGGCATCGGACCAGCATCCGGGACCCGGCCCGGCCGCCGCAACGCATTTCCCCCGGCCCGGCAGCCCCCTGTGCGTGGCCGGAAATCGATGTCGTAGCCTGCGGGCACGGTCGTGCACCCGCGCCCCGCCCGCCCGGGCGGCCGCGCCCCGGGTGGCGGGCCGTGTCGTGTCACCCGCCCGTCGGGCGGGTCTTCCAGGGGGGTATCCACATCGTGCGTACGCGCACCTCCACGGCCGCGCTCACCCTCGCGGCCGTCCTCGGCTCCGCCGTGCTCGCGGCCGGTCCGGCCGTCGCCGACAGCCGTGCCGACGTGCCCGTCAGCGGCTTCAGCGACACCGTCGTCGACGGCGTGCACCACCGGCTCTTCCTCGGCGACAAGAGCGGCGACGGCATCCTCGTCACCGACTACGCCGGCCGGACCGTCGGCACGGTCCCCGGGCTGCGGGGCGTCAGCGACCTCGCGCTGAGCGCCGACTCGGCCACGCTCTACGCGGCCGTCCGCTACGCCGACTCGGTCGTGGCCGTCGACACGGCCACGCTCGAGGTCACCGCCTCGTACCCGACCGGTGCGGGCACCGAGCCCTCCCAGGTCGCGGCCGGCGAGAACGGCCGCATCTGGTTCTCCTTCGGCGACCAGTGGAGCTCCGGGCTCGGCTCGATCGACCCGAGCGGTCCGGACGGGCCCGTGACCACGACGTACGACGACCAGCAGGCCGGGCACGACTTCGCCACCCCGCCGCTGCTGCGCACCGACCCCAAGGCGCCCGGCAAGCTCGTCGCCCTCGACCACGGCATCAGCTCCGGCCCGATCGTCGTCTACGACACCACGGGCGCCGCCCCCGTCGTCAGCGTCCAGGACGACAAGGGCGGCTTCTGGTACGACGCCGACTTCACCCCGGACGGCACCGGCATCGCCGTGGCCGGCTCGGCCAAGGGGATCGTCGAGTACCGGGTCTCCGACCTCGAGCAGGTCGCCTTCTACCCGCTGGCCGAGCAGCCGAGCAGCGTCGCCGTCGCGCCCGACGGCACCGTCGCCGCCGGCACCGGGGGCTTCTCGGACAACCCCGACCTCGCCGTGTTCACCCAGGGCGCCGGCAAGCCAGCCAGCCTGCGCAAGCTCTTCCCCCAGTACGGCCTGGCCCGGCGCGGCCTCGCCTGGGCGCCGGCCGGCAGCACCCTGTTCGCGGTGAACGACAACTGGACCGCCCCGACCACCGCGCTGCGGGTGCTCACCGACCCCCGCCAGTACGTCACCACGGCCACCCTCACCGGCCCGGCCACGGCGACGCGCGGTGCCGCCCTCACCCTGACGGGCAGGATCGGTGCGAGCCTGCCGCTGCCCGCCGGGACGCCGGTGTCGGTCACCCGCACCGACCTGGAGTCCCCGCAGGGCAAGGCGCTGGCCCCGGTGAAGGTGGACGCGAAGGGCGCCTTCACGGTCAAGGACACCCCGCCCGCCGGCGGCAAGGTGACGTACCAGGTCGGCTACGCCGGCGACGCCGCGTACGCCCCCGCCAAGGCCTCGTTCCCGGTGGCCGTGTCGCGGGCCGCGACCACGCTGACCCTCGGCAACAACAACAAGACCTTCGAGTACGGCGCGCAGGTCTGGTTCATCGCGCACCTGGGCACGACGTACAAGAACCGCACGGTCGAGCTGTGGGCCGACCCCTTCGGCCCCGACCGGCCGAACAAGCTGGTGCACCGGGCCCTGGTGGACGCCCGGGGCAACATCGGGGTCAAGCTGACGATGACCCGGGACACCACCGTGGTCGCGTCCTTCGCCGGTGACGCCCGCTACGCGCCGAAGAAGGTGACGGTGACCGGGCTGGCGAAGGTCAAGGTCGCCACCACGCTCAGCGGCCACTACAAGTGGGCGAACATCGGCGGCGTCCCGTACCGCTGGTTCCGCAAGACCACCTCGCCCGTCGCGACCAGCGCCATGACCTACTACCCGGGGCGCAAGGCGCGCTTCGAGCTGGAGGTCTACTCGGGCGGACGCTGGTACGCGTCGAACCCGGAGTTCTTCGCGCTGGCCGCCGACGGCAAGGTCGCCGTCCGGTTCGGCGCCCCCAACACGTCGGGCATCCGCGCCCGGGTCCGCACCGGGTACGTCAACGTCGCCTCGGGCGACTACGTGAACACCACGACGCTCTCGTCCTGGCAGTACATGTACTTCAGCAACTGACGCGAGCGGACGCGCAGGCGCAGGAGGGGGTGGGGCCCGTCGTCAGGCGGGCCCCACCCCCTCCTGCGTCGCGGCCGCAGGACCCGCAGGACCCGCAGGACCCGCAGGACCCGCAGGACCCGCAGGACCCTCCGGACCCTCCGGGGCCGTTCCCCGGGCGGCCAGGGCGAGGACGCGGCGGGCGCCCGCGACCACGGCCGGGTCGACGAACCGGCCGTCGGGCAGCGAGGTCGCGCCGCCGGCGGCGCCCACCGCGACCACCTCCTCGGCCGCCGCCACCTCGGCCGGCGTCGGCAGGTACGCCCGCTCGATCACCGGCAGCTGGCGCGGGTGGATCGCGGCCCGGCCGAGGAAGCCGAGCGCCCGGCCGCGGGCGCAGGAGGCCGCGAGGCCGTCGAGGTCGCGCAGGTCGGGGTGGACGGACTGGGCGGGCGGGGCCAGGCCCGCGGCCCGGGCCGCCACGACCACCCGCGAGCGCGGCCAGTCCAGGCCCGCGTCCGCCGTGACCCCGAGGTCGGCCCGCAGGTCCGCCTCGCCGAGCGCGAGCCCGCGCAGGGCGGGGTGGGCGCGGGCGATGGCGTACGCCCGCTCGATGCCGAGGGCCGATTCGAGCAGTGCGTACAGGGCCGTGCCGCCGGTGCGCTCGGCGACCCCGACGACCTCGGCCGGGTCGACCACCTTGGGCAGCCGCAGGCCGGACAGGCCCCGGGCGGCGCCGAGGGCGGCCAGGTCGGCGTCGAACCAGGGGGAGCCGAGCGGGTTCACCCGGACGTGCACGGGCACCGGAGGCCGTACGCCGAGCAGCTCGGCCGTGGCCTCGCGGGCGTACGGCTTGCGGTCGGGGGCCACCCCGTCCTCCAGGTCGACGATCACGACGTCCGCGCCCGACAGCAGGGCCTTGGCGACCACTTCGGGCCGGTCCCCGGGGGCGTACAGCCAGGTCAGCCAGGTGGGGTGGGCGGCGGCGCCGGCCGGCCGGGCCGGGGGCGGCGGGGCCGGGCGGGCGGCGCGCGGCGCCGGGTCGACGGTCACAGGGAGCCCGCCTCGCGCAGGGCGGCGATCTCGGGGGCGGACAGGCCCAGTTCGGCCAGCACGGCGTCGGTGTCGGCGCCGTGCGGGCGGCCGGCCCAGCGGATGCCGCCGGGGGTCTCGGAGAGCCGGAAGAGGACGTTCTGCATGCGGATCGGGCCGAGTTCGGGGTCCTGGACCTCGGTGACCGTGTCCAGGGCGGCGAACTGCGGGTCGGCCATCACGTCGCGCACGTCGTACACCGGGGCCACCGCCGCCTGGGCCTCCTCGAAGGCGGTGACCACCTCGTCGGACTTGTGGCGGGCGATCCAGCCGCCGACCGCCTCGTCGAGCTCGTCGGCGTGCTGCGCGCGGCCGGTGCCGGTCGCGAACCAGGGCTCGGCGATCAGGTCCGGGCGGCCGACCAGGTGCATCACCCGCTCCGCGACGGACTGGGCCGAGGTCGACACCGCGAGCCAGCGGCCGTCGGCGGTGCGGTAGGTGTTGCGCGGCGCGTTGTTGGTCGAGCGGTTACCGGTCCGCGGCTGGACGTAGCCGAGCTGGTCGTACCAGAGCGGGTGCGGGCCGAGCACGGTCAGGATCGGCTCGATGATGGCGAGGTCGACCACCTGGCCGCGGCCGGTGCGGGTGCGCGCGGCGAGTGCCGTCATGACGGCGTACGCGGTGGTCAGCGCGGCGATCGAGTCGGCGAGGCCGAACGGCGGGAGGGTCGGGGGCCCGGCCGGCTCGCCGGTGATGGCGGCGAACCCGCTCATGGCCTCGGCGAGGGTGCCGAAGCCGGGGCGGCGGGCGTACGGGCCGAACTGCCCGAAGCCGGTGACGCGGGCCAGCACCAGGCCGGGGTTGACGCCGCTCAGCTCGTCCCAGCCCAGCCCCCACTTCTCCAGGGTGCCGGGGCGGAAGTTCTCGACCACGACGTCGGCGCCGGCCGCGAGGCGCAGCAGCACGTCGCGGCCGCCGGGGGTGGAGAGGTCGAGCGTGACGGTGCGCTTGTTGCGGCCCAGCAGCTTCCACCACAGGCCGACGCCGTCCTTGGCGGGGCCGTGGCCGCGGGAGGGGTCGGGGCGGTGCGGGTGCTCGACCTTGACGACCTCGGCGCCGAAGTCCCCCAGCAGCGTGGCCGCGAGCGGTCCGGCGAAGAGCGTGGCGAGGTCGAGGACGCGCAGACCGGCCAGCGGGGCGGCGGGGGCGGCGGTGCCGGGGGTGCCCGTCACGGCCGGTGCTCCGCGGCCAGGGCGGCGATCTCGTCCCGCAGCGGCATCGAGGCGGAGGCGCCGGGACGCTGCACCGAGAGCGCGGCCGCCGCGCAGGCCCAGCCCAGGGCCTCCGGCACGGGCCTGCCCTCGCCCAGCGCCACCGCCAGCGCGCCGACGAACGTGTCGCCCGCCGCCGTCGTGTCCACCGCCCGCACCCGCGGCGCCGGCACCGCGAGCGGTTCGGCCCCCCGCGCGCCGTACAGGCAGCCCGCCGCGCCCAGCGTGATGACCGCCTCCGGGACCTCGTGCAGCAGCGCGGCCAGCGCCTGCCGCGGGTCGGTCAGGCCGGTCAGGGCGGCCGCCTCGTGCTCGTTCGGCACCAGGAGGTCGGTGGCGGCGAGGAGTTCCGCCGGCAGGGGCTGTGCGGGTGCGGGCGTCAGGACGGTCCGTACGCCGTGCGCCCGGGCCGCGCAGGCCCCCGCGAGCACCCCGGCCATGGGCAGTTCGAGCTGGAGCAGCAGGGTGCCGGCGGCGGCGATGCGCTCCTCGTCGCCGGGTTCGAGGCGGGTGACCGTGCCGTTGGCGCCGGGGATGACGACGATCGCGTTGCCGCCCTCGTCGTCGACGGTGATGTGCGCGGTGCCGCTGGCCCCCTCCACGGTGCGCAGGCCGGCCGTGTCGATGCCGGCCTCGGTGAGGGTGGCGCGCAGCCGCACGCCGAACCCGTCGGCCCCGACGGCCCCGATCATCGTCACGGCACCTCCCGAACGGGCCGCGGCCACCGCCTGGTTGGCCCCCTTGCCGCCGGGGACGGTGCGGAACTCCCGCCCGGTGACGGTCTCGCCGAGCCGAGGGGCCTTGGGGACGTAGGCGACCAGGTCCATGTTCGTGCTGCCGAGGACGGCCACGGCGGGGCGGCCCGGGGTTCCGGGCGCGGGGCGGGGAGCCGCTGGCCGCGCCGGGTCGTGGGTCGAGGACGGGATCGCGGACGGAACCGCGGAGGGGTTCGCGGACGGGTTCGCGGGCGGGCTGTCGGGCGGGATCCGGGACGGGGTCCCGGACGGGTCGTCGGGCGGGTTCACGGGCGGGTTGCCTCCTGTGCGGTGAGGGCGGCCACGGTGTCGAAGCCGGTGCCGTCGAAGCCGGGGATGCTGGTGGCGAGGCGGTTCTTCAAGGGTGCGGTCCAGCGGGCGGGGAGGTGCTCCGGGCGGCCCGCCAGCAGTCCGGCGAGGGAGCCGGCGGTGGCGCCGTTGGAGTCGGTGTCCCAACCGCCCGACACCGCACGGCAGACGGACGCGGAGAAGTCGCCGCCGGCGTGGGTGAGGGCGGCGGCGATCAGGGCGGTGTTGGGGACGGCGTGCACCCAGTGGTAGTGCCCGTACCGCCGGTGCAGGGCGTCGGCCACCGCGTCGAAGCCGCCGGGGCCGGGATCGGCCGCGGCGGCCGTCGCGATCCCGAACCGGACCGCCCCGGCCAGCCGCGAGCCGGGCGGTACGTGCGCCAGCCCGGTGCGCAGCGCGGTGTGCACGTCGGCGGTGCCGGAGGCCGCGGCGGCGAGGGCGGCGGCGGTGAACACGGCCGCGTAGACGCCGTTCGCGGTGTGGGTGAGGACCGCGTCCCGGTACGCCTGCGCGGCCGCGCGCGCCGGGTCGCCGGGGTTGGTCCAGCCGTGCACGTCGGCCCGGATCAGGGCGCCGATCCACTCACGGAAGGGGTTGCGGTGGGTGGCGGTGGCGGGCGGCTCCAGGCCGAGGAGCAGGTTGCGGTACGCCACCCGCTCGGCGGTGAACGTCCGCCCGGCCGGCAGCTCGTCCAGCCAGACGCGGGCGACGTCGGCGGTCCGGAAGTCCTTGCCGTGGCGCCGGAGGAGCAGGAGGTTCAGGAGGGGGTAGTTGAGGTCGTCGTCCTCGGGCATGCCGTCGATGTTCTCGGCGAGGGAGGTGGCGGCGGAGCGGCGGTTCCAGGGGTGGGCGGCCAGGAGGGCCGGGGGGACGCCGCGGGCGGTGAACCAGGTGCGGAGCGGCCAGTTGCCGGCCGCGCTCGCCAGGGCCCGGATGGCGGTGAGCGGGAGCTTCTCCACGGGCTTGCCGAGGAGGCAGCCGGCCGCCCTGCCGAGCCAGGCCGCGTGGAGGCGGGCCTCCAGGGGGCCGGTCGGCGGGGCGGGACGGGGGTCGCCGTCGTCCGCCGGGTGTGGACCGTCGCCCTGCGGGGCCGTTCCCCTTCCTGCCCTTCCACCGTCTTCCGGGGCTCCGCCCCGGACCGCGTCGCCCTCGAACGCCGGGCGGGCCTGGCCGGTGTGGTGGGGACGGGCTCGGTCGGTGCGCCGGGGGCGGTGCTCAGGGAGCCACGTGGTGGGTTCGCGGGGTGCCAGGGGGGAGGGCCGGGTGGCCAGTTCGTCCAGGAGGCGCTCGGCGAGGGGGCGCAGGTCGGGGCTGGCCGGGGGAGCGGGGGAGGCGCCGGCCCGGGTGGGGGCCGGATGGCCGCCCGCGGCGAGCCAGGCGCGTTCGACGTCCGCGGCGTCCCGGCCGTCCTCCGCCGCCTGCCGCAGCTCGTGCCCGATCAGGTCCTCCGGCTGCACCCACGTGACCCGCAGCGGTTCCGGGCTCGGCACCGGCCCGGCGGCCGACGTGCTCGCGCCCCCGCGTGCGCGGGGGCCCGTCGCTGCCGGCCCCGGGCCGCTGGTGGCCGCGGGGTCCGAGGCGGGGGCGAGCGTCACGGGGTGGCCGCCAGGGCGGTGAAGGCGGCCTCGTGGGCGCGGCGGCGGGCCCGGTCGAGGGCGAAGACCTCGCGGGCGACGGCGGCGAGGGCCTCGGCGGGCGCGTGCAGGTCCAGCCGGCTGGCCTCCGCGACGGTCTTCGCCCAGGCCGCCGGCACGGCGGCGGCGCCGCCCAGCGCGCCCGCGACCGCCCCCGCCATCGTGGCGATCGAGTCGCAGTCCCGGCCGTAGTTGACCGCGCCGAGGACGGACGCCTCGTACCGCCCGCCGCCCACGACCAGCATGCCCAGGGCCACCGGAAGCTCCTCGATCGCGTGCAGCCGCGACGGCCGCCGCGCGTCCATCGAGGGCCGCCGGTAGTCCGGGCCGACCGAGTCGTACGGTGCCACCGCGGCCCGCAGCGGCCCGAGCGCCGACTCGAAGTCCCGGTGCCCGGAGGCCACTTCGACGACGGCCTCGATCGCGTCCCGGGTGCCGTCCTTGGCCAGCGCCAGGGCGGCGGACACCACCGTGTCCACCGTCGCGCCCGGCGTGAACGCCGCCGCGACCGCCGCCGCGAACACCCCGGCCGCCTCCCGTCCGTACGAGGACTGGTGCGCGCCCGCGACGTCCAGGGCCTCGGCGTACGCGGCCCTCGGATTGCCCGCGTTGACCACGCCGACCGGCGCCATGTACATCGCCGCGCCGCAGTTGACGATGTTGCCCGAGCCGGCCTCGCGGGGGTCGACGTGCCCGTAGTGCAGCCGCGCCACGATCCACTTCTCGGCCAGGAACACGCGGTGGAGCGGGAGGGCCTCGGCCTCCAGCTCCGGGATCCAGCGGGGCGTGCCCATGAGGTCGGGCACGAGGTGGTCGGCGACGGCGTACGCGTCCAGGTGGTCGCGCACCTTCTCGTAGACGCGGACCAGCGCGTGGCACATCAGGGTGTCGTCGGTGACGTGGCCGTCGCCCTTGTGGTACGGGGCGATCGGGCGCGCCGTGCGCCAGTCCTCGTACCAGGGGCCGACCACACCGGTGACGCGGCCGCCGTGGCGTTCGAGGATCTGATCGGGCGTCCAGCCCTCCACGGGCCCGCCGAGCGCGTCGCCGACCGCCGCTCCGACGAGGCAGCCGGCGGCCCGGTCTTCCAGAGTGAGCGTCATGTCCGAATCATCCCTTGGGTGAGGTCAGTTCCGTACGACTGAGCAGTCCGGCGAGTTCCACGAGGTCGGTGCCCGCGAGCCGGGGCAGCGCGCAGCCGGAGAGGGTCCGGCAGGCCGTGCGCCAGGGGGCGGGCAGGCCCGCGCCGCCGCCCAGCGCGCCGGTGAGCGCGCCGGCGAGCGCCGGGGCGGAGTCGGCGACGCGGGAGAGGCAGGCGGCGGCGGGTACGGCCTCGGCGACGCGCCCGCGCGCGGCGGTGGCGAGGGCGAGGGCGACGGGGACGGTCTCGGCGGCGGCGATGCCGTAGCTGTAGACGTGGTCGACGATCTCGTGCTCCAGCGTGGGGACGAGGCCGAAGGCACCGCCCTCGGCCGCGTGGGACCGGGCGAGGGCCACCGCGGCCCGGGCGTTGCGGCCGATCTCGGTGCCCTCGGGCAGCTGGGCGAGCGCGGCGTCCACCGCGGCCCCGACGCCGGCTGCGGCCGTCGCGGCCCGGCCGTCGGGCTGCCGGCCGAGGGCCGTCGCCACGGCCGCGGCCATCGCGCGGGCGCCGTGCACCCCGTCGCCGTCCTGCGTGTACCGGGCGTCGAACTCCGCGAGGTCCGCGGCGGCCCGGGGGTCCCCGGGGTGCACCACGGCCAGGACGGCGGCGCGTACGCAGGCGGCGTCGTCGAAGTAGTGCGGGTTGTCGTGGCCGGTCGCGGGCGGCCGCAGCCCGGCGGCCAGGTTCCCGAGCCCGGCCCGTACGGAGATCCGGGCGCGCAGCGGCAGGACGGCGGACTCGACCTCGGGGGCGCGTTCGGCGGCGGCGGCGACCTCGCTGGCCAGGGCGTTCCAGGCGAGGTCGATGGCGGCCCGCATCCGGCGCGACCGGCTGAGGTCGCTGAGCAGCACCCCGGCGGCCGTGAGCACCGACTCGGCGGCGAAGGCGGCCCATTCGGCGTCGTCGGACGGGCCGAGGCGGAGCGGCTCCGGGGGCTGGTTGAGGGCGATCGGGACGGGGAGGGTGGTGGTGGCGTTCTGCTCGGCGAAGGTGTCGAGTTCGCGGGTGAGGCGGCGGGTCCACTCGGGCATGCGGCTGGCCCGGTGGCGGGCCGCCGGCCAGCCGGCGGCGTCCCCGGCGGCGAGCCCGAGCAGCAGCCCCTCGATCCGGTCGCGACGCCAGGCCGCCTCCTCCGGGCCGCGCACGTCGCCCTGCGGGGCCTGCGGGGCCTGCGGGACGTGCGCGGGGTGCGCGGCCTGCCGGACCGTTGGCGCGGGGGGCCGGACGGCCCCGGGCGCGGTGGCGGTGGCGGTGGCGGCGGGGCGCACGGCCGCGTCGGGCGGGCCCGGGGCCGTCGCCGACGGGGGCAGGGGCGGGGTCGGGGTCGCCGCGGGGTCGCCGGGTCGGCCGCCGGCGGGGTCGAAGGGACTCATGACGCGGCCTCGCATTCGGGGGTGAGGAGGTCCGCGATGTCCAGGACGTGGTAGCCGCGCATGGAGGGCAGGCAGCTCCCGCGGACCGGCCCGATGGCCGAGGACCACGCGGCGGGGATGGCGGCGGCGCCGGACAGCGCGCCGGACAGGGCGCCCGCGACGGCGGCGGTGGTGTCCGCGTCGCGACCCATGTTGACCGCCGTCAGGACGGAGCCGGCGAAGTCGCCGGCGGCCGCCGCAAAGGCACCGAAGGCCAGCCCCACGGCCTCGGGGGCCAGGTCGGTCCACGGGTACCCGCCGATGACCACCGCCGAGCGCACCGCCCGTTCGCCGCGCGGGGCGGCGGTGACGGCCCGGCGCAGCGAGCGGGCCGTCCAGGAGTCGGAGGGGATGACCGACAGGGCGGCCGAGACGACCGAGGCGGGGGAGCCGCCGGCCATGGCGGCCGCGACGCCCGCCGCCACCGCCTGACCGCCGTAGATGCCCTCGCCGTCGTGGCTGACCGAGCCGTCGACGGCGACCAGCCGGGCCGCTTCGGCGGGCCGCCCCGCCGCGAACACCCCGAACGGGGCGGCCCGCATGGCCAGCCCGTCGGACCACGCGTGCCGGTGCTGCGCCGAGATGGGAGCGGCCAGTCCCCGCCGCAGGTTCTCCAGGGTGCCCCGCTCCGAGAAGCCGGCCCCGCGGAAGGGGCCCTCGTCGAGGTCGGCGATCCAGTGGTGCCAGGCGCGTTCGACGTGGGAGACGGTCAGCGCGGAGCCGTGCCGGGCGAGGAGGAGGCCGGAGAAGATGGCGTACTCCGTGTCGTCCGTGCCCGCCGGGTCGTCGGAGACGAAGCCCTCGATCCGGCCCCAACGCGCCCTGATCTCCGAGGGCTTCATGTTCTCCGCGGGCGCCCCCAGCGCGTCGCCCACCGCCAGGCCCATCAGAGCGCCTCTGGCCCGTTCCAGGAGGACCTGCGGATTGCATGCGATCTGCTCCATGACGCGCCTCTCCACTGGTGGGACCCGCGCTCGGATCCCTTGGGGGATTTGTGCCATGCCGGGGGGCGCGCGGTGGCGCGCGAAACACCCGCGTCACCCGGTCGCCGAGGCGTTGCCCGATGGCGGGCAGCGCGTCGCGCGCGCCGTCTCGCGCGGACGTGTCCGCGGGGTGCGCGCGCCGTCTCCGGCGGCCCGTGCCCGACCCCGTCCGAGCGGCAAAAGCGCAGGTAAGTACGGCCTACCTTGCTGGCGGGCGGCTCGAATCGTGCGTAGTTTCGAGGTGTTCAGGGGGAGCGGGGCACCACGTGTGCTCCGCCGTACGAACGCGCCCGCGCGCCATCGCGTCCGGCGCGGTGGCACCCGACGGCGCCGCCGCCGGCACCGCCGACGCACGAGCCCGACGTACGGACCCGACGCCCGCCGCGCACCCACCACGGCCGGCACGCACGACGAGGGGATAGGGGAACCGAGCATGTCCATCATCGACATCGAAGCGCCGCTGCACACCGCCCACCGCGACAACCACACCCACCGTGACGTCAACGGCGGCTGGTTGCGCCCCGCGGTGTTCGGCGCCATGGACGGGCTGGTCTCCAACATCGCCCTGATGACGGGCGTGGCGGGCGGCGCGGTCGCCCCGTCCGCCGTCGTCATCACCGGACTTGCGGGCCTGGCCGCCGGCGCGTTCTCCATGGCCGCCGGCGAGTACACCTCCGTCGCCTCGCAGCGCGAGCTGGTGCTCGCCGAACTCGACGTCGAGCGGCGGCAGTTGCGCAAGCACCCGGTCGACGAGATGGAGGAGCTCGCCGAGCTGTACGTCTCCCGGGGCGTCGAGCCCGCGCTCGCCCGCGAGGTCGCGATGCAGCTCAGCCGCGATCCCGAGCAGGCCCTGGAGATCCACGCCCGCGAGGAGCTGGGCATCGACCCGGCCGACCTGCCGTCGCCGCTGGTCGCCGCCGTGTCGTCGTTCGGCTCGTTCGCGCTCGGCGCCCTGGTCCCCGTCCTGCCGTACCTGCTGGGCGCCACCGCGCTGTGGCCCGCCGTGCTGGTGGCGCTGCTGGGGCTGTTCCTGTGCGGGGCCGTGGTGTCGAGGGTGACCGCCCGCACGTGGTGGTTCAGCGGTCTGCGCCAGCTCGTGCTGGGCGGGGCGGCGGCCGGTGTGACGTACGTCCTGGGCAGCCTGATCGGCGGGGCCGTAGGGTAGCCCTCGCGCGCGGTGAGACGCTATGCATCGCGCCACATGAGTATTCTGCGATAGTTCCGTTTCCCGGCCGTTTCGAATGCGTGTCGGCCGGGCATGACAGTCAGGCTCCCCCGGCGCATCCTGGGGGAAGCCCCCGTGGGCAATGAAGCCCACTCCTCCGTCGGGACCTCCGACCCGTGCTCCGCACCTGCGAAGGTCCTCCTTTTCTGCCTCGTGCAGTCCGCATGCTGGAATGCAGTATCCGGTTCCCGGGATTGCAGCCATCATGTAACCTGCACGCAATTTCGCAGAGGGCCAACGTCGTCCCTCGGCACATGCACATGCCACGACGACGACGGGAGAGCCGATGCGTTCCGCATCCACGCACTCCGCGACCGGCCCCAGCAGCACCGCCTGGTCGCCCATGGACGGTCGCCCCGCCCAGCAGGGCCTCTACGACCCGCGCAACGAGAAGGACGCCTGTGGCGTCGGTTTCGTGGCGAACCTCACCGGCGAGGTCAGCCACACCCTCGTTGAGCAGGCGCTGACCGTACTGCGGAACCTCGAGCACCGCGGCGCCACCGGCTCCGAGCCGGACTCCGGCGACGGCGCGGGCATCCTGTCCCAGGTTCCCGACGCGTTCCTGCGCGAGGTCGCGGGCTTCGAGCTGCCCGAGGCCGGCGCGTACGCCGTCGGCATCGCCTTCCTCCCCGCCGTCACCGACGGCGACGGCTCCGCACAGGCCGCCGCCGTCGAGACGATCGAGGCCATCGCCGCCGAGGAGGGCCTGACGGTCCTGGGCTGGCGCGACGTCCCGGTCACCCCGGACCTGCTCGGCAACGGCGCCCGCGCCACCATGCCGGCCTTCCGGCAGCTGTTCGTCAGCAACGGCACGAGCGGCCTGGAGCTGGACCGCACGGCGTTCGTACTGCGCAAGCGCGCCGAGCGCGAGGCGGCCACCTACTTCCCGTCGCTGTCGGCCCGCACCATCGTCTACAAGGGCATGCTGACCACCGGCCAGCTGGAGCCCTTCTTCCCGGACCTCTCCGACCGCCGCTTCGCCTCGGCGATCGCCCTGGTCCACTCGCGGTTCTCCACCAACACCTTCCCGAGCTGGCCGCTCGCCCACCCGTACCGCTTCGTCGCCCACAACGGCGAGATCAACACGGTCAAGGGCAACCGCAACTGGATGCGCGCCCGCGAGTCCCAGCTGGCCTCGGACCTCTTCGGCGAGAACCTGGAGCGGATCTTCCCGATCTGCACCCCGGACGCCTCCGACTCCGCCTCCTTCGACGAGGTGCTGGAGCTGCTCCACCTCGGCGGCCGCTCACTGCCCCACGCGGTGCTGATGATGATCCCCGAGGCGTGGGAGAACCACACCTCCATGGACCCGGCCCGCAAGGCCTTCTACCAGTTCCACTCCACGATGATGGAGCCCTGGGACGGCCCGGCCTGCGTCACCTTCACCGACGGCACCCAGGTCGGCGCGGTCCTCGACCGCAACGGTCTGCGCCCCGGCCGCTACTGGGTCACCGACGACGACTTCGTCGTGCTCTCCTCCGAGGTCGGCGTCCTCGACATCGACCCCGCCAAGGTCGTCCGCAAGGGCCGCCTGCAGCCCGGCAAGATGTTCCTCGTCGACACCGCCGCCCAGCGGATCATCGAGGACGACGAGATCAAGGACGCGCTCGCGGCCGAGGCCCCGTACGCCGAGTGGCTCGAGGCCGGCGAGATCGAGCTCGAGGACCTCCCCGAGCGCGAGCACATCGTCCACACCCACGCCTCGGTCACCCGCCGCCAGCAGACCTTCGGCTACACCGAGGAGGAGCTCCGCGTCCTCCTGGCCCCGATGGCCCGCACCGGCGCCGAGCCGATCGGCTCCATGGGCACGGACTCCCCGATCGCGGCCCTCTCCGAGCGCCCGCGCCTGCTGTTCGACTACTTCACCCAGCTGTTCGCGCAGGTCACCAACCCGCCGCTGGACGCCATCCGCGAGGAGCTCGTCACCTCGCTGCGCTCGCACATCGGCCCGCAGTCCAACCTGCTGGACCCGACCGCCGCGACCTGCCGCAACGTCCTGCTGCCGTTCCCGGTGATCGACAACGACGAGCTGGCCAAGCTCATCCACATCAACGCCGACGGCGACCTGCCGGGCCTCAAGGCCGTCACGCTCTCCGGCCTCTACCGCGTCAGCGGCGCCGGCGAGTCCCTGGCCGCCCGCCTGGAGGCCATCTGCGCCGAGGCCGACGCGGCCATCGAGGGCGGCGCCCGCCTGCTCGTCCTCTCCGACCGGCACTCCGACGCCGAGCACGCGCCGATCCCGTCGCTGCTGCTCACCTCCGCCGTCCACCACCACCTCATCCGCACCAAGCAGCGCACCCAGGTGGGCCTGCTCGTCGAGGCCGGCGACGTCCGCGAGGTCCACCACGTCGCGCTCCTCATCGGCTACGGCGCCGCCGCCGTCAACCCGTACCTGGCCATGGAGTCGGTCGAGGACCTGCTGCGGGCCGGCACCTTCATCGAGGGCATCGAGCCCGAGAAGGCCATCAAGAACCTGATCTACGCCCTCGGCAAGGGCGTCCTGAAGGTCATGTCCAAGATGGGCATCTCGACCGTCGCCTCCTACCGCGGCGCGCAGGTCTTCGAGGCCGTCGGCCTGGACGAGGCCTTCGTCGAGAAGTACTTCAACGGCACCGCCACCAAGATCGGCGGCGCCGACCTGGAGGTCGTCGCCACGGAGGTGGCCGCCCGGCACGCCAAGGCCTACCCGGCCTCCGGCATCGCCCCGGCGCACCGCGCGCTGGAGATCGGCGGCGAGTACCAGTGGCGCCGCGAGGGCGAGCCGCACCTGTTCGACCCGGAGACGGTCTTCCGCCTCCAGCACGCCACCCGCAACCGCCGGTACGACATCTTCAAGAAGTACACGGACCGGGTGAACGAGCAGTCCGAGCGCCTGATGACGCTCCGCGGCCTGTTCAGCTTCAGGTCCGACCGCCCGGCGATCTCCGTCGACGAGGTCGAGCCGGTCTCCGAGATCGTCAAGCGCTTCTCCACCGGCGCCATGTCGTACGGCTCCATCTCCCAGGAGGCGCACGAGACCCTCGCCATCGCCATGAACCAGCTGGGCGGCAAGTCCAACACGGGTGAGGGCGGCGAGGACCCGGAGCGCCTGTACGACCCGGCCCGCCGGTCCGCCATCAAGCAGGTCGCCTCCGGCCGCTTCGGCGTCACCAGCGAGTACCTGGTCAACGCGGACGACATCCAGATCAAGATGGCCCAGGGCGCCAAGCCCGGCGAGGGCGGCCAGCTGCCCGGCCACAAGGTCTACCCGTGGGTGGCCAAGACCCGGCACTCGACCCCGGGCGTCGGCCTGATCTCCCCGCCGCCGCACCACGACATCTACTCCATCGAGGACCTGGCGCAGCTGATCCACGACCTCAAGAACGCCAACCCGGCCGCGCGCATCCACGTGAAGCTCGTCTCCGAGGTCGGCGTCGGCACGGTCGCCGCGGGCGTCTCCAAGGCACACGCGGACGTGGTCCTCATCTCCGGCCACGACGGCGGTACGGGCGCCTCGCCGCTCACCTCGCTCAAGCACGCGGGCGGTCCCTGGGAGCTCGGCCTGGCCGAGACCCAGCAGACCCTGCTGCTCAACGGCCTGCGCGACCGGATCGTCGTCCAGACCGACGGCCAGCTCAAGACCGGCCGCGACGTCGTCATCGCCGCCCTGCTGGGTGCCGAGGAGTTCGGCTTCGCGACGGCCCCGCTGGTGGTCTCCGGCTGCGTGATGATGCGCGTCTGCCACCTGGACACCTGCCCGGTCGGCATCGCCACCCAGAACCCGGTGCTGCGCGACCGGTTCTCCGGCAAGCCCGAGTTCGTCGTGAACTTCTTCGAGTTCATCGCCGAGGAGGTCCGCGAGCTGCTGGCCGAGCTGGGCTTCCGTACGCTCGAGGAGGCCGTCGGCCACGCCGAGCTGCTGGACACCACCGAGGCCGTCAGCCACTGGAAGGCGCAGGGCCTGGACCTGGAGCCGCTCTTCCACGTGCCCGAGCTGCCCGAGGGCGCGGTCCGCCACGCCCTGGTCGAGCAGGACCACGGCCTGGCGAAGGCCCTGGACAACGACCTGATCAAGCTGGCGGCCGACGCGCTGAACGCGGAGTCCGCCGAGGCGGCCCAGCCGGTCCGCGCCCAGGTCGCCATCCGCAACATCAACCGGACCGTCGGCACCATGCTCGGCCACGAGGTGACCAAGCGGTTCGGCGGTGCGGGCCTGCCCGCCGACACCATCGACCTGACCTTCACGGGCTCGGCCGGCCAGTCCTTCGGCGCCTTCGTGCCCAAGGGCGTCACCCTCCGCCTGGAGGGCGACGCGAACGACTACGTCGGCAAGGGCCTGTCCGGCGGCCGCATCGTGGTCCGCCCGGACCGTGCCGCCGAGCACCTCGCCGAGTACAGCACCATCGCCGGCAACACGATCGGCTACGGCGCCACCGGCGGCGAGATGTTCCTGCGCGGCCGCACCGGCGAGCGCTTCTGCGTCCGCAACTCCGGTGCCCTGGTGGTCTCCGAGGGCGTGGGCGACCACGGCTGCGAGTACATGACCGGCGGCCGCGCGGTGGTCCTCGGCGAGACGGGCCGCAACTTCGCGGCCGGCATGTCCGGCGGTGTCGCGTACGTGATCGACCTCGACCGCGACAACGTCAACGTCGGCAACCTGGAGGCCGTCGAGGCCCTGGGCGACGACGACAAGCAGTGGCTGCACGACGTGGTGCGCCGCCACCACGAGGAGACCGGCTCCACGGTCGCCGCGAAGCTCCTCGACGAGTGGTCCGTCGCCGTGGACCGCTTCAGCAAGATCATCCCGACCACGTACAAGGCTGTGCTCGCCGCCAAGGACGCCGCTGAGCGGGCCGGACTCTCCGAGTCCGAGACCACCGAGAAGATGATGGAGGCGGCGACCCATGGCTGACCCGAAGGGCTTCCTCACCACCACCCGCCAGACCGCCTGCTCCCGCCCCGTCGAGGAGCGGCTGAAGGACTGGAACGAGGTCTACGTCCCCGGCTCCCTGCTGCCGATCATCAGCAAGCAGGCCGGCCGCTGCATGGACTGCGGCATCCCGTTCTGCCACAACGGCTGCCCGCTCGGGAACCTGATCCCCGAGTGGAACGACTACGCCTACCGCGAGGACTGGGGCGCCGCGTCCGAGCGGCTGCACGCCACCAACAACTTCCCGGAGTTCACCGGCCGCCTGTGCCCGGCTCCGTGCGAATCGGCGTGCGTGCTCGGCATCAACCAGCCGGCCGTCACCATCAAGAACGTCGAGGTCTCGATCATCGACAAGGCGTGGGACAACGGGGACGTCACCCCGCAGGCCCCCGAGCGCCTGTCGGGCAAGACCGTCGCCGTCATCGGCTCGGGCCCGGCCGGCCTGGCCGCGGCCCAGCAGCTGACCCGGGCCGGCCACACCGTGGTCGTGTACGAGCGCGCCGACCGCATCGGCGGCCTGCTGCGCTACGGCATCCCCGAGTTCAAGATGGAGAAGCGGCACATCAACCGCCGCATCGAGCAGATGCGCGCGGAGGGCACCAAGTTCCGCACCGGCGTCGAGGTCGGCCGCGACATCACCGCCACGGACCTGCGCAAGCGGTTCGACGGCGTGGTCATCGCCGCCGGCGCCACGGTCTCCCGCGACCTGCCGGTGCCGGGCCGCGAGCTCAACGGCATCCACTTCGCGATGGAGTACCTGCCGCTGGCCAACAAGGTGCAGGAGGGCGACTTCGTGGCGCCCCCCATCACCGCCGAGGGCAAGCACGTGGTCGTCATCGGCGGCGGCGACACCGGCGCGGACTGCGTCGGCACCGCCCACCGCCAGGGCGCGGCCTCGGTCACGCAGCTGGAGATCATGCCCCGCCCCAACGAGGAGCGGAACGCGGCCTCCCAGCCCTGGCCGACCTTCCCGATGCTGTACAAGGTCACCTCGGCCCACGAGGAGGGCGGCGAGCGGATCTACTCCGTCTCCACCACCCACTTCGAGGGCGACGAGGACGGCAACGTCCAGTGGCTGCACCTCGTCGAGGTGGACTTCGTGGACGGCAAGCTGGTCCAGCGCGAGGGCACCGAGCGGAAGATCCCGGCGCAGCTGGTCACCCTGGCCATGGGCTTCACCGGCACCGACCAGGCCAACGGCCTCGTCGAGCAGTTCGGCCTGGCACTGGACGAGCGGGGCAACATCGCCCGCGACGCCTCGTACGCCACCAACGTCGACGGCGTCTTCGTCGCCGGCGACGCGGGCCGCGGCCAGTCCCTGATCGTGTGGGCCATCGCCGAGGGCCGCTCCGCGGCCCGCGGCGTGGACCGCTTCCTGACCGGCACGAGCACCCTGCCCTACCCGGTCAAGCCCACGGACCGCGCCCTGGCGGTCTGATTCCTCCACGCCGGACCCGCACCGCTCGGCCGCGGTCGGCCTCCCGGGCTTCGCCCGGCCAGGCCGGCCCGGCGCGCGGGAGCGCTGCTCCACCGCGAGGACCTGCAGTACCCGCCCCTCCCGGGGGCGACCCCTCATACGGTCCGTACAACGACGTACGGCACTCGACACGGCGCCCGCCCGTCCCCGACCGGACCCGCGGGCGCCGTGGCGTGTCCGGGGATCACTCCGGCGTGAACTCGTACTGGAGCTCGTAGAGGTGGCCGGCCTTGACCATGACGGTCACTTCGACGGGCCGGTCCGCCGCGTCGTACACCGTACGGAGCGTGCGGAGTACGGGCAGGTCACCGGAGAGCCGCAGGGCTGCGTACTGCTCCTGGGTCGCGATCCGTGCCGAGACCCGGTCCACGCTCAGGCGGGGCGGGTGGCCCAGCTCGGTGAGGAGCGTCGGCGTACCGCCTTTGATCTTGCGCACCTCTGCCAGCTGCGTGCCCTCGGCCACGTCCATGGGGTAGTAGGAGCTCACCAGTTCGGCCGGCTCGCCGTCGATGGTGATCAGCTGCCGCCGCAGTATCGCGCTGCTCCCCTCCGCGATCACCAGCGCTGCCGCGATGTCGCCCGAGACCTGGGTCCGTCCGACCGAGAGTAGTTCGCTCTGCGCGCTGCGACCCTGTTCGGCGACCTTCAGGAGCCAGGGGAACTGGGCGCCGGTCGCCGCCGAGGTGAGGGAGTCCGCCGGTCTGACGGTGCGCTGCCGGTTCTCCCGGACGGTCACCGCGGCGCCGGCGCGGCCGATGACGAGGCCCTCCTCCTTCAGCAGGAGCAGTGCCTTCTGGATCGTCGCGTTGGAGGCGTCGAACCGAGCCTTCAGTTGCGCCGTGGAGGGCAGTTTGGCGCCTGGGGGCAGCTCGCCGCTCATGATCTCTTCACGGAGATCGGCGGCGATGCGGGCGTGCAGAGATCTGGCGTCGGGTACGCCGCTGTCACCGGTTGCCACGGCGCCTCATCCGATCCTGATCTCGTAGCGCAGCTGCTGGCGGTCTGCGGGCATGAGCATCACGTCCGCCTGGAGCGGACGGTCGTCCGCACCGTAGGTCACGCGTGCGATACGGAGCACCGGCTCGTTCGGACCGATCGCGAGCTGACCGCGCTCTTCGTGGCTCGGCATCCGCGCGGTGACCTGCTCCGCAGCGCGTACGCCGACATGGCCGAGCGATGCGAGCAGAGTGACCGCACCGCCCGCGATCTTCGCCGTTCCCGCCAACGGCGTTCCTGCCGCGATGTCGTACGGGTAGTACGTGTCGGTCAACTCGCACGGCTCGCCGTCGAGGTGGATCAGCCGACGCCGGACCACGACCGCTTCGCCTTCGGTAAGCGCCAGCAACGAAGCGACCTCGGCCGGCGCCGGCACCTCCCCGGCGTGAACGATGCGTTGGCCACCGCGGCGCCCTTGCGCGGCGGCCTCGTCGGTCCAGGCGTCGGCCTGACCGGCCTGGCGGGGTGTCAGGTACGGCATCGACGTACTGACCCATCGGTTGTCGCCCATCGGCCCCTCCCGCATCGTTCGCTGTCGAGTCTCCACGTTATGCGACGGCTCGACGCCGGGCAGGGACCAGGTCCACCTTGCCGCTTTTCGCGAAAAGCGCTACGGTCTGTAAGGCATTCGGAACTCAGGGTGGAGGGGTGGTGGGGTGGCGTGTCGGTGGTCCGGCAACAACGCTTCCCGCGGGCTCGCGCATCCGTCCGCGCGGCGCGTCAGTTCGTCGGAGACACGCTCGCGTGCTGGGGGTTGGGCGAGCGGTGGGACGACATGAGGCTGTGCGCTTCGGAACTCGCCGCGAACGCGGTCCTGCACGGTGCTCCGCCCGGACGCGATTTCAGTGTCAGGCTGGTGCGTGAGCCCGGCCGGGTGCTCATCGAGGTGCGCGACAGTGGGCCCGGCCTGCCGGTGTTCCGGTGCGCGTCCCCCGCGTCGACGACCGGGCGCGGGTTGTGGCTGGTCAGGACCGTGGCGGATGAGTGCGGAGTCTCGGACGAGGCGGTGGGGAAGACGGTCTGGGTGGCCTTCGTGGCGTAGGGGGCATCGCCTGGTGGTACCCGGACGAGGGCGCGCCGGCGCGGTTGCTGCGCCGGCTGCGCCGGGTCGCTCACGCCCCGGAGGACTCCGGGGCCTCGCGGGCGGGTTCCTCGTCGTTGCCGCGGCGGAGGGTGCGGGTGGGGGTGCCGGGGCGCCAGGTCGTGACGACCAGTTCGTCGGCGTCCTGGTCGACGGTGATGCGGACGACCTCGGTGAGTTCCGTACGGAAGACGTGGCCGGGGTGCACCTCGCCGGACTCCTCGGCCTCCTCCGCGTACCGGTGCAGCTCGGGCGGTTCGGTGACCTCGACCGCCCGCCCGGAGATCCGTACGTCCCCCTCGGGCATCGTGTCGTCCGGCCCCGGGTTGGAGTGCAGCGCGAAGCGCGGGTCGCGGCGCAGGTCCTGCGCCTTCAGCGAGCCCGGCATCATGCCCAGCCACAGCTCCCCGCCCCGGATCTCCACGTTCAGGCCGGTCAGCCGGGGTGAGCCGTCCTTGCGGAGGGTGGCCAGCACGTGGTGCGGGTACGCGGCGAAGCGGGCCCGTACCGCCTCGGAGAACTCCGGTTCGGCCTTTTCGAAGTCTGCCCAGTTGTCGGTCATGGAGCCATGAAAGCGCGTGCCGCAGCGAAGCGGGGTCAGTTGCGTGCGATCCCGGCGCGCCGGGCCGCCGCCGGCCCGCCCCGGCCACTTCGCCCGGGCCGCTCGGGCTGCCGGGGCGGGCCACGCGGACGCCCTGGCGTACCTGAGGGCGAGGCCCGGTGACCGAGGCGTTCAGGGCCGAGTACCCGGAATCCCGGCCCCCCGGGGCCGGCTGCCGGACGGGGGCAGCAGTGCCTCGGCGGCGGCCGCCGTGACGGCCGCGGCGACGGCGGCCAGGGCGGGCGAGTCCAGCTTCCACTGCTGCCAGTACAGGGGTACGTCCATGGGCCGGCCGGGCGCCAGCTCCACCAGCAGGCCGGACCGCAGCAGTGGCACGGCCTGCGGTTCGGGAACCAGTCCCCAGCCGAGCCCGGCCGCCACCGCGTCCCGGAAGCCGTCCGAGGTGGGCACCAGGTGGCGGACCGGCCCGGCCTGCGAACGGCCCCGGGTGAGGGACCGTACGAACGCGTCCTGGAGCTCGTCGCGCCGGTCGAAGACCACGAGGGGGGCCTCCCGCAGGTCCGCGGCCAGGGTCCCGGTCAGATGCCGGGCGGCGAACTCCGGTGCGGCCGCGGCCAGGTAGCGGGCCGCCCCCAGCGGCCGTACGGTGCAGCCGGCCACCGGGTCGGGCGAGGAGGTGACGGCCGCCATCACCCGGCCCTCGCGCAGCAGGGCGGTGGTGTGGGACTCGTCCTCCCGGTGCAGCTCGAAGCAGACCGGCGGGTCCTGAGACACCCGGGTCAGCGCCGGCAGGAACCAGGTGGCGAGCGAGTCGGCGTTCACCGCGATCGGCACCCGGGCCGGCCCCCGTTCGTCCGCCAGCCCGAGCTCGTCGCGGGCGTCCCGCTCCAGCCGGGCCAGCTGCCGCGCGAACCGCACCACCACCTCGCCCGACTCGGTGGGCCGTACCGGCTTGCCGCGCATCAGCAGCACCCGCCCGGTGCGCTGCTCCAGCGCCTTGACGCGCTGGCTGACGGCGGAAGGGGTCACGTGCAGCACGGCGGCCGCGGCGTCGAAGGTGCCCTCGTCGACCACCGCGAGCAGGGTCTGGACCTGGTCCAGCGGAAGCTCGTCCATAAGTAGGGCTAAGGGTACTTAAGAATCTTTAGCTGTACTCATTCCCGCACGGTCCTTACGGTCGACCTCATGACCAGCAGCATCCTCGCCGCCGCCCTCGCCGGTTTCGGCACCGGACTCTCCCTGATCGTGGCCATCGGGGCGCAGAACGCCTTCGTCCTGCGCCAGGGCGCCCGCCGGCACGCCGTCCTCGCCGTGGTCGCCATCTGCGCCGTCTCCGACGCGGTGCTGATCGCCCTCGGCGTGGCCGGGGTCGGCGCGGTGGTCACCGCCTGGCCGGCCGCGCTGACCGCGGTGGGCCTGGCGGGCGGCGCGTTCCTGCTCTGCTACGGCGTCCTGGCGGCCCGGCGGGTGCTGCGTCCGGACCCGGAGGCCGCGCTCACGGCCGGCGGGCCGGAGGCCGGGTCCGCCCGGCGGGCCGTCCTGACCTGCCTTGCGATGACCTGGCTCAACCCGCACGTCTACCTCGACACCGTCCTGCTGCTGGGCTCGCTCGCCTCCGACCGCGGCGACCTGCGCTGGGCCTTCGGCGCGGGCGCCGCGCTGGCCAGCCTGGGCTGGTTCTTCACCCTCGGCTTCGGCGCCCGCCTGCTGAGCGGAGTCCTGTCCCGCCCCAAGGCCTGGCGGGTCCTGGACGGGCTGGTCGCGGCGACGATGCTCACGATGGGCGGAATGCTCGTGGCGGGTGCCTGAGTCGTCCCCTTCGGGGAGCCGAGGCACCCCGACGCACCCCGAGGCCCCATGAGGCACCCCGAGGCCCCCTGAGGTCAGGGGCGACTTCCGGCCAGAGCGGCGGACTGGCCGTATCTCGGCTGCCCGGCGCGCCTCCGGGGGCGCTTAATGGTCCCCGGCGGCGTCCGGCCGCCGGTGACGAGACGTCGGGGGGACGTATGGACCTCACGGGAAACGCCGCACCGCCGCCCGAGCCCCCGCCCCCGCCCCGGACGCCCCCGCCCCCCGTCCCCCGGGTCCCTCCGACCCCGCACGTCCCCTCGGAACGGCAGCCGGCGCAGGCGTTCCGGGGCGGGGACGCGCTGGTCCTCCGGGTCAGCCGCCGGATGCTGTGGGTGGGCTCGGCCGCGTTCCCCCTGCACAACATCACGTGGGTGGACGCGTTCAAGCTCAAGCCGGACCGGAGGGCGGCGTTCGCGCGCTTCCTGGGGGTGCTCGCCGTCACCTTCGTGATCTACGCCGCGCTCACCTACGCGCAGGACGGCTCCTCGGGCGTGGGGCGGGCCGACGACGGCACGCTCGCCGTCGTCTTCGTGGTCCCGCTGGTGGTCTTCGTCGTCACGGTGGTGTTCGGGCGGTCGAGGAGGGTGCTTGCCGTCGAGACGGCCGGCGGCTCCATGGTGGTCGTGACCCTTCCGAGCATGGAGGAGCTGCGGCGCATCGCCGGCCGCATCGTGGACGCGATCGACAACCCCGCAGCGGAGTTCACCGCGGTCGTGCAGCAGTTCCACAGCAACAGCACCAACCACTACGGCCCCGTCGTCAACATGAACGGCGGGCGGGGGAACACGGGGTTCAAGCTGTGAGCGACGCGTCCCACTACTACGGCCCCGTGGTCAACATGCACGGCGGCCGCGAGAACATCGGCATCAACTACGGCACGGCGGGCGGCGGTGGGGACGCCGAGCTCCGCGCCGTCGTCGAGGAACTGACCCGCCTCCTCGGCGAACTGCGCCGGCACCTCACGCCGGAGCAGGACCGCACGGTCGAGGAGGCCCTGCCCGAACTCGTCCCGGACCTCGCAGCGTTGCGGCAGCGCGGTCTGGTCCTGGCCTCCGTCGCCCAGATCGCCGCCGCCGTCGGCGAGGTCGGCCGGCCCGTCGCGGACGCCGTGGGCCGGCTGCTCGGGCTGCTCGCCTAGCTCCAGGAGGACTTCGGCGCCGCCGCTCCCCCCGGCCGTCCACGCCTTCGTCCGACAAATTCGCTACGTGGCCGCCGGAGCACCGTGATACACAGCCGAGGTGCCCAACATATTGGATTTTCCCGAGGTCCTGCGGCTGATCGAGGACCGCTCGGCCGCGTTCCGGGCCGCGCTCGCGGCCGCCCCCGACCTTGACGTCCAGGTCCCGACCTGCCCGGACTGGACGCTGCGCGAACTGGCGCAGCACCTCGGCGACGGCCGCCGCCGCCAGGCCGCGATCGTCGCGGCGGGCCCGGGCGCCGAGCCCCCGGCGAAGACGGACCCGAAGGGCGCCCCGACCGCGCCCCGCGACCGCGAAGCCCTGGACGCCTGGCTCGCCGAGTCGACCGAGCTCATGCTCGACGCGATGCGCGAGGCCGGCCCGGACCGCGGCTGCTGGACCTGGTGGGGCCGCTCGCAGGCCCCGGAGACCAGCGGAGCCCTGGCCCGTCACCAGATCCAGGAGATCGCCGTCCACACCTACGACGTCCAGCTCACCCAGGGGGCCGCGCAGCCGCTGCCGACGGACGTCGCGGTCGAGGGCGTCGACGAGTTCCTGACGACCGTCTCGGCGACGACCGTCCCCTGGCCGTTCAAGCCGGCGACCATCGACCTGCACGCGACCGAGGGCCGCTCCTGGCGCCTGACCCTCGACGCCGACGGCGTCCGCTGCGACGACCTCGCCGCCGACGCGGAGCCGGGCGACATGGCGATGCGAGGCGCAGCGAGCGAACTGGTCCTCTACTTCTACGCGCGCATCCCGCTCGATGCCCTGGAGACCACCGGAGACACCGAGCCGATGGAGCAGCTCGCGGAGTGGGACCCGAACGCGTAAGAGCCCGGCCGAGGCACCAGCTGGCTAGGGGGCGTCCGCGGGGCGGACCGCGACGGAGACGGTCGTGACGTACGGCTCGTCCAGGCCGCCGTCCGGGAAGTGCCGCAGCAGGTGCGCGCGCTCCGCCGCCAGGAACCCCGCCCCGCGGGCCTCGCCGAGCACGATGAACGCCGAGTGCGTGGCCAGCTTCGCCAGGTGGAAGTCGATCGGCACCCGGCGCGACCAGCGCAGCTCCCGGGTGCGCCAGGAGAGCCCGGCCGGCAGCGTGCGGTCGGAGATGTAGCAGCCGTCGCCGAACCGCGCCACGATCCGGGCCTGCTGCTCGGCCACCCACGGCACGGCCGGGTCCGGGTCGTTCCACCACAGTGCGAGGACGCCGCCGGGCCGCAGCACCCGCAGCGCCGAGGGCACGGCGCGCGCCGGGTCGGTCCAGTGCCAGGACTGGGCGTACGCGACCAGGTCCAGCGAGCCGTCCGCCAGCGGCAGCCGGTTGCCGTCGCCGCGCACCAGCGGGACGTCCGGCAGCTCGCGGCGGAACTGCTCCGCCATCCCGGCCCCCGGCTCCACGCCGGTCACCCGCGCACCGCGGTCGCGCAGCGCCCGGGCGGCCAGCCCGGTGCCGGTGCCCACGTCGGCCACCCGGGCCCCTGCCAGCCGCAGCCCGCCGAACTCCTCCACGGCGTCGAAGACGCCCGCCGGGTACTCCGGCCGGTACGCGGCGTACGCGCGCGCGGCCCGACCGAAGGCCAGGGCCCGTTCGGCGGCGGGGATGTCGTAGGTCATGGTCCGACTATCGCGCGGGACGCCGCCCGGGAACAGGGCGCGTCGCGGCGGCGGGGGGCCAGGCGGGGGGTCAGGGGCTCCTGGCGTACCGGGGACGCGGGGCGCGTCACCCGGCCGGCCGGTGCGCCGGAACGGGGCGCGTCGTCCTCGGCCACCGCGCCACCACCGCCGCCCGCAGCGCCGTGCAGTACCCGCCGAGGGCCCGCAGGTCCGGTGCCCCGCCGGCCAGGTCGGCCACCACCCCCAGCCGGTGCGCCAGCCGCTGGCGGGCGCCGGCCGTGCCCCAGGTCCAGTCGCGGGCCGGCAGCCGCTCCAGGTGCTCGCCCCCGCCGGTCCGCCGGGCCCGCGGCACCAGCGCGTCCCCGCGGATCAGCCACCCGGCGCAGGCGTCCGTGAGGTCGCCCTCCACGGGCGCGATGCGCCGGTACGCCGCCTCGGCGCGCGCGACCAGGGCGGGCGCGGGGGCGGTCACGCACCAGCAGGTGGGGAAGCCGATGCGGAGGTAGGCCAGTTCGGTCGCGCCGCTGCCGACGGCGGCCTGCTCGAAGTCCACGAAGCGGACGCCGCCGGGGGTGTTCAGGTCGTTGCCCGGGCACGGATCGCCGTGCAGCAGGGCGCTGCCGGGGGCCTCGGCGAGGCGCTCCACCAGGGCCGCGAGCTCCGCCCGCACGTCCGCGCCCGCCGGTACGCCCAGCCGGCCGCCGAGCGCGGCGAAGGCCTCGGCGTCCTGCGGGCCGGGCCCCCGCAGGCGGGGGAGCAGCGCCGGGTCGACGGGGCTGGCGTGCAGGCGGGCGAGGGACTCGGCGTACCCGACGATCCAGTCGGGGGCGGGACTCCGGTGCTCCAGGTGCTCCAGGACGAGGACCCGCCGCTCGGGGTCGGTGGCGAGCAGCTCCGGGACGACACCGGACGCGGCGGCCGCGCGCAGGGCGGCGCCCTCGCGCCGGTAGCGGCCCTCGGGGTCGTCGTCCCCCACGGCCTGCTTGACGACGGCGGGCCGGCCGCCGTGCGCCACGAGCTCCACGCGCCAGACGCGGGAGCGGGGGCTGCTGGCCAGCTTGCGGGCGCCGCGCACCGGGCCGAGCCGGTCGCGCAGGGCGTCTCCGTACGGCAGTGCCGGGCGCATGCGGCGGCCTTCCACGGATGGGTTCGGGGGCGGGGCGGCCGGATTCGAACCGGCGTCCTCCGAGATGCTGTCGCGGCGCACTACCTCTGTGCTACGACCCCGCCTTGACCGGGAGCCTATGCGGTGTCCCGCGGTGCGCCAAACCCTTTTCCGACGGCGGCGGTTCAGCCCTCGGGCCGGCGGCCGGCGGGCGTCCGCGGCTGCCCGACCGCCGGCGCCCGTCCGCGGCCGTCCGTCCGCGGCCGCCCGACCGCCGGCGCCCGTCCGCGGCCGCCCGACCGCCGGCGCCCGCGCGCCGCCGCGGCCGCCGTCACCGCGGCGGATCCTCGCCCACGAGGCCGTCGACGGCCTCGCGCAGCAGGTCGGCGTGGCCGACGTGCCGGGCGTACTCGTCGTGCAGGTCCACCACGATCCGCCGCAGGTTCACCGGCGTGCCGTCCGCCCAGGCCGTGTACGCGGCCGGCCGGTCGAGGCCTCCGTCGGCCAGGGCCCTCACCATCGCGGCCCGGGAGCGCCCGGCCGCCCCGCGCCACAGCCCGTAGAGCTCCTCGGGGGTCTCGTCGGCCGCGCTGCGCCACACCCACTGCGGGTCCGAGACCGCCTCGGGCACGTCCAGCGGCGGCCCGGGCGCCTCGCCCGTGAAGTCGACGGCGTACCGCTCCTCGACGAGCGCCATGTGCTTGAGGAGACCGCCCAGGGTCAACGCCGAGGGCGGGTGCGGCCGGTTCAGCGCGGCCGCGTCCAGGCCGCCGCACTTCCAGGCGAACTGGGCACGGGACCGGTCGAGCGCGAACAGGAGCATCTCGACCTCGCCGGCCGTCGACGACGGCTCGGCCGGGGGCATGGGGAAGAGGGAGGGGACGGGGACGGGGACGGTGTCGTCGGTCATGGGCGCCACGCTAGGCTCCGTTCCGGACGTTCCACGTCCGGAACACGTCGGGAGCCGGGGGACCGGCCATAGCCGGACACGCCGGGAGGGGGCGCCGCATGGACCGCGACACGAGCCCCACCGCACGGGCGCTGATGACGCTCGAACTCCTCCAGTCCGTCCCGGGCATCACCGCCGACCGGCTCGCCGGGAAGTTGGGCGTCTCGGAGCGGGCGGCCCGGCGGTACGTCGGCATCCTGCGGGAGGCCGGCATCCCGGTCGAGTCGTTCCGCGGGCCGTACGGCGGCTACCGCCTGGGCCGCGGGCTGCGGCTGCCGCCGCTGACCTTCAGCGCGACCGAGGCGCTCTGCCTGGTCATGGCGGTCCTCGACGGCCACCACGACGCGAACGACACCACCGGCCCCGTGGGCAGTGCGCTCGGCAAGATCGTGCGCGCGCTGCCGGAGCGGGTCGCCGCGCAGGCCGACGCCGTCCGCCGGACCGCCGCCCCGGCGCCCGACCGCGCCGCCGCCCGGCCCGACCCCGGCACGACGACCGAGCTGGTGGGCGCGTGCTCGGACCGCCGCCGGGTGCGCCTGGCCTACCGCTCCGGGGCCGGCCGCGAGCGGGACGTACGGGTCGACCCGTGGGCGGTCGTCGTACGGCACGGCCGCTGGTACCTGCTGTGCTGGTCGCACACCTCGGAAGGGCGCCGGGCCTACCGGGTCGACCGGATCGGGGCCGTCGAGGTGCTCGACGAGGACTTCGAGCCGCCGGCCGGACTCGACCCCGTCGCCGTGCTCGAAGAGCACCTCGCGGCCGGCTGGGAGTACGCCGCCGAGGTCGTGGTCGAGGCCCCGCTCGACGCGGTGGCCCCGTACGTGCCGCGGACCCTGGGCCGCCTGGAGCCGGTGGACGGCGCGACCTGCCGGCTGGTCGGCACCACGAGCAACCCCCGCTGGTACGCCGAGCAACTCGCCGCCCTGCCGGTGCCGTTCCGCATCCTGGACGGCGAGGAGGTGCGGCGCGCAGCGCACGTGCTCGGCCGTCGCCTGCTCGCCGCGGCCGGCGACGCACCCGTGTAGCCCTGCCCCGGCGCCTCGTTGGACCCCGCCGCGCCCGGCACCCGCACGGGACTGTCCGCGGCACGGAACCGCAGGTCAGGGCAATTGTCAGTGGCCCCGGCTACGTTGGGGCGCATGAGAGCTGAGGGAACCTTCGAGGTGGCGAGCTTCGTGCCCACCGACACCGCACCGGAACCCGCGATCGAGACGGCCGTGCCCGTGGGCGTCTCCCGTCTGGAGAAGCACTACCAGGGGGAGATCACCGGCCGCTCGGCCACGCTGTTCACGGCCGCCTACGACCAGGCAACCGGTACCGGCACGTACGTCGCCATGGAGTCCTTCGAGGGCGAAGTGGCCGGCCGCAAGGGGGCGTTCAACTACGCCCACTGCGCCACCACCCGCGACGGCGGCAGCCGCGAGGCGGAATTCTTCGTCATCGTGCCCGGCAGCGGTACGGGCGAGCTCGCCGGCATCACCGGGACGGGCGGCCTGGCCGTCGACGACGATGGCACCCACCGGGTGTGGTTCGAGTACGGGCTGGGCTGACGGTCCGGTCCCGGGCCGGGGCGACCGCTCCGGCCACCCGGCACCGGTCCGCGGTGCGGGACGCCCGGCGGGCGCGGGGGGCTCGCCGGACGTCCCGTCCCGCGGACCGCTGCGGCCCGCCGTCGCGGACCGCGCGTCGGCGAGGCGCCGCCCGGCGCGCGGGCCCCGGCCCGGACCACCGGTCCGGGGGCGGGTGCGGTACGGGGCAGGCCCCCGCCACGGGGGTGCGGGGGCCTGCCCGGTGCCCGGGGCCGCCGCGTGGGGTGTGGGGGGAGGCGCCTGAGGCGGTGGGGCAGACAGGCCCGGAGACGGGCCCGGAGACGGGCCCGGAGACGGGCCCGGACCGCTCAGGCCAGCAGTCGTGCCCGGCAGTCGGCCGGGGCGCCCCACGCCGTACGCAGCGGGCGGGCCTTGCGCAGCCACAGCGCGAGGTCGAGCTCCTCGGTGTAGCCGATCGCGCCGTGCAGCTGGAGCGCGGTGCGCGCGGCCCGGTACGCCGCCTCGCCCGCCGCCAGCTTCGCGGCCGCCACGTCCCGCTCCGCCAGCGTCACCGCCGCACCGAACACCAGCGGCCGGGCGAACTCCAGCGCCACCAGCGTGTCCGCGAGCCGGTGCTTGACCGCCTGGAAGGAACCGACCGGCGCCCCGAACTGGGTGCGCTGCCCGACGTACTCCACCGTGCGCGCGAGCAGCGCCTCGCCCACCCCGAGCGCCTGCGCGGCGGTCAGCAGGGCCGGCCAGCGCCACCACGACGCGGGCACCGCGCCGAGCCGTTCGCCGCCCCCCGTGACCGGGGCCGCCAACCGCCGCGCCGGGTCGGCCGAGGCCCGTACGACCCCGTGCCCGACCGCCGCCACCAGCTCACCGGTCTCCGACACCGCCAGCACCGCGTCCGCCGCGTCCGCGTCCAGCGCGTACGGCGAACCGGGCCCGGCCAGCGCCAGCACCGTCCCGCCCGCCGCCACGCCCGGCAGCCAGCGCTTCCCCGCCCCCGCCGCGGGCCCGTGCTCCCCGAGCAGCACCGCGGCCGACGCCGTCTCCACCAGGGGCCCCGGCGCCCCGGCGCGGCCCAGTTCCACGAACGCCGTCGCCAGCTCCACCGGCAGGACGCCCACCCCGTCGTGGGCCTCGGGCACGGCGAGGGCGAAGACCCCCAGCTCCCCGAGCCCGGCCCACAGCGCCCGCCCCGGCGCGTGGTCCCCGGCCGCCCAGGCCCGGGCCGCCGCCGGCACGTCGGCGGCGGCCAGCAGTGCGCGCAGCGAGCGCGCGAAGTCGCCCTGCTCCGCGGTCGGCAGGAATCGCATCAGCGGCGGCCCTTCGGAAGGCCGAGCAGCCGCTCGGCGATGATGTCGCGCTGGATCTCGTTGGTGCCCGCGTAGATCGGACCGGCGAGCGAGAAGACGTACCCCTCGGCCCACTCCGAGTCCGCCAGCTCGCCGTCCGCGCCCAGCAGGTCCCACGCCGTCTCGTGCAGGGCGATGTCCAGCTCCGACCAGAACACCTTGTTCAGGCTCGACTCCGCCCCGACCCCGGACCCCGCCGCGAACCGCGAGGCCGCCGCCCACGTGTACAGCTGGTACGCCCGCGCCCCTGCGACCGCGTCGGCCACCCGGTCCCGCAGGGCCGGGTCCGCCGGGTCGCCGACCGACCGCCACAGCCGCACCAGCCGGTCCGCGGCCGCCAGGAACCGGCCCGGTGAACGCAGCATCAGCCCCCGCTCGTTCCCCGTGGTCGACATCGCGATCCGCCAGCCCTGGCCGGGCTCCCCGACCACGTCCGCGTCGGGGACGAAGACCCGGTCGAGGAACAGCTCCGCGAAGGCCGGCTTGCCGTCCAGCCGCCCGATGGGCCGCACGCTCACCCCGGGCGCGCGCAGGTCGAACATCAGGTACGTCAGGCCCTGGTGGGGCCGGGGCGCCGCCGGGTCGGTCCGGAAGATGCCGAAGGCCCGGTCAGCGAAGGCGGCCCGCGAGGACCAGGTCTTCTGCCCCGACAGGAGCCAGCCGCCGTCGGTGCGTTCGGCCCGGGAGGTCAGGGCCGCCAGGTCCGAGCCCGCCTCCGGCTCGGACCAGGCCTGCGCCCAGACCACCTCGCCGCGCGCCATGGCCGGCAGGACCCGGGCCCGCTGCTCGGGCGTGCCGTGGTCGAAGAGGGTCGGGGCGAGCAGGTTGACGCCGTTCTGCGCGACCCGGCCGGGTGCCCCGGCGGCGTAGTACTCCTCCTCGAAGACCAGCCAGTGGAAGACGTCCACGCCCCGCCCGCCGAACTCCTCCGGCCAGGACACCACCGACCAGCGGTCCGCGGCCAGTTCGGCCTCCCACTCGCGGTGGGCGGCGAAGCCCTCCGCCGTCTCCAGCGAGGGCAGCGGCCGTGCGGGCACGTGCGCGGCCAGCCAGGCGCGGGCCTCGGCCCGGAAGGCCTCCTCCGAGGGTGTGTGCGCGAGGTCCATCTGCGGCTCCCCTCCCCGGCCGCTCCGGCGGCCGTGCTCCGCGCGCTTCCCTAACAAGCGTTTGGCAGGTTAACGTACGGCCATGAGCAGCGTCGAGAGCGGCGGCGGCGCCACCCACGCCGCGTACGTACCCGGGCACGGCCTCCTCGCCGGCCGTACCGCCGTCATCACCGCCGCCGCCGGAGCCGGCATCGGCGGCGCCACCGCCCGCCGCTTCCTCGAGGAGGGCGCGAGCGTGGTCGTCAGCGACGCCCACCCCCGCCGCCTCAAGGAGACCGAGGCCGTCCTCGCCGCCGAGTTCGGCCCCGGCAAGGTGACCGGCCTCGCCTGCGACGTCACCGAGGAGGCCCAGGTCCAGGCCCTGTTCTCGTACGCCGAGGAACGCCACGGCCGCCTCGACCTCGTCGTCAACAACGCCGGCCTGGGCGGCACCGCACCCCTGGCCGACATGACCGACGAGCAGTGGACGAAGGTCCTCGACGTCACGCTGAACGGCACCTTCCGCTGCACCCGCGCCGCCCTGCGCGCCTTCCGGGCCGCCCGCGCGGCCGGTGACCCCCGCGGCGGAGTGATCGTCAACAACGCCTCCGTCATCGGCTGGCGCGCCCAGGCCGGCCAGGCCCACTACGCCGCCGCCAAGGCCGGGGTCATGGCCCTCACCCGCTGTGCGGCCCTGGAGGCCGCCGAGTTCGGGGTGCGGATCAACGCCGTCGCCCCCAGCCTCGCCATGCACCCGCACCTGGTGAAGGTCACCACCCCCGAACTGCTGGCCGAGCTCACCGCCCGCGAGGCCTACGGCCGCCACGCCGAGCCGTGGGAGGTCGCCAACGTCATCGTGTTCCTGGCCAGCGGCTACAGCTCGTACATGACCGGCGAGACGGTCTCGGTGAGCAGCCGGCACCCTTAGCCGAGGGACGAGAATGGCCCTGTGCCCACGAAGAAGACCCACGTGACCCCCTCGCCCGAGCGCCGGCGCGAACTCCTCGGCACCGCCGCCGAGGTGTTCGCCGCGCACGGCTACAACGCCACCACCGTCCGCAAGATCGCCGACGAGGCGGGGATGCTCGCCGGCAGCCTCTACTACCACTTCGATTCCAAGGAATCGATGCTCGACGAGATCCTCTCCACCTTCCTGGGCGAGCTCTGGGAGGGCTACGACGCCGTCCTCGCCTCCGGCCTCGGCCCCCGCGAGACCATCGAGGCCCTCGTCACCGAGTCCTTCCGCGAGATCGACCGGCACCGAGCCGCCGTCGCCATCTACCAGAAGGAGTCCCGCCACCTCGCCGACCAGCCCCGCTTCCAGTACCTGAGCGACTCCCAGGTCAAGTTCGAGGAGGCCTGGCTCGGCACGCTGGAGCGGGGCGTCGCCAGCGGCGCGTTCCGCCCCGACCTCGACATCCGGCTCGCCTACCGGTTCGTCCGCGACACCGTGTGGGTGGCCGCGTCCTGGTACCGGCCGGGCGGCCGGCACAGCCCCGAGGAGATCGCCCGCCAGTACCTGTCGATGGTGCTGGACGGGATCGCCGTCCGTACGTAGCCCCGGCGCGCCCGCGCGCCCGTCCCGAAGGAGCCCCGCCATGCCCGAGGCCTACATCGTCGACGCGCTCCGCACCCCGGTGGGCCGCCGCAAGGGAGGGCTGGCCGCGGTCCACCCGGCCGACCTGGGCGCCCACGTCCTCAAGGCCCTCGTCGCACGCACGGGCATCGACCCGGCAGCCGTCGAGGACGTGGTCTTCGGCTGCCTCGACACCGTCGGCCCGCAGGCCGGGGACATCGCGCGCACCGCCTGGCTGGCCGCGGGGCTGCCCGAGGAGGTGCCGGGCGTCACGATCGACCGCCAGTGCGGCTCCTCCCAGCAGGCCGTCCACTTCGCCGCCCAGGGTGTGCTGTCCGGCACCCAGGACCTCGTCGTCGCGGGCGGCACCCAGAACATGTCCATGATCCCCATAGCCTTCGCCTCCCGGCAGGCCGCCGAGCCGCTCGGCCTGACCCAGGGCCCCTACCTCGGCAGCGAGGGCTGGCGGGCCCGCTACGGGGACGCGCCCGTCAACCAGTTCCACGGCGCCCAGCTCATCGCCGAGAAATGGGGCATCTCCCGCCGCGCCATGGAGGAGTTCGCCCTGCGCTCCCACCAGCGCGCGGTCCAGGCCATCGACGAGGGCCGCTTCGACCGCGAGCTGGTCCCGTACGGGGACGTCACCACCGACGAGGGCCCGCGCCGGGACACCACCCTGGAACGGATGGCGGCCCTGCACCCCGTCCTGGAAGGCGGCACCATCACCGCCGCCTGCTCCTCCCAGGTCTCCGACGGGGCCGCGGCCATGCTGATCGCCTCCGAGCGGGCGGTGGCCGAGCACGGCCTGACACCGCGCGCCCGCATCCACCACCTCTCGGTGCGCGGTGAGGACCCCGTCCGGATGCTCTCGGCCCCCATACCCGCGACCGCGTACGCGCTGAAGAAGACCGGCATGACCCTCGACGACATCGACCTGGTCGAGATCAACGAGGCCTTCGCCCCCGTCGTGCTGGCCTGGCTCAAGGAGACCGGCGCCGACCCGGCGAAGGTCAACGTCAACGGCGGCGCCATCGCGCTGGGGCACCCGCTGGGCGCCACCGGCGTGAAGCTCATGACCACCCTCCTGCACGAGCTCGAGCGCACCGGCGGCCGGTACGGCCTGCAGACCATGTGCGAGGGCGGCGGCCAGGCGAACGTCACCGTCATCGAGCGGCTGTAACCACCCGGTCGGGGCGGCGGGATCCGGCCGTCCCGACCCCCTCGCCCGGGGATGTGCTAACGTCGAGGTGTTGCAGTTGTGGTACCCATGAACTTTATGTGCGCCTGACGGGAATGATCCGCAGGCGCTTTTATTGTTTCCGGCATCTCCGGATGGGCGCCCTCTACCTATCAGGAGAAAATTATGGCCACCGGCATCGTGAAGTGGTTCAACTCGGAAAAGGGCTTCGGCTTCATCGCGCAGGACGGCGGCGGCCCCGACGTCTTCGCCCACTACTCGAACATCGCCACCCAGGGCTTCCGTGAGCTCCAGGAGGGCCAGGCCGTGACCTTCGACGTCACCCAGGGCCAGAAGGGCCCGCAGGCGGAGAACATCCTCCCCGCCTGATTCCAGGCCGACGCGTACCGACGTGTCCTGACGCGTTCCCACGCGCCCGCACGCATCGTCGCGACAACCGGGGCCCGCACCGTCAGGTGCGGGCCCCGGCTCGTGCTGTCACACCAGGTCCAGGAGGGCGCTTCCGCATGACCAGCTCCAGTTCCGCCAGTTCCGCACCCACCACCGACTCCCGGTCCGGCCGCCGCTCCGGCGGGGCGGGCGGCTCCGCCCGCGGCCGCGGCGCCGCGCCGAAGGGCGCCGCCAGGGCCGCGGCCCAGGGCACCGCCCAGGGCGCCAAGGGCAACGCCAGGAGCGGTGCCAAGAACGGCGCGAAGAAGGGTGCGAAGAAGAACGGCGGCGGCGCCGGCAACCCCGCCCGCCCGCAGGACTTCGCCCTGCCCGAGACGCTGACCCCGGCGCTCCCGCCGGTCGCCGCCTTCGAGGACCTGGACCTGCCCGAGGCCCTGCTGAAGACCCTGGCCGACCAGGGCGTCACCGCACCCTTCCCGATCCAGGCCGCGACCCTGCCGAACTCCCTTGCCGGCCGCGACCTGCTCGGCCGCGGCCGCACCGGCTCCGGCAAGACCCTGGCGTTCGGACTCGCGACCCTCGTCCGCACCGCCGGCCGCCGCGCCGAGTCCAAGGCCCCGCTCGCGCTGGTCCTCGTACCGACCCGGGAGCTCGCACAGCAGGTCACGGACGCGCTCACCCCGTACGCGACGGCCCTGCGGCTGCGCATCGCCACGGTCGTGGGCGGCATGTCGATCAACCGGCAGGCCAACGCCCTCGCCCGCGGCGCCGAAGTGCTGGTGGCCACCCCGGGCCGGCTGAAGGACCTGATCGACCGGGGCGACTGCACGCTGGCGCGGGTCTCGATCACCGTGCTCGACGAGGCCGACCAGATGACCGACATGGGCTTCCTGCCGCAGGTCACCGCGCTGCTCAGGCAGGTCGAGCCGGACGGCCAGCGGATGCTGTTCTCCGCGACCCTGGACAAGAACGTGGACCGGCTCGTCCGGGACTTCCTCGTCGATCCGGTCACGCACTCGGTCGACCCCTCGGCCGGCGCGGTCACCACCATGGAGCACCACCTCCTGCACGTCCTCGACGAGACGGACAAGAAGGCGGTCACCACGCGCATCGCCGCCCGCGACGGCCGCGTGATCATGTTCCTGGACACGAAGCGGTCCGTGGACCGGACGGTCAAGCGGCTGCTCGCCAGCGGCGTCCGGGCCTCCGGGCTGCACGGCGGGCGTTCGCAGCCGCAGCGCAACCGCACGCTGGACTGGTTCCGGACCGGCGAGATCACGGCCCTCATCGCCACGAACGTGGCGGCGCGCGGCATCCACATCGACGACCTCGACCTGGTCGTGAACGTCGACCCGCCCGTGGACCACAAGGACTACCTGCACCGCGGCGGCCGCACCGCCCGCGCCGGGGAGTCGGGGCGGGTGGTCACGCTCGTCCTGCCCGAGCAGCGGCGGGAGATGTCCCGGCTGATGGCGGACGCGGGCATCACGCCCGCCGAGGCGCGGGTGAAGTCGTCGGACGCGGAGCTGGCGGAGCTCACGGGGGCGCGTGAGCCCTCGGGCGTGCCGGTCACCATCGAGGTCCCGGCGCCGGCCCAGGCGCCGGCGAAGGCCGCCTCCGGTGGCGGTGGCCAGCGTCGGTCCCGGCGGGGGCGCGGGGGCGACGGCTCCGGCTCCGGCCGCGGCCGCGCGGCCGCGGCCGACTCCGCCGCCGCGGCCCAGGGCTCCGGGCGCGGTGCCGCCCCGGCCCAGGGGGCGGGTCGGGGTGCCGGTCGCGGTGGCGCGCAGGCGTCGGGTGCCGGGCAGGGTTCCGGGCGGGTCGCCGGTTCCGGCCGGGCCGCCGGTTCCGGCCGGGCCGCTGCGAAGGCCTCCGGCTCCGACGGTGGCCGCGGCGCGGCGCAGGCTTCCGGCGGGCGTGCCGGGGGCGGGTCCTCGCGGGGCCGGTCCGGCGCGTCGCGCCGTCGCTCCGGCACGGGGCGCGCCGGCGCCTGACCGGCGCCCGGCGCCGGTGCCTGTCCCGGCGCCGGTGCGTGACCGCGCACGTGCCCTGCGGGGCCGGTCCCCTACCCGCCCTTCCACCGTTCCCCGGGACTCCGCCTCGGACCCCCGGCCCGGCGCTCCGCGTCGGGTGCGCTCAATCGCCGCGCGGGCTGGAACCGCCCCGCCCCGGGTGACTCCGGCCCCGCCGGCGTTCGAGGCGCGGGTCCGGGGCGGAGTCCCGGTTTCGGGAAGGGGCGGGGCGGGGGAGGGGCCACCCCGCAACTCCCGCCGGCTAGCGGACCAGTTTCGACTGGAGGCGGGTCAGCGTCGGCACGTCCAGGCCGAGGCCCCGGGTCAGGTAGCCGTAGAAGCTGCCGTAGTCCGCCTCCATCCGCGACGTGGCCGCGTCCAGGTAGTCCTGGCGGACCTCCTGGAGCGGGATCAGCAGGTCGGGGTTCTGCATCCGCCCCGACTGCCTGAGCCCGTCCCGGACCCGGGCGTCGTACGCCGCCCGGAAGGTGTTGGACGCCAGGTAGTCCCGCTCGGCCGAGGACACCGGCACCCCCAGCGCCCGCAGCAGCACGTAGCTCAGCCAGCCGGTGCGGTCCTTGCCCGACGTGCAGTGGTACAGCAGCGGACCCTGCGCGCCGTCGGCGACGTCCCGCAGCGTCGCCGCGAACTGCGCCCGGTCGGCGGGGTCGGTCACGAAGGTGCGGTAGACGTCCCGCATGAAGGCCTCCGCCCTGCCCCCGCCGAGCATCTGCTCCTGCTTGACGGGGTCCCCGCTGCCGATGGCCGTCAGCAGCATGCCGTACAGGCCGAGGTCGCTGACCGGCCGCGAGGTCGTCGCGAGCCCGGCCGGCAACCGGTCGGCGCCGTCGTACTGGACCTCCAGCGGGATGCGGAAGTCCACCGCCTTGGTCAGCCGCAGCCCGGCGAGGGTGTCCACGTCGGCCGGGGTCAGCTTGCCGAGGGCGTCGGCCCGGTACACCAGGCCCGTGCGCACCTGGCCTCCGGTGTAGGTCCAGTAGCCGCCCAGGTCGCGGACGTTGACCGCGCCCTGGAGCGGTATCTGCCGGATGGTCTCCGCCACCGCGTGCACCCCGTGGGGGTGGCGGGCGGCGGCCGGGGCCGGTGCGGCGGTGGCCGCCGCCGGCAGGGCCCCCGCGGCGAGCGCGGAGACCAGGGCTCCGGCCGCCAGCAGCCGTGCCCGTCGCACGCTCCGGGCCCTTCGGTTCTCCATCGATCCACGCGCGCCGCGCGTACGGCTGGTGCCGTTCATACCTGTGCACTCCTTGGGAGCCGGTCCAGTACCTGGTGTGCCTCGGCCATGACCCGGGCGACGAGTTCCGCACACGACGGAAGGTCCTCGATCACGCCCGCTACCTGGCCCGATGCCATGACCCCGAGGTCCGTACGGCCCTCGACCATGGACGCCTTGAGGAGCATGGGGGTGTTCGCGGCGAGCAGGACCTGGCTCCAGGACAGGTCCTTGCCGTGTTTCATGGCCAGCCCGTCGCGCAGCATCCGCGACCAGCTCAGGCCCGAGAGCTCCTTGAAGCCGGCCGCGTGCCGCACCGCGCGGGCCAGCCGCCGGATCCGGCCGGCCCGCTCCAGCGAGTCCACCAGCGGGGTGCGCAGCATCCGGTGCGGCAGCCCGTCCACGGCCGTGGTGACCGTGACGTCCTTGACGGAGGCCGCCAGGTAGCGGGCCTTGACCGGGTCGGGGACGGTGGAGTCGGAGGTCAGCAGGAACCGGGTGCCCATCGCCACCCCGGCCGCCCCGTACGCCAGGGCCGCGACCAGCCCGCGCCCGTCGTGGAAGCCGCCGGCGGCCACGACGGGGATGTCCACGGCGTCCACCACCTGCGGCAGCAGCACCGTGGTCGCCACGTCGCCGGTGTGCCCGCCGCCCTCCCCGCCCTGCACGATCACCGCGTCCGCGCCCCAGGCGGCCACCTTCTCGGCGTGCCGGCGGGCCCCGACGGAGGGGACCACGACCACGCCCGCGTCCTTCAGCCGCAGGATCAGCTCGCGGGAGGGCGCCAGCGCGAACGACGCCACCCGCACGCCCTCGGAGATCAGCAGCTCCACCCGCTCGGCGGCGTCCCCGGCGTCCGCCCGCAGGTTCACCCCGAACGGTTCCGCGGTCCGCGACCTCACCTCCCGCACCGCCGAGCGCAGCTGGTCGAGGGTCATGGTCGCCGAGGCGAGGATGCCCAGCGCGCCCGCGTTCGCGGCCGCCGAGACCAGCCGCGGGCCGGCCACCCACCCCATGCCGGTCTGCACGATCGGGTGGCGCACCCCCACGAGCTCGGTCAGGGCGGTCCCGATCACGGGGGCGGTCACGCCGGCACCTCCCGGTCCCGCGCCCCGGCCGGGTCGAGCTCCTCGCGGATCAGCCGCAGTTCGGCCGCGGTCGGCTCCCGCGTGTACGGCACGTCCGCCGGCACGGTGAGCACGAACCCGGTCGCGGCCCGCACCTCCTCGACCGTCACGCCCGGGTGCAGGGAGGCGAGCCGCATCGACCGGTCCGGGGTCGCGAAGTCGAAGACGCCGAGGTTCGACACCACCCGGGGGATGCGGTGGAACCGGCTCGCCGACGGCCCGGCCGCCGCCGCCCGGTCGTACCCCACGCCCGAGACCATGTCCACGCGCTCGACGAAGACCCGGGTCGAATGCCGGGGGATCCAGTAACTGACCGGGTTGTTGAGGGTGTTGACCGGCGCCCCGCGCACCCCCAGCAACTGCCGGGACGGCCGGGCCCAGTCCCCGATGCAGGAGATGTTCTGGTTGCCGTGGCGGTCGATCTGGGAGGCGCCCATCATCACGTGCCGGCGCCCGCCGGTCACCGTCGTCAGGTGCTTGCGGTAGGGCAGCCAGCCCTCGGCCGTGCCGTCGTCACGGACCAGCGTGGCCTCGCCGTCGGTCAGCAGCAGGTCGGGGGAGAAGGTGCGGCGGGCCAGCCGCGCGCCGATCGAGGGGACCAGGCCCATCGGGCTGGCCAGTACCTCGCCGTCGTCCCGCCAGGCCTCGGCGCAGGCGATCACGCAGTACTCGGCCCGGGTGGTGCTCGTCGAGGTGCTCATCGCCGTCCCTCCGTGGCCCGCCCCGCCGTCCGTTCCGCGCGCCAGTCGGCGACGGCCCGCTGGTAGTCGTACTCGCTGCGGCCGGCCAGGAAGCGGGCCGCGAACTCCTCCCACGGCGTGCTCGCGTACAGCTTCTGGAAGGCCTCGTCGCGCCCGTAGTCGGGCACGCAGGACGTGAAGTGCGCCCCGTTCGGGGTCTCCACGACCCCGGTGACGCAGTGCCGGCCGACCAGCAGCATCTGCGGCGGTGCGTCCTTGGTGAGCGCCGCGGTCTCCACCAGCTGCTCGCAGGAGAGGTACGCCCGGTCGGCGGCCTCGCAGAACAGGTCGTCGAAGTACGGGTCCGGGCCCAGGTACTGTCCGTTCCCGAGCCGGTCGGCCCGGTTGAGGTGGACCAGCGCCGCGTCCATCCGCAGCGCGGGTACGGCGACCAGCTCCTCGCCGTCCTCGTACGGCGACACCACCGTCCGCAGCCCGGGGTTGACCTCCATCACCCCCGAGCCCAGGCCCGCCCGCACCGGCATGAACGGCAGCCGGTTCGCGGCCGCGTGCAGGCCCCACATGAACATCGCCTCGTCGAGTTCCGTCAGCTCGAAGGCCCCCCGCTCGCGGGCCGCCCGGAAGTGCGGCTCCAACGGGACCGAGTCGAGCGTGGCGAAGGGTGCGACGAGCCGCCGGATCCGGCCCGCGGCCGCCAGCAGGCCCACGTCCGGGCCGCCGTACGAGACCACGGTCAGGTCGGTGACGTCGGAGCGCAGCAGCGCCCGGACCAGCGCCATGGGCTTGCGCCGCGACCCCCAGCCGCCGATCCCGAGGGTCATCCCGCTGTGCAGCCGCCCGACGACCTCGTCGGGGGTCATGGTCTTGTCGGTCACGACGACGCCTCCGTCCGCTCGCTGCCGAAGGTGCTGCGCACCCGGTCGGCCACCCCGCTGAGGTCGGCCTCGAAGGTGAAGCCCTGCTCGAAGCGGTAGCTGCGGCGCACGTCCACCGGGTCGATGCCGTTGATCGCGGCCTTGGCCAGTCGGATGAGCGTGCCGTCCTTGGCCGCGATCTCGGCGGCCAGCTCCAGGGCGGCGGCCGCCAGCTCCGCGCCCGGCACGACCTTCCACACCGAGCCGTGGGCGTGCAGCTCGGCGGCGGTGGCGGTGCGCGAGGTGTAGTACAGGGCGCGCATCAGGTGCTGGGGGACCAGCCGGGCCAGGTGCGTGGCGGCGCCGAGGGCGCCGCGGTCCAGTTCCGGGAGGCCGAAGACGGCGTCCTCGGCGGCCACGATCGCGTCCGCGTTGCCCACCAGGCCGATGCCGCCGCCGAGGCAGAAGCCCTGTACGGCGGCCACCACCGGCACCTCGCACTCGTAGACCGCGGCGAAGGCCTCGGCGCAGCCGCGGTTGGCCCCGAGCAGCGCCCCGTGCCCGGCGTCGCGCTGCATCTCCTTGATGTCGACCCCGGCGTTGAAGCCGCGGCCGGCCGCGGCCAGGACGACGCACCGGGTCTCGGGGTCGCGGCCGGCCGCGCGCAGGGCGTCGGCGAGTTCGTACCAGCCCCGTACGGGCAGCGCGTTGACGGGTGGGAAGTCGACGGTGACGACGGCGACGCCCTTGTCCGGGCGGGAGGTGGAGACACCCATGAGAGGATCAGCTACCTTTCCACCAAACATTTGTTAGGTGTGGAAGGTAGCAGCCCATGGAGCTGGACGGGAGGGTCGCGGTCGTCACCGGCGGAACCCGCGGCGTCGGAGCGGGCATCGCCAGGGCGTTCCTCGACGCGGGCGCACAGGTCGTCCTGTGCGCCCGCAGACCACCGGAGCACCCCATCGAAACCCCGGCCGGAAAGGCCGGGTTCATCCCCCTCGACCTGCGCGACGGCGCCGCCGTCGAGGCCTTCTTCGACTCCGTCGCCACCCGGTACGGCCGCCTGGACTGCCTGGTCAACAACGCCGGCGGCACCCCCTACCGCCCGCTCGCCGAAGGCGGCCCGGCCCGCCACGCGCGCGTCCTCGAACTCAACCTGCTCGCCCCGCTGACCGCCTCCCTGGCGGCCCACCCGCACCTGCGCGCCGCCCGCGGCTCCCTCGTGATGGTCGGCAGCGTCAGCGGCACCCGACCCTCCCCGGGCACCGCCGCCTACGGCGCCGCCAAGGCGGGCCTGGAGAACCTGGCCCGCTCGATGGCCGTCGAATGGGCGCCCGAAGTACGGGTGAACACGCTCGTGCTGGGCATGGTCCGCACCGAGCTCACCCGTCTGCACTACGGCGACGAGCGGGGTGTCGCCGCCGTCGGCGGCACCGTGCCGCTCGGCCGCCTCGCCGAACCGCGCGAGGTGGGGGAGGCCGCCGTCTTCCTCGCCTCCGACCGGGCCGCCTACATCAGCGGTGCCAGCCTCCTCCTCCACGGCGGCGGGGAGCGCCCCGCGTTCCTGGCCGCCGCCACCGCCAACCGGCCGGGCGCCGACGAGCCCGGTGCCGGCAAGGCCACCGTCGACAAGGAGAACCGAGATGAGCAGTAAGGGGATCTGCGAGGGCCGGGTCGTGGTCGTCACCGGCGCCGGCCGCGGCCTGGGCCGGGCGCACGCCCTCGCCTTCGCCGCCGAGGGCGCGTCCGTGGTCGTCAACGACCTGGGCGTCGGCCTCGACGGCCGGCCGGGGCCCGACAGCCCGGCGGTCCAGGTCGTCGACGAGATCGAGGCGGCCGGCGGCCGCGCCCTCGCCCACGGCGGCGACATCGCCACCGCCGAGGGCGCCGCCTCCCTGGTCCGGGCCGCGGTGACCGCGTACGGACGCCTGGACACCCTCGTCAACAACGCCGGCTTCCTGCGCGACAAGATGCTGGTCAACCTCGACGAGCACGACTGGGACGCGGTCATGCGCGTCCACCTCAAGGGCCACTTCCTGCCCCTGAAGTACGCCGCCGCCCACTGGCGCGCCGAGGCCAAGGCCGGCCGCACGCCGGTGGCCCGCGTGGTCAACACCAGCTCCGGCGCGGGCCTGCTCGGCTCCGTGGGCCAGGCCAACTACAGCGCCGCCAAGGCCGGCATCGTCGGCCTGACCCTGGTCGCCGCCGCCGAGCTGGAGCGGTACGGCGTCCAGGTCAACGCCCTCGCCCCGGCCGCCCGTACCCGCATGACGGAGCGGACCTTCGCCGAGACGATGGCCGCGCCGGCCGCGGGCGGCTTCGACGCGATGGCCCCCGAGAACGTCTCCCCGCTGGTGGTGTGGCTGGGCTCGGCGGCCTGCGCCGGGGTCACCGGCCGGATCTTCGAGGCCGAGGCCGGGCGCATCACCGTCATGGAGGGCTGGCGGCCCGGCCCCACCGCCGACAAGGGCGCCCGCTGGACCCCCGCCGAGGCGGGGGAGGCGGCGCAGAAGCTGCTGGCCGAGGGCGAGACGCCGCGGCCGGTCTACGGGGCGGGCTGAACACCCGCCGGCACCGCGGGACCCGGGCCCGCGACCCCTCCGGGGCCGGTGCGGCGCCCGGTTTCCGGACACGGAACGGGCCCGGCCTCCTGGCGGGGAGGTCGGGCCCGAACACCGACTCACGCGACACCGGGTTACTACCCACCCGGTGCACGATTCGAACCGTCGAGTAGGTGTCTTTCCGTCAAATTCCCTAACGGACGCGGTCCGCCACCCCGCGCTCCGCCGCCGGCGCGAAGGGCGGACTCCACAAGCAAGGCGTGACAGCAAGGCAAAAAGAGGGGGCGGTCCCCCGCGTGCTCAGGCGCGCGGGCGGACCTCGACGTTCTCCAGGACCCCGACGGCGTCGGGCACGAGGATGGCGGCGGAGTAGTACGCGGTGACCAGGTACGAGATGATCGCCCGCTCGTCGATGCCCATGAACCGCACGTTCAGGCCCGGCTCCACCTCGTCCGGCAGTCCCGTCTGGTACAGGCCGATGAGGCCCTCGTTGTCCTCGCCCGTGCGCACCGCGATGATCGAGGAGCAGTGCGCCTCCGAGATCGGGATCTTGCCGCAGGGCAGGATCGGGACGCCCCGCCAGGCAGGGATGTGGTGGCCGTCCACGTCCACGTGGCCGAGGGTCAGACCGCGCTTGTTGCACTCCTTGCCGAAGGCGGCGATGGCCTTGGGGTGGGCGAACAGGTACTGCGTGCCGCGCCGCATCGAGATCAGGTCGTCCAGGTCGTCGGGGGTGGGCGGGCCCGAGTGGGTCTGGATGCGCTGGTCGTAGTCGGCGTTGTTGAGGAGCCCGAACTCGGCGTTGTTGACCAGCTCGTGCTCCTGGAGCTCGCGCAGCTCCTGGATCGTCAGCCGCAGCTGCTGCTCGGTCTGGTTCATCGGCTGGTTGTAGAGGTCGGCGACGCGGGTGTGGACCTTGAGCACCGTCTGGGCCACGCTCAGCTCGTACTCGCGCGGCGTGAGCTCGTAGTCCGCGAACGCACCGGGCAGCAGGGCCTCGCCGACGTGGCCGGCGCTCAGCTCGATGGCCTTCTCGCCCGCCTTGTTGGTCTTGTGGCCGTTCTGGCTGCTGGTGTCGCGCGTCCGGGAGACGTGCGCGCGCAGCCCCTCGTACTGCTCCGCGACCGCCTGGTACGCCGTCTCGGGCAGCGTCAGCAGGGTCACGGCGGTGGCGGCCCGGGCGGTGAAGTCCCAGGTGGTGCCGTTCGAGCCGGCCAGGGCGTGGCCGCCGAAGGTGTCGCCGTCGCCCAAGCGGCCCAGGACGGCCTCCTCCCCGTACGGGCCCGGGCCGACCTTCTCGATCTTGCCGTGCGCGACGAGGTAGACGTGGTCGGCCGGGCGGCCCGCCTCCACGATGACCTGGCCGGGCTCGAACTCCTGCTGGACGAACCGCTCCGCCAGCGCGCCGAGCGCGGTCGGGTCGTCGAAGCCGCGCAGCAGCGGGAGCTCGGCGAGCTCGGCCGGGATCACCTGGACCCGGGAGCCGCTCTTGACGAAGGTCACCCGGCCGTCGCCGACCACGTACGACAGGCGGCGGTTGACCCGGTAGGCGCCGCCGGGGGTGTGCACCCAGGGCAGCTTGCGCAGCAGCCAGCGCGAACTGATGCCCTGCATCTGGGGTTCGGACTTGGTCGTGGTGGCCAGGTTGCGGGCGGCCGCGGTACTGAGGCTGAGTTGGATCCGGTGGGCTTCCGCGCCTGCGGCTGCGGCGGCGGCCGCGGTGTCGACGGACATGCGTTACTCCTTGTGGCGGTCAGTCACCTTGCGTATCCAGAAGTAGCGCACCCGTGCCGATGGGATTCGCAGGTACGCGGACGTGTGGCAGTGCGGGCCCGTTCCCGCGCGCCGTCGCGCGCCGTGCGCGCCCCAGCCTCCGTGCGGCAGCCCCAGCCTCCGCGCGGTGCCGCCCCGACGCGGCCCCGCCGATGTCGCCCTGCAGCGGTGGCCGAAACGCCCTCTTGCCGCACCGCGGTCCGAGTTGTGACATGGACGCGTCAGTCTGTCGGTCCTCCCCGGGACCGACCACGCACAGCCCAACCCCCCACGAAAGGCAGTGTGTTGAAGACTCCACGCATCCCCGCCGCGCACCCCCGCGCCTCGCTGGCCCGCCGCCTGCTCCAGCGCACCCTCGCCGCGGGCGCCGTCGCCCTGGCCGCCCTCAGCCTCCAGCCCGCCGGCGCCGCCCAGGCCGCACCCCAGCCCGTCGTCGGCGGTGTCCGCGCCGCACAGGGCGAATTCCCCTGGATGGTCCGCCTCTCCATGGGCTGCGGCGGCGCCCTCTACACCCAGCAGATCGTCCTCACCGCCGCCCACTGCGTCAGCCGCACCGGGGCCAACACCTCCATCACCGCCACCGCCGGCGTCGTCGACCTCAACAGCCCCAGCGCCATCAAGGTCCGCTCCACCTACGTCCTCCAGGCCCCCGGCTACGACGGCAACGGCAAGGACTGGGCCCTCATCAAACTCGCCCGCCCCATCAACCTCCCGACCCTCAAGATCGCCGACACCACCGCCTACAACAACGGCACCTTCACCGTCGCCGGCTGGGGCGCCACCCGAGAAGGCGGCGCGCAGCAGCGCTACCTCCTCAAGGCCGACGTCCCCTTCGTCTCCGACGCCGCCTGCGCCGGCGCCTACGGCAGCTCCCTGATCCAGGGCGAGGAGATCTGCGCCGGCCGCCTCGACACCGGCGGCGTCGACACCTGCCAGGGCGACTCCGGCGGCCCCATGTTCCGCCGCGACAACGCCGGCGCCTGGATCCAGGTCGGCATCACCAGCTGGGGCGAGGGCTGCGCCCGCGCCGGCTACCCCGGCGTCTACACCGAGGTGTCCACCTTCGCCACCGCGATCCGGTCCGCCGCGGCCGGCCTGTAACCGGCCCCGCACCCGTCCCACCCACGCCCCGGGCCCGGCCCCCACGCACCCGGGCCCCCGTCCGTCCGGCCACCGCGCACACCGGCCGGACGGACGCGGCGCGGTTGCGATCGCCGACGCCACCGCCGTACGGGTCCGCATCCGGCCACCCACCCCCCCCCGCACCGTCTCACTGTGCGGCCGAGCAGTGATCATCCGCCGCCACCCACGTAAGCTCACCCACCATGAGCACCAGCGACAAGGCCACCCCCATCGACGAGGACGTCCGCGCCGACCTGGCCCGGCTGCGCGACAGCATCGACAACATCGACGCAGCCGTCGTCCACATGCTCGCCGAACGGTTCAAGTGCACCCAGCAGGTCGGCTTCCTCAAGGCCAAGCACCACCTGCCCCCCGCCGACCCGGCCCGCGAGGCCAGCCAGATCGCCCGCCTGCGCGAGCTCGCCGAGAACGCCAAGCTCGACCCCGCGTTCGCGGAGAAACTCCTCAACTTCATCATCGCCGAGGTCATCCGCCACCACGAGACGATCGCTGCGGGCGAAGAGTAGACCCCTAGGTCGGACGGGGCCCGTCGGGCAGCATGGGCCCATGTCCGCACTGACGCGCAACGAAGCGCAGACCCGAGCCGCCCTCCTCGACGTCCAGCACTACGCCATCGCCCTCGACCTCACCAGGGGCGACGACACCTTCGACTCCACCACCACCATCCGGTTCACCGCCAAAGCAGCCGGTGACACCTTCGTGGAGCTGAAACCGGACGAACTGCGCTCGGTCACCCTCGACGGCCACCCGCTCGATCCGGCCACCCTCGACGACAACCGGCTCCCCCTCACCGGCCTGACCGCCGGCAGCCACGAACTGCGCGTCGAGACCGCCATGCGCTACTCGCGCACCGGCGAGGGCATGCACCGCTTCACCGACCCCGCGGACGGCGAGACCTACCTCTACACCCAGCTCTTCCTCGACGACGTCCAGCGCGTCTACGCCGCCTTCGACCAGCCCGACCTCAAGGCCGTCTTCGACCTGGAGATCACCGCCCCCGCCGACTGGACCGTCCTCGCCAACGGCGTCACCGAACGCACCGGCCACCGCGCCGACGGCGCCGCCGTCTGGACCGCCGCCCCCACCCCCCTCATCTCCACCTACCTCGTCGCCGTCGCAGCCGGCCCCTGGCACAGCATCCGCACCGAACACGCCGGCCTGCCCTTCGGCATCCACTGCCGCCGCTCCCTGGCCGCCCACATGGACGCCGACGCCGACGAACTCCTCGACATCACCCGCGCCTGCTACGACCGCTACCACGAGAAGTTCTCCGAGCCCTACCCGTTCGACTCCTACGACCAGGCCTTCGTCCCCGAGTTCAACGCCGGCGCCATGGAGAACCCCGGCCTCGTCACCTTCCGCGACGAATTCATCTACCGCTCCGCCGTCACCGACACCGAACGCCAGACCCGCGCCATGGTCATCGCCCACGAAATGGCCCACATGTGGTTCGGCGACCTCGTCACCCTCCGCTGGTGGGACGACATCTGGCTCAACGAGTCCTTCGCCGAGTTCATGGGCTACCAGACCCTCACCGAAGCCACCCGCTTCACCGACACCTGGACCGACTTCGGCGTCCAGCGCAAGGCCTGGGGCTACGACGCCGACCAGCGCCCCACCACCCACCCCGTCGCCCCCGACCCCGAGGCCGTCCCCGACACCGCCTCCGCCCTCCTCAACTTCGACGGCATCTCCTACGCCAAGGGCGCCTCCGCCCTGCGCCAGCTCGTCGCCTGGCTCGGCGAGAAGGACTTCCTGGCCGGCATCAACCTCCACTTCAGCCGCCACAAGTTCGCCAACGCCTCCCTCGCCGACTTCGTCGACTCCCTCGCCGCCTCCACCGACCGCGACGTCCACGCCTGGGCCGACACCTGGCTGCGCACCACCGGCGTCGACACCCTCGCCCCCGACGTCCGTACCAGCCCCGGCGGCTGGACCCTCACCGTCGACCGCACCGGCAGCCGGCCCCACCACGTCCTCGCCGGCCTCTACGACCGCACCCCCGACGGCCGCCTCGACCTGCGCGAACGCCTCCCCCTCGACCTCCCCACCGACGAGGTCGTCTCCGCCGCCGGCCCCCGCCCCGCCCTGCTCCTGCTCAACGACGGCGACCTCAGCTACGCCAAGGTCCGGTTCGACGACGCCTCCGAAGAGGCCGCCCTGCGGAGCCTGTCGACCGTCCCCGACGCACTCACCCGCGCCGTCATCTGGAACGCCCTGCGCGACATGGTCCGCGACGGCGAACTCGAACCCGCCGCCTACCTGGAGACCGCCCACGCGCACCTGCCCGAGGAGACCGACCTCGCCATCGTGCAGGCCGTCCTCGGCTTCGCCCGCCACCAGATCGCCGACCGCTACCTGCCGCCCGCGGACCGACCCGGCGCACTCGCCCTCGTCACCTCCGTCGCCCGCGCCCTCATCCGCCGCACCGAGGGCGGCGAGGACCCCGGCCTGCGCCTGATCGCCGTACGGTCCTACATCGACGCCGCCACCCAGCCCGACACCGTCGCCGCCTGGCTCGCCGACGGCACGGTGCCCGGCGGGCCCGAGCTCGACCCCGAACTGCGCTGGCGCATCCTCACCCGGCTCGCCGTCCTCGGCGCCGTCGGCGAACCCGAGATCGCCACCGAACTCGCCGCCGACCCGACCGCCACCGGCCAGGAAGGCGCCGCCCGCTGCCGGGCCGCCCTCCCCACCCCCGAGGCCAAGGCCGCCGCCTGGCAGTCCATGTTCGGCGACGACACCCTCTCCAACTACCTCTTCACCGCCACCGCCCAGGGCTTCTGGCAGCCCGAGCAGGCCGACCTCACCCAGGAGTACACCGCCCGCTACCACCCCGACGCCATCGCCCTCTCCGCCCGCCGCGGCCCCGCCATGGCCCTGGCCGCCGGCCGCGACGCGTTCCCCTTCCACACGGTCGACGCCGACTTCCTCGCCGCCGGCCACGCCGCCCTCGACTCCGACGAGGTCACCCCCGCCCTCCGCCGCAAGCTCGCCGACCAGCTCGACGACCTCACCCGCGCCCTCCGGGTCCGCTCCTGACCCCTCCGGCCCCCGGGCCGCCGACGCCGGCGGGGCTGGCCGACCAGCCCTGCCGGCACCGCGCAGCGACGGGCCCGCCGACGGTCTCAGCCCGACCCGGGTGCACGAAATCAAGGGAGTTGGCCGCCCCGTGGTGTGTGGGGGAGGTGCTTGAGGCGGTAGGGCAGGCTGGTCCGGCGGCAGGCCCTGCGGGTCAAGCGCCGAGGGGACCCACACACCACGGGGCGGCCCCCGAAGCGGGCTGACCCCGACGCCGGGCGACGTGTCGAGGGCCGACGGGGTTACACACCAAGGCGGTACGGCGACACGCCGGCGCGGCGTCGAGGGTTACCACCGGCGGGTCGGGCTCGTTGGGCTGACCGGGGGCGAGTCCCCGCCCCCGCCCAGACGCCCAGGGAGGACACCGCATGCCCGCGCTCCCCCCGCTCGCCGGCGGCGCAGCCGGACCCGCCGCACTGCGCCCCCTCGTGGACACCGTCCTCACGGCCCTCGAAGCCGGTGCACGGGAGCGCGGCGGCCCCCTCCCGCCGGGCGGCCCCGAGCGCGTCGCGCGTGACCTCGCCGACGCGCTGGGCGACGTACTCCCTGGGCACGGAACCGGCGCCGAGGAGGCCCTCGCCACCCTGACCCGGGTCGTCGCCGCCGGCTCGGCCGACCCCGCCGAGCCGTACTGCCTCGCGCACCTGCACACGCCTCCCCTCGCCCTGGCCGCCGCAGCCGACCTCGCCGCCAGTGCCCTCAACCCCTCCCTGGACTCCTGGGACCAGGCCCCCGCCGCCTCCGCCCTCGAAGCCCTCGTCACCCGGGCCCTCGCCGCCGAGCTGTTCCCCACGGCCCCCGCCCCCGACGCCCTCGTCACCACCGGCGGCACCGAGTCCAACCAGCTCGCCCTCCTCCTTGCGCGCGAACGCACCGCCGCACGCACAGCCCCAGGCCCCAGAACCGCAGCTGCACCCCCCACCGGCACAACCCCAGGCCCCGCAACAACACCAACCACTCCCACCCCAACCACCCCCACCCCAAC